>NZ_JAOXHL010000008.1 GCF_025780085.1 Ureaplasma miroungigenitalium | reverse complement strand
AAAGATTAATTTTAGCTAAAGAACTGCTCAAAGATGATGGAGTTATTTTTGTGTCTATCGATGATAGTGAACAGGCTTATCTAAAAGTGTTAATGGACGATATTTTTGGTGAAGAGAATTTTGTTACTACGATTACATGAATTAAGAAAAGAGGACCTGGAGGCAATACTTCCTTTAATTATTCAATAGTTAAAAACACAGAATATATTTTGGTTTATTCAAAAAATAATGATATTAAAAACTTTAATTACATTAAACATAATCAAGTTCAATTGCAAAAATTGGGATATGTTAATAAAGATGAATACTTCGAAGATCGCGGCTATTACAAATTGACTATGTTATATCATCCTAGTTCAACAGGAAGCTTTCAATATACAAAGTCGTTAGACTATCTGATTAAAGCGCCTGATGGAACTTATTTTGAGTTACATGTAAATAAACACAAAAAAGAGTCTGGGTGTTATACTTGAGGCTATAAAACATATTTAGAAGGTGAAAAACTAGGTTTTATTGAATGTAAGAAGAATGATGATGGTGAATGAGTTGCTTATAGAAAACAATATGAAAAAGTTAAATTTGATCCAAAAACACACAAAATTGTCAAAATAGAAGCAGGTCAACAATATCAGAATTTTATCGATGATTTTTATTCTTCGAATGGTGGTGAAGATATTAAAAGTATTTTTTCAAACAAAAATATCTTTAGTTTCCCCAAGCCTATGAAATTAATTAAATATTTATTAGAAATGGCGACAGAAAACAAAAATGCCCGTATTCTGGATTTCTTTGCAGGTTCAGGAACAACTGCTCACGCTGTTTTGGAATTAAATAGAGAAGATGGTGGAAATAGAACTTTTACCTTGATAACCAATAATGAAAACGATA
>NZ_JAOXHL010000007.1 GCF_025780085.1 Ureaplasma miroungigenitalium | reverse complement strand
CTATGAGAACTAAGTTCTTTAAAGCATCATAGTTCTCACCAATGATTAAGGTATTCTCATTGTCTATTGTGTTAGTAAATGATCTTTTAGCATCATATTCTAGAACACTCACAGCTTGCGAATCAATACTTGGTGCTACATCAAAAACAAAACCGACATTAACACGTTGGGTTACAAATTTAAAAACGTCTAATAGTTCACTTTCATTCTCTACTTGATTAATAATCTTAATCGCTAATTTTTTCTGTTCACGATTAAAAACTGTATCTAAAATACTATTGATTTTTTCAATATATTGTTGTTTTAACTCTTTTAACATATCTACTCCCTATATTTATACTCTAAATAATATTTTAATATATATTCAATCACCTAGAGTGTTATTTATAAACCAAATCATGCTTATGAGGAATCGACAAAATCCTGTTATGTGTTGTTATATTTGCAAATTTTTATTTTTTTAGGAAGTCTAGGAAAAATGGGGGTAAACCAAATGGCTTACCCTTTTTTCATCACTTTAAAAGTTATTAGTGACATCGAAGCAAAAGGTGATGCTGAAAAATGATTTTGGAAAACAATCATTATTACCCCAAAAACGAATCATTCTATTAATTTTGCGCATTCAAGCATATTTAATGTTATCGATAAAAACTATGATGGTACTAAGGATAAACAATGAGAAAGTGCAATAGATATTGATAACAAAAAGATAATTAAAGATAGTCCAAAGATTATCGATAACATGCGCAGGAATAATGAACCAAACAGTCCTGGTAATACGAATATTAATAATAACCCAAATATCACTGGTAATAAGAAGGTTAATCCTACTTTACCGGGTAATAATCAAGAAGGCAGTCCTGAAAGAATTGTTGATGATATCATAATTGAGAAAATTAAAAAACATTACCCTATTGATGAATTCCCAAGTGAAGAAAAACCAAGTTTAACAGTTGTCCAAAGAAATGTTTTAATAGCCGTATTTAGCGTTATAGGTGCAATTATATTTTCTATTGCGTTGTATTATCTAATTAAATTCTTCATTCGCAAGTATGGTTGAAAATTTGGAAGTACAAAAACTAAACGAATAAATCAGTTAAAAGTGTTAAAAAAGAAAAAAAGAAAAATAATTGGCAATAATGTTGTATTTAAAAAAAGACCTAAGTATAAGGTTAAAAACGAAAGTATGAAGTCATTGGTTAAAAGGTATTCGGATTTCAAAAACAAACACATTAACAATAAATTCAAAATTATGGACGAGCGTGAATTCATATTAAAAACGATGTATAAATACCAAGGAAATGATGAATTGTTAAAACTTATAGAACCTAAACCTTCTAAAACAATTAAAAAAAGTCGTTTTTTTCTTAAAAAATAATATTTTAAGCGGGTGAATTGATTCGTCAATAAAATAGTACAGATGTTATTAACTCTTTTTAATTAATTATAATAAGGCAAAATGCATACATACATGCACACACGCATACATGCATATTGAAAATATGTATGTATCAATCGAAACAATATACTTAGAAAGTGAAGTGAAACTGAATGAAATTTAAATATGAAGTAGTAAAAATTAGAGCACACGGATTGCCAGCGATTTTGTTTGCAGCAAAAACATATGATGAAATTCAAAATTGATGTGATACACATATGTCGTTAATCTTAGGGAACGAGATCGAAATTCGTCAAAGCAGCGTTCTTAAAAAAATAAAAATTTAATATTTGACTTTTTTAAAAAATATGTTATCATTAATATGTTTCCTCTTCGGAAACCTCTTTACCCTTCCGGCACAGCGAGGTAGCAATTGAAGCTGTGTGTCGATACGCTGCGCGGTGAACCCACACTAGTCGGATGTTTACACATCGGAACAGCACTCAATTCTGGACTGGGTCTTTGTACATACAGGGTTGGGTAAAAATGTCAGACGAGAATCACAGCGGATGGCAATATTGTAAAGAGTAATGAAAAACACCACTTTCATAGTGGTGTTTTTTTATTGAAAAGTTTTGGTGAATATCTATTTATCTGTTTGTTTTCAACATAGCGTTATAATTACAATATAAAAATAAGATGAGGTAATTATGGAAAATAATACAGGAGTGTTTTCACTAAAAATTAGGACGAATAAGGATTTTTTTAGTAAAAGGCGGATTCCATATTTTGCGTATAATGGGAAAGTCATAGGGTCAAAATTAAGCCAATCAGAGCAAATAGATGGGCAAAGTGAGAACCAGTGCGTTTCTTTCCACCCAATTGTTATTCTTATAAAAGAAAACTATGTATATTATTTGAATGCACGCAGTAAAAAAGAAAATGGCCAAAATTGACCTGGCGAAGTAGAAGTTAATTTGTTCGCAAAGCAAGCGTATGTTAATATATCCCTAAGTTTCCTACGTATCCAAAAACTTTAACCTAACTAGTAATAAAAAAACAAAGATCAGTTTTAACTGTTCTTTGTTTTTTTATAAATGTCTAAAATAAGTTAGTTAAGCAGTCTGATTGTTTTTCTTAATTGCTGCAAATAAGTCATTAATTGTAGTGTGATAGCCTTTTTGTTTAAATAAAAGTTCTGACATTCCTAAATGGTTACTAGCACCTTGTAGATACATATGATTGTTGTCGTTTCTTTCCAAATAAATAACCAATAAAGTTAAGTATTTAATGTTTAATGGTTTGATGTTATCATCGTAATTCATTTCATCAATATACTTTTCAAAGGCTTCAATGATACCTTCAGTTTTTTGACTATCAAAATCATCTTTGCTTTTGATTTCCATAAAGATTTCGTGATCATCATATTTGATTAAAAAATCAGGATAACTATTTTGGATTTCAAATAAGGTATTTTTAGCATAATATTGGAAATTAATGCCGTGAAAAACAGGGTTTTTACTTCATATTTGCACGTCTGTGTGTACGTCCTCATGTACTTGTAAATATTTAAATAATTCTTCACAAAATGCCTTTTCTGTATAAGAGTCAAAATAATATTCCATTTCATCTTTAATTGTACTTTTATAAGCATATTTATCAAGATCAAAAACAATTTTATGTTTGTCACGCACATATGCATAAATAAGATTGGGTAGAATTTGCCGATGCTTTAAAATGTATTCTGGTTGTTGTTGGGTATCTAAAATAGCTGCTAAAGCTTTTTTATAAAGCTGGTGAATATCTTTTTTATAGTATTTAGCAATTATGTATCAAAATAAAAGAACATTGCTCGTGTGTTGTTGTTTTTGCAACCGATCAATAAATCATTGCTCAACGCACGCGATTAGATTAATTGAAAATCAGCCTTTATTTTGTTGTAGAAAATAATCTTTAAATAATTCTAAATGTAAAGAGTTTTCGATTTTAGATTCGAGCAATTTTTTAGTTATACCATCATCCGTTTTTAAATCTGTGGAATGACCGATTAGGTAATTATCTGTTTGGTATTTATTAATTAATATATCAAAGTAATTAACAATGTTGTCATATTGTTCATTGAGTAAATTAACAACATCTTTCATCAACATTTGCTCATCCTTAGCTTTTAAATGGGCTTGTTTATTAATTTCACCAGATGTAAAAGCTCAGTTAATATATTGGTTTTTTAATTGGTAAGTACGCACGCCTTTTTCAGGATCATTTTCATTGTGGTTTGAATAAATATAATAATGATTAGAAATGTGTTCTTGTGGTAGTTGTTTGTTGGGGATAGGATTACGTTTAATTCGCCCAATCGTTTGCACACTAAGATTATTAGACGAAACATTTCTTAATTGGACGAGCATACATGCTCGTGGAATATTTCAACCAGTTGCTGGACCAATTTTAAAAATGATGGCTTGAATTGTTGAATTATTACGTGAAAGTTCTTTTAAAGTTATAACTTCACGAGTATTAGCATCTACTTTCTGGTCGCTAAAATATTGGGCATACTCAATATTATGTTTAGCTAACGTATTTTTAATTTTAGTTAGGTTTTCTTGAAAATGAGTTCTTTTTGCTTCATTAATATTTGATGAATCATCAATTTGAATTAACATTGCAGGATTAATACCTTTTAAATCATCATCCTCAATATATTGTTTGTGAACTTTTTTATAAGTTTCACAGGCTTTATCTAATAAATCAAAATCGTCAATTTCATTAGTTGCAATCGATTTAACATCATGATTAAAAAAGGGCATTCTTTTAACTAAAGCGATATTGTCATTGAGTAAATCTTTATCACTCAAAACAACTTGCGGATAGTTATTATTGGGCGTTGCTGACATGTGTACAATAAAACGGGCTGCGCGTTGTAATAAAGCATCAGCACGAACCTCATGTTTTTGACTAATTTTCTTTGCTTTTTGTTGATCATAAATATCATTAAATATAATGTTGCGTTTATTAGCTGATCCATAATGAGCTTCATCACGAATATAAATTAATTCATACCCTTCATATTCGATGGCTGTTATAAATGCATCTAATTTTCCATATTCGGTTAAGATTTTTTTATTTCCAAAAGTCGATGAACCAAAAACTAACACCTTTTCGTCCTTGAGTTTAATATCATAACTGCCATCCTTGGTATTTTTATTAGTTGCCGACGGTGATTGTAAATATTCTACTTCTAAGTTATTGTTCTCTAAATAATTTTTATACTCTTTTAAATTATTAGCAAATTGCAATGGTAATTCAGCACTGGATAGTGTCCCGATCATAAAAATGATTTTTTGTTGGGGTTGATAAACTTTTTTATAATTAATGATTTGATCAATTAAATTAGCAATCATAAAGGTTTTACCAGAACCTGTTGGGGCTTTAAATTCAACAATTTTATGATGATCAGATTTAGCTTTTTGTTTAATGCTTAAATAATGTGTTAATAAATTATCAACACACTTCTTTTGACTATTACTTAGTT
>NZ_JAOXHL010000006.1 GCF_025780085.1 Ureaplasma miroungigenitalium | reverse complement strand
GAGTTCCTTTTTTGTTTTGCGTGGCGATGACCTATTTTGTTTTAACTATCGTCGGCTCTAAAGTGCTTGACTTCCGTGTTCGAGATGGGAACGGGTATTTCCACTTTGATATCTTCACCACACCTTGATCGATGCTTGAAAACTAAATTTTATCAACAATGTTATTAATCGAGAATTTATATAAGTCTTCGAATAATTAGTATCAGTTAGCTAAACGCGTCACCGCGCGTACACATCTGACCTATCAACGTTATAGTCTTTAACGATTCTTATTCCATTTAAGGAAGAGAAGATTAATCTTGAAGTTAGTTTCACACTTAGATGCTTTCAGCGTTTCTCTATTCCACACGTTGCTACCCTGCAGTGCCGCTGGCGCGACAACAGGATCACAAGTGGTGTGTCCATTCCGGTCCTCTCGTACTAGGAACAGCTCTCCTCAATCTTCTAACGGGCATGACAGATAGGGACCAACCTGTCTCACGACGGTTTGAACCCAACTCACGTATCTCTTTAATCGGCGAACAGCCGAACCCTTGGAACCTGCTCCAGCTCCAGGATGAGATGAGTCGACATCGAGGTGCCAAACAGTGCCGTCGATATGAACTCTTGGGCACTATCAGCCTGTTATCCCCAGAGTAGCTTTTATCCGTTGAGCGATGGCGTTTCCATACACAGCCACCGGATCACTATGACCTAGTTTCCTACCTGCTCGACATGTATGTCTCGCAGTCAAGCACCCTTATACCATTACACTCTAAACACGATTTCCAACCGTGCTGAGGGTACCGTTGCGCGCCTCCGTTACCTTTTGGGAGGCGACCGCCCCAGTCAAACTGCCCACCTAACAATGTCCTCCGACCAGATAATGGCCGCAAGTTAGGGAGATCTTATTACAAGGGTAGTATTCCAACGATGACTCCATATACCCTAGCGAGTATACTTCAAAGTCTCCTACCTATGCTCTACAAGCAATAAAATATCCCAATATTAAGCTACAGTAAAGCTTCATGGGGTCTTTCCGTCCAATCACGCCAAGAGGGCGTCTTCACCCTCACCAGGATTTCACCGAGTCTACAGTTGAGACAGTCAAGAGATGGTTACACCATTCAAGCGGGACGGAATTTACCCGACAAGGAATTTCGCTACCTTAGGACCGTTATAGTTACGGCCGCCATTCACTGGGGCTTCAGTCAAAAGCTTCGCTTGCGCTAACATTCTTCTTTAACCTTACAGCATTGGGCAGGTGTCACCCCATATACATCGTCTTACGACTTAGCATAGAGCTGTGTTTTTGTTAAACAGTCCCCCCTCGCTATTCACTGCGGCTGGTTTTTCTCCAGCACCCCTTTTCGCTAACTTACGGGGCTAATTTGCAGAGTTCCTTAACTGTAGTTAACTCGCTAACCTTAGGATATTCTCCTTGACCACGTGTGTTCGTTCTCGGTACGGACTACTTATTGATTAACGCTAGAAGCTTTTCTTGGAAGCATGATGTATATGTCTTCTCTACTGCCCGAAGGGTTCGATCGTACTCATAACTTGACCTTAAGATGAGCGGATTTGCCTACTCACCAGTCTTGTTATTTAAACCGGAATCCGATAACCGGCACATATTAACCTTCTCCGTCACTCCATCACTCAATACGTAGGTGCAGGAATATTAACCTGCTTTCCATCGACTACGCCATTTGGCCTCGCCTTAGGATCCGACTTACCCTGGGAGGACGACCCTTGCCCAGGAAACCTTAGTCAATCGGTTTGAGAGATTCTCACTCTCATTCGTTACTCACGCCAGCATTCTTACTTGTATAATGTCCACCAGTGCTCACGCTCTGGCTTCGTCCTTTATACAACACTCGTCTACCGCTATCAATAAATTGATAACCCAAATCTTCGGTTATATGCTTAGCCCCGTTACATCTTCCGCGCAGAATCTCTAAACAAGTGAGCTGTTACGCACTCTTTAAACGGTGGCTGCTTCTAAGCCAACATCCTTGCTGTTTAAGAAATTCAACATCGTTTTCCACTTAGCATATATTAGGGACCTTAGATATTGGTCTGGGCTGTTTCCCTCGCGACAATGAAGCTTATCCCCCACTGTCTGACTGCTGGAATAGCAATTACGGTATTCAGAGTTTGATTCTATTCAGTACACCGAGGTGGCGCCATCATAGATTCAGTGCTTTACCCCCATAATTGCATTATCCAACGCTATTCCTAAAAATATTTCGACGAGAACGAGCTATCACGGAGTTCGATTGGAATTTCACTGCTATCCACAGGTCATCCCCTGTCGTTTCAACGAAAGTGGGTTCGGTCCTCCAGTGAATGTTACTTCACCTTCAACCTGCCCATGGATAGATCACCCCGTTTCGCGTCTATTGCCACATACTAAACGCCCTATTAAGACTCGGTTTCCCTACGGCTCCATTTCTACAATTTAACCTTGCATGCAACAATAACTCGCTGGCTCATACTTCAAAAGGCACGCTATCACACATAAATGTGCTCTAACACCTTGTAGGCTTATGGTTTCAGGTTCTATTTCACTCCCATCTCTGGGTTCTTTTCACCGTTCCCTCACGGTACTATGCGCTATCGGTGACAAACTAGTATTTAGGCTTACCCAATGGTCTGGGTGGATTCAGACAGGATTTCACGTGTCCCGCCCTACTCAGGATACTGCTAGGTAAATTATTGATTTCGTGTACGGGATTATCACCCTCTGTGATTGAGCTTCCCAACTCATTCCACTATCAATAATTAGTCCACATTGCAGTCCTTCAACCCCGAATCAAGATTCGGTTTGGCCTGATCCGGATTCGCTCGCCGCTACTACCGGAATAACATTCGTTCTCTTTTCCTCTCGTTACTGAGATGTTTCACTTCACGAGGTATTGCCTTACATTACTATGAATTCATAATGTAATAATATAAAATTACTTATATTGAGTTTACTCATTCGGAAATCAACGGATCACAGCTTCTTATCAGCTACCCGTTGCTTATCGCAGATTTGCACGTCCTTCATCGCCTGTTTGTCCCAAGGCATTCACCATAAGCCCTTAATAACTTATAATAAATCCTTAAAGTTGTATCTTTAATATGATTGTTAACTATATTAATTAAATTAATATAATTCTGTTGATTAAATACTTGCGTATCTAATCATTAGAAAGATTGTTGATAATAATTCAGTTTTCAAAGATCGACCACATATATCAGTCGATATATGGAGAGAATAATCTCTCAAAACTAAATAGAATCCGACCATAACGATTTATAAAAAATAAATTGCGGCAAATCATTATGGATTTGTTTTGTGATTTCGTACACTTGATTGTGTAATTTAATAAATTACTCCGAAGAAAGGAGGTGATCCATCCCCACGTTCTCGTAGGGATACCTTGTTACGACTTAACTCCAGTCACCAATCCTACCCTAGACGTATGCCTCCTTGCGGTTAACAGTACGGTTTCAGATATTATCAGCTCCCATAGTTTGACGGGCGGTGTGTACAAGACCCGAGAACGTATTCACCGCGACATGTCTGATTCGCGATTACTAGTGATTCCAACTTCAAGAGGGCGAATTGCAGCCCTCTATCCGAACTGAGATTGATTTTGTCTGATTTGCTTGACTTTACAGTTTTGCAGCAGTTTGTCTCAACCATTGTAGCACGTTTGCAGCCCTAGATATAAGGGGCATGATGATTTGACGTCATCCCCACCTTCCTCTACTTTGCAGTAGCAGTATCGTTAAAAAATAACTAACGAAAGGGGTTGCGCTCGTTGCGGGACTTAACCCAACATCTCACGACACGAGCTGACGACAACCATGCACCACCTGTCAGATTGTTAACCTCTACTATATTTCTATAGCTTTGCAATCGATGTCAAACCTAGGTAAGGTTTTACGTGTATTGTCAAATTAAGCAACATGCTCCACCACTTGTGCGGGTCCCCGTCAATTCCGTTTGAGTTTCATTCTTGCGAATGTACTACCCAGGCACATCATTTAATGCGTTAGCTTCAACACCGACACGTTCGTGCCGACATTTAATGATGATCGTTTACAGTGTGGACTACTAGGGTATCTAATCCTATTTGATCCCCACACTTTCGAGCCTAAGCGTCAGTGTTAGTCTAAGTTGGCGCCTTCGCCGCCGGTGTTCTTCCATATATCTACGCATTTTACCGCTCCACATGGAGTTCCCCAACTCTCTACTACACTCTAGATTTGCAGTTTTTGATACAGCTATGCGTTGAGCACATAGATTTAATACCAAACTTGCAGATCCGCCTGCGCTCGTTTTACGCCCAGTAAATCCGGATAACGCTTGCATCCTATGTATTACCGCGGCTGCTGGCACATAGTTAGCCGATACTTATTCAAAAGGTACAGTCAAGTTATAATCATTTCCTATCATAACGTTTCTTCCCAAATAAAAGAACTTTACAATCTATAAGACCTTCGTCGTTCACGCGGCATTGCTTCATAAGGCTTGCGCCCATTGTGAAAAATTCCCTACTGCTGCCTCCCGTAGGAGTATGGGCCGTGTCTCAGTCCCATTGTGGCTGTTCTACCTCTCAGTACAGCTACGCGTCATAGACTTGGTAGGCTTTTACCCTACCAACTATCTGATACGGAGCACCCTCATCCAAAAGCGACGCTTTAAAGGCGTCTTTCTACATTTTCTCATGCGATAAGAATGTTATTATTGGGCATTAGCTAACCTTTCGGTCAGTTATTCCCATCTTAAGGGCAGATTGGATACTTGTTACTCACCCGTTCACCACTAGGTTAGTAAACTAACCTCGTTCGATTTGCATGTATTAGGCATGCCGCCAGCGTTAATCCTGAGCCAGGATCAAACTCTTAAAAATTGACGGATTCTATTTAGTTTTCAAAGATCATT
>NZ_JAOXHL010000005.1 GCF_025780085.1 Ureaplasma miroungigenitalium | reverse complement strand
AATTGGCAATTTGTTTTTCAGCTTCAGCTAGGAATGTTTTTTCGTATAATCCCTTGTCAATTAAAGGTTTAAATGTAGATGATTTATTTAAGTCGATAGCTTCATCTAATCCCTTTGCAAGATTACGTATTTGTTCGAATGGTGAATTTCAAAAACGAGCTCAGTAAAAAGCATCGACATTGTTTAATTCTCCATATTTCTTTTGTTCCCCTTTACGAGCTAGAATTTGATCAATAATTTCATTTCTAGTCAGAGTTGTAGATGGAACATTTGGAGCATCTGGTGTTTCGTTGTGTTCATTATCTATTTTACCTGGTTCGTTATATATTGGTATGTCAACCAACTGTTTAACATTTTCCTCTTCAATTAGTTTTTTTAAAAGTTGTATGGCTGCTTGTTTTTCAATATCATTTTTGGCATTGTTATACATTTCATCTACTAATTTCAGTCATGGCGCACCAAGTACTTCGGCCGTTTCTTTATCTAATCCCAGTTTTATCAAATGAGCTTTATAATCAGCTTTAACTTTTTCAAAGTCTTGGGGAGTTATATCTTGTTTGGTTGTTTTGTTATTTTTGTCCGCACAACTCGATATGATGGGAGTGATTAGGGCTGTCAGACTAATAGGAGCTAGTACTAACCCTCAAATACGTTTTTGTTTTTGTTTCATTGTTTAAAATTCCTAGTTTTACATTTATGTATTTTTTAACTATTAATATTATCAGAACTTAATTACTTAATAATTTTGTTCCATTTTTTTCAAGTATAGTTTATCACACAATGAAAAAAAGAGGCCTTTTTTGCCTCTTTTTTTAATTATCAAGAAAATAAATTGACATTTATTAGCTTTTATGGGTTGCTGCGATGACAATAATGAAAACAATTAAACCTAAAATGATTAAACCAACAATAAAAACTCATCAATGGTGAGTAAAAAAATATCCCCGTAACTCAATTTTTCGTTCATTATGTTTTAAATGAACTAATCAGTATTGGTTGTACACTTTTTGCAATTCATCCAAAATTGACGCCTTATTATCGTCTTTGATAAAAGATTGTTCTGATGATAGCATTTTATGTTGCAGGTTTTGCTTACAAAATCCTTCTAATTGATCTCATTGTTTGAACACACCAAAAGTTTTACGTCCAATAAATCATTTGATAGATTTGGTTGTTGTTGGACTATCAGTGTAAGAAAGCATAATATAGGGTAATGCAACAAAAAATTGATTAATAAAAAGAAATGATTTATGATAATCATTTTCTATTGACGCATTTCATGAATCAATAAAATTATTAATTACAGGGTTTCGGATTTTTTCACGGTTCAGCGGGTGTTTGCGTAAATACCCTAGTCATTTTTTATAAATTTTATTGATTTCTTCGTGCAATAAACGAAAGTCCATATTAATATTGTTTGAAAAACTAGCACGTAAGAAATCGTACACTCTTTTTAAAGTGCTTAGTGTTGCATTAGCAATGATTGATATTGGAGTTCTAAAATTATTCATATTTATACTAAAAAGTGTTTGCCCAAACGCGATTTCTTTTGTTTTTGAACAACACGAGATACCTTTTTAAAAATTTGTTGGTTAGCTGCTGTTTGCTCTTCATCTGATAATGTTTTTTTGTTTGCTCCAAAATAAAAACCTTCGTCTTTGGCATATTTAGGAATGATATGTAGATGTGTATGCATAATAACTTGACCAGCTGCTGGGTAAGAATTAATTAAATAATTAAAGCCGGCAACGTTTTCTAATGCATCCTCTAGTGCAAAGGTTAAATTCTTTGCCATATGCATCATTTTTTCTAAATAAGATACTTCTGTTAAGCCAAAATTTGCGTAATGCTTTTTAGGGATAATCAATAAATGTCCAGGCGCTGCAGGTGAGATGTCTAAAAAACCCATGACATCGTCATTCTCATCCACAATTTGCGCACTAATTTTCTTATCTACAATTTGACAAAATAAACAATCTGCCATTTTTCCACCGACACTTTCCTATTATATATATAATATAATTAAATTGTAATATAAAATAAACAATAATCCACAGAGAAAGCCGAATATGACAAACCGAATCATTGACTGTATTGATCATTATCAACAAACCAGAAAATACCCCACATTAAAATATTATGCTATGGCCTTATTATTTTTAATTGCACTTGTTTTTTGTTTTCTGATTTCCATTCTAAATAAAGGCATAGATAAATTATATATCTTGGTCCCAACCATGGGAATCGTGCTTTTTTTAATCATTTTTACTATTATCTTTTTAGTCCATAAACGTTATTTAAAAATCTTGCATCACCACTTTCATCAAAAGCATCTAATTCCTGATAAACGCGTGGCTTTTTTCCTAAATAGTTTGATTTTTTTTATGTTTGATCATAAATATAAGGATTATGAATATTTAGGCGACGAGTTAAAAGAACACTATGCAAACATTCAAGACGATCAAACAGAGCAAACAGAACAAATATAATATTAATAAGTCGAACTTTTATGGGTTTTTATATCCTGTCAATAACGAGCACGAAGTAGAAACTTTGCTCAACGAATTACGCCGTACTTACTACGATGCCACACATATTGTTTATGCTTATCGTTATTGGTCAGGAGATGAGGTGTTGATCAAAGCCGATGATGATAATGAACCAAAAAATTCGGCTGGAATGATGATTCTAAACAACTTATTAAAATATGATTTGGTCAACAATATGATCTGCATTGTCCGATATTTTGGAAAAGTTAAATTAGGCTTAAGTAAACTAAAAAATGTTTATAAAAATGTTAGTGAACAAATTATATTAGATAGTTTAATTACTGACTTTGTCATTAAATATCCATATGAAATTCGCGTCCATTTAACAAATATGATTCAATTCGATCGTTTCATGAGTCAGGATTCTTCAATTGAAATAACTAATAAATACCAGGAAAATGGTTTTTTGATTGTACAATTTTCTTCAGCTTATATATATGAAGATGTGCATAATGATCATTGAAGTCTTAGAACTTTATAAAAGTAATTCTTTAGTATAAAAAAAGAAGTCACCACCGACTTCTTTTTTATTTTACTTTTTAGTATTTTAAATGTTGAGCAACCATAAATTTTTTGATTTCATTCATAGGTCGAATAAACAATAAAGTGATTCAAATGTTGATTGCTAATGAACCAAAAACAACCGTCGCATTATAGATCATTGAACCTATTCAATCGACTCCATAAAATAAATAACCTTGGGTACTATAAAAAATTCAAACACCAAAGTAAGCAATAATACTAAAAATTATTAATCAACTAAAAGCTCAAGCTGTTTGGTGTTTTGTTTGGCGTTTAAAGTTTATTCGTAAGATGATTAAATCAAAAAACAAAAAGCCAGCAAAGCAATAGTGGGGGAATAAATAACCCAGAAATGGTTCAGCACCAAAACCAATAATTAACATACAAATAGGTGCTAATATGAGAAAGAAGAGTTTGTAATAAAAATTAGGAATGACCATTAACCCAATTACTAACACAGCCATTTGTAACTGTCAGCTTGAACCGTTTAAAAAATCTAGGTTTTTAGTAATAAAACGGGCAATCAAAAAGAAAGCTAGTATTAATCCACCCATAGCAATGTTGTATGTTAATTGGGATGAACTGGTTTTTTTAATATTAAAATAATCGCGAACAATTTGTTTTCATAACAATTTTGTCTGTGGTTTATTAGCTGAATGAGGATAATTAAACTCAAATGTTTGATAACGCATTTTGTTTAGTCCAATTCAGTCTATAAATAATTCTTTTTAGTTAATAATGTGTATTGTTCTTTTAGTGTTTCGACCTTATTTAAACGTTCTCAAGGTAAATCAATGTCATCACGACCAAAATGTCCATAAACAGCAACATCCTTGTATGGAGCGTTGATTAGATCTAATTCTTTAATAAAGTGGTCAACACTGAAATTAAAGCTGTTTTGAATCACATTGAATAACAAATTCTCATCAATTTTATTAGTGTTAAAACAATCAATGTACATAGCAATTGGTTTAGGTTTACCAATCGCAAAAGCTAATTGAATTTCTAGAGTATCGCAAAAACCAGCTGCGACAACGTTCTTAGCAATCCAACGTGCAAAATATGCTCCTGAACGATCAGTTTTTGAAGGATCTTTTCCTGAGAAAGCACCCCCGCCATGTTTGGCATACCCACCATAAGTATCAACAATTATTTTCCGGCCGGTTAAACCAGTATCCCCAATCGGTCCACCAATCACAAATTTACCAGATGGATTAATAAAACGTTTAAAATCAGTATTTAAATGGTATTTTTGTGCAACCTGCACCATAATTTGCGAAACATCTTTTTCTAATTGTTCTTTATCATAGTCTTCAGCATGTTGTACACTAACAAGCATCGTATCAATACTAATTGGATTTTGTGAATAATTAATACTTACTTGTGATTTCATATCACTCTTGATATAAGGGATTGATTGATCAAGACGTTTTTGTTCTAAAATCCGTACTAAATCATGCGCCATAGAAATTGCTAGTGGCATATAGGTTGGTGTTTCGTTACAAGCATAACCAAAAACAATCCCTTGATCTCCTGCATTAACAACATCATTTTGGTCCACTGCTTGGTTAATATCATTTGATTGTTGGTTCACATTAGAAATGATAGTGAAATCATTTTCACTATAACCAAGTGGTTTAATCACCTCTCAAGCCGTTTGTACAACATCTACATAGGCTGTTGTTGTGATTTCTCCGGCAATAACAATTAAATGATTACAAGCTAAGACTTCACAAGCCACACGCGCTTTTTTATCTTGTTCTAAACAAATTTGTAAAATATGATCACTAATTTGATCACAAATTTTATCCGGATGTCCAGCACCCACTGACTCAGAGGTCATAATTTTTTGATATAACATACTAACTCCTTTTTAATGTTTCGGATTTTTTAAATCATGGTTCTTTTTAACTAAAACGGATTTTTTGTTGTTGATAATTAGAAAATAAGCATAAATACCAATCATTGCCGCGTTATCTGTTGTATATAATAAATCCGGAATATATACTTCGGATGCTAACGTTTGAATCTCTTGGCGTAACAACTTATTAGCCGACACACCTCCACCTAAATAAATCCGATCAAATTGATAGATACCTAAATAATATGTCATTTTACGAATTAATTCTTGGATAAGGAAAGCTTGCAATGAAGAGGCAACTGTAATTTTATCCACGGGAAGGTTTTTTTGTTTGTGATTATGGACATAATTAATGAAAGCTGTTTTAATACCAGAAAACGAGAACATATGAGCGACTGGTCGTGGTTCAACTAACTTTAAGGTTGTTTTCTTTGGATCATAGTGTTGGTCAATAATCGGACCGCCAGGATAAGATCAATCTAATAGACGGGCAATTTTGTCATAAACCTCACCCACAGCATCATCTTGTGTTTGGTTTAAAATTGTGATGTCATCATAATCATGAACTTCATAAATACTAGTTTCCCCACCACTAACAACTAAACCCAGAAAAGGGAATTTAATGGGATGATTAATTCCTGCTGAAAATAAATGGGCATGTAAATGGTTGATGGGTACAAGTTCAGTTTTATATAAACGACTAATTAAATCAGCAAAAACTTTACCCACATGTAAACAACCTGGTAAGCCCGGAAAGGCTGTATAAGCTACGTGGGTTAATTGTTCTGGAGCAATTTGAGCTTCTTGAATAGTTTTTAAAAAGACTGGGACAATGTTACTTTCATGATAGCGAGAAGCTACTTCTGGAACAACACCTCCATAAAAAGCTTGCGCTTGCATGGATGAGGTAATTGTGTGTGCTAGTAATTTCTGGTTGTGAAAAATAGCCATGCTAGTTTCATCACAACTAGTTTCAATGCTGAGAATATATAAATCTTTAGGCATATAAAACGGCAGCACAACGAACACAAATATCGTCGTGTTTTTCATCTAAATGTTCAAAGTAATTTCAGCAACGTTGGCATTTTAAAAAGCCTGAATGCGCTACTTCGTCACGATTAGTATAAACCACTTGTGCCACATTTAATCAACGTGCTAGTGTTTCTGGTTGTTTTTTTAATACATCGCATTTAATTGTGTCTTGATTAACAAAAACAATTGCTTCGTTGTTTTTGTTAATAATTTTATTTTTACGAGCTTGTTCTAAAAGAGCAAAATAAGTGTCTTTAATATCAAAGAAGAAGTTAACATGTTTAATCATTGATTCTTCAATCAGCATAAATTCATCTGCTGTTAAGAAATTTTCTAATTTCACTGAAGCTTTTTTATCATTTGCATTTAAATGTTGATAAGCTTCTTCACAAGTATGGGGAATAATTGGTGTTAATAAAATTAAAGCATTCTTTAAAATGAAATAAACACATGATTGAATTTGTTTACGAACTGAATCAGCTGGTTTTAAACAGTATAAACTATCTTTGATTAAATCAAAATATCAGCCTGATAATTCCAAGATAAATTTATTAACATTTTTAATAACTTCCATGAAATTAAAGTCATTATATGCTTGCACACATGCTAAATACATCTTTTTGAATTCATTTAAAACATAGTATTCTTCTTGTCGTAAATCAGTTGTATAGTCTGTTGATGGATTAAAATCAGCTAATACAGATAATGAATATTTAAATAATGTATTTCTAATTCTTCGATAGATTTCGGCTGTTTGTTTTAAAATGTCATCTGAAATTCGTGAATCATTTTCATAGTCAATATTGCTAACTCATAAACGTAAAACATCAGCCCCATATTTTTGACACACATCTAAAGGGTCGGTAACATTACCTTTTGATTTAGACATTTTTAAACCATTACCATCTAGCACCATTCCGTGGGCTAATAATGTTTTATAAGGTGATTTGTTTTTAAAAATAGTTCCAGTAATTAAAGAAGAGTTAAATCAACCACGATATTGGTCATAACCTTCTAAATATAAATCAGCAGGGTAATTTAAATTAGCGCGTTGTAAAATCGAATATGAACTTCCAGAGTCAAATCATACGTCCATAATATCTTGTTCTTTGTAATATGTTTTCTGTGTATTTTTGTATTTAGGAGTTAAGAAGATGCTGACATCTTCGTTAAATCAAGCATTCAGACCTTTTTCATCTAGAACTTGAATGATGTGCGCCGTTAATTCATCATCATATATTGGATTATCATCTTGATCAAAAATCATTGGAATGGGCACACCCCAAACACGTTGACGAGAAATACATCATTCTTTACGATTAATAATCATTTCTTTAATACGTTCAATTCCACGAGGATTTTTTGTTACCACATCATTTTCTAAAGTTTTAATAATGTCATCTTTAGCATTTTGGACTGATACAAATCATTGTTTTGTCGCTCGGTACATCACTGGTTTTTTAGTTCTTCAGTCATGGGCTACAGAGTGGGTAATAACTTTATGATCAAGCAGTAAGTCATCGGCTTTTAAACTCTCTAAAATCACTGCGTTCGCGTCTTCATAGAAGACACCAACTAAATCTTGATTATCAACTTCTTGGTTGTATTTCCCAAATTGATCAATCATTACTCGTGCTTTAATATCATATTTTTTACATGCATAATAGTCTTCTAAACCAAAACCAGGGGCATTATGTACTAGTCCTGAACCATCTGTATCTGATACATACTCATCCATGATAATTGGGCAAATTTGTTTATTATATGCTGAATAATATTGTTTATTTTCTAACTCATGCGCTTTGAATGTTTTTAAAATACGAAAATCCGTATATCCTAATGAAGCTGTTCATGCGTCAACTAAATTCGCAGCGATAATATACTTCATCGCACCAACTTGTACAAGGGCATATGTTAAATATGGGTGAATACAGATAGCTTGGTTAGCTGGTAATGTTCATGGTGTTGTAGTTCAAATCACATAAGCTGTTTGATCATCAAAATCAGCATCTGGGACACAGGGCATAGCTACATAAATAGCGTGTGATTGACGATCGTTATATTCAATTTCTGATTCGGCTAATGCTGATTGTGATGATCATGATCAAAAAACAGGTTTGAAATCTTGGTACACATATCCTTTTTGCATTAACACTAAAAATAATTGGAGTTGGTCAATTTGAAAATCATGATTCAACGTTAAATAATGTTCTTTGAAATCAGCGAACAACCCTAAACGCATAAATTGTTTAGTTTGGTTAGCAACTTGTTCTAAAGCATATTTAGCACATAAATCACGGCGTTCATTAACACTTAAGTTGTTTAACTTAACTTTTTTAGCTAAAGCAACTTCAATCGGTAGACCATGTGTATCTCATCCTGGGATATATGGTGCATAAAAACCTTGCATGTTTTTTGAAGCAATAATAATATCTTTTAGAATTTTATTTAGGGCGTGACCAATATGGATGTTCCCATTAGCATAAGGTGGGCCATCGTGTAGAACATAACTCTTGTTTTGTGCATTCATCAATAGACGTTGTTGGTAAATTGCTTTATCTAATCATTCTTGTTGAATAACTGGTTCTTTGGTGTTTAAATTAGCCTTCATTTCAAAGGCAGTTTGCGGCATATTTAATGTACTTTTATAATCTTTCATGACTTCTCCTAATAATAAAGTTCTATAACTTATATATTATAATATATATTAAACAAGGTTTTAAATCCAGGTTTACCATTTTTAAAGAGGGGCTATTAGTGTATTACAATCATTTATTAATCTTAATAACTTTTTTATTGATTATCACGAGTGTTGTTTGCACTTATGTTTTCCAAAATAAACAAATCAAAAGCCAACACAAAAAATATCTATGATGATCAAATCAGCATTTTATGAAAAGTAAATGATTGTTAAATTGTGTGCTTTGTTGTGCCTTCTTACTTTATTTCATTTTAATTCGTTATAGTTATGATGCTGAGCAACTAGTTTTTTTAAAAACACACTCCCCAATTTATATTCAGCAACATTATTATGAATATTCGTTTCGCATGAGTAAAGTGCTGTTATTAGATTGATGTCCCTGTGTAATGATGATTCTAATTTTGCTTGGGATTTTTGATTATAAGCAACATTTATTGCAATATTTTGGTTTTGTCAGCTTCAGTCTTGGTCTATTTACAATTATAGGTTCAGCATTTCAAGAACCGATTTTATATAGTGATGCTTTAGAATACACCTTTATTGGTTTAGGGAATGATCGTCTTTATTTTATGATGCATTTCTTTATGGTTATTTTTGGTTTAATCAACTACTTAAGAATTCAAAGCATCAACAAAATAGGCATTATTATGGCTCATTTGTTTTTAATTGGTTATATTGCGTATGCGAATATTTTAGCTTATAGCTTACACATTGACTATAATGTTGGTGGGTTTAAAATTGGTGATTGGTACGTACATGATTGAAGCTTAAATAACGCACAATTTGGTGTGCTGGCGTCATATTTAAAATTAAAATGATATTACAATTTATTAATCATGATCGCCATCGTTTATTTTAGCATTAGTACCTTGTGTACTATTCATTTACTAATTGTTTATCGATTACAAAATAAACTCAAAATCTTTAAACGCCAAGCTTCACGTATTTAGTATTAACTGTTATTTAAAAAATAAGACTAAGTCTTATTTTTCTTTTCTAAGTTTTTATGCTAACTGTGTGCAATTCAATGATAACTTTTTACGTTGTTTAATATAACCTTTAATGGCTGTAATTAAAGCATCAAGGTTTTTAAATTTGATATTAGGAGCTAAATAATCATGAAAAATAACCTTAATGTTGTGGTTATAGATATCAGCATGAAAATCTAAAATGTGGGTTTCAATAAATTTTGTTTCCCGACTTTCAATGGTTTTAGGAATCCCAATATATGTAATACTTTTATAAGTTTGATTATTGACAATCGTGCTTGTTAAATACACTCCGTCAATTAAATGCACAAGGTGTGCATCATATACGATATTAGCAGTAGCAAAACCAATACTTTTGCCTATTTGACTGCCATGAACAACGGTTCCACAGCGATAATAAGGTGTTAAAAGGACATTATTAGCTAAAGTTCATTGATTGTTTTTGATGGCTTTTTTAATTAATGATGTCGAGATATCTTTGACATATACTTCTGAAACAATGGTGTTAGGACAGTGTTTTTTTAGGAAATGACTATCTTTTTGATCGCTCCCAAATAAGAAATCTCGACCAACAATAATTTTGTGTGGGTTTAATTGTTTAATATATTGATCAATAAAGTCTTGTGCTGGTAAGTTATTTGCTTCTATATCATAAACATAGATATTTACAAGGTTTTCTAAATTACTTAAAATGGCTAAACGCTCATAATAAGGGTATAAATTTTCTTTTTTGCGCGGAATATTTTTAAAGGTAAGAATGCTGAATTTTTTTGATTGGGAAAACAAATATTTATGACCGATATGTAAACCATCAAAAAAACCGATAACCAAATCGACTTGCTCAGGTATTTGTAAATTAGTGATGTTCTTGTTGTTGAGTTCAATAATCATAAACTTCTTCAATCTCCATAGCATCTTCTAAACTAAATTCGCCACTACGTGTACGGATTAAATTTTTTAAAGTGGCATATGTATTTAACTGTTTAGCTAAATCAACAGCGAATGAACGGATGTAAAAGCCTTTAGAAACAAGTAGTCGAATTTTTAAAATATTATCGGTAAAACTAATAATTTCATATTCTTTTATTTGCACAAGTCGTGAAGGTAATTCTAAATGAATGTTTTTACGAGCAAAGTCATAAGCTTTTTTACCATTAATTTTAATTGCACTATGCATCGGGGGCGTTTGATGATAATCTTGTTGAACAAAAATTTCCATTGCTTTTTGAATCATTTCTAAGTTCACTTTTTTTTCATCACGATACAGCACCTTACCAACGATATCATAAGTATCTGTGTGGACATTAAATAAGATGTCAGCCACATACTCTTTTTCGTCCAGTGTTAACTGACCCAATAATTTTGTACCTTGGTTTATTCCAATAATTAAAACACCTGTAGCGTTAGGATCTAAAGTTCCAGCATGCCCAATTTTTTTAACCTTCAAAAGGTATTTTAATTTATTGACAACATCAAAAGATGTTCAATCAAGCGGTTTATTGATCACAAGAATGTTTTTTTTAGACATATTTTACTTTCTTATGTTTTTGAAAAAATAAAAGACCACACAAACAAGTTTGTCTGGACCAAAATTTTCTTATTTATTTATTTATATAATTATTATAAAATAAAATGGTTGAAATGAGGTATATGTATGAAAACAATCATAATAATGAATCGAAATTATGAAAACCAAAAGGAATTTAGTACCAAAGTTGTTCATGACAGCGGACCATTCTTTGATAACGAACGTTTCTTGCGTTTAGCGACACAAACTTTTGATTCACACGTTAAAAGAAAAAGTCGCTTATTGCATGCGTTTATGAATTGATGATTTTTTACGACAAATCATAAATTAGATCCCAATTTATCACGCAAAAAAATGTCTTTAGGAAGATTGTTCTTAAATTTATTTTTTTGAGCGTGTATCATTGGTTTAATCGCATGTATTTTAGCCGGAGTGGCTAAACCAATTATTACTGCTAGTTTTATTTCTATTAAATTAGCAAAATCTGAGTATGTTGGTGACTTAGTAATTAATGGTCACGAAATCGCTAAAGGATTAAATAAGAGTGGCGGGCTCTTAAACGGAGATGTATCTGACCAATTTAAATACATCCCCCAAGTCTGAGAATATACTTTTAAAGATGCTAAAGTCATTGTGCCTTTAGTATTGACATTATTCTTTTTCTTCTTCTCTTTTGTCTACATTTACATGATGAAGAAAATCCGTCCAAACACAAATAAATTAAGTGTAGAAGGTTATTTAGTAGCTAAAATGAATTTAGTTAACTACTTTAAAAATATTTTAAAACGTAAAGTTAAATTTACACCAGGAATCAAAGAATACAATCACCGATTAGTTTTCAACATGAAACCGAACTATAACTTAATGCGTGTTATGAACTATGTTTATGGTGGCTTAACAGAAATGAATTTAATGATGTTATGCGACTTTAATGATGACCAAGACCAAGAAATCATGGATTTACAAAAAACAATCAAACAAGATTTTGATAACTTAGTCTTAATTGTTCTTTCAAAAGAAAAAACTGATGCTTTAAAATCATTACACCAAGATGGTCGTTTAGGCGTTGATAAAATTAATGTTCTAAACCAATCACCAGATATGGATCAACAAGCACGTGAAGACGTTGTTTTTAATAACGAAAACAAAACTGTAAATATTAGTATTTAATTAACCAGATATTTAAAAAACTAGCCTATCAGGTTAGTTTTTTAATTCAATTAAAACTTGTTAATGAATCATTTTAAAACACGAGTTAAAAGTTATTAGATTAAATCGGAAAATGTAGGAGTTTAACTCTTGATATTTTTATCTTATTAGGTTTGATCATAAAAGATTAAAGACATCATAAGCATATATGAGTAAAAAACAAATGTAATTAATTATATAAAAAAACACAAGAAATAATTGCAGCTGATATACTACAAGTAATATGAAAACCAATTGTAGAAAAACAATGAAAATGAATAGCAACAGTGGTTTAGTCATTGCGAATTCAGCACGAAGATAAGGGTCGATGTTTTGAAGGAGTTTATATATTAAAAACTTTTCTGTTTTTATTACATGAGTCTTCAATAAATTATTAATGTTTGACATTTTGCACCTAAAAATATGTAATTTCGGGTGCAAGGAGGTAATAAATTTATGGCTTCAATTACTAGTAAAATAGAGACCATAATGTCTAAAAATGAAGGTAAAATTTTCTCAATGAATGATTTTTATGACTTAGGGACAAAAATACTAGTAAATCGGTTTTGCATAGATTAAATGAAAATAAGGTCATAGTTAGACTCCTTGATGGATTTCAAGTTAACGTATTCAAAAACTTTAACCTTACTAGTAATAAAAAACAAAGATCAGTTTTAACTGTTCTTTGTTTTTTATAAATATCTAAAATAAGTTAATTAAGCAGCATGATTGTTTTTCTTAATCGCTGCAAATAAGTCATTAATTGTAGTGTGATAACCTTTTTGTTTTAATAAAAGTTCGCGTATTCCTAAATGGTTACTATCACCTTCTAGATACATATAATTGTTTTCCTTTCTATCCAAATAAATAACCAATAAAGTTAAGTATTTAATATTTGATGGTTTGATGTTGTCATCGTAATTCATTTGATTAATATACTTTTCAAATGCTTCAATGATACCTTCGGTTTTTTGCGTGTCAAAATCATCTTTGCTTTTAATTTCCATAAAGATTTCGTGATCATCATATTTTATTAAAAAATCCGGGTAACTATTTTTGATTTCAAATAAGGTATTTTTGGCATAATATTGGAAATTAATGCCGTGAAAAACAGGGTTTTTACTTCAAATTTGCAAGTTTGTATGTATGTCCTCATGCACTTGTAAATATTTAAATAATTCTTCACAAAAAGCCTTTTCTGTATAAGAGTCAAAATAATATTCTGTTTGGTCTTTAATTGTACTTTTATAAGCGTATTTATCAAGATCAAAAACCATTTTGTGTTTGTCACGCACATATGCATAAATAAGATTTGGTAGAATTTGCCGATGCTTTAAAATGTATTCTGGTTGTTGTTGGGTATCTAAAATAGCTGCTAAAGCTTTTTTGTAAAGCTGATGAATATCTTTTTTATAGTATTTAGCAATTATATATCAAAATAAAAGCACATTGCTGGTGTGTTGTTGTTTTTGCAACCGATCAATAAATCATTGCTCAATGCACGCGATTAAATTAACAGAAAAACAGGCTTTATTTTGTTGTAAAAAATAATCTTTAAATAATTCTAAATGCAAGGAATTCTCAATTTTAGATTCTAAAAGTTTTTTAGTTATACCATCATCCATTTTTAAATCTGTGGAATGACCAATTAAGTAATGGTCTTTTTGGTATTTATTTATTAAAGAATCAAAATAATCAACAATGTTGTCATACTGTTCGTTGAGCAAATTAACAACATCTTTCATAAATATTTGCTCATCCTTAGCTTTTAAATGTGCTTGTTTATTAATTTCACCAGATGTAAAAGCTCAGTTAATATATTGGTTCTTTAATTGGTAAGTACGCACTCCTTTTTCAGGATCATTTTCATTGTGGTTCGAATAAATATAATAATGATTAGAAATGTGCTCTTGTGGTAGTTGTTTGTTAGGGATAGGATTACGTTTGATTCGTCCGATGGTTTGCACGCTAAGATTATTAGACGAAACATTTCTTAATTGCACGAGCATACATGCACGTGGAATATTTCAACCAGTTGCTGGACCAATTTTAAAAATGATGGCTTGAATTGTTGAATTATTACGTGAAAGTTCTTTTAAAGTTATAACTTCACGAGTATTAGCATCTACTTTCTGATCACTAAAATATTGGGCATACTCAATATTATGTTTAGCTAACGTATTTTTAATTTTAGTTAGGTTTTCTTCAAAATTAGCTCTTTTTGCTTCGTTAATATTTGATGAATCATCAATTTGAATTAACATCGCTGGATTAATCCCTTTTAAATCATCATCCTCAATATATTGTTCGCGAACTTTTTTGTAAGTTTCGCATGCTTTATCTAATAAATCAAAATCATCAATTTCATTAATTGCAATCGATTTAACATCATGGTTGAAAAAGGGCATTCTTTTAACTAAAGCTATATTGTCATTTAGTAAATCTTTGTCACTTAAAACAACTTGTGGGTAGTTGTTGTTGGGTGTTGCTGACATATGCACAATAAAACGAGCTGCGCGTTGTAATAAAGCATCAGCACGAACCTCATGTTTTTGACTTATTTTCTTTGCTTTTTGTTGATCATAAATATCATTGAATATAATGTTGCGTTTATTAGCTGATCCATAATGGG
The DNA here is from genome assembly GCF_025780085.1 of Ureaplasma miroungigenitalium. Lineage (GTDB taxonomy): Bacteria > Bacillota_I > Bacilli_A > Mycoplasmatales > Mycoplasmoidaceae > Ureaplasma > Ureaplasma miroungigenitalium. Next base: position 501 of record NZ_JAOXHL010000005.1, on the reverse strand, counting down.
CTTCATCACGAATATAAATCAGTTCATACCCTTCATATTCGATGGCTGTTATAAATGCGTCTAATTTTCCATGTTCGGTTAATATTTTTTTATTTCCAAAAGTCGATGAACCAAAAACTAACACCTTTTCGTCTTTGAGTTTAATATCATAACTACCATCTTTAGTATTTTTAGCAGTTGCTGATGGTGATTGTAAATATTCCACTTCTAAGTTGTTGTTCTCTAAATAATTTTTATACGCTTTTAAATTATTAGCAAATTGTAATGGTAATTCAGCACTGGATAGTGTCCCGATCATAAAAATTATTTTTTGTTGTGGTTGATAAACTTTTTTATAACTAATGATTTGATCAATTAAGTTAGCAATCATAAAAGTTTTACCAGAACCTGTTGGGGCTTTAAATTCAACAATTTTATGATGATCAGATTTAGCTTTTTGTTTAATGCTTAAATAATGTGTTAATAAATTATCAACACACTTCTTTTGACTATTACTTAGTT
>NZ_JAOXHL010000004.1 GCF_025780085.1 Ureaplasma miroungigenitalium | reverse complement strand
AATTGGCAATTTGTTTTTCAGCTTCAGCTAGGAATGTTTTTTCGTATAATCCCTTGTCAATTAAAGGTTTAAATGTAGATGATTTATTTAAGTCGATAGCTTCATCTAATCCCTTTGCAAGATTACGGATTTGTTCGAATGGTGAATTTCAAAAACGAGCTCAGTAAAAAGCATCGACATTGTTTAATTCTCCATATTTCTTTTGTTCCCCTTTACGAGCTAGAATTTGATCAATGATTTTGCTTCTAGTTTCAATTTTGTCTTTACTATCTGGATTGCCACAACTAGCTGTAATAGCAGCCACTCCCCCTAAGGCAGCAACGGCTCCAAAACCTAATAAAGAAAAACCAAGGATTTTTTTATTAATTTTTTTCATGAATAATCACTCTTTCTATTGATGAACACAGTTAAGACATATTAACTGTATGTCACCTTTTTCTTTTTCACTATGATTGTACCAAATATTATAAAAAGTGACCCGCTATCAGCACCTATAATTTACAAAAAAATAAAAAAGAAAAAAACCGCAGCTTTTTGCTACGATTTTTTAATTAATTTAGAGCGTTGGGTGTGTGTTAATTGTAAAGGTTCTTCGCCTATAAAAATGGTTACTTCTACATTTAAGTCAGCTATTTGAGGATCTTTCGTTTCATAAATTTGTAGGTCGGTCACCTTAACTTTTAATTGATTAAAAGGTGGTTGGTTTTTATAGGTTTGAATTTGTGCAAAGGCGGGATTATCAATGTTTAGAAGTAATGCTTCATCACCGAGCTTTTTAATTTCGTGCGCTGAGAGGTTTTTATATTCTGGTTTTAGTTGGACACCAAAATAATCAAGTTGTAACTCTTCGTTTTTTGCAAGTGCCTCTTTTAAGTATTTTTTATATCGGCGTTTTGTATTGTACGTTTCTAATTCTTCTGCTGAGATATACTCTTGAATATGTTCAATTGTTTTTTCTTGATTTTGATAAGTAATTTTAATTTCAAAAAATAAGATGTTTTCACCTAGTAGACGAGGTTGATTAACGATTTCATAACTTAATTCGTCAGGATTAATTTGGTCACTAGGCAGGAAATTGGGTTTGATGATTTTAAAAATAGTATAGTCTTGCGGATCTTTTTCGTTCTGTGAGAAACTTTTTAAAGCTTGTGCAGCAGTAATGGAATGAACACTATAACCATCATTTATTTTGATGATGGGTTTGTTGATCTTACGAAAAATAACTTCACTGATTTCTTTTTTAGCACAAGAAAAAGCGACACTAGGTATTGTGATACATGCGCTTAGAGATAAAGCTAATCCGAAAATAATTTGTCGTTTTTTTAGTTTTTTCATTTTTAAATCACCATGACAACAACTTGTTCTTTATTTATATTGATTTTATCAATTTTTACTTTGATTTTCATATTAATAGACAAATCGTCGTCTTTTGTAATTAATTTATTAGGTGCAAAAACCGTTTTTGGAAGTCCGATATCAATGAATAAACCAAAATCTGTTACGTTTGTAATAATTCCATCGTATGTTTGGTTAATTTGTAGGTCATAAAAATTTTTCAATTGATTTCAAAACATTAATGAGCCATAGTTATCACGGATATCGTATGTGGGATTACTTAAAGCTTCAAGAATGTATTTAATAGTTCAGTGTGAAGTACTAAACTCCTGACTTAATTGGTTATATAAAGCATCATTTAGATTAATTTTAACTTTTTGAGCTATTACGTCTTCTGGTTTGATGTTTAACTTTTGCATAAGTTGTTTAGCTAATAAATAATCATCTGGATGAATAATAGTACTATCAAGGATTTCAGCAGAATTATGCACTCGCAAGAAACCGATAGCTTGCAGGTATACTTGTGATGTTACATAAGGAATATTTTTGATTTCTTCGCGTGATTTAATCGTTTTATTGGTTTGCAAGTACTTCATAATACTACTAGCAGCTCGTTTATTTAAGCCAGAGATTTTGGCTAGTAAATATTTATTTGAAAGATTAATGTCAACACCCACTTGGTTTACGCAATATGAAACGCAGAAGTTTAACTCTTCCTCTAACATTTTATTATCTAAATCGTGTTGATATTGTCCGACACCAATGTTTTGTGGATCAATCTTGATTAATTCACTTAAAGGATCTAGAACACGCCGTGCGATACTAATTGCCGAACGGATATTTACTGGACAATCATTTAACTCCTCATTAGCAATCTCGTTAACAGAATAGGCCGATGCACCATCTTCATTGACGCTTACAAAGGGGATGGATAGATTTTGTTTCTTTAAAAACTCATTGATTCAAATTAATGTTTCAGTGGATGCTGTTTTATTGCCGATGGCGATAAGACGGACTTGTTTTTCAGTTAAAAGAGTAGCAATAATCTGCTCAGCTTCGTTTATTTTATTAAACGGTGCATGCGGATAGATAGTTTGGGTAGCTAAAACATTGTTGAAGGCATCGATGACTGCAATTTTGCAACCATGAGCAAAACCTGGATCAATACTTAAGACTGTTTGTGGTAAAACAGGTTTAGTTAACAATAAATGTTTTAGGTTATTGCTGAAGACTTTAATACTTTGTTCTTGGGCTTTGTTTGTTAATTCCTTGTGTACGCTATTAATCACAGCCGGAAAGACTAGACGTTTTAAACCATCTTTGGCAGCTTTGGCAATATATGGTGCACAATCTGTCGCTCTTTTTTTATGATATTTGTTAGCCATGAAATTAATAATATAATCTTCGTCAAAAAGAAATTTTAAAGACAATACTTTTGCTTCAACAGCACGGTTAATTGCCATTATTTGATAAGCCTTTAAAAAATTGATTTTATTTTTTCAATCATAATATAAATGATATTTTTCTTCCTCATCCAGTTCTTTTTTAGCTAATTTGGTCTGAACATAACCATAATTTCACAAACTCTTTAAAGCCATTTGTGAACCGATTGGATCTTGTGCAATAATAGCAGCTATAATGTCGCACGCTTTATCAATGGCCACATCTACTGTTGGTACTTGTTCGTTTACAAAATTGGCAGCGGCCTGTTTGACATTGGTTTTGAAATCGTTTTGCATAATTAAATCAGCTAGGGGTTGTAAACCTAACTCGATGGCTTTTTTTGCTCTTGTGACTCGGTTTGTCATATAAGGTTCATATAATGTCTCTAACTCACTAAGTGTATTCACACTCTTAATAGCGGTTAATAATTCATTAGTTAATAAACCTTTTGTTTGTAAAGTTTCAATGATGAATGTTTGGCGTTTTTCTAATTTTATTAGATAAGCATAACGATCAGCAATCTTCTTAATTAAATGTTCATCCATGTTATTAGTTTTGGCTTTTTGATAACGCGCAATATAAGCGATGGTGTTTTCTTGTTCTAATAGTTCTAAAACATTTTGAATATAAGTTTCATTAATGTTTGTTTCAGCACTCATGGTGCGAATGATATCTGCGTATGTTTGCATCTAAATACCTTATAGTTCTTCTGATATAGTTATCATTTATAATTTATAATTATATTTAATTGTATGTTAATTGGTGGTATATGAAAAAACAAATTAGAAAAAGAATTTGACAATGAGGGATGTTAACACTTGGATTGGGTATGGGTGCTATAGCCACAACAAGTTGTGGATTAATACGACGTTTTTCAGATATTCATATTCAACGAAAAGCGTATGCGATAAAACTATTACCCTTAAATGAGTATGAAAAATTACCATCTGAAATGACAGATGAAATGATTTTAAAAAGTTTTGTTTTTGTTAGCAAAAACAAACAAAAGGAGTTCATTTTAGAAACGGCTAATTTATCTGTAATTGAGAAAAAATCAGATGATAAACACGGTTCTCTAGATGTTATGTTGCACGAACGTACGAGCGGTGAGTTCTTTTGGGTCCGGATTTCTGACACATTTATTAATGAAAAAATTTATACAGAAATTGCAGATGTTCGCGATATAACACCACAAACATATACACTAGATAAATTATTGAATTTAGAGGGCACACCCTTTGAAATAATTAATAGCAACCCATATTATGCAGAATATTTACAAAAAGCCAATCGCTATTATAATCAGTCAGAACGAGATGACGAAGTTGTACAGTTTTATGCAAATAAAACCGGTTTTTTGGGTTTTAATACTGACGAAGAAACGCGAATTGATATTCTAAAAACAACAACATTTAGACAATCTTTAAAATATCAAGTGTCATTTTTAAATTACATTGAACGTAATAAACTCTTAGAAGCTGATGTCATGGAAACTGATTGGGATGTGGATATTAATGTTGTTAATCAATTAATTAAGAAAAACCCCTATGGATATTTACCGAGTGGATTTTTACAATTTTTCAATTGATTGAGCCCAATGGAATATAATCATTTATTAAAAAGTAAAAAAATATTCGCCAACGCTGTTTATGTGGAAGGGATTAGCTTCCGTTCATCAGATCGTCATGGAGAATTAGAATTCTATATTTTATTGTCAAATGGCAAGTATATTTACAAAAAAATTAATCACCACAATAGTTTACTAAAAACTAATGAGGATTATTATCGATATATTTTTGATCGAACAATTAGCTTAAATATGTTACAAACCAATGCTGAAAATAATTTAAATATTATCAGTGGAACAGGATTTATTTTAGATCGTATTCCTACAAATGAACCAGATACATATACTTTTTTAGTGGCCACAAATAATCACGTTTTAAATATGCGATCATATGATGATGAAAAAGACTCGACCAAATGGTTTAACAAAGATTCTTATGATAAATTTTTAGAAGATAATAAAGCAGAAATTTCTAATGAAGCATATGAGGACAAGGATCGCTATAAATACCTTCTATGAGGAAAAGCGCCAAAGAAGTCAGCTATTTCAAATAGCTTTTCATCTATTAACGGTGTAGGTTTTTCTGAATTATCGAAGGTTTTAGATTATACAGAGGATAATTATAAAAACACTTTCTTTTTTGCGCCACAATTAACGGGCCATGATTTTGTTTTAGGAAGTAATAAAAAGGAAACCAAAAACATCGATAAAATAGATAATGGAACTATTGACTTTGTTGTTATTAAAATGACAGTTAATAAAAAAGATGTTGATAAACAACTGCCAGAATTAAGTAAAATTATAGGAACACCGAATGAACAGGCATGATATGTTAATTACCAAATTAACTATCCATACCACCCACAAGTAACGACTTTCTCAGCCGGATATGTCGGTGCTTCTGATGACTCAACTGGACTGAGCTTATGAAAAGGGTCAAAAGGGGTCGGTAATCTAGTTATAAGTAGTCAACACGTATTGCAAAACACCAATATTTTAACAAACGGGAAACATCCAACTGGCTCAGATGATTATCGTTATAACATCGGTAGTCAAATATATAGTTCTGATGAATTGGGAACTTTAACAGCTGGTTCAAGTGGTTCAATGATAATTGATGCTAATTTCAATTTAGTTGGAATCCATTATGCCGGTTTAGAAGAAGGCACTGGAAATAATCAAAAAAACTCTATTATTGGGAATATGCTTTTTTCTTACAGTCCTGATTTAGATGGGGACGTGGATGCGATTGGCGCCTTGAGAACGTATTTAAAAGCAAATAACATATATACAATCAAACTTAATAGAAAATAAAATTCATGGAGGTAAGAATGAATTTAAATAAAACATATGATGTAATCGTTGTCGGTGCAGGACATGCGGGCTTAGAAGCCTGTTTTGCTGCAGCTAAATCCAATTTATATACTTGTCTAATTACTTTAAAAAAGAAAAGTATTGGTTTAATGCCGTGCAATCCATCGATTGGTGGTCCTGCGAAAGGGATTGTCACACGCGAAATTGATGCTTTAGGAGGTATGCAGGCAAAAGCAGCGGATGCTTGTGCGATGCAAATGAAAATCTTAAATTCATCAAAAGGTCCAGGTGTGTGAGCTATTCGTTCGCAAACTGATAAGGTTGCTTACCATGAATGATTTGTGAAAGCGGTTGAACAACAAGCTAATTTGGATTTATACGAGGCGGAAGTTACTGATTTGCTTGTTGAGGATGATCAAATTAAAGGTGTTGTTGTAAATGGGAATGAACAATTACACGCTTCTGTTGTTATTTTAACAACGGGTACTTATTTGCAATCAGTAACCCATAAAGGATCATTAAAAATTAATGAAGGACCAGATGGTTTAAATAATGCTCAATCTTTATCTCATGCCTTAAAAAAATTAGGTTTTGAACTGATTCGTTTAAAAACAGGAACGCCACCACGAATTAAAAAAGATTCGATTAATTATGAAAACATGATTTATGAACCAGGAACTAATGATCTGATTGCTTTTAGTCATTATCAACCAGTATATAAACCTTTTGAAGAACAGTTACCATGTTACATCATTCATACCAGTCAAGAATTACATGAGCTTATTAACGCTCACCTAAAAGATTCGGCGATGTATGGAGGGATGATTGATGGTGTTGGACCACGTTATTGTCCATCTATTGAAGATAAAATTGTTAAGTTTGCTAATAAACCTCGACACCAAATTTTTGTAGAACCCGAATCATATTCTTTAGATTCCATTTATTTAGGTGGTTTTTCTACGTCGATGCCCACTGATGTTCAAGAAAAAATGATTCGCATGTTACCGGGGTTAGAAAAATGTGAAATTTTAAAATATGCTTACGCCATTGAATATGATGCAATTGATCCGACTCAACTTTACCCAACGCTTGAATCTAAAAAGATAAAAAATTTATATTTTGCTGGCCAAATTAATGGTACAAGCGGATATGAAGAAGCTGCTGCGCAAGGTTTGATGGCAGCAATTAATGCTATATTAAAATTACAAAACAAAGCACCATTGATTTTAAAAAGAACAGAAGCTTATATCGGTGTGATGATTGATGATATTGTAACTAAAGGGATTGTTGAGCCATATAGATTATTAACTTCACGGGCTGAACACCGCTTATCATTAAGAAATGATAATGCTGATGATCGTTTAATAAAATATGGTTATGATATTGGTCTAGTATCACAAGCTATGTATGATGATTATGTGCAAGCACAAAAAACATTTAGTGCTGTTATCAATTGGTTAAAAAACACCACAATCGGCCAAATTGATCAATTAAAAAACACGACGACAAAAACTAATGTCAGCTTATTTGATTATTTAAAACGTCCAGAAATTAAATTAGCAGATTTATTAGTTTATCAAAACATTTTTGACGATTTAAGTACACAATTAATTTCAAAAATTCAGATTGCAGTTAAATATGAAGGTTATATTAAAAACCAAGAAGAGCATTTACGACAATTACAAAGTCTGGATACATACAAACTCGACCCCACAATCGATTATCATCAAATCCCCAATATTTCTTTAGAGACAAGAGATAAATTAGCAAAAATTCGACCGCTTGATTTACAACAAGCGTCACGAATTTCGGGAGTCAATTTAGTTGATATTGCGATGATTAAATATTACTTGGAGCATAAAAAAGATGAATAAAGAAACATTTATTAAAAAGGTTCATGAACTTTTTCCGCATGTAAGTGCGACACAAATTGATTTAATTCTAGCCTATAAGAATTTAGTGCAAGAATATAATCAATATTTTAATTTAACACGTTTAGACGATGAGTCAAAAATTTACCAAGAATTCTTATTAGATTCACTTTTACCATATGCTGATTCAAGTATCATGCCAGTGGATGTTAAGAAGAAATTGATTGATATTGGTTCAGGATCAGGAATTCCTGGCATTTTAATTGCAATCGTTTTTGCTTCATATGATGTTGTTTTATTAGAAGCGAATGCTAAAAAATGTACATTTTTAAACACTGTTATTGAGCGATTAAATTTGCAAAATGTTCAAGCGTGAAATATGCGAGCTGAAGAGATGACTTTAGATATGCGTGAGTCATTTGATATAGCGACTGCTCGGGCTGTGGCGGGTTTATATAAGATCTTAGAAATATCTACCCCATTTGTTAAGGTGGATGGACTTCTTATTGAACCAAAAGGGCTAGCATACGAGGCTGAAATTAACGAAGCGTTAAACACAATTAAGACATTGAACCTGTCTTTAATTAAACATAATGCTTATATTTCAAGCGACAAATCAAATAATGTTTTGGTATATCGAAAACTAAAACGAACAAGCAAACAATACCCACGTAAGTGAGCGCAAATAGTGGCTAAACCATTATAAAACAATATAATTATTTAATTTGCTTTTTATCCAGTTAATTTTGTGCCGTTTTAAACGAAAAATGATATAGTTAAAGAGAAAAAAACGGAACATTAAATTTATGTATTAACAAGGTAAAAGGTGAAAAATGAAGGATAAAGTTTATAGAGATTATGCTTTTAATGGGGATATAATAAACCATTAGAAAGATATTCCGGCGAAATAAGCATTTTTAACTTTCGACTGTGTAATGTCTCAAACTTAAACACAGGTAGTGAATCGCATACAGAGGCGTCTTTAGATATTATGGATCGAACATTTGGGTTTGCACACGGTATAGGTGCATTTAATTCCAGAACAACAGGAAATCTATCGGCACATAATTCAACACGACAACTCAATAAACTTACATATACATTTGTAGGGATGTTTGATAAGAGTAATCGAACGGTTTTAAAAATCTTAAAATTATTTGATCAGCACAAAGAAATTTATAGCAAAATTATGGATACTAAATCCTAATTTGCCATGCCGGTTAAACGCAAGGTTTCTCCATGATGAATTATATGTGGTGTATTTTTTGTTTTATCATTATGTCTTTTAATCCCTTATGTAATAATGCCAGAAACAGAAGCGGGTAGAAGATGTTCTGAAGTCTCTGGTTTTTTGGATTGATTAGTTTTATCTTTTTTATTATTGCAATTGTTCGCTACAAGAAAAAAAAGAACAAGCCTGAATCATAAAAATATATTGTCGATCTGAAGAACATTCGTAAAAGTTATCAGCATCATTATTTAGTTATAGCGGAATTAACCAAGCAAAAGGCTGCCATATTAGCTGAAGCAGCTTACTTACAAAATAAGGAGTTGGAACTAGAATACCTTCTTGATAAATTAATAAATTAAATTACGAAGAAGATGTTTATAATCGAAATGATATAACAGTTTACTTAGACATCATTAAACATGACTTTTCCAACTATGGAATTAATGTAGGCGCAGAGGAAGCAGCGATTATAGAAGACAAACCACTTTTAGAATAAGGCTTTATCACAGATGTTTATTTATAAAAAACACCGCTTAACAATAACGGTGTTTTTTTGATTTATATTTTTATAAAAAAGAGTCCTATAAGGGTGCTTTATCCTGTTTAATTTGAGTAAGTATATATTGTTGGTAATAATCGGTTTCTGACAAGTTCATACTCTTTGCATTACGTGCATTTTTAAATTTTAAAAAGGCAACCATTAGGGCAGTAATTGATAATAATGAACTACCAACGCACATAATAATTCCTGGGACAAGATATCCAGCAATAAATCTTTGGTAATTAAAGATTAAAACAGTTTCGTTTTGCTCATTTATAAACTTACCCACAGCAAACACTTTAGCATAAGGACTAACAGTCGCTAATCCGACACCGTATATGGCTAGGAAGGCGCTTGCTAAACCGGTTAGCAAGAACAATCAGAAGTTTAGTTGGGCTGTGTCCTTACTCTTTAATGTTTTAATTGTTTGTGGCAAAACACTTAAAGCGAGCAAGGTTGTACCCACAGCCGAGAAAACAGACGTAGCCACTTCAGTGGCACTAGCGTGCGCAGAGACCTCTAAATTAATGTTACCCATCTCATCGTAAAAATTGGGAATATCACTGATACTATTTCACATATAAAAACCTACCTTTATTATCTTTAAATATTAATGGTACTATATTTTGCCATATATTCTTCAATAAAAAGATTTTTGTTTTTACAAAATAGACAATAAAAAAAGAAGCCACAGGCTCCTTTTAAAATAATTTTTTTTATCTTTTCTGATTATTTGTTGATTTTTGCATTAATTGGGTAGTGTAGGTTGCAGTATTCTAATTCAGACATACCTGCTTTTTTAGCTTTGTTCATAATTGAAATTTTCACTGATAGAACGATGATTGTTAAGATCAATGATAATGATTCTGAAACGGCTACTAAAGCGAAACCACCTGGTGATAAAGAGAATCCTAATCATGCAAAGATTGTTAAGAATGCTAGACCTAATACAGATAAAATTCACATTCCTAATGATAATACTTCTGTACGTTTAGATTTAAGAGTAGCAACTACCCCTGGTACATAAGCGATAAATACTAGAACAGCACCAATTACTTGGAAGAATACTGCTCAAGGGTGAATAGGGAAACCATAAGTTTGTTCAGCGTCACCCATTTGGCTAAAGATAACATCTTGATTAACAATGAAACCATTGTCAATTGCTTGAGTTTCAGTTAATGGAGCAGTGACTTTAGTAGCACTTTCTGCAGCTTGTTGTAAAAATGATAACATGACTATTTAGCTCCTTTTAAATTTAATGTTGGTTTGATGTGAACTTCGTAGTAATCTAATTCAGACATACCAGCTTTTTTAGCTTTGATTTGGTTTGCAAGTTTAACGAATGCTACCATGAATGATGTAACAGCCATGAATCCTTCACATGCAAGTAAGAAGATACCTGGTACTAAGAAACCAGCTACATATTCTTGATAATTGAAGATACCTTTACCTGTATCTGATGTAACCCCTACTAAGAAAGCAGAAGAGTTTGTTTTTACTGTGATTAAACCAATACCATAAAGAGCTAAGAAAGTTGTAGCTAAACCAGTTAGGAAGAATAATAAGAAACTTAAGCTTGCTGTATTACGATCCTTCATAGTTTTAATTGTTTGTGGGAAAACACTTAATGCGATAACAATTGTACCGATAACACTGAATACAGAAACTGCAATTGAAATTCCAGATGCAGCAGAACTATCTAATTTACTTAGATCAGCACCGCTAATGATCTTTGCAAGATCACTATCAGGAAGGATGTAATCAGGTGTTGTAATATTTTGTAATATACTCATAATTGTATAACTTCTTTCATTACTTTTTATATATGCATATTTATATTACAACAAAAATGTAAAGTTATCACATTTTTAAAGCGATTTTTTAAAAAAAGAAAAATTTAATCGATTTGAGATGATTTGTTAGCATGTAAATCAGCTAAAAATTCATCAACAACCCCCACACTAGCTCCGCGGCGAATATATTTTCACTCATCTATATCGATGATTGTTGACGGTTTGGTAGTATTAGCATTCCCTTGAACATATAAAACATTGTCCTTTGCCCCGAACTTAAAGACAGCTTCTTGTTCGTTAAGAACAGGATCTTCACCAGACAAGTTTGCACTACTGCAATATAGTGGTCCGAGCTTCTCTAATAGTTTTAAAATGGGTCGACTATTAGGCATACGGTAGGAAATGTGATCTTTAATTATAGTAATTTGTCCTGGTCAGATAATATCTAGGAACTGTTTTTGTGCAACAGTTAATTCCCCTAATAGAGAGTAGTCAGCAATAAAACGAACAATCGGTTTATTTGCAGGACGTTTTTTAAGGGCATAAATATTCTTTTCATTTTTAGCTAAAATTCCCATGATTGTATCAGTGGGTAAAACGACGCACTTATTAGCAGCTAAGGCATCTGCAATTATATTGAGCTGGTTAAAATTGTAGGTTTTCATTATTTTCTCCCTTGGATGATTAATATCCGATCATAACCTTCATAATCTTTTTTAAAAACATAATCTTTTATTTTACATTGTGCTAAGAATTTTATTAAATGTGCCCTTTGGTCATACCCAATTTCAAAAAATAAGGTACAAGCAGGATTGGTTTTTAAAAAATACTCTTTAATAATATATATATAAAAACTCAATCCATATTCATGATGGACATCCACTAAGGCATTATATGGGTCATGCATTAGGACATTTTTTGATAACTCGTAATTAGGCATAATATATGGTGGATTACAAATTAACAAATCAAATTTTTGTGGACACGTTTGTAAAAACAACTGATAATCTTGATTATAGAGCTGTGCATTTAAATTATAAAGTTTTTGGTTTTTTTGTGTATTTTGAATTGCTAAAGGGTTGATGTCGACGCACGATAAGTTAATTGGATGTTCTAATAAGACGCTTAAACCTAAAACACCTGTTCCACAACAAACATCAACAACGTTTAACTCTTTATTTGTTTTTTGATTTTTTAGATAATTTAAAGCTTCCGAAACTAATAGCTCACTTGCTTGTCGAAAGATAAAAACACCATCATCAACATATCATTGACGATGATAAAAAAACCCTTTTTTAGCTAAACGCTCAATCGGGATGTTTAGATTAACGTGCTGGTTTCATAAGTCTTCAAAAAGATGCTGGTCTTCTTCTTTGATGAGTTGATTAAAGACAGCATATAAACTTGTTAAATCAGTAATATGGGGATTAATTAGATTAATTAAGTGAATGATTATTACTGGATTAAGATTTTTTTGGCAAGCTTTTTGGTAATAAACTTGATAAAACGCTTGGTAGGTCATACTAGATTTCTAAATTTGTCATTAGAGTAGTTTGTTCATCAGCAATCAACGGATCAATGATTTCATCTAATGTCCCTAGCATAATATGTTCTAACTTGTTCAAAGTTAAATTAATTCGGTGGTCAGTAATTCTGTTTTGTGGATAATTGTATGTCCGGATTTTTTCTGAACGATCACCCGTTCCAACTTGATTTTTTCGTAAATTAGAAAATTCTTCGTTTTGTTTACGTTGTTCTTCTTCTCACAATTTTGAACGTAACATTTTCATCGCAGTTTCTCGGTTTTCGATTTGTGATTTACCTTCTTGACAAGCAGCCACAACACCCGTTGGGATGTGTGTAATACGAACAGCTGATTCAGTTCGATTAACGTGCTGTCCACCAGCTCCACTAGCTCGATAAGTATCAATTCTTAAATCAGAAGGATTGATGGTGATATCTACTTCATCTTGTTCTGGTAAAACAGCCACGGTAATAGTTGATGTGTGGACACGACCTTTTGATTCAGTTGCTGGAACACGTTGGACACGGTGTACACCAGATTCAAATTTCATACGTGAATAAACTTCTTCACCAGAAATCATAAATGAAATAAAGTTGAAGCCAACTGATGAGGGAATCATTTCAATAATTTTCATTTTTCAGTTACGAGATTCAACATATGCTCGATAAGTATCAAATAAGTTACCAACGAAAATAGAAGATTCATCACCACCTGCCGCCGGACGCATTTCGACAATTACGTTCTTGTCATCATTGGGGTCACTTGGTAATAAAAGAATTTTTAGTTTTTCTTCAATTACTGGAATTTGTTCTTTAGCTTCGTGCAGTGTTAATTGTGCTAATTCAAGCATATCGTCATCTTTTTCGGTTTTTAAAATTTCTTCAGCATAAACACCATTATTGATAGCTTGTTCATAATCAGTAAAAACATCAGCAACTTGGTTTGTTTTCTTTAACTGAATGTTAATTTCTTTCATGCGTTTAAAATCGTTAGAAATAGTTTCTAACTCTTTTTTTAGTTCATTGTTTTTTACAACAACCTTTTTAATTGCATCAAATAATTTTTTATTATATTCCATAAAATTTCTTTCTTTTAAGTTTGTAAGATAAAAAATAAATAACAGCGGCCTGTTATTTATTTAACAATTTGAATGTCAATAATCCAAGCACTTGAAATTAAAATGCTTATAAATTAGTTATTTCCTAAAACATCAAAGCCACTTGCAGGACGTGATTTTGGTTTTTTAGTAACTGTTTTCTTAACTGGTTTGTTTTGCATGTTTTCTTTAGCAGTTTGGAACTTAGAATTAAGTTTTTCAGCACGACCACGTAATGTAGTAGTAGCGTTTTGTTTTCCAATGTAGAAAGAGTGGCAATTAGAACAAACTTCGACAGCCATATCTGGAGTTTTAAATGTAGTTAAAACAGGATATTCTTTTTGGCAAGTCACACATTTAAAAACAGTTTCATTTAAATTTAAGTGAATGTCTTTCATTTTATACTTCCTTATATTCTTAAATAATTATCATCTATTAATTTTCATTAATATGCTTGATTTCATGTTTGAAAATTTAATACTTACTCTTAATTATATAATAAGAGGAATAAAAACGCAATAATTAAATCTGCAAACAACTTTATTGATTTTTTGAAACATATTCAATAATATGGTTCAATTGTTGCTTAAATGTATCGTCTTCATCTGCCTTGCGTGCGACTTTATCAAACGCATACGAAATCGTTGAGTGGGATTTCATTTTTAAGACTGTAGCAATTTCTGTAAATGTCATGTTTAAGACTCGTCGTAAGACATAAATGATAATTGATCTAACCCATACAACTTCTTTTCGCCGTGTATCTGAGAGAATTAATTGTTCATTAATATTCATATATTGTGCAATCATCGTAATAATCTTGTTAGGATCTAATTCGTTTTCTATCATTTGTAAACCGATACCAGATTGAGCACATTTTTCTTGCAAGAAAGCTAATTCAATATGGCTGACTTTTTCATGACTGTTCATTGCTCAATAACTAATTTGTTTTAGAAAACCAATCAATTGTCTAATGTCTTTATGAAAGTTATAAGCAATATATTCAATTGCTTCAGTAGAAATGCTAAATTGTTTATTAATTGTCAGTCAGTTATTAATAATATCAATGGCATCAGCAATACTAGGATTAGATAGTTTGATTTGAATACCTGAAGCTAAACGAGAAATCAGGCGAGTTTCAAAAGCCACCAACTCACTAGTTTTTTTATCACAAGTAATAATAATTTTCCCTCCATTATTAATAATGGTGTTGAAAATATTAAAGAACATTTCTAGCGCCTTAGCCTTATCACCTAAATTTTGAATGTCATCAATAATTAATAATTCAGCAGCTTGAATTTCATTTTTCAGTTGTTCAACTACGTGTGCTCCTTTAAAAGCAGCAGCGTTGAAACGTCTAAAATATTCGGCTGCTTCAATATAATAAACAACCTTTGTAGGATTATTTTTATGATATTCATTGGCAGCAGCAGCGACTAAATGGGTTTTACCAATACCAACCTTTCCAAAAATGAAGATGGGGTTAACTTGGGAGTAAACAGGATATTCAGGACTTAATAGTTGATAGATAGCATTAATTGCATCCATGTTATATGTAGTCTTTACTAAGCGCGAAAAAGTTAATTCTTTTAATTCTTTTTTGAAATTAACAATTTCGGTCTGAACAGGTTTTTCTAATGTCTTAATTAATTGTGATCGTTCGTTTAAGCGTGCTACTTCTTGGGGAGATAAGAACAAAACTTCTTGCACAGGCTGATTAAAATACTCGAATTCTTTAACTAAGATTTGTTTCAAAGTTAAATAATAAGTTGTAGAAGCAAGCAGACAAACGTGTGGATCATCAACAACAATTTGTAAAATATTATTGTCAAAACCGTAAACTTTTGATTTAATTAAAGTGTTGACTAGTCGAGGATCAATGGTAGATGAAGAAACAGAATTAAGCGCATTTGTGTATTTTTTTTGAATTTCTTTAATCATTTAGACACCTCAGACGAAAAACATTGTCATTCTTAAAAATTATAAGATATTGATAAACAATTAGATATATATTATTATATAATAGTTATTAAATGCTATAATTTTTTAATATGTTTATAAATTTGAAGGTGGTGTAGATATGAAAAGAACTTTTCAACCAAACAATCGTAAACGTGCTAAAACTCATGGTTTCCGTGCTCGTATGCAAACTAAGGATGGTCGTAACGTTTTAGCGCGTCGACGTCTAAAGGGAAGACATAGTTTAACTGTTTCATCTGAAAGATAAAACAATATGGCTAAATTTTTTAGTCTCAAAAAAAATTTAGATATTTTAAAAATTATCAAAAAACACCAAAAAATTTCAACAAAGATCATGTCTTTCTATTATGCTTTTAGTGAGGAAGATAAACCATGCGTGGCTATATCTGTTTCAAAGAAACATTTTCGATTAGCAACCACGCGAAATCGCATTAAACGTTTAATTCGTGCTTATTTAAATAATTTAAAGTGCGATTTTAGTTATTGTAAAATGGTGATTATTGTGAACCCATCTTTCACCGATGGAGTTTTTAATCTTAATGCCTCTGTCGTTGAAAAAGCGGTTTTAAAAATAATGAAAATTAGAAAGGAAAAGAGATGGGAACAAAAATAGATAAAAAAGCTGTTGTTAACCGTTTAAGTTATTCAGTAGAAAACTTTTCTGGTGCCCAAACAGCTACATCGCATCTCAAAGCTCGTAAAAAGAAAATTACTAGCTTGTTAGTAAAGATTCTTAAGGGTATCATTTACGCTTTCTTTTTAAGTATAGGTTTATATGGTTGCTTCCAAAATATGGCCAACCATTGAACAGTTCAGTCGTTAGTTGTTGGTAATGGATTAGAACTTGGTTTTAATGCCGATCCAGCGAGTGCATCAGGTGATATTCGATTTGACTTGATATATAACGGATCTGGACCTTTCTATGCTTATAGCGACTTTACCTGAGCCTATGGTCCTTTTTACGCTTTATTTGTATGACCTATTGGTCAAATCTTATTACACTTTTTATATGCAACGCGTGATTGACCAGTTGGTTTAAATGTTATTTTAGGTTTAATAATTGTTTTATTTATTATTCGTTTAATTACTGTTGCAATTACAGCACGTGCAACATTTCAATCTGAAAAAATGAGCGAAATTCAGGGTAAAATCGCTGAGATTAATGCTAAATATAAAGATGCAAAAGATATGCAATCACGTCAGAAAAAACAACTGGAAACACGTGAATTATATCGTAAGCACGGTATTAAACCTCTGGCTCCATTTGAGAGTATGATAATTACCCTTCCAATTTTCTTAATTATTTATAGAGTAGTAACGATTTTAAGATACTTAAAATTCATCAGTTTATTTGGAATTTGAGATTTAACACAAACACCAATCTCACAATTATTCTCAAATTTCACAAACGGTGGATGACATTATTTATTCTTTTTATTACTAGTTATTCCAGTACAAATTATTTCGCAAAAAACTCCACAATGATTAGCAAAAAAACGTGGTCGTGGAGCAACAACTGTTGGTGCAAAAAACCAACAACAATTAAAACGATCTCGAATGACACAAAATATTATTATGATAGTGTTAGCTGTTGTAGTTGCTATTTCATCATCTGGGGTAGGGTTATACTGATTCTTTAATGCGATCTTTACAATTGTACAATCTGTTATTATTCATAAAATTATTATGAAACGAAGAACAATGAGTACTACACGAATAGATTCTAAATTAGCGAAATTAGGTATTAGTTAATGGCAGATAAGAATGTTAAATTCAAATTACAAAAAGAAAGTTTTGTTCCATCCAAAAAAATGGGGCAAAACTTCTTGCTGTCTAATCAGATAAAAAAACAAATCGTACAAGCGGCCGATATTTCAAGCGAAGACTTGGTAATTGAGATTGGTCCAGGGTTAGGAGCTATCACTGAATTTTTGGTTCAGGAAGCTAAATTTGTACAGGCAATTGAACTAGATAAAAGATTGTTTAACCATTTAACAAAAAATATTAAAGAAGCAAATTTCAGCATCATTAATAACGATGTTTTGAAAGTTGACTTTGATGCATTAGTGGCAGAATTGAAAAGCAAAATGCAATTTAACGACGTCAAAGTAGTGGCTAATTTACCCTATTCAATTTCATCAAAAATCATTGAAAAATTAATTAAAACAACGAGTATCAAATACAGCTATGTGATGGTGCAAAAAGAAATGGCTGATCGTGTTACTGCAAAGGTGAATACAAAGGACTATAATGCTTTTAGCGTTTTTGTCCAATTATTCGCTAATTTAAAAACGCTCTTTCACGTTCATCCAAAAAACTTCTATCCTGCACCTAAAGTTGATAGTTCAGTTATCATGATTGAAAACCACGACGTATGTGAACATTTTGATCACGGCCAGATGTTAACTTTCTTGCGTTTATGTTTTTTGAATCGGCGAAAAAAATTGCTGAACAACTTATTAAATAAGTATGATCGCAATCAGATTATCCAAGCATTTTTAGCCGAGCAAATTGATATTAACGCAAGGGCGCAAAATTTGACACAAGCAAATTTTGTGAATTTGTTCAAAATATTAAATAAGGAGATGCAAAATGAAGATTAAAAAGATAAGAGCTCACGCCAAAATAAATTTGGGGTTCAATATATTAGAGAAGCAACAAAATTGTGCTAAACACGATTTTGAATCTATCTATATTCGTGTCGATAATCTGTATGATGAAATCGAAATTAGTGAATCACCAAAACCATATGATATTGTTACTTACTTTATTAATGATAAAGAGGTTCTAGTTTATAGTCGACTAATTTATAAAACTTTAGATTATATTCGCTCACAGCATTTTAGTAAGAAATATTTTATGGTAAAAATTAACAAGAACATTCCTATTGGATCAGGCTTAGGTGGAGGTTCAAGTGATGCTGCTGCTGTGTTACGAGGTGTTTTAGAAGAACACCAATTAACGTCATTAAATTACTATGAAATCGGAACATTATTAGGAGCGGACATCCCTTTCTTCTTATCAGATTATTCATCTGCTTTTGTAACTAACTTAGGGACAAAATTAACAGATTTAGGTGGTTTTATTAACTTCCAATATAATGTCCACATTTTGAACATTAATGTTAATACACAATTAATTTATCAAAAATACGATCAATCAAATTATCAAGAAGATCGCAATGATTATGTCAAAATAATCGATCAATTACGTGTAGGCGAAATACCTGATATTATTCACAATAATTTACAAGAACATTGTTTTGATTTATATCCTGCGATTCGCCACCGTTATTGCGAACTATCAAAAGACTCGAACAATCTAGTGTTATTATCGGGTTCAGGTAGTTCATTAATCTCAATTAATAAATTCCAAAATAAGGAGTAAAAAAATGGCTGTAAGAACACGTTATGCGCCGTCGCCAACAGGACATTTACATATTGGTGGAGCACGAACGGCTTTATTTAATTATTTATTTGCAAAAAGTATGGGTGGTCAATTTATCATTCGAATTGAAGATACTGATATTGCACGAAACATTGAAGCGGGGATCGATTCCCAATTTAATTTTTTACAATGATTAAGCGTAGAATCTGATGAATCATTAAAAAATCCTAACCCGCAATATGGACCATATCAACAATCATTAAAATTCACGCACTATGAAGCTTTAGCAGAAAAATTAGTAACAGAAAAGAAGGCTTATTATTGTTTCTGTTCAAAAGAACAATTAGAAGCGGACAAAGAGTTTTGTCAAAAAACCCAACAAACATATAAATATAACAAACGTTGTTCATTTCTATCTAAGGAAGCAATTGCTGAGAAGATGCAAGCAAAAATTCCTTACACAATTCGTTTGTTAATCCATGAGCAAGAAAAATTTGCTTGAAACGATTTAATTCGTGGACCAATCGAAATTCATGCGGATGCATTAACTGACCCGGTGATTTTAAAATCAAACCGTATTGCGATGTATAATTTCGCGGTTGTAATTGATGATTATGAAATGGCTATTACACATGTAATTCGTGGTGAAGAACATATATCAAATACTCCATACCAACTAGCTATTAAAAAAGCGTTGGGATATAATGATTACGACATTCAATATGGACATTTATCAATTATCGTTGATGAAACTGGTAAAAAATTGTCTAAACGGAATTTAGCACTAAAACAATTCGTTGAAGAATATGCTGCTGATGGTTATGTTCCTTTTGCTGTAACTAACTTTATTAGTTTATTAGGTTGAAGTCCTAAAAACTGTGAAGAGAAAATGACTTTATCCGAAATGGTTGATCAATTTAATCTACAACAAGTTTCTAAAGCGCCAGCCTATTTTGATATTCAAAAAATGAATTGATTTAGTAATTTATACTTTAAACAAATGAGCGATGAAGAGTTTAACACTTTTTTAACAAATCACGAATTAACTAAGGCTCTGGTAGTTAATGATAAAGACTTTATAAAAAAAGCTCATTTATTCAAAAAAGAAATTTATAATTTACAACATTTATTAAGTTTGCTGAATGAACATTTCAGTATCAAAGATCATTTAGAAGATGCGTTATTAGCTGAAATTAATAACGAAAGTGCTCAACAGGTGATTACTATCTTCTATGATTTATTAAGTAAATCAGAAGAGTTTAGTCCTGAAGCAATTAGTGCAATGATTAATGAAACAAAGAATCGAACTAACCTTAAAGGTAAATTGCTATTTATGCCGATTCGAATTGCTGCCACATATAGCATGCACGGACCAGAACTAGCACAAATGATTTATTATTCATCAAAAGATCAAGTGATGAAGAACATGTTAAAAATATTGGAGATTTATAAATAATGCGTATTAATGATTTAAATTATATTAACGACCCAATCTTGGGGGTTATTACTTTTGAAGATGATCCATGAGCAATGGAAATTATTAATTCCAAAGAATTTTGAAGATTACATAAGGTAAAACAATTAGGTACATCACATGGTGGCTTTTATTCAGCATCACATACTCGTTTTACTCACTGTGTAGGTGTATATTTCGTAGTTAAGAAAATGTTATCTAAAATCAATTTTATAGAAAGTGATACAGATAATTTACAAGCTGACAAAATTGTTGTTAAAGCCGCAGGTTTATTACATGATATTGGACATGGTCCTTATTCGCACTCGTTTGAAGAAGCGCTAGGCAATTATAATCATGAACAAGTTGGTTTAAACATCATCACAAATCCTAATTCAGAAATATACCAAATCCTAAAAAAACACAACATTGATCCTCATCGTGTTGCTTCTGTGATTGACCATACTGTGGACAAGAAATGAATGCACCAAATGATTTCTAGTCAAATTGATGCCGACCGTTTAGATTATTTACAACGGGACTCACATTATTGTGGAGTGAAATTTGGTTTACTTGACTATGATTTATTATTTGCTTCAATGATTGTTTACCAAAACGAAATTGCTTTCCACAAAGGCGCTTGAAACGTAATCGAAAACATTTTGATTTCACGTTATGCAATGTTTGAAAATGTTTATTATAAAGACATTTCAGTGACATATGACACGCTGATGCAAAAAACACTAAAGAGAGTTTATGACTTGTATCAGAAAAAACAACGTTTTAGCAATCCACAAGCATTACAGATCTTTCTTCCTTTTTTAGAAAATAAAGAGTGAACATATGAAGATGTTATGTTGCTTGATGACTCATCTTTCTTAGAATCATTTAAATCATTTGCCAACGAAGACGATGATATTTTACGCACACTTGCCTCTAACTGATTACACAATAAAGAATTCATTACATATGAAACTGGTTTAGTTAATCGGGTATATCCAATTGATAATTCAAAAAAAGAATATTTTTATAAATCAACAGAGTATTACAACAAAAAAATTTATGATTTTTCAAATCCTGTTCGTTTGTATAAATATAATAATAAAAACGAAATTAAAATCTCACTTTTAGAAGATATTAGTATTTATATTAGTGCTTTGAAAAATGAAGAAAAAATGAAACATAAAAAATATATTTTCTATCGTATTAACCCCGATGGAAGAGACGAATAAGGAGTTTATAAATGAACAAAAAATATATTGATATTGCTTATGAAGCAATTGTTAATGACAAGGAAATTCAAAAACAAAAATGCAGTTTTAACTTTGATTTTATCGTTCACAAAATTGTGGATAATTCAGATTTACAAACTGATGAAATGGTTCAACATTATGGTGAATTATATTCTGCTATTCTACAAGACCCACGTTTTATTTTAATTGCTGAAAAAGAATGAAATTTACGTGAACATTTATCATTAAAAGAAATTACGAAAATTGCTAACGCAATGTATGAAGTTGGTAGTTATAAAGATAATGACGTGGATGATAGTGAAGATGTTAAATTAGCTAAGATTAACAAAGAAAAAGAAGAAATGGAAGAGGAAGAAATCGCTCTTTCAGACTTTGAGTACGATACTGAAGATGATGAAAATCTGAAAATTGTATCTTCTGATGAAAACGATGTGGCAGATGATGACTTGGAGGATGACGAATAATGTACAAACATTTAGTCAACGCTCAAGCAATGGTTGCACACGCCAAAGCTAATAAGTATGCAATCCCTGCATTCAATGTGAATAATTTAGAATGATTAAAAACTATTTTATCAACTTTAAACCAAACGCGTACGCCAGCCTTATTAGCCTTTAGTGAAGGTGCTATTCGTTATATGGGTGGCTACGAATGTGTTGTGCATTTAGTTAACCACATTGCTGAATATTTAAAAGTTGATATTCCAGTTTGCATTCATTTAGATCACGGGACATATGAGGGTTGTTTTAAAGCGATCGATGCCGGATTTACATCTGTTATGTTTGATGGTTCTGCATTAGAGTTTGCTGATAATTTCCAAAAATCATCCGAAGTAGTTGCTTATGCACAAAAACATAATGTTTCTGTGGAATTAGAAGTTGGTGCTATTGGTGGTGTGGAAGATGACGTTGTTTCAGAAGGCGAACTAACCAAACCAGCTGAAGCTGTGAAAATGGCTGAACTAAAACCGAATATGTTAGCTTGTGGGATTGGAAATATTCATGGTTTATACCCAAGTAATTGAAAAGGTTTAAATTTTGCCTTGTTGCAAGAAATCAATGATTTAATTGAATCACCATTAACTTTACATGGTGGTTCAGGGATTCCTTTAGAACAAATTCAACACGCTGTTTCTTTAGGAATTAGTAAAGTGAATATTAACACAGAAGTGCAAATCGCTTATGCTCAAGCTTTACAAACATATTTTGCTAACAAAGATATTATGGCTAACAAAGCGTACGCTTTTCGGACAATTAATAACTTTGCTTGTGAAAAAATGAGCGAACAAATTACAACGCTTGTTTGCAATTTAAAAGCAGACAATCGTGTTTAAAAAGGAGATATAAAATGGCTTTAGCAGCAGGTATTGTTGGTTTACCAAATGTCGGCAAATCAACACTTTTTAACGCTATTACAAATTCGCGAGTTGAAGCTGCGAATTATGCCTTTGCTACAATTAATCCCAATGTGGGAGTAGTTGAGGTTAAAGATGAGCGTTTAAAATCCCTAGCAGGATTAATTACGCCAGAAAAAATTGTTTACACAAGCTTTAAGTTTGTTGATATTGCTGGTTTAGTTAAGGGTGCTAGTCAAGGTGAAGGATTGGGTAACCAATTTTTAGCAAATATTCGTGAGGTTGATGCAATTTGTCATATGGTGCGCTGCTTTGAAGATAAAAGTATCTTGCACGTGCATAATAAAATTGATGCCCTGAATGATATTGGTGTTATTAACTTAGAGTTAATTATTGCTGATTTAGATGTGATTAATAAACGAATTAGTAAGATCAAAAAGAAGGCCGAAGCCGGCGATAAGGAATCTAAAAAAGAATATTTAGTTTTAGAAAAAGCTCAAAAGGTATTATTGCAAGACCAACTTGCAAGTACTGGTGAATATGATGAAGAAGAATTAAAAATTCTACAAAACTTTCAATTGATTACAATGAAACCAGTTTTATATGTTGCTAACATTGCTGAAAACGAAATTCATGATCCAGAAACTAATCCAGAATATGTGAAAGTTAAAGCTTACGCTCAAGCTAATAATGCTAACTGCATCGCTTTATCTGCACGTATGGAATATGAAATCAGTGTTTTAGATGATGAAACGAAAACCATCTTCATGAATGATTTAGGCATGAAGCAAACTGGTCTTGATGCAGTGACAAAAGCAGCTTATGATTTATTAGATTTACAAACTTTTTTCACCTATGGAAAAATTGAAACACGAGCATGAACTTTTAAAAAAGGGATGAACGCCCAAGAATGTGCCGGAGTGATTCATACTGACTTTGCCAAAGGGTTTATTAAGGCAGAAATTATTAGTTATACTGACTTATTAAAACACAAGAGTGAACAAGCTATAAAAGAAGCTGGTTTATTACGAATTGAAGGAAAAAATTATATAATGCAAGACGGCGATGTTTGTCATTTCCGCTTTAATGTTACGAAATAAAAATTAATCGTTAGGTTAATTTTTTTATTTTATATATATTATAATATGCTTTATGTATTAACGAAGGAGATCATATGGCTAAGAAAAATGCTTTTAACAAACGGTTGGGTTGAATTGAATTAATTATGGGACCGATGTTTGCCGGGAAAACCGCTGAATTAATTCGTCGCATGGCACGATTAGAATATGCTGATGTTCAATACGTTATTTTTAAACCAAAACTAGATACTCGTCAAAATTTAATGGTTGCCTCTCGTAATGGAACTAAACTACCATCGATTGAAATCAACCAACCAGAAGAAATTTTGGATTATTTGATGCGTCAAGAAAATAAAGAAAAAAATATTAGTGTCATTGGCATTGACGAAGCACAGTTTTTCAATAGTAATTTAGTTGAAGTGTGTAATATTTTAGCTGAAAACAAATATGTAGTGATTGTTTCAGGACTAGATAAGGATTTTAAAGGGGAAACCTTTGGGTGTATGAACGATTTAGCAATCGCTGCTGATTATGTTACTAAATTAACAGCCATTTGTCATGTGTGCGGTAGTGAAGCGGCTTATTCTTTACGAGTAATTGATGATAAACCAGCGCGGTATGATGATGATCTAATTTTAATTGGTTGCAAAGAATCATATATTGCGGTTTGCCGTCATCATCACAAAGTTCCCGGTCGACCATACCGTTCAGAATTAAGTAAAAAATTTATTGAATTTGCAAAGGCTTAAAGATGAGTACAGAAGAATTTTTAATATTTGACAAATTCAAGAGTTATCTAACGGATCGATTCTTTTACAAAAATAAGTTCCTAGTCATTCTATTGTTAATTTTAACAGGTACTTTTTTAATTCTTGGGGCATGATTATTGATTTTAATTTTGAATCATGCTTACAATGAAATTTATATGGCAGCCAAACCAACATTTGCTTTTAATGCACACATTATTGGGTGTTGCTTTATGTGAATTGGTTTTCTTATTTGTTTGGTACCTTTGATTATGATTGCGCGTGCAAATACTTTAATTAGTTTTATTTTAAAAAAAGTGGTTAAAAATTATCTACGTAAGCAAAAGGCGGTTAAAAATCAAAAATATTTCGTTTTTTTCTTTAAACGTTTTTTAAAATATTACCGATGTCATCAAAAATATGACGCCAACCATTTTTATCATCTAATGTTAAAGGAAACACATGGCACTAATTAATCCTAATAAAATTAATTGATTTCCTGGTCATATGAAAAAGGCCACGGATGAAATTAAAAATAAAATTAAACAAATCGACTTTTTTATTCAAGTCCTGGATGCGCGGGCAATCAAAACTTCAGCAAATCCAGATTTACAATCATGAATCAATGGCAAGCCTTTAATTAATATTGTTTTAAAAAGTGATCTAGCAACCAAGGTTGTTGAACAAGAAAATTATTTAGTTGGGAGTTTAAAAAACAAACAATTTCGTGATACGATTATCAAACACCTATATAATATGTTTGCAACTAGTATGGAGAAATTAAAACGCAAAGGTCTTATTAATCCTGAATTTACTGGCATGGTTGTTGGTTTACCTAATATTGGCAAGTCATCATTAATTAATTTTTTAGCAAAGAAAAATCAATTAAAAACTGAAAATCGTCCCGGTGTGACAAAAACGCAGACCACAAAATCAATCAATCAACATTTTAAATTAATTGATACCCCTGGTATCTTTATTAAAAATATTGAAAACGAAAATGATGCTTACAAATTAATTATGATTAATTGTATAAGAAAAGAAGTTGTGGATTTAATGTACCCACTTAGTTATGTTTATGAATATTATGTAGAGCATCACTTGGAAGCATTACAAAATTTTTATAAACTAGATCAACAAATGGACTTTCACACTTTTGTTGATTACATTTGTGCCAAGTACCAATTTTATATGGCACAACAAGAATACGATTATACCCGAGCATACAATTTGCTATATGACCATTTTGCAAATCAAAAGATATGTAAGGTTAATTATGATATTCTTTAATTACAAGTGATGGAGGTAAAAATGAATTTAGTAATCGTCGAATCACCCAATAAGTGTAAATCAATTGAATCTTATCTTGGTGAAAATTATAAGGTAGTGGCCACTGGTGGTCATATCCGTGAATTATCAACTAAAGGTTTTGGATTTAATCTAGAAACACTAGAAATGCGTTGACAATTTATTGAAACACCAGGTAAGAGTAAAAAACAAACGAAACAAGAGATTGTTCAAGAAATTAAACGTTATGCGAATTTAGCAGACAATGTTTATCTAGCAACCGACCCGGACCGGGAAGGAGAAGCTATTAGCTGACATGTTTTTGATTTACTAGACAAGGACGCACAAAATAAATCGAAACGAATTACCTTTAATGAGGTAACTAAAAAAGCAATTATTAATGCGATTGAAAACAAATCAGAAATTGATATACATTTAGTTAATTCGCAATTCGCTCGTCAAATCATTGATCGTTTAGTAGGTTTTAAACTATCATCACTAACACGCTCAAAACTCAAGGCGCAATCAGCCGGACGTGTCCAATCGATTGCTTTGTTATTTGTTGTACAACGAGAATTAGAACGTCGTAATTTCGTTAAAGAAGATTGATTCGAAATCAAAACAATTTTAAAAAACAATCTAGAGCTAAATTTATTAAAAATTAAATATAATCTAACACTATATAAACGAGAAGACTCAAATGTCGTTCGTTTCATTAACAAACAAGATGCACAAAAAGTTTTTGATGATTTGTCAGATGTATTTACGATTATTGAATTATCAAAACCAAAGGTTAACAATGGGGAACGTTTATTAGCTTTAACGACTGACAAACTTTTACAATATGCTGCTAATAATTTAGGATGAACAGCATCTAAAATTACCAAAGTGGCACAAACAATGTTTGAAGGGTTAGAAATTAATCAAGAATTTCAAGCTTTAATTACTTATCCAAGAACGGATAGTGAACGTTTAAGTGATGAGTTTGTCGCCCAAGCACACACCTATATTAATGATCATTTTGGAACTGATGACATTAATACACAAGTAAATTATAAAACAGCTAAACAAACTCAAAATACACAAGATGCCCACGAGGCGATTCGTCCAGTTAATATTTTTGTTACACCTGAACAAATTAAAGATCATGTGCCAAGTGATGTTTACAAATTATATAACTTAATTTGAACGCGAACACTAGCTTCTTTAATGAATCCGCCATCATTTGTACGGCAAGAGATATTTTTTGATAATAATGGTCATACATTCCATTCGGCGATTCGTAGCATTAACACTTTAGGATATTGAAAATTAAACTTTTACACTCCAGCGCGTAACGAAATGCCAACGCAATTAATGAACCTAAAAGTTAATGATAAATTCACTAAAAAAGAAATGGAAATTATTAGTAAAGAAACATTACCTCCACCATACTATACTGAGGCATCATTGATTAATGCCTTAAAGAAGGCGGGTGTTGGTCGTCCTTCAACTTATGTTTCCATGGTTAATGTTGGTTTAAAACGCGGTTATGTTCAAAAAGATAAAAACAAATTAATTCCAACAGATTTAGGAATGTTAGTCATTGCGGAACTAACAAAAGCATTCCCAGAAGTCATCTCCATCTCGTTCACATCTAATATGGAAGAAACGTTAGATGAAATTGCGCTTGGTAAATTAGAGTGAAAAAAACCGCTCCATGAATTTATTCCAAAATTTGAAGAAAATGTTCAAAATGCATATAAAATAATAGATAAGGTTGAAGATGAAAAAACAGGCAAACAATGTCCTGTTTGCGAATCTGATTTAGTTATTAAAACTGCTAAAAAATATCGCAAGGATTTTATTGGATGTTCGAATTTCCCTACATGTAAATATATTGAACAAAAAAATGCACCAGAGATTATTGATGAAGAATGTCCAGAATGTCACAATAGTCCATTAGTTAAACGCGTTGCCCACCGAACAGGGAAACCGTTTATTGGTTGCAATAATTTCCCAAAATGTAAATACATCCGCAACTATGAAGTAAAAAAAGAAGAAAAATAAAGAGGTAGTATATGTTAAAAATGTTAAGTAAAGAAGATAATTTAGACGCTTTATTAGCGACTAGTCAAGAAAAACCGTTGTTATTAGTTTTCTCAGCAACATGATGTCCACCATGCCGTATGTTAGCTAAAGAAATTGAACGTTTAGATGAAATGCACGGTGATGAATATAACATCGTGAAGGTTGACGTTGATCAATTTAACAGCTTAGCTAGCCAATATGGTGTTTCATCAATTCCTTCTTCATTCTTTATAAAAAACAAGGAAATCGTTGAAAACAAAGTTGGTTTCATGGATATCAACACTTTATTAGTTAAATTAAACAAATTAAAATAGTTTAAGCACCATCATGTTTGCTTTTTTGCAGCGATTAATTTATAATATATAAGTTATAAATTTTGGAAGCATACTCAAGTGGTTAAGAGGGCACCCTGCTAAGGTGTTAGGTCGTTCTGCGGCGCGTGGGTTCGAATCCCACTGCTTCCGCCATTAAGATAAACAATAGATTTATAAAAAAACACCCTAAAACAAGGGTGTTTTTTGCTACCTAAAAAACTTTTATATGTGTTTTTTGAAATCGTGGTAATGATATAATAATTATATTGTCGGATAAGAGGTTATTATGGTTAGACGCAAATATATTATTAAAGCAAAAGTTGAAGATTTTATTAAATGTATTAGTTCATTAGTGAACCAAACATGTGACTTTTCTTCATCAATTAAAGTACACGCAAACAATATGAAGGCAGATGGTAAATCAATTATTAACATCATGGCTTTAGGGATTGTGGAAAATACTGCTGTGGAATTTGTAGCCAATGGTGATGATGAACACGAAGCACTACAAAAAATTCATGAAATTCTACAAAGATACGAAGTTATTTAGGGGGATTATAGATGAATCGTTATGTTAATGCGATGCGTTCTTTAGCGTTGCAATGTGTTAAGCATGCCAATCAAGGGCATATTGGTATGAGTATTTCAGCAGCCCCAATTATTTATACTCTGTATAAAACTTTTATAAATATTTCATCTACTGAACCTAAATGAATCAATCGTGATCGTTTAGTTTTATCAGCTGGTCATGGTAGTATGAGTTTATATCCTGCCCTGCACTTTGCTTCTTTAATTCCTATGGAAGCGATGAAACAGTTTCGCCAAGATAGTGAGCTAACTCCTGGGCATCCCGAAGTTTTAGCAAACAATTTTATTGACGCTAGCACTGGACCATTAGGTCAAGGTGTGGGTAATGCTGTGGGAATGGCTTTAGCTGAAACATATTTAAATGCGAAGTTTAGTAATTTAAAAGGTTTATTCAACCACTATACATATGTAGTTGTGGGCGATGGAGATTTACAAGAGGGCGTTTGTTATGAAGCGATGAGCTTAGCAGGACGTTTAAAATTAAATAAGCTAATTATGCTACACGATTCTAATGATTATCAATTAGATACACCTGTTTCAGCGGTTTTTAATGAAAATTTAGAATTACGTATGCAATCAATGGGTTGAAATTATTTAACTTGTGATAATAACCCAGAAAACATTGCTTTAATGGTGCAACAAGCACGAGCAAAAAGTAATGACAAACCAACATTTATTGAAGTTAAAACAGTTATTGGTGAAGGTTTAAGCACTCAAGCATCAGCTGATGCTCACGCAGCAAGTGTGAACGATGAGGAATTTGCTAAATTCAATAAACATTTTCATTTAAAATGAGATAACTTTAGTTTTGAACAAGAAATTTATGATCACTTTAATTTTAATATTGTAGTCCGTGGTGATTCAGCTTACATGCAATGACAAAACTTATTGCAACGTTATGAAATAAAGTTTCCCGAAGATGTTAAACAATTAAAAAAATATTTAGCAAATGATTTTGAAGAACTTGATCAATTATTAGATCTTTCTGCAATTACTGATCACAACCAAGCAACCCGTAATTACTTCAAAGCTTTTTTAAAACAATTAGAAGCGCAAAACTTTAATTCTTGTTTAATTTTAAGTGCCGATACTGGTAAATCAACTAATGTGCGCTACTTAGAATCAAATTTAAACGATAACCAAGTATTATCACCCTATGTGCAAATGGGGATTCGTGAGTTTGCGATGGGAACGATTATGAACGGGATTTTATATCACGGTGGTTTAAAAGCGATGACAGGAACCTTTTTAGCTTTTAGTGATTACATGAAACCAGCTATTCGTTTAGGATCAATAGCTGAGTTACCTGGACTTTATGTTTTTTCACACGATTCTTATGCAGTAGGAGCAGACGGCCCAACCCACCAACCTGTTGACCAATTAACAATGTTGCGAGCAATTCCTAATATTATGGTTTGACGGCCAGCTGATTTATATGAAACAAAATATGCTTTAGTAAATGCGTTGAAACAAAAAACTACTAATAGCGTTATGATTACTTCACGACAAAACTTAATGGCGATTAATGACCAACAACCAAGTGAAATGGCATACGGAGCATATGCCATCGAAAACGAATTTAGTTTTGAAAAAGATAATGACTTTACAATTATTGCCTCAGGGTCTGAAGTTAGTTTAGCGGCTTTAGCTGCTAAGGAATTGTTCACGAAACACCAGATTAAAGTGAAAGTGGTTTCGTGTTTAAACTTAAATACTTTTATCCAACAAGATAAAGATGTGATTCACAAACTTTTAATGAATAAAAACGGGTTATTAGCGATTGAAGCAAGTAATGATCCGACATATTATCGTTTAGGATATGGTTTTAAAAATTTCCAATTCATCCAATCATCTGGTTATGGACGGAGCATGGACGGTGCTGCATTAATGCTAGAAAAAGGTTTTAGTGTAGAACACGTTGTTGAGGAATTATTAAAATGAAAAGCTTAGTTTTTAATATCCAAGAACTATACGAGCTACAAGAAAAATTAGACAATACTATCGCCCAAAATAAAGATTTTGACCCGCAGACTGATTATAAAACTCAACGGATTTTAGCTTTATTAGTTGAAATTGGAGAACTAGCTAATGAAATTCAAATGTTTAAGTATTGAAAAACAAACAAACAAATTAATCGAGAAAAAATGTTAGATGAATTAGCTGATGTGTTGCATTTTGCTTGTGCTCACGCTTATAGATTACAGGCTTCAGCACAGATAATTGTGCAAGAAACAACTGATGATTTAAATCAACAATTTATTTCTTTATACGCAGCTGTGAGCACTTTGGCTCATGAATATCAGGCGACACAGACGCAAAAAGTACTAGAAATTATTTTTGGAATTTGTACTTCATTAGAATTAGATTGATCAGTTATTCGTCAAGCATATATTAAGAAAAACGAAATAAACTACAAGCGCGTAGCCAGTGGTTATTAAAATAAAAAAACACCTTACGGTGTTTTTTTATTCTTCATCTATACGTGCCATATCATTAACATATAGTTTTTGATTAGGATCTTTTAGGCGAATAATATACATTTTCATGGGTGTATGTACTTCATACAAACCAGCATTTGTTTCATAATCGATAATTTCTTGTAACTCAATGGTTTTTAGTTCTTCTTCATGAGCTGAAAGGATTTGAATTTTAGATTCTAAATAAAACTTGTTTTTAGAAGTAATTAAATATTGGTTAGCACCTAAGACTTCGCTGACAATGAAAATAAAGGATTGAGCGACAATTTCTTGTTTGTCGTGATACAACATCAAGTCGTGCCCAGGATTCCCGTTCATTCATGCTACATTAGCTAGACGGTTCATGGCTTTTTGTAAATCAACTTTTAGTTGATCTCAATCAATGTTAGTTTGTTTGATATAAGCTTGCATAGCTTTTTGGTATGTATGTACTATAGTGGCAATGTAATGCACTGATTTCATTCGTCCTTCGATTTTGAAAGAATGAATTTTTAAATCCATTAATTTTTGCAAATTGGTAATTTGAATCATATCTTGCGATGACATTGAAAAAGGTGATGGTGTTTGTTGTAAGCTATGGTTTTTAATTTCATAAGATCAACGGCATGAGTGTGCGCAACCACCAACGTTAGCATCACGTAAACTGAAATTATTACTCATCATGCACCGACCAGAATAAGCGATACAAACTGCCCCGTGAATAAATACTTCCACCTCAATCGCATTATTTAAGTTTTGCATTAACAAACTAATTTCATTAATTGTCATTTCCCGCGATAAAACAACTCGAGTGGCTTTATTTCGTTTAAAAAACAAGGCTGCTTTGGAATTAGTAATTGATTGTTGGGTACTAATATGGATTTCTGTTTGATCAGAATAATGTTTTTTTAAGTGGTCAATAATAAACGGATCAGCACTAATGCATCCATCGGGTGGATTCACCATAATTTCTTCCATGAAAGAAGCAAAATTCTTAGTTAGTGGCATGTGACATAAGACATTAGTTACTAAGTACACTTTCTTGTTACGTGCATGAGCATAATCAATTAATTCGTGGATTTGTTCGATTTCGAAATTACTTGCACGAGCTCTTAATGAATATGATTTAGCACCAACAAAAACAGCGTCTGCTCCATAATCTAAAGCAATCTTTGCTTTAAATAAATCGCCAGCAGGAGCGAGTAGTTCATAATTAAATTGTTTATTTTTCATCTTCGTTTTTTTCCATACTTAAAATATCTTTAATTATTCCATAAAAGTTGTGCGTAATGGTTTGGTTGTGCGAGATTTGTTTAATGCTTTCTCATGCTTGTTTTTTGAATTCATCATCATAAGTATTATTTAATAAATGATTAACAGCTTGTTGGTATCACATGAAAATTTCTAAACTTTGTTCGTCTGTATGTTGGTAATTATTAATTCACACTAAATTAACACCCGTACTTTGGATTTTATCTAAAATATCCACACAACAAATTTCGTAACCACTATACATGTGGGTTCCCGATTCATCTTGTTTTAAAATGTGCGGATAACGGCGTAATTGTTCTTGGATTTCTAAAAAAGCATCTTGATCAAAAGTGACGTTTTCATATTGTCTTGCATAAGCTGCGAAGTTAGAAACTAAATTTCAACGCGAATGCATTACAAATAATAAACCATTAATTTGAATCATTGTGCGAACATTTAAAGGGTTATCATGACAAATCATGCGCACTTCAGCTAATCACATTTCACGGGCTAAGAAAACACTTTGAATACCGTTTTCCACAAAAAAAGGAAACTGTTTAGAGCTAGTAACGGTTGTTTCAGAATTATACATTAGGTTCAATGATAACTGATCGCTAAGGTTAATCTCCGCCACAGCATAATCAGAAAACATGACACAATCAATGTCTAATGTTTTTAAAAAATGTAAATAATTGGTTAAATCAGTTAATTGGTTATCATAAAAAAAAGCATTAACTGCTACGATGATTTTTGTTGTTTTTCGTTGGTTAACAAGAGCAATCAACTCTTCGTTATTTAAATAAAAATTTTGGCGTATACTATAATCCTGTTGGCCAACGATTAAGTAATCAGCACCATGATTAATTAAATCATAAGCATTTTTTAAACTAGTGGGACTAACACATAATTTCATAAAAACTCTTTTCTTCTTTTAGATGTGTATTTTTGCTACATCACTATATATTATAGTAATATAATTATGATTAGTATCCTAGGAAAAGATTTAAGAAAGAAAAAAATATGAGTGTTAAACAAAACGAATATAAACAAATGACAATTGAAATTTTAAGTGCCAATGAGAATAATCATTTAGATGAAAAATTCATCGGTGATAATCACGTCTCTCTAGCCTTAAAATGAACATCAATCAAGCAAGCAGCTAGTTATGCTGTGGTCATGATTGACTATGAAGCTACAAGCGCTGTGGGCATGAGTTATGTGCATTGATATGCCTATAACATTAAAAACAATTATTTAGAAGCAAATGCTTCACAAACTGATACATCCCTTGTTCAAGGGCTACCAACTAGTTTTTATTTAGATAAAACAAATAATGGTGCCAACCGATACGTTGCGCCTTATCCACCTAATAAATCACACCGCTACGAAATCCGTGTTTACGCTTTAGCTAATGATATTGCAGAACAAATCGAAAACTTAAATATGGAACAATTTGACAAGTTAATTAACCAAGCTGGGATTATTGGTGTTGGTATGAATTATGTTGTTGCTCCACAATTAAAAAACCACAACAATCAAGCAACTATTGTAAGTCAAGATTACGCCACAACATTATTTAAAAATCAACCAATTCGTTTAATTCATGATGTGGAAATTGACCACTTATGATTAAATATTTTTACACCAGACATGGCAGACCGTCTATTAGAAAAAGTGCAATGTGCAATCAAGATAGAGGATGCTCATTTAAGTGGGACGCCAGCTTATGGAATTTTAATCACAAGTAATATTGGATTTACAAAAACTGGTTCTTCAACAATTCATTACGCACACATTGTGAATCAAAAAAATCAACAACACTTGAAATTTGTTAACTCATATCAAACAAATCCGCAATTATTAAATTTAGACGCATCGAAACGCCAAAAAGTCGGTCATGAATTTGCGATTATTGCAGATAATAATTATCTATTAACAAATGAAACTTATTTAAACATTAGCGTTTTTGGCTTAGACAGCGAAATTGAACAATTAAATAAAACAATGACCGATGCATCAGTCACAGGTTTTTTTGATGTGATGGCCGGACATGTAGTTTCGTATTTGAATAAATACATTAAAGTGAATAAAGTAAATGAGTAGTTTAGCTAAGCGCAGTCAATTAAACGCTGAATATTATCATGGGTATAAACTATATGCTAATATGAGCGGGGCCGCTAATGCGATTTTGTTAAGAGCGAATACACTTGGCAAAAAAATGCTTGATTATAGTGAATTAAAAATTGATCATTTTCAATCATCATTGTTTGACCCCTACCAACCTAGTGTGTACACACATGAAATAATGATATATGCCAACACATATAATGAACAATTAGATCAACAAACCAAAAAATTGCTACAACAATTAGAATGCTTGCACCAACCCTACGATATCAACCCGATTTTTAGCGAGCAAAAATTATTTGATGAAACCCAAAAAATCGAAGGGGAATGATTACAATTTAGTAATCAATATATCTTAATTGAACATGTAGATAATTTAGAAAAAAAAGAGCTGGTGCCTATTAAAGATTTAAAGGTCCAAGTTAGTAAGAAAAATTGATTAGAAATTTTAGTTTATGTTTTAATTAGTATAGTAATTGTTATTAGTATTATTCTAATGATTGTTTTATACAAACAGATCTAGAATAAAGAAGGAGTTTAAATGTCTACAATTAAAATTGCCATTGACGGCCCGAGTGGTTCAGGTAAATCATCAGCAGCCAAGTTATTAGCTGCTAAATTAAATTTCGTGTACATTAATACAGGTAATATGTATCGGACATATGCTTATGTCTTAAACGAACACGACTTATTATCAAAAATTAAACCGACAATGACAGCGTCTGAAGAACAACAAATCACTGATTTTTTAGATCTGCAAAAAATTGTGTTTGATGGTGATGATGTGCATTACAATGACCAAGATATTAGTGAAATTGTTCGCAAGAACAAAGTTGCTAATTTAGCTAGTAAAGTTGCTCAGAATGTTTGTATTCGTAATTATGCGACGAACAAACAACGTCTATTAGCTGATATGAACAATACGGTTATGGATGGACGAGATATTGGAACAGTGGTTTTGACTAACGCCGATTTAAAAATTTATTTAAATACAAAAATTGAAACACGTGCGCAACGACGCCTTGAACAAAATAAAGGTATTGATAATCAAGACTATCAAACAATTTATGATGAAATCAAGAAACGCGACGAACTTGATATGACACGTGCGCTAGCTCCTTTAAAAAAAGCAGATGATGCGTTAGAAATTTACAACGATGGTATGAACGTTGAACAATGTGTTGACTATTTATTAACAGTTGTAGAAAAACACATCCCTTGTTTAAAAAAATAATTTATAAAGAAAAAAACAAGCTATGGCTTGTTTTTTGTTGTCTTATTTATATACATTTAGTTGCTGTGTAAAATAATTGCTGGTTCACATTCCATACGGTATGGTTCATGTGTAGTTTTGTGACCGTTGAAAATGACATCCATGGCCACGATGGTGTATTGCTTATTCAGATCATAAACTATATCGTCAAAAACAAAATCGATTTGTCCGAAACGTTTAACAGGTTTTGGTTGTGAAAAATATTCTTGATTATTTTCATCGCGAATGACTAAGATAACATCAACAGGGGCTGAAAGTTTTAAATCAGCTTGTGTTTTCTTAATGAAAAGATCGATTGAACCATCGTAAAAATTATTGATTTCTATCGGTACTAGTAACTGATTAGAGGCATTTTTAGTAAACTTAATTGCAGGGTTTTTAATGTACTCATTAGCATGAACTTTTTGGTTATCAAGCATGATGAAAGAATCATTATGGGTAGTTTGTAAATTAGCTATTTTATATTCGATGGTGTGTTTTTGATCATTTAGTGTCAGGTTTAAAGTTAAAACAATCGATCCTTCAATATTATTGGCAGCTGTTAGTTTTTGATCAATGATTTTTATGGACGGGTTGTGAAAATCAATTAATAAATTATTGTTTGTGAACTTAGAAGGCAGGATATTTGTTTGACGTAGATGGACATATTGATTAATATCACGATCATAGATCAATAGCTGATCAGCATCACTGATGGGCTGATCTACTGTGGTCGGGATGACATTGATATCATACCCTTGATTATTGATTAGATAAACTTTTTCATCTTCAACTGTTAATTGACCAGCATTGTGTGTCGTTTTCACAAAACCTAGATAACTAAGCTTTAAATTTGTGACCTCATCAATTACTTCTTTAGGGAATTCAAAATCAATTAAAAGATATTTGCGATCATTTCTGGTTTTGATTTTATCTGAAGTGATATGGGTTAAAATACTTGCTTGGCGCTTGTTAGTGTAAAGTCGAATGTATGGATTGTGTTCCAAAAGAGCTAGTTCAGTTGGTGTTAACCAAATTAAAAACTGTTTAACTAAACGTTCTTTTTTGGTGATGGTTTGATCTTTTTTAATTAAGAGAGTATAAATTGTGCCACTTAAATTTTTTTCAAATTCAACACTGGAAACTTCCTCTTTATGATCGGGATTAGTTTGTTTCGGATCGATTGTTATTTCATTATCTTTATTATTTGGCTTGTCTAATTCTTTCTTCTCATTTTTACAAGAAACTGCGACGGCAGATGTTAGAGTAGCTAAGACAACTAGACTAGAAAGTGAAAATCAAAGTTTTTTATTTTTCATGATTTTATACCTCATTAATGGTGGTGACCGTTATGGTCGTGAATGTGTAATCTTTTTTTAATTTGGGTTGGTCGATCAAAATCATAGGTACTATAGTCACTATAATCGTATTGATTATTATTATAAGGGTTAGTATCTTCTTGATACGGAATGATTTGCGTATCTGGATCGATTTTAATCGGCGTGTGCAATGGTCAAACAACAAATTTTTCTAATAGCACACCATGCTCAGCAACGCTGGGTATAGAAATTAAAAAAGCAACATATTTAATATGGTAATTTTTGCTTCTTCCTAAACTAGCATTTCTTTTGTTAGGACGAAAAACTAAATCGTAAGAGTTAGTGGTATTTTTTGTTAATAGATTTGAAACATATTGATCATTATTATCATTGACAATCACAAATAAAAAGTGTTTAATAAAACCAATATCAGGATCAATTGATTTAAGTTCTCTAAGGATTGTTGATTCATTATCAGCTAAAGTAAACTGAACGTTATTAAGGATTTTGTAATCCTGATTGGCGTGCAATTTAGTATCATTGTTAATGCTTAAGTATTTATCAGCATAGGAATTAGCCTTAATTAACCGCCCATTGGAATTACTCAAACCAACATAAACAGGTTTTTCATCATTATTGCCAATCGGATCAATCGGAGTAATGGGTACATACTGATCATGCGTCTTATTTGTTTTATTAATTTGGGTCAAACACACAGGCAAACAAACAATTAAACCAAGAGCGGTAATACTTGCGAGCGTTGCGCTTAAAATGACATATTTCTTTTTCATAAGCTACCTCATTTTTTAAAAATTATATTCTTTTTTAATAAGCATTAATGAAAAAAGGCACTGTAGCTACCGCTCTTTATATAAATATAAGAAAATCAAAAATTGGCAAAAATTATTTTTTATGTTATAATTTTACTTGCAATGTGCCCAAGAAAATAACTGTCAGATGACTTAATTTGTTATTCAGGTGCAAAACGCTGTGCATATTGCAAATAAATATTAAAAGAGGTATATTATGTCAGATATTCGACGCAATATCGCTTTAAAGCAATCCCAAGTCGACCAAATGGCAGAAGTATTCAAAAACGCTAAATCATTTATCGTTTTCGAATATAAAGGACTAAACGCCGCTAGTACACTCGCATTAAGAAATACTTTACATGCATCAAATGCACGATTATATGTTTTAAAAAACAATATTACAAGACGTGCTTTTGAAAAAGCTGGTGTCGTTGGATTTGAAGGTTTAATTCAAGGTCCAAATGCTATCGCTGTAGCGACAGAAGATGAAATTGCTGCGATTAAAGCAGTTCATGAAGTTTCTAAAGAATTTAACTTCATCAAAATTAAAGGTGCATATGTGGAAAATACTTACGCTGAACCAAGCAAAGTATCAGCTCTTGCATCAATTCCAGGTCGAGAAGGCCTTTACTCAATGTTACTATCAGTTTTAACTGCTCCATTAAGAAATGTTCTTTATGGAATTAAAGCTGTAGCTGAACAAAAAGAAAATAATTAAGAGGTATTTTTACTTATGGCAAAATTAACAAACGCACAATTTATTGAAGCGATTAAAGAAATGTCAATGCTTGAACTTAATGAATTAGTTAAAGCTATTGAAGAAGAATTTGGTGTAACAGCTGCTGCTCCAGTAGCTGTTGCAGCTGGACCAGCTGAAGAAGCTCCAACTGAAGTTACTATTAAATTAGCTGAAACAGGAGCAAACAAAGTAGCTGTAATTAAATTAGTTCGTGAAATTACAGGTCTTGGTTTAATGGAAGCAAAACAAGTTGCTGAAACTGTAGGTTCTGTAATTAAAGAAGACGTTAAAGTTGAAGAAGCAAACGAATTAAAGAAAAAATTCGAAGAAATCGGCGCAAAAGTTACTTTAGCGTAAAACTCATAAACGAGATTAAAGATCTTCTACCAAGAAGATCTTTTTTTATATTTATAACATTATAAGTTATAATAATAGATTGTATAAGATTAGAATAGGTGATTATTATGGCAAATATTATTCATGCAAAAGATTTGCGTGCAGGACATACATTTTTTTACAAAGACAACATTTACCAAGTTATAGAAAATTCATTCAATAAAACGGCAATGCGTGAAGGTATTGTAAAGTGTAAAGTGAAGAATTTACGAACGGGAGCAATTACTGTAGAAGTTCTTACAGGATTAAAAGTAGAACAAGCATTAGTCGAAAAAGTTAAAATGACATTCAGTTATGATGATGGAGCAAACTACGTATTTATGAACAATGAAACGTTTGATCAATTTGCAATTCCACACCAACAATTAGAATGAGAAAAAAACTTTATTGAAGAAGGTACAGAAGTTATGATCATGCGTTATGAGGATGAATTATTAGGTGCCTCATTAGCAGACCAAATTGTCGTAACCATTGTTGAAGCTGAAGAAGCTGTTCAAGGGAACTCTGTATCTAATGCTACAAAACGTGCTTGATTAGCATCAGGTTTCGATTTCCAAGTACCTCAATTTATTAAATCAAATGAAAAGGTTATTATTAATACAGCCAACGGGCAATATGTTTCACGTGCGAAACAAGAATAAGGTTTGTTATGAAACAAGTATTATCTCAACGTCAAAAAAGAATTAAATTATTTCAATTTATATATAGTTACATTATGTATAAAGTAGACCACCAAACAGCACTTGATCGTGCAGCCCAAATGTTTAGTGAAGGGTTGGATTGATTACCTGCTGCTGAATATTATTTAGAAAATAATGAAGCTTTGGTGAAACAAATTCAACCGCATTTAAAAGACGGTTGAGTTTGAGAAAGATTGCCTTATGCTGAACAAGCATTAATGTTAGCAATCTTATCTGAATCAAAAACGTTAAAGACTCCTAAATCAGTGATCATTAACGAAGCGGTCGAAATTATTAAAGATTTCTGTGACTTAAAATCATATAAATATATCAATTCAGTTTTAGATGCTATTTTAGAATAAGATGCACCAATACCTTGTTAAAAAAATTGACAAACAAAAAAACGTTATTTTTCATGAAGATGATATCTTTAAAATTACAAAGGTTCATCGGATTAAATTATATGAAGAAGTTTGCGTACTTTATAACCAAGAAAAGTTTATAGCTAAAATAACCAATCTTAAACCGTTAACGGCCGAGGTAGTTGGTTTATGAACAAACATCCAACGGCAATATGATTTAGATGTTTTCTTGGGTAGTTTAAAAGCCAAACCATTTGAGGATGCTATTAATAAGCTAACTCAATTAAATGTCCGAACTTGTGCACAATTAATATTGCAACGCTCATATGATTGTGAACAAATTAAAACGGAACGGATTCACAAAATTATTGAAACAGCGACTAACCAAGCGAAACGCAATGACTTAATGACATTTCAAGCTAATGTTCGTTTTCAAGATTTATGTGAACAGATTAATATGTATGATGCAGTTTTTGTAGCTTATGAAAATAATGCACCAACATATATTTATGATTTACAAACCAATTGAACAAAACTAGAAAAAATAGCTGTGGTGATTGGTGGTGAGGGTGGTTTTAGTGATACTGAAATTACTCAACTACAAACATATAAGAATGTTTTTTGTATAAAACTTTCGCCCACTATTTTGCGTGCAGAAACAGCCGCTGTTTATTTATGCAGTGTTTTAGATCAATATTTAAATTTCCAAAGGAGATCACATGAAACAAAGACTAATTAATTATTTAATTGTTTTAGCTGGTATTCTAGCTGTGATTACAATTGCTGTTGGTTTTGGTATTTTCATGCATACCAATAATAACGCTTTAGCTGAACATCCTAACTTTGCTAATAAATTAAATGCTGCAGAGTGAAAATGAATTTCAACATTTTATGTACGTGACGCAATGTATACAGAATCCTTTGCTAAAATATCAAATTCGCAAAAAGATATTATTTTACAACCAGAAGGTAACATCTTTTTATCTTTAAAATCATTTAGCAAGAGTGCAATCGCTACACAAGTTGTTCCGGTGTTTACCACACTAATTGGCTTAGGTGCAATTTTATTGTATTTCTATTTAAATAAACGCGAACGAGCTAAGATTAAAGAAAACATTAATTTAAAATGAGTTCGTCATAGTTCTTTAACAACTTCAATTTGCATGGCCGTCGTTTTATTAATAACTGTATTTTTAAGTTATTTAATTGTAGGTTTAGATTTTGTTGATTCTAATTATTACAATTTACAAAAGAATGACGAAAAAATTACTTTATTAATTCAAATGCTTACAAATAAGAAGAATGCATATATTGCCGTGTTCGTTATTGTGATTCTA
This sequence comes from Ureaplasma miroungigenitalium, assembly GCF_025780085.1. Taxonomy (GTDB): domain Bacteria; phylum Bacillota_I; class Bacilli_A; order Mycoplasmatales; family Mycoplasmoidaceae; genus Ureaplasma; species Ureaplasma miroungigenitalium. Next base: position 721 of record NZ_JAOXHL010000004.1, on the reverse strand, counting down.
TTAGCTACGACAGTTGTTGGTTTTAATAACTTTGTTTCTTTTAGAATTACATACCAAATTACAGCGTATGCAACAAAACACAAATTCGATGCAGATCGATTAGATCCCCGAACTGAATATTTTGATGTAGTGGAATCAAGTCAAGATGCTTATATGAAATTTGTCATTAATCAAAAGAACGAATTAACTAAAGATCAGTTTGAACGTATTAATAAACGTGAAGACGAATTAATAGCCGAATTGAAAACAGACTTTGCCTTGATGCCGATTGATCAAAAAATCCAAAACCGGCAAAAGGCGACAACAGAAATTTTTAGTGAACCACATGTTTTAATAGAAGAAGCATCTCCAACATCATTGGATGATGAAAAGAAACCCACACAAGGGTCTTCAGGCAATTTTTAATAAAAACGCAGAAATGCGTTTTTTTCTTGCTTTTTTTATAATTTTGGAATATACTTATATCAGTGCCACAAATTGAGAAAATTTGTCAAACTTCTGAAAAAATAAAAAATAAAAAAAATTCAAAAATAACTTGACATTTTTTTTCATATGCACTATAATAATATGGTGTGTTTAACAAAAACACATTGTAATGATCTTTGAAAACTAAATAGAATCCGTCAATTTTTAAGAGTTTGATCCTGGCTCAGGATTAACGCTGGCGGCATGCCTAATACATGCAAATCGAACGAGGTTAGTTTACTAACCTAGTGGTGAA
>NZ_JAOXHL010000003.1 GCF_025780085.1 Ureaplasma miroungigenitalium | reverse complement strand
GGGTAATGATGGATGAAGTTCAACTTATGGAATCGCTGGTACTCACTGATTACTACAAAAATATTCTGAATTATTCGGGATGCCAAAAGATGAATTAGATGGTTTAAAAGCTAAAGAAAAATTCAAAATTAATAAAAGCCCACTTAAACTATTTGCTGAAACTGATTTAGAAGTAGTAAATGGTAAAAAAGTCTTCAAAGAAGGCAAGAGTCCTTATAAAAAACACCGACCTGATGGCACAGATATCAACTACTACGCTTCTTCATTCCACGTATTAGACCAAACATTATCACTTGGTATTTACCCTAACTACTTCTCAGTTCTAACTATTTCGACGTCTGATAAAGGTAAATTATCAAGTATTGAATATCTAAAAGAATTATATGGTGCTGATTTCATTAATGGAATTCCAACCATTGGAACATCAAGTGTACCAGGTTCAGATAAAATTCGTGACCTTTCAAATACACACCTTAAATTCTTCTATGGTTTAAACATTAACACTTTAGGTGCTGGATTCTCTGGATGATCTAAAACAGGGAACATCTTAAATTCACAAAACTGAGGGGAAGAATACAAAGATTTATTATCAAGTATTGCCTTTACATCACGTCGATTCCGTGAAATCGATAGAGTTTATCCAAAAGATGAAAAAAATCAACCTACCGGAGTGTTTGAAGGTTACGACGAATACGTTGCTTGAAAAAATAAAAAATAAAACATTATTTAGTTAATATTTTTTAACAAAATAACAGATTTTTTGGTAACCTTAAAAATCAACCACAACACAATGTACAAAAACACATTGCCAAGTGGTTGGTTTTTTGTCCCGTAAAATTGTTTATTGCACTACTAGTATTTTTGCTCAAGTATTAAAAAAGGTTTGCTGATAAAGCCGACTTCTTCAAATGTGGTCCTAATAAACTTTGCTAAAGACTTATCCATTAATGATTAAAAGATCTTGAAAAGCTGTTCTCAACCGATGTTTTCTCATTGTGATACAATTATAAATTATGAAAAATATCAAAATTTATTTATTAACACTGTCCTTATTGTTACCATTACCACTTGTTTCTTGTACTCATGTAACAAGTAAAAATGAAAATGAGATGGGCAATCAAGAATCTCATCCAAATCAAGAACAAACACCCGCAGATAAGCAAGGTGAAGAACAATCAAAGCACCCTGATTCTCATAATAACGATATACAAGATGAATCAAACACCAATACACAAACTCCTGAAAAAAAGGAGCAAATCACCAAAAAACCCGATAGTGATCTTGTTTTGATTAACAACAACGCGACTAGTGTTGAACCCCAAAATGAACAAACGAATGAAGAAAATGATGAACATCACAAAGCGCCAGAAACCCAAAAACCAACCATTGATACAACTAAAATTATTCCTTCATTAAAAGCAAAAGTTGCCCAAACAATATGGGTCGCTGGTGTTAATTTAAATTTAAGTGATTTTAGAAAAGTTAACGATCCAGAATTAGAAGTGTATGAATACCCCTTAAGAAATGCACACAATGAGGGTTGATATGATATCAATAAGCGCCTTATAAATGGCGATTGATCTCTATGTTCGGCCATTGTTGCTACTAACTGATTACATTGATGATTAGACAGAAACCAAGAATATATTCAAAAATACGTGGCACAATATCCAGACAAAGCAATAATTAAGGCTGGTAATATTGAGAAAAAACTTGAATCAATTAATGTTAATTATCAAGATGAAAATCATTATTATGACCGTAGTCGGATTTTTGACTATTTTAATGGTATGTTTGCCAATCGTGCCTTATGACCTGATAAATTAATTGATATGTTTATAAATGGTTATAAATACAGTAGTTATATGACTCCCAATAATGAAAGTGAATACTCTCCTGCAGCCTCGCGTGGTTTCTTTAAGGATGTCTTTAAAGCGCATAGGCTCACTGATGTTGCTAGTCCCGGCTCCTTAGAACATTTTTCTGAAACAGTCACCAATTGATTAAAAGAAGGTCGCGCACTAGCTGTCTCTTTTGGTTCTAAAACGAAAGGTCATATTGTTACTATTTGAGGAGCTGATTTTGATGATAATGGCAATATCTTAGCTCTTTATATCTCAGATTCTGATAACAAGTCAGATACCATGCGTTTATCTCCTGAAAAAGAACCAGAGAGAGTAGGTATAACTAGACTTAGAGTCGATTATTCAACAGGTTCAGCCAGACTTAGTGGTTTTATTGAAGACGGTAAAGGCGTTAATATCTGAAACCTTTATTCAATCAGTGATGGAAAAGAATATTGAAAAACTTTTTTTGAAAATAATTAATTAAAATAATTTTTGTTTATCTTATAAAAAAATCTTTTTAGATTGTTTTTGAAAACGTTTTATTGTATAATTAAAAAGTTATTGTAATAATAACAAATTATTAATTAATACACGAAAGGTGCTTCCAAATGGAAAATTTGACTAACAAAGTTGAATCGGTTGAAGAAACTTCAACTGAAAATGCGAAAGTAGAGAAAAAACCTACTACACCTGCTGATGCTATTCAGTCGAAAGTCAACGCAAATTCAACTATAAAAAACTTAAAACAATTGGTTTCAGTTGATAAATTAACTGAAGCTGGTGCTCATATCGGGTTACACCCACGTAAATGAAACCCAAAAATGCAAGGTTACATTCACGTTAAACGTTCTAAAAATCACGTTATTGACGTTTTAAAAACGATTGTATTCCTAGACCGTGCTTATAAATTCTTACAAGAAATCGTTTCTAACGGTGGAAAAGCAATGTTCGTAGGAACACGTGGAAAAGTTGTTAAAGATATCGTTCAAGCTGAAGCTGAAAGAACAGATTCTTACTTTGTAACACAACGTTGATTAGGTGGAACTTTAACAAACTTTAGTAACATCAACAATTCAATTCGTAAATACAACCGTAATTTAGCTCGAATTGAAAGTGATGACATCAACAAATACACTAAAAAAGAACAATTAGAAATTCAAAAAGAAACTGACAAATTAGCTAAATTCTACGGTGGAATTAAAAACATGCGTTCATTACCTGACGTTATTGTTGTCGTAGACCCAGTTAATGACATCAATGCCGTACGTGAAGCTCGTAAATTAAAAATTCCAGTTATCGCGTTAGCTAATACAAATGCTGATCCAAGTTTAATCGATTACATTATCCCAATTAATAACTATGCAATTAAATCAATCGCTTTAATTCTAGGAGTCTTAGGTGATGCAATTGCGGAAATCAGAAATGAACCTACTAAGGTTGTTAACCGTAAAGATGAAGAAATTATTCTTCCAGAAACTCGTTCAAACAACAAGAACAAAAACCGTGGAATGTTCAACCGTAACTACGTTCGTCACTACAACCCACGTAATAATTTCCGTCCAAACAGAAATACAGCTGAAGCTAATTCAACAGACGAATCTGTTAAACCAGCAACTGTTATTAACGCTCAAGCTAAATAATTTAATCAATCACATTTTTTCAAAAACCTTTTTGTTTTCATACAAGAAGGTTTTTTGTTTGAATGTGTATATTATTTGAGTTTTTTCGCAAAAACAATCAAATAAAAATGAATTCTGATATTTTTAAAATTATATTATATATCATTAGAATACAGAGGTGAGTATGCTGCATATGAAGCAATTATCAAAGAAATGAAAAATTATCACAGGATTGTCTGCCTTAGGCGTTTTAGCTGCGACTGTTAGTGTCGCTGCTACATCCTGCAAACAGCAGGCAAAACTATATAAAATCTTTCCGACTTATGTATCACAAGCTGATAATCTTTTAACTTTAGGAATTGCTCCTGATTTTTATCCTACACAATTGTTTTGAAAGAAAAAATCACCCTTTGATTACATGAATGCTTTGCAACCACAAACCTTCCAACCATATATTAAAAACAAGCCTGTATTCGCTCAACAACTAACTTCTAAATTAGCTAGTTTAGAAAACCAAATTCAAAATTATGATCCCTCTTGATTTAGTTTTAGTGGTAACGCTTATAACGAGGGACGTTCTGAAGAATATTGATACTTCAATAAAGGTTCAATGGTTTTATATGAACGTTATTTATTTGATAGTTCGCATTTCCAACCAGGCGCTAAAACGTTGGAGTTGCAAGGTGGACCAATTACCAAAAACTCCCACGCCTATCCAACTGATTTTAAAGCCAGCCGAGATTTGTTTTTAACTCTTTCTCCTGAACAAATAAATAATTTCAATAGTCAACCCAACACACAGCTACGCCAAAATTTAAAATTGGGTTTGCAATATCAGAACGAACAAAAAGGGGAGTTATATCCTTTATACAATTATGCTCACCATGCCCAACAAATTAACGAACGTTATTTGCATGACTATGCTAATTTAGGTTTTGATTTTTGGAATTCTAACTTTGCTAAGTTTATCATTGGTTATGAAAAAACAGCCGATAATAAAATCGTTATTAATCAAAATGCTGTGCCTATCTTTGCTCCATCTAGTGACTGGCACAATCAAAACTCGCTTAATTCTAAAATTTACTATTTAATCAATAACCTCGTCCTTTCTGAAAAAGAAAAAAATGCTGGTGTTAAACAATTAAATTACCGTCCTGATTTATGTAGTTACAATCTTAATGACCCTTTACCATTATGCGCATGAAATGGCGATGATGATGAACGAGTCCGTTCAATTTTACATCACCACCCCGTTTATGAACAAAACTTGCGTTTAGATGGTGGGGCCCAAATTTACTTAGGATCAATGCGCGAATCTATGTTGTATTTATACGATATCGCTTATTGAACTGTGGCTTATGCTCATTCTCCCGAGGCTGCCAAGTTATTTGCTAATGATCCCGAGCGTTTAAACTTAATGAAGAATGCCTTGAATAATGCAAATCACATTGCCGGAAATTTATATGCTCGATTAGCAAAAATGCGTCTTTTGTTTCAAAAATTAGGATTAGTTGATCCTCGCTATGATCCAACTAGTTACAAATTTAATAATGATAAGTCCTTAGCTATCGGCTTATTAACTACTTTCGAACGAAATGGTACTAGTACTTTGCAAACTATTTCTAAATACGGATTTTTATATTACGATTTAGGTTTTAGAGGACCTCAACCACACCTAAAAGGGAATGCCTATCAAGCTTTATTGCAGCCAGTAGCCAATAAAATCCCTAAAGGGTGTCATATCCACGATAACGGAGATATGCACTGTTTATATGATGATGGTAGTGAGGCAGTAAAAAAAGCTAAAGAATCGATTACCAACTCGATTTTAAATATGGATGATCATGGTTGATGGTGAAATCTAGGAACAGATAGTTTAGAAGCTGGTAATTTTTCTAAATTTAATAACAATTTTGATGTCATCTTTAATCTTTCAAAAAACAAAAAAAGTTTATTTGCCAACCATACAACAAACACTTATATTAATGCCATGCTAACCAATGCTGTGCAAGAGAAAACCGTACAAGATCCCAAAATCTTGTCTAAAAATGTGTTTATCGAAGATTACACCTTATGAACCGAAGGGATTCGCTCACCAATCGGTTATAACCAAATCCTTGATGCGACCTTAGAAAACCTTTTAAATCTAGTTTCTGATGATTTAAAAGCACAATATAAAACCGCTATCAATGATGCTTATCAATGGGGCGATTATTGAGATCAATTCGTTCAAAATAAATAAAAAAGGAGACAATATGAAATTCAAAACAAAAACTAAAATTTTAACTTATTTAGGTCTAGCAGCTTTGCCTGTTTTAACTTTACCCTTAGCAGCTTTTGCTTGTAAACAAACCGATGACTTTCTAAACCAAGCCAACAAAAGCTTATCAGCTCTAGTTAAACAAATGCAAGGACAAATGAATAAAACAGAAGCTGAAATCGCGCAAATCAATAGCGAAATCGAGGCTTTGAAAAAACAATATAGCGAAGCTAGTGATGAGCAAGTTAAACAAGCACTAAAACAACAAATAGAAGCATACCTGGCTTCATTGACAAAAGATTTAAAAGAAGCTGAATATAAAGAAGCTAAAACTGCTTTAAACTTAATGGCAGACCCTCGTTTCAATGATCCAGGTGCTCCATATTCAACATCTGTACGCATAGATAACCAAGTGATTAATGGCGTTGTTTTACAAAAAAATGACGAAAACAAATTGATGTGTTTTGATTGATTAGTTTTAAGCGATACTAACAATTTCGGGCACGACCATAGTCACCCATTAGACAGCCATGAAATTCGTTTAATGCAAAACAAAAAAGGCGATATCCAAGTTGTCAATTTTGATAATAATGAAGCTTTCATTGATAAAACAACTGGTCAATTCAATAGTTTAAAAATTAATGATGTTTTATATGCAATTTCTAAATTTGATGTGAACAAAGTACAATTAAGAATTGACGGTGTTGGTGCATCTACATCAGCTGAAAAAATTGTGGAAGTGGGTAAAGATCAATTCTTAAATTCAATGGAATTTAAAATTAATGATTTAGCTTACTTGACAAATAAACAAGAAATTAGAATTACAGCTATTTCTTTCCAACATACTCACCACGAAAACATTTATAACCAGTGAACTATCCAATTTAAAGACCCTATCATTGTTAAAGTTAAATAAAAAAAGCAAGATATCTCTTGCTTTTTTTATTTTCCTTGTTTTGCTGGGTGCCCTTTCAAACATATTTTTTTCTTTTCATGATAAAATAAACGCGGTTTAATAAAACATTTTAAAAAAAAGGAAAAATCTATGAAAAAAGTTAAACTTAACAAAAAAATATTATTTTCTTCTTTAGGTCTTTTAGCTATCGTTGGTTCTGTTACTGCCGTAGCTACAAGTTGTAAAAATCCTAAAAGTGATAATACAACTAATGACTCTGCCAAATTAACGCAAGAACAATTAGAAAGACTTGATAACATCTTAAAATTAAGCGGTGACCAAACCGATTATTCTACTGGTCACGTTTCAACAGAAAAATTATGAACTGTTTATTGAAACTCACCGTTTGAACAAATCCGTAACTTTGCAAAAGACTTAGACTCAGCAATTGATTTAAGTAAATCTTCAACATTCAAGCCATTAATTGAAAAAGGTGAACATGAACCAACGTTTGTCTTAGAAGTAGAAAAGCAAATCGCTGCAATGAAGCATGATATTCGTATGTATGCTGCTTCACCATTCTGAAAGAAAATGCGTGAAAATAATGCAACCGTTGGTGTCTTCTCACGTGTTGGAGCTGCTACTTTAGACGTTAATAACATGAACCAAATCTACATGTACCAACCACTTGATTTACCAATCTTATTCTCTTCACCTGATTATGAAAAACAACCAGGTTTAGGAATGAAATTCCCTATCCCGATGAACAACAGTATTTTAGAACTAATCGATAATCAATGAAGTATTGGTGGAACAAATGTATATGGTTCAACAACCGCTGAAACAAAGGTTAAAACATTAAATGGTTTAATTGATTCATTCGAAAAATCATTCGACCGTGTTGTCTTCATTTACAATGACCGGGGTGTAAGTGCTAATCCTAAATTCAAGGGACCAAACGGTCAAACTTACCAAGAACAATTAGTTGCTAATGAAAACTTAGCATTACGTCGTTTCGTTAAGGACAATCCTGAAAAAAATATTGTTTTCTCTGGAAACGAAGCTTGAAGCGCTAGTTATGGTTTAACAGGAATGCACTGATTATTACAAAAATACTCTGAATGATTCGGTATGCCAAAGGACGAACTTGAAGCTTTAAAGAAAAAAGAACAATTCAAAGTTTACACTAACCCAACACCATTATTCACTGAAGATGATTTAACTACTACAGCAGATGGTAAAAAAGTCTTTAAAGAAGGTCGTGACCCATACAAACGTCACCGTAAAGATAAAACAGATATTTACTTCTACGCTTCTTCATTCCACGTTCTAGACCAAGCAATTTCATTAGGATTACGTCCCGACTACATCTCAACACTAGAAATTTCAACATCAGACCGTGGTATTGCTTCAAGTATTGAACACTTAAAACGTATCTGTGGTGATTGATTAAAAAACATCAAAGTCATTGGTGATAAAGCATCATTCCCTGAAACAGCACATATTAAGGGGATTACAAATACATACGAAACTGATTTCTATAAATTAAACATTAACACAATCGGTTCTGGTTACGTGACTTTTGTTACTCCAAATAGTTTAATCAACAAAAACAACTGAAGTAAACAAATCGATGCTAAGAATGATCCAATCTTCTCAAGCTTCGCTTTCACATCTCGTCGTTTCCGTTCAATCGACCGATTATACCCAGAAAACGAAAAAGATACACAAGCAGGTGTTTTCCTTGGTTATGACCAATACGCTGCTTGAAAAGCAAATAAAAAATAATTATCTACACATTAGTTAAGAAAAAACAACCTCCGGGTTGTTTTTTTGTTTGTCTTTGATTTGATTAAAAATCCTTTTTAAACTTTATTACACTTTCATTCCATAATAGCAATAAAAAAACAACCCGTAGGTTGTTTTATTTAAATGTAATAAGGTTTTAAAGCTTCGGGAATTTCAATTTCCCCGTCAGCTGTTTGGTAGTTCTCAACTACAGCAGCTCATAAACGATCAATTGCTAAAGCTGATCCATTCAATGTGTGTACATAATTAGCCTGGTCTTCAACTTTGGCCTTATAACGAATTTTTGCTCGTCGTGCTTGGAAATCTAAACAGTTTGAGCAACTAGAAATTTCTTTATAAGCATTGTATGATGGCAGTCAAACTTCTAAATCATAAGTTTTAGCACTACTAAAGCCCATATCTCCACTACACAATAATAAACGACGGTATGGAAGTTTTAAGGCTTCAAGGATAGATTCAGCATTCTTAACTAAATCCTCTAGTTCTTGCATACTATTTTGTGGTTCAACAATTTTAACTGTTTCCACCTTCATAAATTGGTGTTGACGAATCACCCCACGAACATCTTTGCCTGCTGAACCCGCTTCACTACGGAAACAAGCAGTTAATCCTGTGAAATAATATGGTAATTCACTTTGCATGACAATTTCGTTACGCAATAAATTAGTTAATTGGACTTCGGCCGTTGGTGATAGATAATAATCAGAGTTATCTAAAGCAAATAAGTCTTCTTTAAATTTAGGCAATTGCCCTGTTGCATATAGTGATTGTTGGTTAACAATAACTGGACATGCAATTTCTGTATAACCATTCGCAATGTTATGGTCTAAACAAAACATTTGTAAGGCTCTATATAGCTTCGCACCTTTATTTGTATAAATAATGAATCGTGAACCAGTGATTTTTGTGGCTTTATTAAAATCAATCAATTGGTTGTTAACAGCTAAATCCCAGTGTGCTAGAGGCGTGAAATCAAACACACGTGGTGTTGATCAACGCTTAACTTCTAAGTTATCATTTTCATCAGCCCCAATTGGTACAGAGTCATCAAATAAATTAGGGACAGTATTCATTAAATCATTAAAAGTTGTTTTTAATTGATTTAATTCATCAGTTAAAGCAGCGATTTCTTCCTTGCAAACACTTAATTCTTTAATCAAGGCTTGGTGTTTAATTGGATCAGTTTTAACAAGTGAGCCCACTAATTTACTATCTTGGTTTTTTTTGGCTTGTAGTTTTTCACTACGTAAAATTAAATTACGAATTTGTTCATCTAATTCTAAAATTTGATCAATGATTTCAACATTAAAATTACGATGTTGTAGTTTGTCTTTCACATATTGGTTATTCGTACGGATTAAATTAATATCTAACATATATGCTCCTTGCTTAATATATTGATTATAAGACAAAAGAAGACGTGTGTAACGCCTTCTTTTCATAAATGGATAATTATTCGTTATCGTTTAAATTAGTTGCATTTTTTAAACGTTCTTCACGAGCAGTTAAAACTTCTGGAGGGAGTTGTTTATGTTCATGAATATATTGAATTTGTGGTCTTAAGATTGTTTCTAATTCTAATAGTGTTTCCACCATTAATTCCAATTCATCACGGTGATCCATAATTACTTGTTTAGCGTTTTTATATTCTTGTTGAACTAATTTTTCTACTTCTTGATCAATCTTGTAGGCTGTTTGTTCAGAATATGTATTACGGTAAGGATTGTCCACACCTTCGGTTGGTACTAGTTGAGCTAATGAGAAATCAGTCATCCCGAATTGGGCTACAATTCCTCGTGCAATACGTGCTACTTTATAGAAGTCATTAGCTGCCCCAGTAGTAATTTGATCTAAACCAAAAATAATTTCCTCAGCAGCCCGCCCAGCTAACGCTACACGCATATGATTTAATAATTGTTGTTTTGTTTGTAAAACACTTTCAGCTTTTTCTGGTGTTTGCAATGTATACCCTAAAGCTTGGCCCCGAGGAATAATTGTAATCTTTTGTACAATTTCGGTTCCTGGTGCATAAAGTCCTGCTAAAGCATGCCCTGCTTCATGGTAAGCGATTTGTTTCTTTTCATAATCCTCAATCACTTTATGTGGTCGAGCTGGTCCAGCAACAACCCGGTCAATAGCTTCATCTAAATGAGCCATTTTAATGGTTAATGAATTATCACGGACAGCTAATAACGCTGCTTCATTTAAAACGTTTTCTAGTTGAGCCCCTGAGAAACCAGGTGTTCTTCTAGCAACTTCTAATAATTCAACCTTTTTCGAAATATTTTTATTTTTAGCATGAATTTTTAAAATATCACGACGTTCGTTTAAATCTGGTAAGTTAACACTAATGTGTCGGTCAAAACGACCTGGTCTTAAAATCGCTTCGTCTAATGTGTCTAGTCGGTTTGTAGCCGCCATAACAATTACTCCGCTTGATGTTTCAAAACCATCTAATTCAGATAGTAATTGGTTAATTGTTTGGTCTTGTAAATTATTTAATGAATTACCACGCTTTTTCGCTACTGAATCAATTTCATCAATGAAAATGATGGCTGGAGCTACTTTTTTAGCTTTTGCAAATAATTCACGTACACGACGTGCCCCCACTCCAACAAAAGTATCTTCAAAAGAAGAACCAGTTGTTTGGAAGAAAGGTACATTTGCTTCCCCTGCAACAGCTTTAGCAATTAAAGTTTTCCCTGTTCCTGGAGGACCATATAGCATAACACCCTTAGGAATCCGAGCCCCTGCAGCTACATATTTTTTAGGATTTTTTAAGAAATCAACAATTTCAATTAACTCATTCTTAACTTCAGCAATCCCAGCTACGTCATAGAAACGTACATTTGAACGTGTTAATTTTGCTGATTGTTTATTTGATCCCATGATTGCGTCATTTTGTGCACGCGCCATACGTGAGAATAGGTAAATGAAAATGAACATTAAAAGGATTGAGATGATTGGCGAAATAATAACCCGTGCATCAAATCCTTGAGGTCTATAACCTAAACGTTGTAATGATTGGTGGAATCAATTGTTTTGGCCAGCAAATAATTCACTTAAATGAGTTGAACCCAATAAGTAATCAGTTTTCTCTTTATCAATTGCTACACGGAATTCAAAAATATATCCGCTTGTTGGATCACGGTAGGCGATTTGATAAGTCATTGGTGTTTCTAAAAATATTTTAGTGTGTGGGTTGGCTAAATACTCAGGTTTAAAGATGAAAAAGGTATTTAAACCCTCACGTGCTAAAATAGTTGCTTGTCCCGAATCATAGGGGTCAGCATAAATTTTTAATTCACCATTATTTGTTAAAACGGCACTTTTAACAAATAAAGGTACCTCATTGGAAGGTAAAGAGAAATAAACAATTAGTCCAATCGCTAGAGCTACTAATAAAGTAATCACAATCGCAATGATAATGATTTTTCGCTTATTTCGTTTTTTGTCTTCGCTTGATAAATTAGGTTTTTTAGGTTGTGATAAATCTGGTTTATCATCCGTGCTATCATTAGCAAAAAAATGGCGTATTTTCTGTCAAATAGTTTGTTTTGTATTCACTAATTATCACCCGTTTCTTCGTTTGTTTTTGCTTGCTCTGTGATGTCTTGTAAATATACTTCTTCCTTTAAAATACCAATGTATGGTAAGTTTCGCATTAACTCTTTGTAGTCTAATCCAAAACCAACAATGAAAACAAGGGGGATATCAAAGCACACAAAATCTGCAACTAAATCGACTTTACGTCCCTCTTTTTTGTCTACTAACGTTAGCACTTTAACAGAATTAGCACCACGTGCTAACAATAAATTGATAACTTTTTTAATTGTTCGTCCTGTGTCAACAATATCTTCAACTAGAATAATGTCTTCACCTTGGACACTAAATTTCAGGTCAGTAATAATTTCAGGTTCAGTTTGTGCAACAATATTCCCTTGGAAACTACTAATAGCCATGAAATCTAAACGTAAATCCACATTAACATGTGTAATTAACTTCCCAAGAAAAGGAATGCAACCCTTTAAAATCCCAATCATAATCGGCGATTTGTTTGCATAATTCGTATTAATTCATTCTGCAGCATCGTGGATGCGGGCATTAATTTCCTCTTCGGTAATTAAAACTTCTTTAATTCTTTTATCTACTATTTGTTTCAAAATATAACCTCTATTTTAATGATCAAGTAAGTATTGATTAATCTTTTAATTATAACATACATTAAAGAACTAACAAAACCAGATTATTTTGCGTGTTCAAATAAGTTGATTTTTTGTGTTCCAATTAAAATATTTGGCTCGTTTGCTGTTTGCATATTTTCTTTCGTTTGCTTAAAGCTCGTATAGAAACTTAACTCCACTTGATTGTTTGCTAAAAGTTTAGCGACCGTTTTAACGCTGTATTTTTCTAAATCTACATCATAGTAATAAATGCTGAATGCCTGATTAACAACATTCAATAATTCATCAGGTGTTAGTTTACTTAAATCTTGTGTTTTATACTTGTTAATAAAATCCTTAGATTCTTGTGAATCCACTTTTAAATCGCATTCTACACTAACACTCGTTAATAATGATGGATTATACGCTTGCACATAACGAATGCTAATTGCATTAGCTGATTCTACAACCACTTTCGTTTTTCGATTGGTATATCTTACCTTGAAGTTAAATTGTTCGGGCACATTAGCATCTTTTTCAGCAACATACTGCATATCGTAATCTTCTAAGGGTTCACTAGTATATAAAACAGGGAAGAAGATATGGTCTAAATCATATAAATCGATTTCGTTTAAAGGTTTATCGAAATAAAAAGGTGTTTTTTTGTTTTCCTTATCCTTTGTTTGTGCAACCTTTTGGTCGACTAAAACTTTTCCAAAGGTATAATTACGTTTCAATTCCACTTCGCCTGTCAATGGGTTTCTTACCGCAATTACAAAAGCATTAAATGTCATTGATGCTGTTGCTTTAATTGGCGTTTTTGGACCATAAATGCTAAAACCAATATTTTTAGGTAATAACAAATTGTCGTTTGGTTTAGATGCATCATAAATCTTCTCAAGCACATAATTACCCTCGTCTGTCGTTTTTAAATCTAAACGTGTATAAACAATCTGGTCATTTTCTTTTGAATGATTAAATATGGCATCAGTTTCATATAACTGGTTATTTGTTTGGTTTCTAACAACCACATGATAAGTCGCCGTATCTTTTTGTTCATCAATTCAGTTAAATTGTGCTTTTTCAAAAATAAAAAGGCGGTCGCTGGTTTTCTTAAAGCCCTTCAAGAAAGAGGGGATAGCCTGATAAACAGCTGTCGTATGCGTTGGATCTTCCACTAATGAGAAATAACGAATTTGACCGTTTTGTTGATCATAGTCTAGAAAACCACTGTCTTCATAACTAGAGTCAAAATAATAGTCACAAATAAACGAATTAAAAGGCACGAAAGATGGTTTTTTAACATCGACTTCCTTAGGAAGGTTAAGAACTTTGCCATCAGTGTAAAATGTCATCGCATTTTCTAAACCAACACGTTTAATCATGGCAGTAAAATCAGTTGTGCTAATATCACTTTGATTAATTTCAAAAACACTCTTATTATCTATCGTAAAATTTGGGTCTTTACTTGTTTGCTCATTTTTAATCTTATTAATGTTGTAAGTGAGTTGTGTTTTAATATCACTCATCGGTCGTTTAACATTGATTTTCTTAATAAAGTCATCCACTATTGATTTTTCATCCAGTTTGAGTGTTTTAATAGCCTCAGAGTTTTGGTTAGTCGAATTATTAGGACTTTGTGTTTGCGGATTTTTACAACTAGCTGTCAGGGCAACTAATCCAGTTGCACAAGCAATGGCTGTTGTGCTAATCAATCAAATTTTCTTTTTTGTCATTATATTATTTTCCTTCTAGATATGGTTTTAAGTATTGAGCCGTATATGAATGAGGGGCATTCATAACAATTTGTTCAGGTGTCCCAGTGGCCACAATTGTCCCCCCTTGATCACCACCATCTGGTCCCATATCGATAATATGATCACAGACCTTAATTAAATCTAAATTATGTTCAATTACAATAATCGTATCATTATTGTCAACAATCCTATTAAAGATTTTCACTAATTGAGCTATATCATGTAAGTGCAGACCTGTCGTTGGTTCATCTAGAACATACAAGGTTTTCCCTGTTGGTTTACGTTGTAAGAATTTAGCTAATTTAATTCTCTGAGCTTCACCACCAGATAAACTCGTCGAGCTAGCTCCTAAACTAATATATCCAAGACCAACATCCATTAATAATTGGAGTTTCCGATGAATAATTGGGAAGTTGATAAAGAACTCTAATGCTTCTTCGACACTCATTTGTAAAACATCATAAATTGATTTTTGCTTAAATTTCACATCTAAAGTTTCTTGATTATAACGTTGGCCATCACATTCGTCACATTCAATATAAACATCCGGTAAGAAGTGCATAGCAATGCGAATTGTTCCATCACCCATGCACTTTTCGCAACGCCCTCCCGGAACATTAAATGAAAAACGACCTTTTAAAAACCCTTTTTCTTTTGCTAGTTTGGTGTTTTCAAAAACAGTACGAATGTCATCAAAAACACCAACATATGTCGCTGGATTACTACGTGTTGTTCGGCCAATAGGATCTTGGTTAACTAGGACTAATTTATCAATATGTTTATTCCCTACTAAGCTCTTATATTTACCGGGTGTAACAAAAGGGTTGAAGTTATGATATTCCAATGCTTTAACTAATGTTTCCATAATTAATGTTGATTTACCAGAACCTGAAACACCAGTAACAGCAATTAATTTACCTAACGGAATTGTTAAATCAACATCTTTTAAATTATTTGAACTGGCTTTTTTCAAAATTATTTTACTACCATTGCCGCCTCGTCGTTGAGTTGGCACAGGAATCGAAAGGGTATGGTTTAAATATTGACCAGTTATTGAATTAGGATTGTCGCGCACTTCTTGTACTGTTCCTTGCGCTATAACATAACCACCATGCACTCCGGCCTTTGGCCCCATATCAACAACATAATCAGCAGCTTTAATCGTATCTAAGTCATGTTCTACAACGATAACTGTATTTCCCAGATCTCGCATTTCTTTTAATGTGTCGATCAATTTATCGTTATCTTTTTGGTGCAAACCAATTGATGGTTCGTCTAAGACATACAAAATACCTGTTAATTTAGAACCCATTTGAGTGGCCAAGCGAATCCGTTGTGATTCACCACCCGATAAACTAGATGAACTACGCGCTAAATCTAAATAATCAAGACCAACATTTTTTAGAAAACCTAAACGGTCAGTAATTTCTTTAATCAGGGGTAAAGCGATTTGTTTTTGTTCATCGTTTAATTCTCATTGTAAGAAAAAATCGATAGCCTGGTTAACATTTAAATAAGTAAAATCGATGATATCAAAGTTATTAATTTTGACGCTCAAGGCTTGTTTACACAATTTTTTACCATGACATTGTTTACACGTTTTTTCACTCATATATTTGTTGTAGTGTTCACGTGCTTGTTCAGAATTAGTTTCCTCATAACGACGTTTAATTAATTCCAGCACACCTTCAACATAATCAACACTGGTGTGAGCTCTTTTATTAACTGATAGTAGGTCAATATTAATTGGTTCATCCGAACCATACAATAAATATTTACGTTCTTGTGGTTTTAAATTTTTGATCGGTACACTCTTGTCAATTTTATAGTGTTTAATTAAACAAGCAAACCGCTGTCAATCCATGTTCGTAGTATTAACTGTATTTTTAAAGAAATCTAATCCCCCTTGGTTAATACTTAAATTGGGGTCTGGAATCATTTTGTTTTCATCAGGTACAAAGTTATACCCTAGTCCCTTACATGTTTCACAAGCACCATGTGGTGAGTTAAAAGAGAACAAATTAGGTTCTATTTTACCCATACTAAAAGAACAAATCGTGCAAATAGCTACGGTTGAGAATAATTTATAGTTATCATTATTTTTAATAACAACTCGTTGGTTCGTTGTTTTTAGAGCAAAGTCTATTGATTCGCTAATTCGGTTTCTGGTTGGGTCTTCATTATCTAAAATAATTCTATCAATGACAATATGAATGTTTTTTATTTTAGAATCTAACACGTCAATGTCTTTAACTAAAGTTAATTGATTATCTAAATAAACACGCACAAAGTTTTCATCTAATAAATAACTTAAAACTTCTTTGTGAGAACGATAGTGTTGTAGGTCAACGGGTGCTAGCACTTCAATTTTTGTATCGACTGGAAAGGCTTGAATGTAAGCCATGATTTCTTTTTTGGTTTGTGCATAAATCATTCCGTGATTATTTAAACAATGTACTTGTCCAGCACGGGCATATAAAACTCTTAAATAATCATAGATCTCTGTACTTGTTCCTACAGTTGAACGTGGGTTGTGACTAATTGTTTTTTGATCAACAGCAATTGTTGGCGAAAGACCATCAATACTTTCCACATCAGCTTTTTCATTGCCCCCTAAAAACTGTCGAGCATAACTTGATAAAGATTCAAAATAACGCCGTTTTCCTTCAGTATAAATAGTATCGAAGGCTAAGGACGATTTACCCGAACCAGAAACACCAGTAATTACAATTAACTGGTTTTTAGGTAACGTAATATCGATATTTTTTAAATTGTTAGCATACGCATTTTTAATAATTAATTTATCCATATCTATTCTCCTGCTCTAATTGCTTCGAGGTTTTGTTTTAACCATGAATTTTCATTAGTTCGGTGTTTTAAATAATAAGCTAAAGGTGAGTAGTATTTATCATAGTCGATATTCTGTCATAAGAAATAAGGGTTCTTTTTATTTTGCACAGCAGCATAAAAAATTCCTACAACCTCTTTATTGTCATTTACCACCATCGAACCAGATGATCCTGGATGAAAGTAGGAATTTGCTTGATTTTTATCAACATAAAAATAATAGTTGTTTTCATCAATCGCTGCTACTAATTCCTGTTTATTAGCTCGTTCTGCTTCAGTATTATGTAAATTGTAAGGGACATGAATTGGCCGACTTGGTCCATGCACATATTCCCTATCTTCTGGTTTAATTCTAAATTCGCCAAAAAGATCATTTCATTTAAATAGATCAGGATTGTAGTATCGTTTCGTTTCACCCATGTAACTTGCGACCTGATCGCCTTCCGGTACTCTAGAAAATCCGTATAAACCAATTTTCTCCGTATGATTATTTACATCATCTGTTTTTAAACTAGCAAATAGTGTTGGCAAGCGATCATATTCAGCAAAAGCTTTGGGTTTTGGCAATTTGGGGTTCAATTTAACTTTGACAATCGCCATATCCACCCCTGCATTTGGCACAGTTTTTTGCATTATTTGGTCTTCTTTATTACGTTTGTCATAATAATTATTATAGGAATATGAAAAAATGTAAGGGTCTAGGATTTCGTAATCAATAATTGGACTAATCGGCGTTTTTTCTTCTATCTCTGAGGCTAGGTCCACTTGACCACCTTTTTGAATATATGTATTAGCGTATTTCTTAAAAATATTCATTGGTAAGTTGTTATTAGGGAATTTAAGAATATCGTTTCAATTTAATTCATTTGTTGGTTCATAAATAGCTAATTTATTTTTATAGATTTCGCTAAAAGGAATCCGATCTTTATTTGAATAATTAAAGTTATAGTTTTTATAATAATCGCGTAAAAAACCTTCATCGTCTTCCTCTAGAAAACGCGCATTAATGTTTGGGTTCGCTAACACCTTGGTATTATTCGTAATAACCAAAGGATATCGCAGATGAGCTATTACGTGTAGATTTGTTGCGATGTAGTATGTTAGACCTTCTGGATCAGATAAATCCTTGTCTAGAACTCATCCAGTACCTGCTTCAAAGCTTCTTGGATTAAATAAAAAGTTTTTTTCTCCGGTTTGTGGATACAGTTCATAAAACTGATCTGGATATATAATTCGGAAGGTTCTATCGTGCACGAATTTAATAGATGAACGCGCATCATGGTGAAGTACATTTTTAATATAAGCGACATTGGCTGTTGCTCGTTCTTCTTTTAATAAACTGTTGTCAACACTAAAAGAATAATCGATATCTATCGTTTTTCAAACGTGGTTTAAATTTCCTTTTAAATAAATATTAACTTTTGATACTTGATAATGTTCTTGTGGATTTGTTTTATCTAAAATAAACTTCAAATTTTTGTCTGTTGGAACATAAATATTAGATTTTAATTTAACCCCTGGATTTTCCTTATTATAATAAACAAGTTCATAAGCAAATTCATACTCTTGATCGGTTAATAATTCAGTTTGAACGGCAATATTGTTATTAATATTCATTTTAAAACTAGACCAATTGGTAAAATTAAAGTTAATTGGTTTTTGCACCAATTTCAATGGCGTATTTTTATTAAAATTTGTACCATCTTCAACTGTATAACCTTTATTGATTTTTTGAATTATTTCGGGGGCGTTAATCTCTTCTGGATTATTTAAAAAAACAACATTCTTAATTTGATACACCAGTTTAGGATTATAGTCAAAAGGAACAATGGCTTTTCCTTTCTCATCAATTTTAAAAACTTCTGTTAGCTGTCGTCCTTTGTTTTGTGATTCAGAATCAAAAGTTTCTAATGCAACATAACAATATTTGTCTGCCATGTTGGCAAACTGTACTTGTAATGTGCTTTGTTTTTTAACTTCGTCATAATTTAAAAAAGCGTCTTCCACCTGCACAATCGTTTTGTCTGGCGAATTATTGATTGTTGTCAATAAATAAGATTGTTCAAAAAGGAAATCCGTATCTTCGTTACGATCGTGATCAATAATAGACAAATTATTTAAAATATACTGGTGATCTTTTTGCAAAAGGGTTTCGTCAAAGTTAAATAATAATTGTTTTTTTACACAAAAAATCTCCGATGAAATTATTTTTTTCGTCGGATCCGTTTTATCAACTAATTCAACTTTGAACTTCGTTGATCAATTATTAAATAAAGGATAATTGATTTCTGCTGCTAGTTTTCATTGTTTGCTCGGTTCATCAAAAATAATTTTCGTTGCATTAAATTTTAAGAATAAATTAATTTGTGGTGTTTGAATGTTAACATTCATATCCTTTGCAACAGGCGAGTGTGAACTGTCCACAAAACTAATTTTGACATTTTCGTATTTTGTATTTTTTTTCAAAAAACTAAAAGGAACATTAATAAAATCATCGTTCATGGGACACTCCATTTGTTTTTGGTCAATTTTAAGAATTGCAGTAATGGAACTTTGTGATAAATCAAAATAATCCTGATATGCAACCTTAACTGGTATTTTCCAATTTTTAAATTGTTGATAGTCATATTGTAGAGTTGACTCAACCTGCATAGTTAAAGGAAATTCCGGTTTAATAACTTCCTTTTTATCAGGTGTTTCTTCAGGTTTAGAAGGTTCCTTTTTCGGTAGATTAAAACCGCAAGCTGTTAATAATCCAGCACTTGCTCCAAGTAGCGTTCCGGCTAATAAAGTTGTTAATATTATTTTCTTTTTTTTGAATTTCATAATCGCCCTTTCGTTATAGTCTTTTTAAAAGTTAGGCACATTTTATAAAAAAATAATCAAAATATGCAACGAAACCGCACATAAAAGTGATTAAATTAAACAAAAACGAAATATTTCGGAACAAATAATGCCATAATTGTCCTTTTAGGGTAGATTAAGTGGGTATATTTGTTCGTAGATAGTTTATAATAATAATATATAAATTTAATTAAAAAGGATATATTTTTAATGACTAAATTAATCAAACTAAATTCAACTTATGTTTCTCTATCAAATGCTAGTTCTTTCGTTGTGTTACCAGAAGATGTTGAAACTTTTCTTGAAATTGCCAGCGAAGAAGACCAAACTAAATACGACGCTTCAGATCTAGGTTCTGAATTATACGTATCATATTCAGATTTCCAAAATACAATTGTTGTTTTCTCTCTTAAAGAAAAAGAATTACAAGAACGTCTTGACTCATTCATTAATTCTCAAGAAACAGTTCTTGATTTATCAGAATTTTTCCTAGATATTCACTTTAGCGAAGATGATGATTATGCTGATGATGAAGATGATTGCTGTGGAGAAGATGACTGCTGTGGAGAAGATGACCACCATGCAGGTCATGAACATGATCACGAACACGATCATCACTTTGCACACGATCACCATAGTCACGAAGCTGACCACCACTGTGAAGGCGAAGAACATGAACACGAACATACGCATGACTTCGCTCACAGTCACGAACACGCTCACACAACTGAAGATAACTGCTGTGGTAAAGATGATTGCTGTGGTTCTGATGAAAATATGTGTATGGAAACTCCTGAATGCTGTGGCGAAGATGACTGCTGCGATTCTAAAAAAGAAGATAACTGCTGTGGTAAAGATGACTGCTGCGATTCTAAAGCCAAACACGCTCACGAACACACTCATTCAACAACACACTCACACAAACACGGACACTAATTAAAACTAGCTATATTAAGAGATAAAAAAATCCTTACCTTCATGGTGGGGATTTTTGTTTTATATAATAATCTTTTTACTTCAAACTAATACCGGATTATCAGGGTTCGATTTATCTAGTAATGGTTTTTTAAAATGCAATGTAATTAACACTTTTTTAAATAAAATATTTTGATAAGTTAATGAACTATTAATTTCGTGTTCTTGTTCATCTGGTAAACCAACTATTAATGGTAGTACAGAAACACAAACATCATCGGTTAGATTAACCTTGCTTCCAAATTTAATTAATCCCGCTGTAATTAAAGCATTAGGATCAAGTGATAGTGTGTCATTTGTTTTATATAAATTTAGGGTGCGATCTAAATCATCATTTAAAGTAATTTTGTCAAGGACTTGCGTATTAATATCCGCTAGTAATTGCGCTTTAAAATGATCTTGGTTTGTTGTTTTAGGGAGTTTTGCATTGAAACTAAATTCGTCATCATACGCTTTTTCATTAAAGTCAATTCATTCCTTTTGATGTTCATCATTAATCTTTTTCAAATTAGTAGATGAATTAATTGAATAAACGGTAAAAGGTTGATTAAAGGTTCATTGACGATAAAATAACAAGCTTAGTAGTGGTGCTAGATATTGTTTTGATAAAATAGCTTGATCACTATATTGATTATTATCTAAAAATTTGTTCATTGTTTGAGTCATACAAACATCAATGGTATGTTCTGGATAGAAATAATATCCTAGACTATATTTATTAGTTTCTAATTCTTTATAAATTAAAGGAATTAGTTTTTGAGGTGTTTTAACGCTGATTAGGTGGTTTACATAATCACCTGTTATTAATTGAATTTGCCGTGGTAATTCCTTTTGAACTATATCTAATAATTTTTGATAATCAGGATGTGTCTTAGGCAGTAATTGATAAATGTTTTCCAAATTAAAATAAACATCTTGCTGAATTATATATTTATAATTTATTTTTAAGTTTTTTAATGTTTGACTTTCGCTATCATAATCAATTACTGTTTGCTGTGGATCATATTCAATCTTGATGCAATTATTTACAAAATCTTTTAAAGTAATCGTTGTTTGGTCATTATTCGGATTTGTTTGTAAATACAAAATCGAGCGTAAAAGTTGTTGGATATTAGCTTTTGTTCATTGTGGATTATTGATTAAGAAGTCGTTTAATATTTTCATAATGTTTTCAGGAATGAAAATATCAAAAACTTTAAGCAGTTCAAAAATCTTCTTGATTCCTTCTTTATAATCCACTTGTTGGTCTTTGTTTAAGCTAATTAAATCTAGAATTTTAAATTCTGAAATTAAGTAGCGTGGTGCATCTAAATTATTATCCACCGGCACAAAAACGTTTAATAATTCACGAACTTGATTCAACAGTTTAGCTAAGTTGTTATCTGTACCAATATTCACTTCGGGAATCTGGTCTTCAGGAACAGATAAAATCAAGCTGACGATATCATCGAAGAAATTAATAATACCGTAGCTACCATCATCTTTTGCTTTGGCCTTTTTTTCAGATAAAATAACTTCTTGAAAAACAGCATTAATCAAGTTTTTAAAAGGTACAATCTCTTTTAAATCTAACGAATTAACCAGCGTTTGGAATTGCCCAACCTCATTGATTAAGTTGTTAGCAAAATTAATACTCATGAATTTTTCAAAAATAATTTTTTTAATACTATTGTTATCTTTAATTAAAAGATCTAACAATGTTTTTAAAACCGGTTTAATCGTTTCTAAAACCGCTCCTAATGAACGATTAGCACTAAAAGCACGTACGATATTCGCAATTGTAGGACTGTTGGTAGTATTTAAAACTAATTGGTAAAAAGCTTCGCTATTATCACGGAATAAATCCACTAACCGTTTGTCATTATAAACAGCATTTAAAATGTCGAAAACATTATTCGCTGTTGTCTTAACCATTGCTTGATGTTGTAAGAAATTATCAGCAATATCCTTCACAACTTCATTTTGACTTAAGGGTTTCAAATAATCACTTAGTTGGTCGTACATATTAAAAATGTTATTTTTATATGTTACGTTTTTTAATGATTTATTTAAAACATATGACGTTCATAAGGGGTAATTATTTGTATGTTTTCAGACAAAATCATATGGACCAACAGAAGTTTTTAATAAGTCAGCTTCGTCTTTTTTGGCCCCTTCACGTACTTGTTGTAATTCAGAAGTAATATGCATGTTTTCAAAATTATAGCCCAGTCGGAAATTGTTTTTTAATTCCTCATTTTCAAAACTTGATAGTTGTTCATATTTTTGATCACGATAGAAATCTAAAAACATGCGTGCATCCTTTGTATTATAATGAACAATTAAACATGAATTCTTGGGAATAGCTTGGACATCATTCTCAAATAAATCTTTAACGATTAAATCTCCATTAGTCCGGTTTGTTAAGTAAATATCAAAGCTAATATCAAATTTTACATTTTTATTTAATTCATTAATATCCACTTTATCATCATACGTAATGACTGTTTGGTTCGGATTTAATGCTTGTTCATCTCGTTTAGCCGAAATTTTAATTTCTGATGCACCAAAAATAAAATCATCTTTTAAAGTATTGTAACGGTTAAACAAGCGGTAGATATATGCTTGAATATCTTTTTTCAAACTATTAATAGTTAAACGTTCATATCATGATTGAAAGAGATGATCGTTTAAGTTAATGGTACGTTTAAATTGCGGACCGAATGAACCATCATAAATTAAATTGTATTGGTAAAAGTCCTTATTTTGTTCTTTATAAAAAAGCGATTTCTCTAAATTACGACCTAAATATGGTCTAGCTTCTTTGTCCTCTTGTTTAAAATTAAACTGAGAATCATCATAACGATTGGGAGCCTGGATAATATAGTCATCATATGAGAAGCGTTCAGATAAATTAACCGTGTTTTTTTGTTTACTATTTGTACACGCTACTGCGGGAATACAAATTAAGCTAAGAGCACCTAGACCTAGTGTTATAGCAGATACTAGACGTGTCTTTTTCTTCATAGCTTACCTCCTTAAAATTACTCGTTAAAGTATTTTTTACGTTTATTATATCACACCTGCATGTCATCCATTTCAATACACATTGCTGGGCACACATTAGCGCACGCGCCACAACTAATACATTTTTCATTAGCTCAAGCAATATTATCTTGATCTAATTCGATTGCATCAACCGGACAAACAGTAGCACATGCTTGACAGCCAATACAATTTTCGCGTTCGATAACCGCAATTAATCGACCCATATTTAATCACCTAGTTTCTAGAATAGATCGCCTATTCCGTCCTTACCAAATGGGTTTTTACCACTCTTTAACATTTTGCCTATTTCAGCCATTTTTTCACGAGCATTTTCTCATTGCTTGTAAAGTTTATTAAATTCATCGGGCGTTCGTCCTGAACCTTTTAATACACGAATTCTTCGAGTTGGTTCTTTTTTAAATAATTTAGGATTACGTCGTTCTTTTAAAGTCATACTATCTAACAGATATGATCAAACCTTAATTTTTTGACTAGCAGTTTCTGTATCATCATCAGAAATTTTGCTCATTCCGGGAATCATTTTTTTAATCGCTCCCAGTGATCCAATTTTGCTCATTTGTTCAAATTGCATTTTAAGATCTTCAAAATCCATTTTTCCTGCAACCATTCGGCTATATGATGCACGAGCTTTTTTCTCGTCCACGACATCCATAGCTTTTTCGGCTAGAGTCATAATATCCCCTAGACCAAGAATTCTATCAGCCATACGTGTTGGGTGGAAATCATCGATTGATCCTAGTTTTTCACCTGTACCTGTAAATTTAATCGGTACATTTAATAATGAAGTCAGTGATAAAACAGCCCCTGCCCGAGCATCTGAATCTAATTTAGTAACGACGATTCCTGTTAAGTTTAGACGGTTGTGAAATTCTCGTGCCACGTTAATAATATCTTGACCTGCCATGGCATCCACAACTAGTAAGACTTCGTCTGGCATAAATGCACGTTTCACATCAACTAATTCTTGCATTAGTTCATCGTTCGTTTGTAGACGTCCAGCTGTATCGACAATAATTAAATTATCATCATTTTTTTCAGCTACATGCATTGCTTGTTTAACAATATTATCTACCTTTTGATTATCACGATCTGCAAAGAAGTTAACACGTGTTTGTGACGCTAGTGTTTCTAGTTGATCAATCGCAGCTGGCCGATAAATATCAGCGGCCACTAACATTGGACGTTTTTTAAATTTGTTACGGAAGTAATTTGCTAATTTCCCACATGTTGTCGTTTTACCTGAACCTTGTAAACCTACCATCATAATTTTTAGTTGTGATTTAGCAGTGTTAACCGGCTTATGTTCAACACCTAATATTTTTACTAATTCGTCCTTAATAATTTTTAAAACGATATCTGCTGGCGATTGGTTTTTTTCAATATAAACTCCCACAGCAGCTTCTTTGATATCATTAATAAACTTTTTAACAACAGCCAAGTTAACATCGGCGTCTAGTAAAGCAATCCGAATTTCACTAAGGACTTCTTTTAGATCTTCAGGTTGAATTGTTTCTTTTTTTAGTTTTTTAGCCATTCGTTTTGCAACGAGTGAACTAATCATTGAATTTAACATAATAAATCTCCTATTTTAAAATTCGTTTGTTATAAATTGCTTGTTTTAATGTTTCATCATCAGCATAATCAACGCTTGAGTTTAATGGTAAACCAAAACCAATGCGATAAACATTTATATCTGGGTTATTTTTAAACAAGTCAACTATGTACGCTGCTGTAACTTCTCCATCATGACTAAAACTTGTCGCAACTATAATTTCTGTAAATTTTTTAGTCGATACATAATCAGCTAATTGTTTTAAATTCGTATGTTCAATCACTACGTTTTTGCGGAAAGAAATTTCCCCGCCCGTTATGAAATATAATCCGTTATAAATATTTGCTGATTCAATACGCTCAACATCTTCATTAGTCGTAACAATCATTAATTTGGTATGATCACGATATTGATTGGCACAAATATAGCACTCAACATCATTAGACATAACACCACAATTAACACAATGTTTAATATCAGTATGCGCCTTTTTTATACGTTTAACAAAATCATCAATATATTTAGTATCTTGTTTTAATAAAAAAAATGCTCATTTTTTAGCATTTTTCGTCCCAACCCCTGGTAAAGAACGTAAAGCGTCAACTAATAGTTCAAATTCCGCTGGTTTTTGCATTTATTAAAATAATTGACCCGCAGCACCTGGCATGATTGAGTTAGTAATTTGTTCTTTAGCTGCTTGTACTGTTTTAATTGCTTCATTAATAGCTTTTACAGTTACGTCTTGTAATGTTTCAGCATCATCCGCATCAATAATATCCGGATTAAAGGTAATGTTTAAAATTTCTAAATTACCTTTGATTTTAACAGTCACTAAACCTTTGTAGTCAAAGTCAAAATCCTTTGCTTCTAATTCGGCTTGTTTCTTCTTTAGTGAATTTTGTAATTTTTGTGCTTCTTGCATCATTTTTTGAAAGTTCATATTGTCTCCTTTGATTAGTCTTTAATTTCTTCTAAATTAGCTATTAAATCACAAACTTCATGACCTTGTCTTTCGTATTCATCATAAAGTTGCGTTCATAAACCATTCTCAATATCTTTAATTATATGAGATTTTTCGGTATTACTTTGTTTTTTATATTCATCAATTATGCCCTGGAAATCACTTGTAGAAATAAAAACATATTGTTTTTTAGGTACAATGTTTTTATAAACAAAATTGATGAAATCTATATTTTTGAAAACTTTGTAGATTTTTGGTAAAGCTGTTTTATTGCAAACACAAATAATTCCGTGTTCAGAAACACCTGCAATTAGTTTTATTTCCTTGACTAAATTTAGTCATTTTAGTTCAGATAAGGAATAACTGCTGCTCAAGTCAGTTTCGTTTCATTTGTTTTTTAATTCCTTTAAACTATTATTAACGTCTATAGATTTTTGTCGGTCAGTATAAACGTTATAAACTATTTTATTGGCCATGGCCAAGTTTTCTTCTTGAATGTCTTTAAGTGAACTACTTACGACATCTTTTGTTTTAGAAATGGCTTTCTTTGGTTCAGTTGCTGACAATCTATCAAGTACATCGTTTTCTTTGGCAGGTCTAGTTACGTTTTTTCTGCTCTTGAACCAATCAATTTGATCTACTTGTAAAGAGTCTTTGATCTCAAGTAGAGATTTATCATAAGTTTGAAAAACATCTGCAAAATATGCATTTTTATAGTTCAAATTTTTATCTACATGTTGTTGTTCAAGCATTAGTGTGGAATCAAGATTTGGTGTTTCGTTAATTGCTCTATCTGATGTTTTTACAACCGGTGACTCGAGTGGTTTTGGCTTAAATGAAACAAATGGCACCTTGGTTTCGGTTGCTTGATTATTTTCTAAGTTGTGTTTAGTTTGTGGTTTTTCTTTGTGAACAAAGACAAATGGATATAATGCCTTTAAGCACTCAAATTCCTGATCAATACTATTTTTAAGATTGGTGTGCAGGGGAATCAATAAATTAACTAATTCATCGATTTTGAATTGGTCGTGTTTTTTTAATGTTTGCACGTCATTGTTTTGGATTAATGAACTGCCTTTATCATCGTTGGTTAATACAAGATATTTGTAAGCAAATAACATTTGTAAAATATCATAAATAAATACTTGAACATTATGGCCGTTAATTATGATTTTTTTTAGTAAATCCTTTAAACCCACATAATCGCCCTGCAGGGCTAAAAGAATAAAATTAATTTGATCATCATAAACAACTAAGTTGAAAATCGCTTGAATGGTTTCTAAGTCTATTTTTTCTTTAGATGTGTTTAATTGATCTAATAAACTTAACATATCACGTGCAGATGATTGTGCTAAGTTAATTAATACATCTTGGGCATCATCACTCATAATAATCTTTTCTTTACTTAAAACATCCACTAGCAGTGTTTTTAGTTGTTGATTGTTTAGAGCTTGAAAGTCGAAACGTTGACTTCGACTAATAATTGTTAATGGTATTTTTTGAAATTCAGTTGTTGCAAAAATAAACACAATATGAGCAGGCGGTTCTTCTAGTGTTTTTAAAAAAGCATTCCATGCTTGGTTAGAAAGCATATGTGCTTCATCGATTACATAAACCTTCTTTTTAAATTTACTAGGTAGATAATATACATTCTCAATAATTGAACGAACTTGTTCGACGCCGTTGTTGCTAGCAGCATCTAATTCAATAAAATCAACTGCTGTATCATTTAATAAATCCAGACAGTTGGCACATTTTTGACAACAGTCATTATTAATGGGCTCAAGACAATTAATGGCCATTGCAAAAATACGTGCAATACTTGTTTTACCAATTCCTCGTGGACCACTAAAAATGTAGGAATGGTTGATTTTATTTAAGCCAATAGAATTGGTAAGAACAGTTTTTATGTGTTCTTGGCCAATAACTTCTTGAAAGCAATGGGGACGATAACGCCGATAAAGAGATAGATTAGACATATGCAATCCTTTCAGTTCAATAATATAATTATAAGTTACAAATGAGTAAGACCTAAAAATCATTTTTTGTTTTGTCATGCTTAAACGTAAAATATTGTATATAATTTAAAACACTACAGGGGGAACAAACATGAATAAACAACTAACACCAACTTTTAAGAAAAACCGATTAGCTAATGCAATTGCTATCGGAGGAATGATCGCTTTTGGTAAATCAACTCTAGCCGAAGCATTACATAAAGCGATTGATAACTCTCGTGTTATTTATGAATTGAACGAGCAAGACCAATTAACACAACTATTATTGCAAAAAATGTATGAACGTGAAAATAACGTCCTTTTCGGTTCACTATTCCAACTTTACTTCGTATTAAACCGTTTTGATAATTACAAAAACAATTGCAATCATGAAAATTTAACAATTTTTGATAGAAGTATTTTTGAGGATTGATTGTTCGCACACTCAAACATCAATAAACCATCAGTTTTCCAATACTACGCTAGTTTATGAGATGGTGTATGCAAGGAATTAGTCTATGAACAAGGAGTACCACAACTATACATTATTCTTGATGGTGACTGAGAATTATTCAAGGAACGAATTTATCTTAGAAATCGTGCAGTAGAAATCGATAACTTTGCTAAAAACGAAGATTATTTCAAAAATTTATTAAATAAATATACAGATTACATGGTTAATGTCTGCAAGGATTTTGGAATTAACTATTTAGTTTTAGATGCACATTTAACAGTTGACGAATTAGTTAATGAAGTTTTAAAAGAACTAAAGAAATTGCAAAATGAGCAAACTAAGTAATAAGGCTAAAATCATTCTCATTGTAGGGGTTATAGCATCTTTAGGAATTGGATTTGCTGTTTATGGTATTTCTCGTGCTCAAAGCAATCGCAACGCTGAACAACAAGAAGATAAGCAAACTGTTCCAAATGACCAAGCAGAGGTTCCTAAAGAAACAGGAGACACTGAAAAATAGTTTTTCATTAAAAAACCAAGCCTTAATTGGCTTGGTTTTTTTATCCTAAAACATTAGTTTCTAATGAAATCCGTTTTTCTTTAATCATAACTATTTGAATCTTATAGTTTCCTAGCAACTCGTTGTTTTCAATTTTTTGCTTAATTTGGTATCCTAAATAATTTAATTGGTCATCGTTAATAATGTTGGCGTCAACCATAACTCTTAACTGACGACCAGAACGAATGACATAAGCTTGTTTAACACCTTCAAATTCATAGCATAACTGTTCTAATTCATTAACCCGTTTGAAATATTCATCATAGGAATTAACACGCGCACCAGGACGCGCTGCTGATAAAGTATCTACTACTTTAACTAAGGCACTATAAATCGAAGATGGAGCTACCTTATTGTGATGTGATTCAATACCATTTATTAAATCTTCGTCAAAATTAAACTTCCGAGCTAATAAAATACCAGCTTCTACGTGATCTAAGTCACTTTCAAAATCGATTGTTTTACCTAAATCATGAAAGAATGCTATTTTTTTAGCTTTCATAGGATCAAGATTTAATTCGGTAGCAATCATTTCTGCTAACTGGGCACATTCAAGTGAATGCGTTAGAATATTTTGTCCATAAGAAGTTCTGAATTTCATCCGACCAATGTAAGGATATAGCTCGGGGTCAATATCATAAAACCCTAACTTGTTTTCAATAACATCTTTTCCAATGGTTATTAAGTTTTGATCAAACTTATTTTTTTCTTCTTCGTAAATTAATTCAATTCGATTGCTATCTATATTTTTACTATCAATAAGTCTTTGCATGGCCAATGAAGCGATTTCACGTCGAATAGGATTTGGCGAAGATACACCAATAATTGGTTGTTGACGATCAACAATCAAATCAACACCTGCCACATTTTCAAAAACAGCTTTGTTGCGGCCGTCTCTTCCGATAATTTTACCTTTTAAACTGTCGTCAGACATTGTAATATTAAACAATGAACGTTCAACAATTAATGGCTCAGCTAAATTTTGCATAGTATCTACAAGAATATTGCTCGCGTAAAACTGGAAGTATTCATCAAATTCTTTTTTTTGTTTTAGATAATCTTTTGCTAAATCTTTTTTATGCTTTATTTGCATATATTTCATGAGTTCATTTTTAGCTTCTTGTTCGCTAAAATTAGTAGACTTTAATAATCATGTTTCCTTCGCTTTTTCTAAATTAGCAATGGTTGTTAAATGATCACTATTGATTTTTTCTAATTTTTCCTTTTCTATCTTTAAAAGGAGATGGTCTTCTTTTAATTGATTGAATTCTTTAACTTGTTCATATAAATCAATTTCGTTATTTTTCATTCATTTCAATTTCAGTTGTTTTTTTCTAGCAAACACTAACATCACAACTGTTGTTATTAGTGCGATAAATATTAATAAACCCAGTAATATATAAAATAAAATTGTATAAGTCATATATATCACCTTTATTAATTATATGGACTTATCCGTAAAATTTTTTTAGAATTCCTTATTATTTACTTTTTTTATAGGCTATTCGGTTGATCTGTCGATCTATTTTCAGATATAACATCAGCGGTAGTTCTAGGTTGTACTAAATCGATAACCTGAGTTTGAATGGCTGTAAAAAGGTCTGGATTTTCTTCTAAATATTTTTTTAATTGTTCTCGGCCTTGAGCAATTTTTGTCTCGTTGTAATAAAACCACGAACCGTTCTTTTTTAGTACTCCGTATTCAATAGCAAAGTCAATGATTTCATTCGCGTAATTAAATCCTTGACCAAAAAATATATCGATATAACACGATTGCATTGGCGGTGCTAATTTGTTTTTAATAACAGTAACTTTCGTCTTAATACCAATTTTATTAATGCCTTCCTTGATTAAATCAGCTTTGCGTGTTTCAATTCGTAAGGAAGCATAAAAACGCAATGCTTTACCCCCCGTTGTTGTTTCTGGATTGCCAAAGAAGACATTAATTTTTTCTCGTAATTGGTTTAAAAAAATAATAGCTGTTTGGGATCGGCTTATTAATGGTTGGATTTTACGCAAACCCTTAGACATCAGGCGTGCGTGTGCCCCCATAGCCGTCTCATTCATATCATTTAGAAATTCATTTTCAGGTATCATCGCTGCGACAGAGTCCACAATAATTAAGTTAATATTGTTAGTCTTTAATAATGTCTCAATCATTTCGAAAGCAATTTCTCCTGTCGTTGGTTGAGCAATTATTAACGTGGAAGTATTAATCCCTAACTTCTTTGCATAATTAATATCAAACGATCCTTCCATGTCAATAAAAACAACCTTGCCACCATTTTTTTGACATTCAGCTGCCGTTTGTAATGCAATGGTTGTTTTTCCGCTTGATTCGTTGCCAAATATTTCAGTAATGCGTCCTACTGGAATACCATTAACTCCTGTAATGTTATCAATTTGCAAGGAGCCGGTTGAAATACAGGCTATTTGTTGATTGTTTAATTCATCAGCAAGGCAATATGATGTTCTTGCAAACTTATTTTCTAATGAACATAAAAGATCACTTTGTTCGTTGGTTTCTTTTTTTGTTTTCATAATCTTCATCTCCTTATTCCATTAATCGTGTAAAAGATGAATTTTACTTTTATTTTTCTAAAATCTTAGATAAGTAAGCCAAAGCATCAAAAGCCATTTCGATACGATTTTTTAAACGCCCTTTATCACTAATTTGCATTTCTTTAGCAAAGCAAAAATCATTAACGGCTACTCCGATATAAAATAATCCCACTTCTTTATTCTCATCCCCTCTTGGTCCAGCATTACCAGTCACTGATAAGCAAACGTGAGTATTTAATAATTGGTTAGTTTTGAGCGCTAACTCTTTAGCTGTTTCAGCACTAATGGTCCCTGTCTCAGCAATGGTTTTCGGATCTACACCCACAACATTTATTTTTGTTTCTTTGGCATAACTAACAATTCCACCCTTATAAAAACTAGAAATACCAGCTTCTTCAGCTAACATAGAAGCTAGTGCGCCACAAGTGGCTGATTCACATGTTGATAATGTTAATTTGTGTGATTCAAAATATTCTTTAATTTTCTTTACCATACAATATCCTTTTTGAGTATCTTGATTATATATAATTATAACCATAAACAAGATTTCTAATCATTAATAACCATTAATGCACGATTGCAGATTATCATAATTAAAGGATTTAAATTGTATAGTTCAAATGGGTGTCTTTGGAGGTTAGTTGTTAATTGGGTATAAAGTGCTCAACTAATATCATGACGCGCTGATGTACATAAATTTTTTGGTATTTTGATTTGACGTAAAACAAAGACTTTATCTAAATCGATTAAAGAAACTTTTTTAAATGGATTATGTTTTAAATCGGGGGCAACCAAAAAAGAATGGTTAAGCATATTCATCAAAAGCGGTTTAGCGGTTTGCACTTTTAACATTTGTTTTTCGTCGACTTTTTTATACAGACAAATGTACATATGACTCTTTTTAGCTAACTGTGATTCTATGTGAGGAAACGGCACATACAATGTAATCACATCTCTTTCACTAATCAATTATCAACACCCCCGTAGCACTTTGGTGAATATAAATAGGATTCACTAAAAGATGATTCATGCTAAGCGTTTCTAATAGTTTTATTTGTGGTTCGCTTAATTCAAAAGCTCCTACTTTCAACATCACGAAGTATTTCTCACGTATTAAAATGATTTTCACCATTTCATAATCTAAGCAACATTCATATAAAAAACTAACCATTTTCTTATCTTTATCACCTAATAAATCGATGCAAAAAGAATGATTATCTTCTTTTAAGTTACTTGATCACAACTGTTGATTTCAAAATAAAAAACTATGAGTAAGCAGTTTTAGTTCTTCATTTGTATGTGTCATAACCAAAAATAAGGCTTTTTGTGCACACCTATCACTAACGATGCATACATTTATGTTTTGTTTTAAACATCCATTCAAAAGGTTATACCGATAAACATAATCACCATATATTTGGGTAAACACAGGACCGTTAGTATATCCTGATAAATAACTAAAATCATACTCACTGCCAATTAGCCAAGCAAAAAGCATGTAAAAAAAGACAAATTTATGAATTTTTAAATGATTGATCTGGCCCCAAATTTTTTGTTCAACTAATCATTTTAACAATCCTAAAAATAAATGTTTCGTGTTAATCATCATATCACCATTTAATTAAACGAAGCATTTTATACATTTACTGATATAAAAAAACAAGCTTGCGCTTGTTTTTCTTGTTTATCCTAAATTTTTCTCAAATTAAGTGGGCTTTTATTTCATAATTTTTTACGGAAATAAGCGTGTGCGATAGCATTAATTTTTTCTACATCATAATATGTATGTGCTAACGTACGTACTCCAAGACCAGGTACATCAAGACCTGAAACACCAAATTGACAATCCATGTCTGGATATGTTTCTTTAATAGCGTGTCGTACCGCTAACACATCCTCTTCGGTTATATTTAAGTTAATTACCAGCATTGTTCCACAGTACGAATATCCACTCATGATTCCAAATGCAGCTTCGTCGTTTTGACGAGGTTCAAATTTCAAGTTATCATACAAGATTAATTTATCATCATAATATATCTTGGTATTTAAATACATTTTTTCATATAAAAGTGGCATATCATATTTTGATCAACCTGGACCAAAACATTCAGTATAAATTAAAGTGGCACTATTGTGCATACGGAATTCATTAAATTGTTCAAATTTCCCGTTTTCATAAACAATTACGTTATCAGATAAGTATTCTAGAATAGCATTTTCTTCTAATGTAATATTTGTATATTGTTGTGAAGATTTACCGTTAATCGTTTTATAAGCCTTAGTTGATGATTGCGTAGTAATAATACACTTAGCATCCTTAGCTACTTCAAAGTCACAACGATATACTTCACCAGCAATATATCCACCACCCATGGCAATTAGTTGAAAGCATGGGTTAGTTAGATCATCTTCATCTACATATAAAGGTTTAGATGTTCGAAAGAAATTAGTAAAGTGTACGGTATGAGCGTAATTTCCTGGGTATCTGTCATCCGTACTAATGTGAATATACATGTACGCTGCATATTCTTTGATTTTCTCTTTAGATAAAATCATTTTTTATTCAGCTTGTTCTTCTAAAAATAATTTCAGACGACTTTCGACTCATTTAGCTACTTCATTTAAACCTTCGTCAGTTTTTAAGTTAGTCATGAAGAAGTCTTTTTGACCACGAGATTTCAATGTATCAGAACGCATTACTTCTAGGTTTGCCCCAACATAAGGTGCTAAGTCAACCTTGTTAATAATGAATAAGTCTGATTTAATCATCCCTTGACCACCCTTACGAGGGATTTTTTCACCTTGAGCAACGTCGATAATATAAATTGAGAAATCGACTAAATCAGGTGAGAAAGTAGCTGATAAGTTATCTCCACCAGATTCTAGGAAAATTAATTGTAGATCTGGGTGACGTTCCATCATTTCTTCGATGGCAGCAAAGTTCATTGAAGCATCTTCACGGATGGCTGTATGTGGACAACCACCTGTTTCAACCCCCATAATACGATCTGCATCTAGAACTGAAGTGTTTAATAGAATACGAGCGTCTTCTTTCGTGTAGATATCATTGGTAATTGCAGCCATTGAATATCCGCTATCTTTTAATTTACGTGTTAATCTTTCGATAAGCATAGTTTTTCCAGCACCAACTGGACCACCTACACCAATAACTAATGGTTTTTTCATATGTTTTTTCCTTTACAATAAATGTTAATTATGACATGAACAAACGAACTGGGACATCCTCGTGTTCCATTTGTGCAATTTCTAAACCTGGAATATTTTTACAAAAATCAGTTTCAAAATCTAAATGCATAGCTTTGTGAATAATATCATCAAAATATGTGTGTTTTAGTTTGTTAACTAAAATTTGACCAGGTACTTGTCCTAACGGAATAGCACGAACACAGTTTTGTGTTAATGCAGCCGTTGTCGAATACAAGTGAGTATATAATGCTGTTCTTAAATCAATATTTAAATAGTGAGCAAGTAGAGCAAATGAAATCGCCGGATTACCAAAGCATTCTTTAGCTTTGATTTTTTTGTGATATTCAAGTAATAGCGGATCATTATAAAGTTCATTATAAATCTTCACCATTTGTACACCAATACGACGTTGTCCATCTCGCGTTTCTCGCGCTAACCCTTGGAAACTAATCATTCGGTCAACATCTCAAATTTCATTGATTTTGTTAGCTTTTAATAAGCTATAAACTTGACGAATGGCTAGTAAATCACCAAATAAAAGTTGTTCGTTCATATAAAGCAATAAAGCTTTTTCTAAAGTTTTGGAATCATGAACAATTTCTTCACGGATGTAAGTTTCAATCCCAAAAGAGTGTGAAAACGATCCAATTGGAAAGTTTGCATTCGTGATTTGCATCAAGTCCAAAAGCAACAACGGCTCATTAACGTGCAGCGTCTGAGTGTCTGAAGGCTTCTTTAAGTTTAATTTTTTTTCTTTCATATTTTGCGTTGCTAGTTTGTAGGAATTCTTCAATTAAGTAATCATACGGAATGATCATTGAAGTTTCTGTAAATTGCGCTGGTGTATGGCGATTACCAATATTATGTGCTAAAAACGCCATTTGGCCAACGGTTGCTGGTGAAATTTCTAAAACATCAGCTTCTTCTAAACGAACGACAATTATTTTTTTATTTTCTTCGTCCATTAGAAGAATATCTCCATCAACTAGCTTTTTCCCTTCCTCTAATTTAATACCGTATTCATTATTTAATTCTGATTTAGCGATAATCACACGTTTCAGTGCATCATCGTTTGTTAAATAAATGTTTTCAATGTCATATCCGATCGTGTTAATTAGTGTATGAACATTATTAATAACTTTCTTAAATGTTGTCATTGGATACCCTCATTTCTTTAAAAAAATAGTTACATAATTCTATTATATAACTATTTTTAAATTATGTATGTTTATTAAACAAATTAAATTAGTACAAGAAGTATCTTTGAGCTAATGGAAGAACTGTTTGAGGTTCAGCGTCTAATACATACTTACCATTTTCAGTTTGACGTAATGTTTTAGCAAGTTCAGCAGCTGGTTTTTCTAATCAGTTTTCTAAGTCAGCCAAGTCAACAGTTGCTTCGAATGTTTGAGCATCAACTTCTAAGTTAGGAGTTGCATCATTGAATTTCATTGAAGCTTTTGAAATGTTACGGCAGTTACGTACTGGTAAGCAGTCTTTAGTCAATCCGTATTCTTCTTTAACTGATGGTTTCTTGTCTAATGATAATTTAGAAACGAATGAAACTGAACATCTGTTTAAAGCAGTACCGATTGCAGCGAATTGGTTACGCATTAGAACTGGTTCACATGTTGGAATAGAAGCGTTTGGATCCCCTACTAAACAACGAACGATGTTTCCCATTTTTGTTACAAAGAAGGGTTTAGCAGCAAAGAATTTAGGTTCTCAAGCAACGATATCAGCTAATTTACCAACTTCAATTGATCCAACGTAGTCAGCAATACCATGAGCGATAGCTGGGTTAATTGTGAATTTAGAAATGTAACGTTTAACACGGTTGTTGTCAGAGAATTCGCTATCTCCTTTTAATAAACCGAATTGAGCTTTCATTTTGTCAGCAATTTGGAATGTTCTAGTTGCAACTTCCCCGATACGTCCCATAGCAAGAGTATCTGATGAAGTCATTGAAATAGCACCCATATCGTGAAGTAAGTCTTCTGCAGCAATAGTTTGTGCACGAATACGTGAATCAGCAAATGCAACGTCTTCAGGAACTTTAGGGTTTAAGTGGTGACATACCATTAACATGTCTAAGTGTTCTGCAATTGTATTTACAGTATATGGAAGAGTTGGGTTTGTTGATGATGGTAAACAGAATGAGTATTTAACTGATTCTAGAATATCGGGAGCATGTCCCCCACCAGCACCTTCTGTATGGTAAGCGTGGATTACACGACCTTTCATAGCAGCGATTGTATGTTCAACGAAACCACTTTCGTTAAGTGTATCTGTATGGATTGATACTGCAACGTCAGTTTTGTCAGCTACAGTTAATGAAGCGTCAATAGCGTTTCCTGTTGCACCTCAGTCTTCGTGGATCTTAAGACCACAAGCACCAGCAGCAACTTGTTCTAAAATTGGGTCTGTTAAACCTTGTCCTTTACCTAAGAAACCAACGTTAATAGGTAATCCGTCAGCACCTTGTAATTGAGTTTTAAGTCATCATTTACCAGGTGTTACAGTAGTAGCTTTTGAACCATCGTTCATACCAGTACCACCAGCGATAATTGTAGTAATACCACCATCAAGTGCTACTTCAGCAATTTCAGGTTCTAGGAAGTGAACGTGAGTATCTAATCCACCGGCAGTGAAGATTTTACCTTCTCCTGAACAAGCTTCAGTTGCGATACCTACTACCATGTCAACATCAGATGTTAAGTGTGGGTTACCTGATTTACCAATAGCGGCAATTAATCCATCACGAATACCGATGTCAGCTTTATAAATACCAGTATAGTCAAGAATTAAAGCGTTAGTAATAACTAAGTCCATAACTTCAACTTTTTTACCAGTTTTTTCGTTTACGTATGAGTGATCACGAGTAAATTGAGCGTTCATACCCATACCTTCACGTAATGTTTTACCACCACCAAATACAGATTCTTCTCCGTATGTAGTGTAGTCTTTTTCAACTTTGATGAATAAGTTAGTATCACCTAAACGGACACTATCACCAGTTGTGATTCCGAATAGATCAGAATAGTTTTTTCTTGAAATTTTAAACATAAATAGACTCTCCTAATCTCTTATTTATCTAATTTTCCGTTAACTAATCCATTAACTCCGTACATTTCACGTGTACCTTGGAAGTCAATGACAGAAACTTCTTTTTTATCCCCTGGTTCGAAACGAATTGCAGTACCAGATGAAATATCTAAACGGCGTCCGTAAACAACTTTACGTTCTTTGTCTTCATTTCCATTTTCATCATAGAAAATTAATGCAGTATTTGTTTCGTACAAGTGGAAGTGTGATCCTACTTGAATAGGTCGATCCCCTGTATTTTTAACAGTGATCTTGTATGCTGGGCGTCCTTCGTTAACAACGATGTCGCCTTCAGCGAATTTAATAGCACCAGGAATTAATTTTCCAGGTGTGTATTGGTTTGATCCTCCAGACATAATCTATATCTCCTTTTCTAATAATTTATATTATTTATAAATTGGGTCGTGTACTGATACAAGTTTTGTTCCATCTGGGAATGTTGCTTCAACTTGGATAATTGATACCATTGAGTCAACACCTTCCATAACTTGGTCGATTCGTAACACTTCACGAGCTGATTGCATCAAGTCAGATACAAGAGCACCATCACGTGCACCTTCAACTACGTGATCCGTAATTAAAGCTACAGCTTCTGAATAATTTAATTTTAATCCACGTTCTAAACGACGACGAGCAACATCAGCTGCTACAGTAATCATAAGTTTTTGGATTTCTCTTAATGATAAGTTCATATTTTTACCTCATTTTTAATAGATAAAGTAATTTGCAATTTTATTGTACAACTTTTACGCGCTTGTAAATCTTTTTTAACAATATTTTTACAAAAAACTTGCTAAACTGGTGCAAAAAAATAATTTTTGTGTTATAAGAGATAAAAAATGATTTTTTTGCTTAAATAATGATATAAGTTTTTTTGCTAAATATAATGCTATATCAAAGAAAAAAAACGGTATATCATATAGAATATATGTGACTAATATATTATTAACACAATTTTTTATCTGAAAGGATTGTTTATGCCTAAAAAAACAACCAAATTAGATCTTGAAAAAGATCAATATGACCCCGAAACTAATACTATTGATTTAGAAGAGGTGCGTACTTTTCAAGAAAAATTAAAAAAAGAACGCGTCAATCGTGATCAAGTATTATTTGATTTAAAAAATGTTTCCTTAGGTTATGGATCAAAAATGATTATTAGAAATCTGTCAGCTCAAATTATGAAAAATGATTTCGTTGTTATTTTAGGTCCTAACGGGTCAGGGAAATCTACACTTATTAAAGGATTATGTCGAATCCTTGTACCACGTACAGGACAAATCCTTTTCAACAACAAGTTAATTCGTCGTGAATTTGCTATGTTCCAATGATTTAAACTACAATGCGAACGTTTAATTAACGTTTTCAAAAAAGACCGTAAAGAAGTTATCGAATCACTTGTATGAAACATTAAAAACAAAGAAATTAAAGCATATAATTCAAAGAAATTAGCATTAGAATTAGCTTATGTACCCCAATTAAGTGTTTTCCCAGAAAACACAACTATTTATGACTTTGTTAAGATGGGTCGATACCCTTGATCAAATGCAGTAGGTGTGAATGCTAACCCTAAACGTGAACGTGAAATTATTGAAACAGCCCTAAAAAATGTTGGTATCTTTGAATTCCGTCACAAAGAATTAGATGATTTATCAGGTGGGCAAAGACAAAAAGCTTTAATAGCTTTATCACTAGCTCAAGATACTGATACTATCGTTTTAGATGAACCTACTAACCACCTAGATATTCGAAGTCAACTAGAAATTATTGAGTTACTTCACAAATTGCACCATAAACTAAATAAAACCATCGTTTTAGTTATCCACGATATAAATACCGGTATTAAATACGCAGATAAGGTTATGATTATTAAGGATGGAAATTTAGTTCGTTACGCAGATGTTTTAAATTGTATTGATGAAAAACTACTGCACGACATTTTTGGTGTTGATACTATCATGGTTCGCAATAAAGAACAAGAATACCAAAAAGTCTTGATTACGAATTTTGCTCTACCCGCAAATTATGATAAGGATCGACATTTAAAAACTGTCCATGATGACGAATAATTCACAATATATATCACGATTTTTTAAAGAAAATTTTAAAGACAAATGATTCAAGAGATTACAACGCAAATACTTCTTTATTTGTCTTTTTCCCATACGTTTTTTTCAAAGAAAAAAAGCTATAGAAAACGAAATAATTAGACGTTTAAAAAACTACCTTTTAGAAAAAAGTGGCACCGATTATTTAGATCCCTTCCACTTTGAAATCCTATTAAAAAAATATTTCACTTATAAACCACACAAATTTCTTTTGTATGGTTTTTCTATTATTTTAGGAGTTAGTGTCACTGTCGGAATTGCTGTACCGATGGTTCAAAAATTAGATTTGCACCAGATTAAAACTGATTTTAACCAATTGCTTACTGATGTACAGGCACAAATCAATAAGTTGCCCAAAAATGATCAAGGTAAATTTTTATCTAAACTAGAACAAATCAAAGATTTGGTTTCAAAACAAAATAATTACCAAACTTATCGAACAGCTTATAATCAACTAGAAGCCTTTCAAAAATCAATCATCCAATAAGTTCGTTATATTTTTTATATAATATTACTTATATGCGTTTAGATTTATATTTAGTTGCTCATAACTTAGCTAAGACAAGATCTCAAGCTGTGGATTTAATAAAGCGGGGTTTTATTTTTGTAAATGATCAAAATATTTACAAACCAGCTTACCAAATTCAAGCTAATGATTTTGTCATTTGCCGTGCCCAAGAAACATATGTTTCTAAAGGTGCTTATAAACTTTTGAAAATACAACAAGCTATTAATTATGATTTTAAAAACAAGATTGTTTTAGATCTTGGTGCTTCGACTGGTGGATTCAGTGATGTGTGTTTACGTATGCAAGCAGCTAAGGTTTATTGCGTAGATGTTGCTGAGGGTATTTTAGACCCACTAATTAAAAACGATCCTCGCGTCGTTGTTTATGACAAAACAAACATTAAAGATTTGAAAAACCAACCCATTGGTCACGAAGTAGATACCATTGTGGCCGACTTATCTTTTATTTCCTTGTCCTTTGCTTTTGCTGCCATTAAACATTTATGCCATAAAGGTTTAGATTTAATCTGGTTAATAAAACCTCAATTTGAAGCTACACCACAAATTATGCGTGCTTGCAAGGGCGTATTAAAAGACCCACAATGGCATACAAAAATTATTGAAAAGATTAAAAGCTTGGCACAACAATATGGTTTTAAATATCAAACCCATATTCCTGTTGATATTTTTGATGCTAAAAAACAAAATCAGGAATACATGATTTATTTCACGTATGTCTAAATCTGTTATTTTACACATTGATATAGATGCATTCTTTGCACAAGCCTCATTAATGACTGCTCATAAAAATCCTGACCACCCTACAGTTGTTTGTAATATTAAAAGTAATCATCAAATTATTTCCACAGCTAATTATGCAGCTCGTAAATACAAAATTCACGCTGCAATGCGTCTTAGTGAAGGTTTAAAAGCTTATCCTGATCTCTTAGTGCTCCCACCTGATTTTGATCTGTACGATGACTTATCAAAACGCTTTTATCAAATTGCTTATACTTATACCTCTAAGGTACATATCGCTTCCATTGATGAATTGTTTATGAACGTAACTGACATAGTTGGTGATTATCATAATAATCCAGCTTTTCTTGCTTTAGATATTCAAAAACGGATTTACCAAACATTAGGGTTGCAAGTATCTATTGGTTGTTCTATAAATTATTTGTTAGCTAAAATAGCGACCGATCTGAACAAACCTAATGGCATTACTATACTCATGGATACAAGTTGCATCGAACAAACAATCAATCCTTTAGACGTTGCACAAGTACCTTATATTGGTCAAAAAACAACCAAGATTTTATACGCACATAACATTCATACATGTGCTGATTTATTAAACCCCGAAAACCAAACTAAGGTCCATTTAATCCTAGGTAGTGCTTATTTTGGTTTAGTTAGTAATTTAGCTGGGCAAACTAAAGTCAAGATGAATACTGTTTTAACATCTGAGCATTCAATTTCTAAAAGTATTTCTTTTGCTCCCACTGATCAAGAACGATTTATTAAAAAAACAGCTCTACGTCTTTTAGAAATTTTATACGAAGATATTACTCATTCTCAATCGGTGATCAAAAGAATTTCAGTTTATATTAAAAATGCCCAATTCGAACAACGCAGTCATCAAGTTCAAATTCCTTATTATACAAATGAATGAGAAATCCTGTTGTATTACTTCAACAAACTTTTTAATAAAATCTGAAATGATGAAAATATTCGCTTAATTGGTGTCAGCTTCTCAGATATCCAAAAAACTAACGAAGTTGAACAGCAAACCCTATTATTTTAAAAATAAAAAAAGGACGGTGAATGTCCTTTTTATTTTTATTATTTGAAATAAACAAAACCACTTTGAGAATTGATTTTTGGATCGTGTTCATATTGTTGTAGTTTAGTTTTGTCAATTTCTTTATGAAAATTCACTTTTCGTGATGATCGTCCAAGAATATTTTTATTGACTAAAACATATGGATTGTTTTGGTTGCTATTTTGTAGTAGATCCATATATGCTAAATATAATTTTTCGTATGCTTTTAGCATTTCGTTTTTAGCATTATCCATTCAAATACTTGAATTTACCATAGAGTTTGGCATAATTGTTTCATTTCGGTGTGTATCATATCTTTGAATTTGTACACCGTTGCTTGGGAAATTAATATTTTGATTAGTAGATATTTTCCCCACTTGAACACTAAAAGCAATGTCATGGTAGTTATCCCAAACTTGTACATCATTAAAATATAATTTTTCGTTATCAAAATTAGAGAAACCTGCTCAATGTTTCCAAACATTAACACCAAAAATATCTAAAGCCTTATGAGCTAACTGAATCGGTGATAAATTAGAATCATCTTTCAGATTATGAGTTGATGCATCAATGTATTGAGTATCTAGTGTTGTATTTGGATTAATTTCACGATATTTAGATTCATATTTCATAGTTAAACCTAAAAGTGCATAATCAATCATTTCGTATAATCCATAATTATTAACATATAGATCAACACCCGATTGGCTCAGCAAACTTGAAACATAATAACTTATAACGTTCCCTTTATCATCCGAATCTTTAGGAAGTCTTAGTTTCGTATCACTAATTATTTTAGTATAGTAGTCAGAAACTGAATCTTTGTTTTGCTTGTAAATGAAAAGAGCATAAGCATATTTTGTCGTATCACTGCTTGCGTTTTGTGTTTTAATTTTTGATTCATCGTTTAACAGCAATGATAAATCATTTAAGTAGTTGATGGATCTTAAACCAACTGAGTCATCGTTACCAAATGATCCATATTCATTCTCTTGGCCAAGAGTAAATGATGACCTTTTATTGTCAAGGGCACTACCTCCATATTGTCATGATGTGCAACCGTTTTCGGCATTAGAATCAT
The DNA here is from genome assembly GCF_025780085.1 of Ureaplasma miroungigenitalium. Classification (GTDB taxonomy): domain Bacteria; phylum Bacillota_I; class Bacilli_A; order Mycoplasmatales; family Mycoplasmoidaceae; genus Ureaplasma; species Ureaplasma miroungigenitalium. The sequence goes on along the minus strand of NZ_JAOXHL010000003.1, from coordinate 56,685 downwards.
AAACCCCTAATAAGTATGTAATATTGTTTTTTACAAATAACTGTTTCATTTCGGTTTTAAACGCTTTATCTTCCATTGTTTTTGTATAGTATTCCTTGGCGTAATTATCGAAATTATCCTTAAATATTTTATCGTTTTGGACAATCGATGAAATATCTTTTAATTTAGATGAAAGAATAGCGTTAGAGTTTATAGACTTATTGATTTTGTTGGTATATTGAGTGAAAATATTGTTTATATCAGGGTGTGCTTCATCGACAGTTCTACCATTTTGAATTTCAGAAATAAATCTAACAAGCGAAGAGTCGGCATTTTTTCCTTTGTTGTACGCTTGATCTGTTTCGTGAAAAACAGTGAACAATTCGTTATAGTGATTTACTAATACTTGTTTAACAGAATTAATTACTTGATTAATTTTTTCTATCGGCTGATCAAAACTAACATATTTACTTTCAATTACTTTTTCAAAAGTTGCACGCGAATCTGTGCGGGTATGTAATAAATTTGGTCCAATGGTTGTGGGGATTTTTTTGATATCTTCAAAACCTAGTTGCATTGTTTTAACAGCTTCTTTAATTGTTGTTATTAAAGGCTGTATCTTTTGGTTTACAGTATCTGTCTTTGGTACATTATCAAAAAATGTTGATAAATTATTAATATCGATATCACCAATTTTTTGTTCTTTGATTTTCTCAATATGTTTATTAATGTGGTATTCCATAGCATCATAATATGCTTTTATATATGGTTTTTTTAATAATGCGAACTGGTTAATTTTTTCGCGAATCGCAATAAAGTTAACACTATCAATATGATCGATTTCATCTCTATATTGTTCTGATTTTGTTCTCAATTCACTAATTTTCTCTGATTGCAATAATGTAATTCAGCTATAACTAGCAGCATCTATAGTGTTATCTTGATATTCATTATAGAAAGCTGCGATAGATGGAATAAAGTCACTTAAATCCTCTGCAACTTGTTCTTTAAAATCAGCTTTTGTAATTTCCCCAGGAACAGCATTTAGAATGGTGTTTAAATTGATATTAATTGCTTCTAATTCAACTAATGTACTATTTGCACTGAAGATTAAAGGTTTAGTAGTATTTGAATTTGGAACCTGACGAAGCTTACTGATTAATCATTCTATCAGTTTATTGTATTTATTTTTATCTAAACTGACAGCAAACATTCGTAAATTAGTACGTGTACGTTCAATCTTTTCTTCTAAATTCATTTGTAATAAATTGTTGTAACGCTTTCTAAATAAGAAATTAATTTTTCTCACTAGCTCTTGGTTTGTCGTTGTATCAGCTTGTTTTTGTTGACTAACCCATGCCAATTCATCAACAATATATTTCAAGTATCTTTTGTTGTTTGTGTCTTCTGGATTAGATGGATCATTCATTTCTTTATATGATTTCGGATAATTAGCATATTCCTCGTCACCCGGTACAACTTCAGATTGGTATTTTCCTGATAATTCTGCTGTCTTTTGTAAAAAAGTCTCACGAGCTTCGTTTAAGAACTTTTCATAGTCCACTAAAATGTCTTGTTTGCTCTTATTAAGATCTAAATACTCAGTAGGAGGGGCAACATCTGTATTTTTTGCTTGTAAATCACGAATTTGTTTTTTCAACTTAATTTGATCCAAAACTTTTTCTAAATCCTTTTGAGCTAGTAAAATTTCTTGTGAAGAAACAGCATGACCATCTGTCGGATTAACAATAGCGTTGTTTTGTTCAATACTCGATTCTAAAAGTTTTTTAATGTCATCATACCTTGCTTCACTAATATCATTTACAATGAATTGTTCTGCTTCTTGTTTTAATGTATTGAAATTATTAATTAAGGTTGTGTTGTCTGCATTATTAGTATTGTCGACGTTTTCAACAACTGATTTATTTTTTGCAACAACTTCTTTTAATTTGTTAAGTGCTTGATTAACTGTTGCTTCGTCAGCATTTTCTGCTAAACTATTTAGTTCATTTAAAGCATTAGTAATTTCATTTTTAGCATCAGCGTGTTGGTTATCATTGCCAAGTTTTCCTAATAAATCATTAGCAGCTTTTTTGCCTGAAGCAATTTTTGCTGCCATCACAGCAGAGTTTAGAGTTTGAGTCTTTGTTTGCAAATCCGAACTACTTACTGCTTTGGGATTTAAATAATGCGACTGTTCCTCAGATTTCAATGCTAATAAAGCTTGACGTTCAGGAGTATCTAAAATCGATGTGTCTACTAAAAAGTCGACTGCATTGTCATAAGCTTGTTTGAAGTTTTGCGCTCCTTGATTATGTGTGTTTTCAAGTTTTTCTTTTTGTATAACATTAGCTGCATTAGCTTGTGTTAAAACGTCAATAGCCGCTTGCAGTTTTTCATCTGTTGGTTCTGTTCCATTTAAAACTGATTGAGCTTCGGTTATTGTTTGTTCAATCAAAGTTTTTAGATTTTCAAAGTCTGCATTTGGTTGTAGTGATTTTAATAATTCTTGGGCTGCCTGTATTTGTTCATTTAATACTTGTTTCTTTTGCGTTACCGTATTCAATTTTTGATTTGCATTATTTAATGCTGTTGTTAAAGCGCCAATTTGTTCTACAATTTGATCACCTGATTGGTTGTTAATCGTTGATAAACAATTTTTTGCAGCTGCAATTTTACTAGTTAATTCTACATCTGTAATTTTGTTTTCAGTATTCGCAGTTGCAACAATATCAGCGTTGGCTAACAATTTTGTTAAATTTTCAACTAATAAATCCTTATATTTAGCAGATGCTTCATCAGATGTGTTTGGATGTGTTTGGGCTTTGAATGTTTCAATCGCTTTTTTTAACTCTTCAGTTTTCGCATTTACATCAACTGTACTAGTTGTATCAACATTAACTAGTGTATCTAAAGCATCGCGTAACGCTTTACTAATACCTGTTGTTTCTTTATTCGCATTAGATTGATCAGCAAGAGCTGTATCGGCAGCATTAATTTGATCTTTTAAAGCGTTAACAGCGGTTGTTTTTTGTTGATCTAATCCTGCCTTTGTATTTGCATTAGCAGTGTTGGCATTGTCTAAAGTTTGTTTTGCTGTCGTTAATTCTTCTAGCGTTGCATTTGGTTTGTCTACTACAGTTTTAGCAGCAGCGATGTCTTGATCAATTTTTGTTTTTAAATTTGCAGCATCAGAACTATTAGGTAGTTCATTCTTCATAGTTTCTGCTTGCTTAATTGCATTATTCAAAGCATTTTTTTGATAAATTACATCTTTAGTATGTTTATTTAATTTTGCATTAGCTGTATTTAAAGCGTTGACTAAATTTTCTACTACAGTTTTTAATTGTTCTAATGATTGTGATTCAATATTAGTTTTAGCTTCATTGGCTTTAGTTAATTGTGCTTTTAGTTCTTCATCAGTTACACCAGCAGTTTCATTAGCAGTAACGACACTTGTTGCGTTCGCAATGAGTTTATCTAATTCTGACTCTAAAATATCTTTGGCTTGATTGTTTGTTGAAATTGGTGTTTGAGCTTTGAATGTTTCAATTGCTTTTTTTAACTCTTCAGTTTTCGCATTTACATCAACTGTACTAGTTGTATCAACATTAACTAGTGTATCTAAAGCATCGCGTAACGCTTTACTAATACCTGTTGTTTCTTTATTCGCATTAGATTGATCAGCAAGAGCTGTATCGGCAGCATTAATTTGATCTTTTAAAGCGTTAACAGCGGTTGTTTTTTGTTGATCTAATCCTGCCTTTGTATTTGCATTAGCAGTGTTGGCATTGTCTAAAGTTTGTTTTGCTGTCGTTAATTCTTCTAGCGTTGCATTTGGTTTGTCTACTACAGTTTTAGCAGCAGCGATGTCTTGATCAATTTTTGTTTTTAAATTTGCAGCATCAGAACTATTAGGTAGTTCATTCTTCATAGTTTCTGCTTGCTTAATTGCATTATTCAAAGCATTTTTTTGATCAATTACATCTTTAGTATGTTTATTTAATTTTGCATTAGCTGTATTTAAAGCGTTGACTAAATTTTCTACTACAGTTTTTAATTGTTCTGGGGTTTGTGATTCAATATTAGTTTTAGCTTCATTGGCTTTAGTTAATTGTGTTTTTAGATTTTCATCAGTTACACCAGCAGTTTCATTAGCAGTAACGACACTTGTTGCGTTAGCTATTAGTTTGTCTAATTGATTTGTCAATATATCTTTAAATGACTGTTCGTTAGCAACAGGTTGTTGAGCTTTGAAGTCAGCGATTGCTTGAGCTAATTTTTTGGTTTGTTCAATGGTTTCAGTAGCCATCTTTTCATTAGTTTTAATTAAAAAAACGTATGAATCTCGTAGTACTTGACTAATAGCTGTATTATCTTTTTTGTTATTTTCAGGTTTAACTAATTCTTCATTTGCATTTTGAATTTCAACTTTTAAAGCATCGACTGCACTTAATATATTTTGATCTAATGTTGTTTTTGTTTTTAAATTAACGTCAAAGAGGTCTTGGTGTTTTTTAATAATAGTTTGCAAATCTGAAAGTTGTTCATCACCAGTAAGTTGTTTCAATTCTCTTAACGAGCTGTTAACAGATTCAGATAATTGTTTATAGTCGTCGTTTTTAGGTAAAGCGTCGGCCATGTTTTCATTTTTATTAATTAGATTATTCAGTGATACTAAAGCGTCAAGGCGTTCACGAAGCAATTCGTCACTTTTCCCTTGATCATTCGAAGATTTAATTAATGAATCAATGAATGCTTGAATCTCTTTATTAACTTCTGCTGAATCAACATTTTGGTCAAACAATTTCTTTATTAGTTTAGGAACTTCTTTGTTAAAAGTATCTTGTTTTGCTTTGCTCAATTTTTTAAGCTCATTATTTTTAAAATCAATAATCTTTTCAAGAATAGAAAATTGGTTTTTGTGCTCATTGTTATATTTCACTGCCTTAAAATATAAACGTTTAGCTTCTTGATCATCTTTTGTCAATTGGGCTAAAAAATTATTAATGTCACTATAAATTTGTTGTCCTTCCGTCGTAACCAGATGGTCAACATTTAGTGAATTTAATTTATCTAATGCGTTCTTTAGATTTTTTTGTTCTGCAGGTAATAAATTTGTATATGTATCTTTTTTAGATCATCTTCACTGAGTAGCAGCAATCACAGTTCCTGTTAGAAAAATAGAACCAATAATTGCGCTTGATATAGCAATTTTTTTATGCTTTGAAAGTTGTTTTTTCATTTTTGTAACCTCTAAAATTTTTTCTTAAATTATATCACTTAAAGTTTGTTTTCCATTATAAATAACCGGTAATGACGGCTTTTTTTTTAAAAAAAAAAAAGAGCTTAAAAAGCTCTTTTTTCATGTTTTTGGATTGAAAATTACAGTTTTTGTTCGTTGATAGATAACTAACGTTTTGTAAATTGAGGTGCTCGACGTGCCCCGTATAAACCGAATTTTTTACGTTCTTTAACACGTGCATCACGTGTTACCAAACCAGCTTGTCTTAAGTCAGATTTATAATCAGCCTTAGCTTCAATTAAAGCTCTTGCTAATCCTAAACGAATAGCTCCAGCTTGACCAGTGAAACCTCCACCAATAACATTAACTTCAACATCGAATTGGTCTTCAAGTTTTAATAAAGTTAATGGTTGCATCATGTCTTGAATAACTAATTTATTTGGAAAGAATTTTTCAGGTGTTGTTTTATTAACTAGGAATTTTCCTGTTCCTGGTGTTAAACGAACACGAGCTACTGACGTTTTACGTCTTCCTAAACCTTTATATTGAGTCATAATTATTTACCTTGTGCTTTCTTTAAATCTAAAATTACTGGTGTTTGTGCTTCGTGTGGGTGCGTAGCAGTTTTGTAAATGTGTAATTTATTAATGATTTGACGAGATAAACGGTTTTTTGGTAGCATACCTTTTACACTACGACGTAATAATTCGTCAGCGTATTTAGTTAGCATTTCTTTTCCAGAACGAGTTCTTAAACCACCAATATAGTGTGAGTGGTTGTATCAATTTTCGTTTTTTTCTTTGTTTCCTGTTAATACCATGTTGTTAACATTAACAACGATAACGTGGTCCCCACCATCAACGTTAGGTGTGAAGTCCGGTTTATTTTTTCCACGTAAAATATCAGCAATCGCAACTGATAAACGACCTAAAACTTGATCAGTAGCATCGATTACGTATCAAACACGACGGTCGTTAGCTACTTCTTTTTTAAGCATTGTTGATTTTTGCATCAAAATCTCCTTGTGATTATATCTAAAAATATACAATTATAAAATTGCGGGTTGGATGTAACTTTAAATATTATACCAAATAACCCTTATTTTTGAACACTTTTAAAAAATTGCTTTATTCTTTGCAATACTTTAAAACCATCGGCTTGGCCGGTGATGATGGCGTATATATTTTGATTACTTATTCCCGTGTCATAGTAGCAACAATCACCAATAGCAAAAACTCGTTTTAAACTCGTTTCATTTACACTGTTAACTAAAATTCGGTTACGTTCGTCACATTCTAATGCATCCCAATTAGAAAAAACAACTTCCTGGTTCATACAAGAACCATATTGCACCAAAATATAATCAAAATCCAATTCTATTTTTTCTGTTGTGTCATCAGCAAGAACTTGTTCCAAAAGAATTTTATTTTCATTAACATAATTAATTTTTGTTTTTTTTAAGATTTTAATCTTATTGTTCAATAATTCTTGTTCGCTAAATGAATGGCCTTTTAAATCATTCCGGACAATAATGGAAACATCTGTATTGTTGAATCGCTTTTTCAAATACATACTATTATCTAACGCACTATCCCCACCACCAAGAACAACAATTTTTTTATTATCAAAATTAATATTATTGTTGTGTGCTGAATATATTATGTTTTTTGTATGAATCTTTTCTTCACTAATAATATTTTCTAATTTAATTGGGACATAATCACCCTTACCAAAGGCTAGAACTAAGAATTTTGTTTCACAAATCGCTTGTTGTTTGTCATCGTACAAAATAAATGTTTCATTAGCGGTTTCTTCATAACTAACAACACTTACATTTGTTTTTACTTCAACCATTGATTCGTATGCTGCAATTTGTTTTTTTAAGGCTTCAACATAATCCTTACCAACAATTTTCGGATATCCAGGGACGTCATGAATTTCTTTATTTTCATATAAATAGGTAATTTGCCCACCTAAAACACTACTTGCCTCAAGCACTAGTGTTTTCATTTGGAAATATCCACTCATGGATCCTGTAAACATCCCAATGGGTCCAGCCCCAATAATAACTACATCATAAATCATTTTATTCATTTGCCTCAATCATAATGGCGAAGTTGTTGATTCCTACGTGAGCATAAATACAACCAGGTAAATATGATTTAATTAGTTCAACATTTTGGCCTAATTTATCTGTAACTAACTTTCGCAATGTACCTAATTGTTCGTTGTTCTCTAAATCAGTTAGCAACGCAATGCGCTTAATACCTTTAGTTCGTCAAGCATTTTCATTATCAATAATGTTTAAAGCTTTATCAATAGCATTCGCAAAACTCAACGACTTATCCGCATATTCTAATTTGTAATTTCACTTAATTACTAATTTTAATTTAAGAGTCGAAGCAATTAAACCTTTCATTCTTGATAATCGTCCACCATTGATTAATTGTGTCAAATCTGCAACAATCACTGAACCAACAATACGTTGTGTTTGTGTTTCAACGTAATTTTGAATTGTCTCGTTACTAATATTTGTGTTATTTTGCAAAAGCTTTAATATATCCTCTACTAATCACAGGATTCCAATACTAACTGCTTTTGAATCAATTACTAATAAATTGTTGTTTTCGAAGTGTTTTTTGGTTGTATGAAATGAAGCAAAAAAACCTGATAAACCAGATGACAAAGTTAGAACTATTACACGTTCGTATTCTAAAAATAAGGTTTCTAGTTTATTTATAACCTTACCTGTCGAAGGATAATTTGTCTTAATGTCATGTTTGGCAATTAGGGCATTACGCATTTGGTCTTGACTTACATCTAATACGTCATCATAAACATTTTCTTCACCAGTGCTACGATTACGAATCGTTAGTCCGATGGGGATAAAATAAACATCGGGATGTTCTAAGTCTAACACGTTAGCCCCTGAGTCAATTAATATTGCGGTTCTCATAAACACACAACCTTTCTAGAATTAATAATTATATTGTATATTAAACCAATGCATCCCGAAAAACAAAAAAATAGCTCACTTTTTGTGTTTTTTTTCGTTATTCAACTATTTTTGCTAAATTCGCCGAAAAAAAGCCCATTTTATTACTTTTTTTTAATTCCTTATTTTTTCAAAGTATGTGTTATTTATAATATATATAAAGGAAGAAAGAATTCGTATGTACATTATTTATAATAATCAAACTTTAAACGATAGTTTAATCGTTAGTTTTAATAACCAATTAGTAACAGAACAACAAAACATTAATGATGATGTTGTCCTTTTAAAAGCACATAATGAACTTGTTGGAATTAACATTTTTCATGCAAGTCAATATTTTAGTGAATTAGTAGAGGGTTTTTTAGAGCCCGCTGAACAATTCATTGATGAACTACAAAAAATTACCAATTTGTCATTTAATACAGAAAATATTCAATATTTTAAAGTAGGTCAAATCATTAGTTTTGAACCGATTCCCAATACACACTTAAACGTTTGTCAAGTATCAGTTGATGAACAAACACTACAAATTGTTTGTGGAGCTAAAAATGTTCGACAAGGGATGCTAACCGTTGTTGCACAAATCAATCAAATGATGCCCAATGGTATGTACATTGTGGCATCTAAATTAATGGGCGTGACTTCTAGTGGAATGTTATGTTCACAAAAAGAATTAAGAGTCGAAGGTTTTAACGATGAAGGGATTATTGATTTAGATCCTCAAACATATCATGTCAATGATATTTGCCACTTTGTTTATGCTAATATGAAGGAGAAAACTCATGCCTAAAATAACTGATAAAAATCAATCAACAAGTATTCAACAAGATGTTTTAATTTTTGCCTTATCTAATTCACAAGAACTAGGTGAAAAAATTGCTAAGATTTTAAATACAGAATTACCACCCATTGATATCGCACATTTCGCTGATGGAGAAGTGTTAGTTAAACCGAAAATAACAGTTCGTCACCGTCGAGTTGTTTTAATTCAATCAACATCTAAACCAGTTAATGATGCTTTAATGGAATTATTGATAGCTATCGATGCTATGCGTCGAGCTTCAGCTAAAAGTATTAACGTTATCATTCCTTACTTTGGTTATGCTCGTCAAGACCGTAAAGCTAGTCCACGTGAACCAATTTCTGCACGTTTAGTAGCTAAATTAATTGAAGCAGCTGGGGCTAATAATGTTTTAACTTATGACATCCATTCAAACCAACAACAAGGTTTTTATGACATCCCATTCGATACTTTGCAAGGGGCATGAACATTATTCAAACAATACGCTAGAGATCACAATAACAACTTATCTAATGTTGTCGTTGTCGCTCCTGATTATGGTTCAGTAAAACGAAGTCGTGAAATTTCTATGGCAACAAATACTGGCTTAGCGATTGTTGATAAACGTCGTTGTGGTATGAACCAAGTTCAAATTAATAATATTTTAGGAGAAGTTAAAGACAAGGATTGTGTCTTAATCGATGATATGATCGATACCGGAGGGACAATTCTTGGAGCTGCACAATTAGTGCGTGATAAAGGAGCGGCATCTGTCACAATCATGGCTACACATGGTCTGTTCAACAAAAACGCATTAGAGCGAATTGATCAAGCTATTAATAATAAAGTGGTTGATGCAGTGTACATTACCGATACTATTAAAAACCCTTCATACCCATGACTAAAAGTGGTTAGTGTCGCTAACTCATTAAGTGAATGTATTCGTATCTACTCACAAAATGATGGTTCAATGTCAATGATTCACGATTTGAATTCAAAACTTTTATTCGAAGATATCGTAGACACAGTATGTTCAAACGACCAAAAATACAACCAGTAATTGTTGTTGAAGGGAAAACTGATCAACAAAAACTTGGTTCGTTGGTTGACGCAGAATTCATTTTAACTAATGGTTCACAAATTAGTCAGCAAACTTTAGCATTGATTAAAGAGGTTCAGCAAACTAGGGGCGTTATTTTGTTCTTAGATCCCGATTATCAAGGCGAGCGAATTCGTAAAATTATAACTAATTATTTACAAGCGCCCGTCTATCATTGTTTCATTAAAAAAACAGATATGAAATCTGCACATCCAAAGAAAATTGGCATTGCTGAAGCAGATAACGAAGTTTTGTTAGAGTGTTTACAAAAATATTGTTTACCCTTTAACTCGTTTGATACTCAACAATTATCATGAGCAGATTATTTAGAGTTAGAGCTGAACAGCAAAGATAAACGCTTGTGATTGTGCGATCAATTGCACATCAGTTATGCCAATCACAAACAATTATATAAACGTTTAGTCATGATGGATTTAACCTTTCAACAAATCCGCGACTTATTATTAAAAAGAAAGGGGTAATTATGTTTTTAAAAGATTTTAAATGTCAGTTGAGTGTAATTGCTACACCCATTGGTAACTTAAAAGAAATGAATCAAAGAGCCATTAATGCCTTAAATGAAGCTTATGTTATCTTATGTGAAGACACGCGCATTACAAAAAAACTATTGCATGCTTTTAATATTATTGATTATAAAAAATTAATCCGTTTTGATAACTTTAAAGAACAAGTCAAAATTGATGAAGCATTAGAGTATATTAAGAATTACAAAACAGTATTAGTCAGTGATGCTGGTTACCCGACTGTAGCTGATCCCGGTTACAACTTAATTAATGCCTGCCACGCTAATAACATAGGAGTAGAAGTGATTAATGGTCCATCAGCATGTATGCATGCACTAGTGGCTAGTGGACTATTATCATCAACCTTTATGTTCCTTGGTTTCCTTGGCAAAACCCAAAAACAACGTTTAGATGTACTCAAGAAATACGCCAATGTACAAACCACATTTGTAGTTTATGAAGCAGTACACCGAATCAAAAAAACCTTAGCAGATTTACACACTGTTTTTGGTGATGTTAATGTATTTATTGGTCGTGAATTAACTAAACTAAATGAATCATTTTATTTTGGTAAAATATCAACCATTGCTGATCAAATTACCGAACTAGGTGAATTCGTTATTGTTATTGATAATAACGAACAACAAACACAATTAAAACAAGAAGAAGATTCTGAAATAATTGTTAAAAATATTTTAGATTTAACGCGTGATGGCATGCGTTTAAAAGATGCTTGTAAACAAGTTGCCAAAGCTTATGAATTAAATGCTAGCGAACTTTACAAGATTATGTTAAACTATGCTTAAAAAAATTATTGAACAATTGAAAACGCCACAACATTTAACAGACTTAGTTGGTCAAGAACATCTTTTAGGTACCAACGGTTTATTAGCGCGTATGGTGGATAAGAAATATGCCACGAATTTAATTATGCACGGTCCACCAGGCGTTGGTAAATCCAGTTTCGCTCGTGTTTTGGCTGCTAATTTAAATATTCCGTTTCAGTTTTTTAATCCGGTTTTAGATAGCAAAAAAGATTTGCTAAATATTATAGAAGTAGCTAAATTATCGCAACAATACATTATTGTTGTCGATGAAATTCATCGACTCAATAAAGATAAGCAAGATATCCTTTTACCATTAATTGAATCTAATAAAATCATTATCTTCGCCACCACAACTGAAAACCCGTTCTTCGCTATTAACGCAGCCCTGCGTTCGCGTTGTCAATTATTGGCTTTTCACCCTATTAAGCCCACTAGCATTCAGCAACGACTAACTAATTTATTTAATCCACATACTTATTTCGAACCGCAAGCGTTTGATTATTTAATTCAACAAACTAATGGTGATTTGCGAGCGATTATAAATATATTGGAAATTATTAGTGTTCTATATAGTGAACCCACACCAATTAACCTTGCACTACTAACTCAAATTATGGGTGGTTCTTATAGTTTAGGCCATAGGGATGGTAATGAAATCCATGATTTAAAATCGGCTTTTCATAAATCCTTACGAGGTTCAGATATTGACGCAGGTTTATACTACCTTGCCCGTTTAATTCGGATCGGTGATTTTGATGCTATTTATCGACGCATGCTTGTGTGTGTATATGAAGATGTGGGATTAGCTAATATTAACTTATGTGCACGCGTTGATCAAGGAATTAGTTCATGCCGTTATCTAGGCTATCCTGAAAACGAAAAGATTTTAGCTAATTTAGTCATTCAGATCTGTATGTCACCCAAATCCAATGCTTCATATTTAGCTTATAATGCTGTGCTCATGAGTTTAGAAGAACAAGGCGAACATAATGTTCCCAACCATTTACGCGATGCGCATTATGCAAGTGCTGTGAAACTAGGCGTTAAGGGTTATTTATATCCGCATGATTTTCCGCAACATTATATTGAACAGGATTATCTACCAAAACAGATCAAACATCAAAAATTTTATTTTGGTCAAAAAAATGATTTAGAAGAAAAACTGAATATCATTCATCAAAGTTTTACAAAAAGAAAGAAATAGGAGGATTACCATGTCTCAAAAATTCTTTATCTCAACACCCATTTACTACCCTTCTGGTAAACCCCATATCGGCCACGCTTATTCAACCATTATTGCCGATGTTTTAGCCAAATATAAAAAGCTCTTCGGTTATGAAACTTTTTTTGTAACCGGAGTTGACGAACACGGTCAAAAAATTCAAACTAAAGCTAAGGAAGCTAACATGAGTGAACAAGCATATGTTGATTTAATGCAACAAAGTTTTGTTGATCTATGAACACGTCTACAAATTGATTACGACTGTTTTATTCGTACCACTAATAAAAACCACGTGCAAAGCGTTCAAAAGATTTTTTCTCAATTATATAAACAAAACAAAATTTATTTAGATGAATGAGTGGGTAATTATTGTGTTTCATGTGAAGAAAACATTAACGATGCTGACGTTGTCATCAATAGTGACAATCAAAAAACATGTCATTTCGGCCATCTTCTAGAACAAAAAAAGGAAGCTTCTTATTTCTATAAAATGAAAGAGAGCACGCAATTTTTAATGGACTATTATGCACAGCATCCTGATTTTATTGTTCCTAAAGAACGTGTAAATGAGCTGATCAATAACTTCTTACAAGATTTAAACGATCTTTCTATTTCACGTACTACTTTTAACTGAGGGGTTCCTATCCTAGAAAATCCTGAACATGTTATTTATGTCTGATTAGATGCACTAATGAATTATGTAACAGCTACTGGTTACTTAACGAATGATGATCACCTTTTCCAAAAATTTTGAAACGATGATAAAACAGAAGTTGTTCATTTATTATCAAAGGAAATTACTCGTTTCCACTGTATTTATTGACCAATCTTCCTACATGATTTAGGTATCCGTTTACCATCTAAAATTCTTTCGCACGGTTGAATTATTACTAAAGAAGGTAAGATGTCAAAATCATTGGGTAATGTTGTAGATCCACATGACTTAATTGATCGTTTCGGCGCTGATGTTACGCGTTATTATTTATTAGCCGATTTATCAATGTATAAAGATAGCGTTTTTAGTTATGATAATTTAATTGAAACATACAATACACATCTGGCTAATAACTTTGGCAATATGGTTTCTCGAACTTTAGGAATGCTAAAAAAATACAACAGTAACATCATACGTCCTGTTACTTTACCAAAAGATCTAACTGATCAATTAGACCAATTTATTAAACAATTTATAGACCAAATTAATCTTTATCAAATTGATAAAGCATTAATGGTTTTACAAAACTTATTAGATTTTGCAAATAAATACATTGAAGAAAAGAAGCCGTGAGAATTATTCAAAAACGATGATATTGCTGCTCTTGATGAACTTTTATATTTCTTAACTAAGGTTGTTCATATTTGTACAATCTTATATCAACCTATTTTGCAAACATCTACTCAAACTGTTGCTCAACAAATGAACTTTACACCTGAGATGTTAACATTTAAAAAGCTACGCGATTATCATTTATTTAATAATCACGAAGTCGGCACAGCTTCTCCTATCTTCCAACGTATTGTTATTGAAAAATAAAAAAAGGGATTAACCCTTTTTTTATTTTGCCATCTGGCGGTTTAGATTGTATTCTTTTGCAAACGTGTGAAATAATTCATAGACAAAATCGATGGCAAACACTTCTTTTTGCGCAGCTGTTGCGTCTGGTGTTAGTTGTACTTCTAATTCTTCTTCATTGTCTACAAGTAAAGCTAAGAAGTTATTAATTTTATCTGCTTGTCATCCTTCACCAGGATTTTCGATATTAATAATCAGTTGGTTGCCTTTTTTATTCTCTCGTATTTTATCAGAAGACACACTAATTGTTTGGTCTTCAGGAATATAGTTAATTATGATCATTAGTTTTTTCCTTCCTTATTTTCAATTTTTTGATTTAAAATCGCACGACGTTGTTCTAAGGCTTCCATTGTTCCTTCTAAATAAATTGATTGAGCATTATCATGCCCCGCTAATGTTTCAACATTCTTAAATTTAAATGCCATCTCAGGGTGATGAATATCTGTTTCAATAACTTTACCATCTAATAAGATACCTAGATTAGGATTGTGTGTAACAATAAAAATTTGTTTATTTTCTTTTTTTAGTGATTTCAGCACGGGAAGAATTTCATCAAAAACTGTCTTAGAATCTAAATTATCTTCAATTTGATCTAAGAGAAAATAATTGGCGTGTAAATCATTGGATGTTCGCGCCGCTTCAATCCCATATAAAACACCGAACATAGTTTTTTGCCCATTTGATAATGTCGAATATTCTTTATCGTTCGCATATAGCACAATGCGCTTTTCTTCATTCTCGGTCTTCTTTAATAAATCCTCAATTATTTTTTGCATAGTTTTATTTGATTTATCAAGTTTTAACTTATCTAAGCGAATATTCCCATTGCCTGGCATCCCAATATATTTTTTAATAATATCTCTTTTTTCTTCGTTCGAAAGGTTAAAAGATTTAAAGCGGAATTCTAATCCTGGGCAACGTTCTAATTGTTTTTTCAAAACTCAATTGATAGGAATGATTGTATCATCATTAATAATCTTCTGATATTGGTTTTGAATGTTAATGAGAATCCGGGGCAGTTTTTTGAAATAATCTAACACTTGCGTGTATTTTTCAAACATGTTTTGTTCTTGTGTATTTCGTGCTTTATTTTCATTGATTTTGTTACGAAAAACTTTGGCAAACAAAGCAAAAGTATTTTTATATTGATCGATATGAGCTTTTATTTGTTTATATTTGTTAATTTGTTCTTCAATTAAATGAATCATTCTCTGATGATCTTCACCCATATTAATAAGTGTTTCATGAGTCTGTTTAGCATTTGGAAATAAGTCATTAATTTCATGCAAGATTTTTGCAACATTTTTATCTGAATTCAGCAACAGTTGTAAACGATCAATGTAATTGATTTGTAGTTGTTTTTGTAACTCATCTCAACGATCAATAATTGGTTTGGGATCATATTTCAAATTATGCGTAAAGTTAGTTTTTTTGTTTTTTAGTTCAGCTAAACTTTTGTTACTCTTAATAAAAACGGTGTAGTCTAACGTTTGATCTTGCAAACTATAATATGCCTCAACATAATCATACAATTCGCTAAATAGTTTAAGTTCTTTTTCAAAAGGCCGATTATTCATGATCACATCTACAAATTCTTTTGTGACCTTTGTTTTCGTATTTTCGATTTCCGTAATCTCATCTAACGAGACCTTACGATCATCATTTTGAATAATGTAACCCGGTAAAAATGCTTGCAATTCTGTTGGTATCTTTTCTCATTTTGCAGCGATTTTTAGTTCTTTATGGTTAATTCTATCAATCCGGTTCGTTTGGTCATAACAAATTGTCTTAATGGCTCAATCACCTAAAAAGCGATTTTTAAAGTCATTTAAACTAGGATTATCAATAGCTTTTTCTGCTATGATTTCAGCAATCATTAATAATAAACTACTCTTGCCAGAACCCTTACATCCTAAAATAATATTACAATGTGTGTCAAAGTCTAAACGATATAGTTCATCCGTTTTTTTGTTTTCAAATTCAATATATGAAATCATATTTCCCTCCTCTTTGTGTGGAATACGAATATTATAACCTTAAAAGAAATAAAAGAACGTCTTTAACGCTCTTTTATCATCTTCTTTATACACATTTTTTTAGTGTAATTTGATGTTGTAAAATAGATTGTTTCACGTCATTAAAAGCAAGCGATTCAGTAGTTAGTCATGTTCAATAATAACTATGTTGTGGGTAGTTTTCTCAATCATGTGTATCACTAAAACACACAACCGGTGCTTGGATTCCGTGTTTACGCATTTTTAAAACATTTTTATGGTCTGGTTTGATACTATCCAAACCATCCACTCTTTGGTTTTCAATATCTGTTGGATAAACAAAATCAACACCTTTACCAACGTGCGGAAAAATCAAGAAGTCATATTGTTCCTTAGTTAACAAAGAAATCAATTCTGCATAAGAATGTTTATCAAAATTTAGCGGATTAAAGTCTGGATTAAAATTTGTTTGACAAAATTTTTCTAGTGCAGCTAAATCATGACTGGGATTAAATACCACTATCACCTGTGCACGTGTATTTTTGTCATGCAAATAAATATCAATTTCAATCCCTGGTCATACAATTATTTCTGGTTTAAATTCTAAACCCAAGGATGCCCTTTTTAAATATTGATTTTTATCAAAATTTAAATGATCTGAAAAGCACACTATTTTAACGTTGTTGGTTTTTAATTTATAAAAAATATCATCGTCCGAACTCTTGCTTACATTTGATCCATATTTATTCGAGTCAACTGTATGCGTGTGCAAATCAATTTTTATTTTTAACATAATTAAGCTTGTTATTTATTCGCGTTTTTCATTTTATAGCCACGAATTCTATGAGCATTCATTTTCTTTTCAATGTGTGCTCGTTTGTTTTTTTGTTGAATTTTACTAATCGTTTGTTTTAGTTTTTTCTTATAGCCTGGCTTGACTTTTTTATCAGCTAATAAAACAGCTTTTTTAATCTCTAAATTAGTTTTAAAATCAACAGGTGCTTTATTTGTTTTTCAAGTATATTTGTAGTTTGATAATTCATTATTACGAATTCTTTTATGAAGAAAGACAATACCCTTCTTAACTAGTTTTAAAAGTTCTGTTGACTTCTGGCGGTTATCATATAAAACGTAAGATTCACCGGTATATTTACCACGACCAGCACGGCCGGCACGGTGTACATAAAACTCACTTTCGGACGGTAAATCATAACTAATAATATGACTAGCACCATCAATATCTAACCCACGACTCGCTAAATCAGAACAAACAACATATTGGAAGTCCAGGTTTTTCATTTTTTTATAAGCATTGTGACGCTCACGTTTTTGCAAATCACCGTGGAACATTCCCACATTATATTTTTGGTCCAATAATTGTTTATAGATCTTTTCTACTTGTTTTTTTGTATTACAAAAAATTAAGCATAAATATGGGTCGATAGTACGCATTAAAGTAGCTAGCGAGTGATCTTTATCATGGTTATGAATGATATAGTGTTTGATGTTTTCATTCGTGTAAATATTAGTTGCACTATTAACAATCTTAGTGTCACCAAAATATTTTTTAATTTGGATTGATAGCATTTCATTCAAAGTTGCTGAAAAGCTAACTTTTTGAACATTTAATTTGCTAATCCGTTGCATCACAGCATCTAAGTCGTCTGCAAAGCCATGTTCCATTAACATATCAGCTTCATCGAATACTAGTGTTTTTAGTTCACGTAGATCTAAATAATTATTTTCTAAGAAATATTTCAGACGATTAGGTGTGGCAATAATAATTTGATTTTTATTTCAATCCTTGTTAACTTGTTTTTCTAAATCAACACCCCCAACTAACGCTTTAACATTTAAATGTTTATTATGTTCCACAAACGGAGTTAGTGCAGCATTAATTTGCATTGCTAATTCTTTTGTAGGAACAATAATTAAAGCTTGTAGCTGTTTGTCAAAATCTAAATTATTTAAAATAGGTAAACAGAAAGCTAAAGTTTTTCCTGTTCCCGTTTCTGCAATCCCAACTAAGTTTTTTTGTTTATTTAGATACCCAAAAGTATCTCTTTGAATTTGTGTTGGTTTAATAATGTTTAAACGATTTAGAACCTCGATGATTCAAGGTTGTAAATTTCTAAACTTGTTTATTTGTTGTATTTTCATTTAATCCCTCTTCTGTATGGATAACCGTTTTGTTCCATTTGGTTTTACTAAAGATAATTCATCCCAAGGCGAATTTAAAAATGTTTTCGGCATACATTATGAAGAACAGGAGATAAATATTGTACTTATTGTTTGGGTCTACATTAACATTTGTCATTAGCCCAATAATAATCATTCAAATAACAACAGATAAAATATCCATAGCTAATAAGAATTTACTTCCCCCACTCTTAATTGCTGAATACATAAAAGCAAACGGGAATTCAAACATCACTCGAACTAAAAGCACATATTCTAGGTATGTTGCTGTTTTGACGATAGCTTCAGCTCTTTCTTTAGCTGCTATAGAGTCGTCAGTTGGTGGGTTTAATAATTGGTTTACGAATGTTGATAAGATTAAAATAATAATACTTAAAAGAGTCGCAGCTATAAAACTTCAATTGATTAAACGACGCGCATTTTGTTTAGCTAAATCGTTTCTTTGCGCCCCTAATTCTGCCGTTACAACAACCGCTGTAACAGCTGCAGAACCCGGTCACATTAAAGCAATAAATTGAATTAATAATGAAACAGTGGCAATTGAGTCCCGCTTATCACTATAATAATTCAACATAAATCCAAGAATAACAGTTGTTCCTAAAGCGAATAAGAATTCGTTAATTACAATTTGTCATCCAACTTTAACCACTTGTTTGAAAACTAATTTACTAATTCGTAAATGGTTAAAAATATAATATGGTCGTGTTTTTTTAAATAATGACAAGATTACTAAGAATAAAGCATTAGAGAAACGTGCAATCAATGTACATCCAGCGACTGCCATAGTTGCATTGTAGTAATCATGTTCAAAAACCTTAACTAAGATGGCCGCTAAAATAATGTTAATTGCTAAAGCAACAGATGACGAAATTAATGGTCAGAATGTTGCTTTATCTTGTCTGAAAGCCGTTGCAAATGTAAAGCTGACAATAAATGGTATTAATGAGGCAATTACAATACGTAAATAGCTGGCTGCCAGTTCATTAGTTAACTTAAATGATGCAATTTGTTCAGGCGTTGCGTTGTCTTTTAATTTAGAACCACTAAATAAAGCAATTAATTGATTTGGGATACTCATTGCAATAATCGTAATCACAACCGCAGTAATTAATCCCACAAAAATTGAGAAGTTCATCGTCTCTTTAAAACGCACGAAATCCTTGTGCCCATAATACTGCGCTCCTAAAGTAGCTCCCATTGAAGTTATCGCAGTCATTAAAATAACTGGTAAGAACATTACTTCAATCGCTAAAATAGCAGCCGTTTTAGCCTCGGTCCCATGGCTGCCGACGTTAAACGCAGCTAATAAAAAAGATCCCACCATCGGGATAATTGTTAAGATAATAAAGTTAATAACCGTTGGAAAAAATTGTTTACAAATTATTTTTGCAAACTCTTTAGTTCCGAAATGTTTGGTTCAAAAATTTTGTTTTGAAGTATTCTGCATTAGTAATCACTTTCACCAATCTTCGCATTTTTTAAAATTTTAATTGCAGATGATGTACCAATTCTCGTTGCCCCGTGTTTAATAAATGCTTCTAAATCATCGATGTTTTTAACACCGCCGGCAGCTTTAATTTCTTTTTGGTCACCAAGAATTTCTTTTCATAAAATTACATCCTCTAAAACTGCTCCCGAAGAAGCAAAACCCGTTGATGTTTTAATAAAATCAGCATTCGAAGCTAAAATTAAATTGGCTGCAAATACTTTTGTATCATGGTCTAAAAGCGCTGTTTCCACAATAACTTTTAAAACATGATCGCCAATTGCTTGCTTGATTTGGTTAATTTCTGATAAACAGTATTCAAAGTTTTGGCTACGTAATTCATTGATATTAATGACCATATCAATTTCATCAGCACCATCTTGAATGGCTTGTTTGGCTTCAAAAACTTTTGTTGCTATGGTGTTCATCCCTAATGGAAAGCCAATTACTGTTGTAATTTTTACTTTTTGATCTAACAATAAATGTTTCGCATATTTAACGAAAAACGGTTGGATACAGACACTAAAAAAATCGTATTCAATTGCTTCATTAACTAGGTCGTTAATATCATCAAATGTTGCTTCATTTTTCAAAAGAGTATGATCGATATACTTACTATATTTATTCATTTTTTTCACCTTCTATTATATAATTGTAATACATTTTAAAATTTTAAAACAGCCGCGTTTTTTTAAGGTGTCTTTTTAAAGTCATAATTGAACCGAAAATGTAGGTTATGAGTTTGGGTATATTTAATCGTTTTATGACGATTAATTAATAAAGGTGCAATCATCAACGCCAAAATTATGATGCCTGCATATTTAATTAAATTAAATGGTACATACAAATAAATATGGCCAAGTAGATAGGTCGGAGCATTCAATAAATAAGGTGTGGGTTGATAAGTTTTAATTAATTGACAAAAATTAATTGTGTCACTGACTTTGAAAATATATCAAAATAGTGGCGTGAATAAAATAGCATTCATTACAGTGCTAATCGTAGTTGTAATTAAACAACTGCAAACAAGCGTTAACAATAAATAGCGCTTTAAATGTTGTTTTTCTTTAAACACTACACGCGCAAAAATCCACACAAACGAAATAAAAACTAAATTATTAAATAAGGCGATCAAGACGCCAATAAAACTAGCACTTGAATAAAAAAAGTTAAACATGCTGCCGAAAATGGTGGCAATATAAACAAATGGAGTACGAACTTTATAGACCAGAACAACTAAGGCTAAACAAGCAAAATCTAAAACAAGAAAATGAAACTTCAAAAATGAAGAAAGATAGTTAATAACCAAAAAGACTGCTAACATAATAGCACTTAATGCAAAATCAAAAAGGCTTTTGTTAACAGTAATATATTTTGCTTTCTTATTTTTTCCAAAATTCGTTTTCAATGATTTTAATATCCATTTCTAACGCTTTGTCCTTTTTTGTTCCTGGGTTTTTACCACACAATAAATAATCGGTTTTCTTAGAAATATTATTCACAACTTTAGCTTTGTAAACGGTTTCTAGAATTTCCTTGATTGCTGGACGTCCAATACTAAAAGTTCCAGTAATCACAAATGTTTTGTGTGCGTACTCAGCAAATGGTACATACTCATTGACATCTAAATGAGAGATGTATAAAGTATTGACTCCGTATTGAATCAATTTACCAATTAAGGTTTGGTTATCATGATTGGCGAAGAAATTAATAATAGAAGCCGCTGCTTTTTCACCACATAAATCCACTTTGATTAAATCATCATAGCTGGCCTTCATTAAGGCATCAAGACTGTTGAAATGTTGAGCTAATTTTTTAGCTAATGTTCCACCCACATGGCGAATACCTAGACCTGTTAATAAACATTCTAATGAATTCTTTTTAGAAGCTTCGATACTCTTAATTAGATTGTTAAATGTTTTGTGTTTAATTTTTAAATCTAGTTCATAGATACGATCTTCATAGAATTTTAATAAGTATAAATCGGTGATATCACTAATTAGTTTGTGTTCATAAAATTTAGTAATAATTTTATCTCGCAAACCATCTATATTCATAGCATTCCGCGAAACATAGTAAATAATTTTAGCAATTTGTACTTGCATACATGTTTCAGGGTGTGAACAATATCAATCAGTTTCATCAGGATTATTAATTAATGTTGATTGACATGATGGGCAGTATTTAGGTTGTGCAAAAATCGAAACACTTTGATCACGACGTTCTAAAACTACACTATCGACATATGGAATCACATCGCCGGCTTTATAGATGGTAATAAAGTCGTTGATCCGAATATCTTTTTCAACTATAAAATCATAATTATGTAAAGCTACATACTGAATAATTGATCCATCTAATTCTACTGGTTCTAATAATCCAGTATAGGTAATTTTCCCAGTTCTACCTACATCAATTACCACATCTTTAATTCGCGTAATTTTGATTGCTGCAGGGAATTTATACGCAATGGCTCATTTCGGGAATTTTACGGTGTAACCAATATCATCATACACTTTATAGTTATTAACTTTTAAAACCATACCATCAATTTGATATTTTAAAGTATGTCGAATTTTGTGCATGTTATTAATAATATTCATAATACCCACTAACGAATCGGTTTTTTCAATTAGTTCGTTCACATGGAATTTTTGTTCTTTTAATCACATTAAAGTATCATATTGCGAATGCAAACCCAATTCGTTTGCTTGTACAACATAGTACATATATGATTGCAAGTTACGATCACTTACAACTTTATTATCTAAACTACGCAACGTACCACTAGCTGCATTACGCGGGTTGGCAAAACGTTTTGATGTTTGTTCAAGATTATCATTCAAACGAACAAAATCTTCGTTGTCCATAAAGACTTCGCCCCGCACTTCAATCCGTTGGTCTTTATACTTATCACTAATGAATCATGGGATGTCTTTGATTGTTTTAATGTTATGTGTCACATCTTCACCAATCTGACCATCACCCCGTGTAACAGCCTGCACTAAAGTAGCGTTTTCATAAATTAAACTAATTGATAGCCCATCAATTTTGGGTTCCACAATAAAGCCATTTAAATCTTGTGATCATTCGTCTAAAACGCTAATAAATTTTTGTAGATCCTCTTGGCTAAAGGCGTTTGATAAGGATAACATTGGCGTTTGGTGTTTTACTTTGGTAAATTTATCTAAAACATAACCACCAACACGTACACTTGGTGAGTCAACTGTTTTAAATTCTGGGTGTGCATTTTCTAAGGCGATTAACTCCAACATTTTTTGATCATATACATGGTCTGGAACACTTGGATTATTCAGAGCATAATATTCATAATTTCATTGTTGTAGCTGTTTTCTTAGTTCATTAATCACATGCTTGATATCTTTATTCATAATTCACCCTATCGTTTAATTGGTTTTCTTAAATTTCAAACCACTTGTTTGTTTTTCTTTTGGAAATCATCCACTAAACCTTTTAATAGTTTAGGATGACGTCGTGATGTTCGTTGTTTGTGTAAAATGATTGTTTCTTCATTTTTAACACTAGCATCCTCGGCTTCTTCAGCATCTTTATTTTTGTATTTTTTAAATTCATCAATAATCTTGATTGAAAAATCGTTTAATAAACGTTCGTTTTCAGATTGGAATTGTAATAACTTTGTATTTGTTCTGGCACGGGCTGATTCGTTTAAAACTGAAATAATCCCTGAAGCAAATAATGAAGTTAAGAAGCCGTAATAAGTAACTCCGATAACCCCCATAATGGATGCGAAGAAACGCCCTTGTTCACTAACTGGTGCTAAATCACCATAAGCAATTGTGGTGATAGTACCCACGGCAAATCATAATGAATCACCTAGTGATCTAAATTTATATTTATCGCTCTCATATGGAATGTTTTTTAAATGGTAGTAGTCTTGTTCGCAACGTAAGATGATGAAACTTAACACAAAAGCAAACACTAAAATAACAATGATTGATGATAATAAAATTCTTCAACGACGTTTAATTACTTCTCCAAAGACATTAATATCTGAGGCCAAAACTGTATTATTGATAATTTTTTTATGTAATCCTAAAATCTTAAATAAAATGGCTGCAGGGAAAACATCCATATACACTGGATTGTTTACAAAATCACTAAATACCTGATCATCTGTTAAAAATTCGTTACTAAACAATGTTTGTTGCAAGCCAGAATGGTAAATAATGATAATGATTAGGAATGAACCAAAGTCAAGAAAGCTTGTAAAACGAAAAGGAAACAGCAAGAAAGCTTTGATTCGGCTTCATTTATATTGCGAATAGTCTGCATAAAACCAACGTAAAAAGTAATCAAATAAAAATACATAGTTAATAATGTAAAAAATTAAAAAGTATTGCTTGATAAATGTATGATGGTTTGTTTCTTGAATGGGGTCAGAAGTGTTGTTTAAGTTGGCTTGATTATAAATGATTATGGTTGACGAAGCGACAACCATAATCATTAAGCACAATTGATAAAAAAACGCTACGATTGACTTAATATTCATAATCTTCGAATAAGCTTGCATGTCAGTAAATTCAAACAAGACAAAACGAAAACGATTAAAATATAATAATTTGTTTTCTTTTCTAAATGATTTTATTTCTTCTTTGGTCATGTGTTTTTCCTTTTAAATTGTTTCATTTACTATTTCGTATTCACCATCGATGAATCGGTAGTAAAGGTGTTTGTCATAACAAACAATAATTAAATTAGCGATTTGATCATTAAAAGCATTTTCTAGACATTGTTCTAACTCATCGATGAAAGTAATATCCTTGTTGTGGCAAATTACTTTTACAAAAATCTCTTCATCTTGGTTATTTTTATAAACAACATCATATCTTGGCATTAATGATTCATCTAATTCAGTCTCAATGCAATTGCGTAAAACAAGCGCATTGTGCAATGTCTTTAATTGTTCGTTTAAATCATAAGTTGCATTAACAGCATTTTCTCCGTGTCTTTCAAAATCAACAAATACGTTTTTATGCATATCTTCAATGAAATAGTCACTCATGTTTAAAATAAATCCAATGTTTTTATATAAAGAAACATTGCGGTTTAAGATATCATCCAGTTTTAATTGTAAATAATACTTAGAGTTTCGTACAGCTTCACGTGGTCGTCCATAAATTAAAATATCAGATAGCATCACTTCAAAGTCCACAGGTTCTAAAGCTTTTAAAATTAATAAGTGGAAGAAGTCTACAAAATAAAACTGCGCTAGTTTACTTAAAGTATTTGATGGATCGCGTTGTGCAAATTCTTTGACATCTAAAAGCAAGGATAGAATTTGTTTGTTATTTGTCGAATAATCAATGAAACGGTAAATACTGTTTGCGAAGTAGTGAAACATCGTTGTCATTTTTCGCAAGTTTAGATTTGAGATTGTTGATAATTGATATGACAAGAAGTTCATAATTCGACGTGAACTGGCTTTTGTCTTATATTTATCTAAACGAATAATTAAACGTTTATTTTCTGGAATTTGGTTTTGAAAAACCTTTCGCTCGTCTAAGTATTTAAAAAACGAAGCGTTGAAAATCACGGTATTATTAAATAAATTTAATGTTTTAAAGTACTTTAAAAGTCGCGTGTAATTTGTACTATTTGGGTCAATAGTGTCGTAGAAGAAGGTATACCTTTTGGTGATAATCATCTTGGATGACTGCATAAACCTATCATAAATGCTGCTTGGGTCATATTCCACCCCGGCAGCTTGTTCATCAAAATAATATTTCTTATAAATGTTATTTAGAGTCTTATCAATATTATAAATTAATAAATCTCGGCGATTAGCTCGTAGGTTATTAAATAATGAGATTAAGTTTGATAAAATAATCGCACTAATCAAAGTGAAAAGTGCTGTTACAATTCCAATAAAACCATCTCTTGATCAAACTTCAATAATTTCTCTTGTCCGTAAAAAGACAATGGAAATTAGGGGCACAGCAATTGTTGCTCCAATAGTACTAAAAGTTGTAATAATCGGTAAAAAATAAACTCGCGATCGTGATTGCACTTCTTTTTTATTTACTGCGTTATCAATTTCGTCAATTTGACGGACAACTTTCGCAATTTTTCGTTTCTTTCATCATAAAGTTAAGCGCGTATCTTTACTTGAGTACTTAAAGTTTTCTAATGTGGTATTAGCTAATAAGAAACCTTTGATGTCTTCGACTAAACATTCTTCATTAGCTGTGGAAATTGATGATCATTCTGGCAGTTGTGGATCTGCTAAAATAATCATGTCATTTAGTATTTGATATACTTTTTCGTCGACTTCACCATATAAAGCGACGACTTTTTTGTCTTTACTATGAATTGATTTGTAAAGTTTCTCGATTTCTAATTCGATTGAGTTTCTTACAGTTGACATCTTTTTTTATTCCTTATATATCTATATATTATAAATAAAAAGTATTATAAGAAAAAATTATGGTTAGCTTTTTGCCTCCCATAATTATAAAAAACTTAGATTTTACAAGATTCGCACTGGTAATCGTCGTAATTTTCTGATCCTTCCAGCACATCTTGTCTAATACGGACATAATAAATCGATGCACATTTTTTACTAAAAGCACGAATATAGGCTTTGTTTAAATCACGTGTCGTCGCTTTATCTGTCATAAATAGCGTTAAGCTGATCGCCTGGTCAATATGCTCTTGAGCAACGGCTGCTAAATCAATAATTGGGTTAGGCCCTAATTCATATGCCCCTTGAGCATAGAATTTGTAGTTTTCATTATTAATTTCATATGCAGGAACATAAACCCGTCCTACTTGACCTTCTTTTCGTACTTCCACAGGTGCAACAACTGGTTGTAGACTTGGTGTACATGATGATAGGTAAGAAATAGATCCGGTTGGGGCGATAGCTAATAAATGAGAGTTAGCTAATCCTTTAGTTTTTATATTTTGTACTAACAATTTTCATTCTTTTTGTGTAGGAATGTAGATATTGTTGTTAGCAAAAATTTCCTTAATTTTTTGGGTTTTAGGGATATATGTATCTTCTGGTACTTGGGTATATTTATTAAATTGTGAACCATCAGCGTATTTTGATGTGGCAAATGATGCACATACTCCAAATTCATCTACTAATTCATTGCTTGCTTTAAAGGCATAATAAGCAACTGTATAAAAGAAGATATTTGTAAAATCTAAAGCTTCTTGTGAATCATAATAAATGCTGTTTGTTGCCAGAAAACCATGCATGTTCATCGCGCCTAGACCTAGGGCGTGATTCATGTCATTATTATATTGAATAGTTGGAGCACAATCTAATTTACAAACACGTGAGACAGTATTTAAAGCTTGGATTGCCCGTTTAACGACATTCCCAAAATCAGCTCCTGATTGCATCATTTTAGCAATATTTAAAGAGCCTAAATTACATGAGATGTCTGTCCCTAATTCGTCAATTGATAAATCTTCGTTAAAAGTGGTCATTTTTGATGGTTGTGCGATTTCTGAACACAAGTTACTCATGACAATTCTTTCGTTTGGATATGCTGAACGATTGTTAACTGTATCATCAAATAATAAGTAAGGATAACCGCTTTCAAAGTGTAATTCAGAGATTGTTTGGAATAATTTACGCGCTTCAATATAATATTTTTTAATATTTTTGTTATTAACTAAGTTTTCATATTCTTCAGTAATAGAGATATCACTTAGTGGTTTGTTGTATTCACGTTGAACATCATACGGCGAGAATAAAGCCATTTGTTTATTAGCTTTAGCTAATTCAAAAGTAATGTCTGGAACTATTAAACCTAATGATAACGATTTTATTCGTACCTTTTCATCCGCGTTTTCTCTTTTAGTATCTAAAAAAGCCAGAACATCAGGGTGGTGGACATTTAAATAAACGACCCCAGCCCCTGGACGTTGCCCTAATTGATTAGCATATGAAAAGCTATCCTCTAAAATTTTCATAACAGGAATAACTCCTGATGATTTATTTGCTAATTGTTTAATAGGGGCGCCTGCTTCACGTAAATTGGTTAGACATAAAGCGACACCACCAGCACGCTTAGATAATTGCAAACTCGTCGCAATCGCACGTGCGATTGATTCCATATTATCTTCCACTCTTAATAAGTAACATGAAACATATTCTCCACGTTGTTTTTTACCAGCATTCAAGAAGGTGGGTGTTGCTGGTTGGAATTTATATGTAATAATATCTTGAATTAAAGCTCGTGCTAAAGCTACATCTCCATTTGCTAAAACAAGTGCATTCATAACAATACGTTGAGCAAAGTTTTCCAAAAATATTTGGTGATCAAATGTTTTTAAGCAATAAGTGCTATAGAATTTTAAAGCACCCATAAAATTAGGGAAAGTATGCTTAAAGCTATCCGCAAATTCTTCTAGTTCAACAATTGTATCTAAGTCATATTTATCTATAACGTCTACATCGTAATAATCGTTTTCAATTAATCACATTAGACGTTGTTTCTTAGAATCAAACGTTTTTGTAAATGGTTTAATTTGTGTTTCTATATATTTTTGCACAGCTATTTTGTCTTGTTGAAAATCAATTTTAAATTGTGATGATTTAATACCGATTAAGGCATTGTGTGCAATGTATTCATCATCATTAATTAAACGATTGTTTTTATTGTCTTTGTTCATCTTTCCCCCAAAATTTATTTAATATCGAAATAACATTCTCTACATCGTATTTTGTACCTAATAATTCATATTGATAAAGAATTGGCACATTTAATTTTTGTGAAATAATCGGCCCTGCTAAACAGTATGTATCATTAAAGTTTGTATTCCCGCTAGGAATTACCCCATAACAGTGTTCACGGTTTTGTCGATTATTTAAAAATTTGATTACTTGTTTTGGTACAGCACCATCTGTTTCCGATCCGCCACCTGAATAAGTTGGACAGAAAAGAACATAGTCTTCGTTAACTAATAATTCCTCATCAAGATCAATCGGAATACGTTTAGCACGCAAACCTGTTTTTAAAACAAAGCGGTGTGTATTATTTGAATGTGACGAAAAATAAACAACTAAAACTTCGCCACTTGGTTTTTTAATTTCTTCGTGGTGAATTAATTTATATACTTCATGACTCATATTTAAAAATCCCAATCATCATCTTCTGTTTCTTCTGAAACACCCATAACATAGCTTGATCCGTTACCAGAGAAGAAGTCGTGGTTTTCATCAGCGCGCGCTGAAAGTTGTGCAAACACGTCGGGAGCCACAGCGGTTTCTTCTTCTGTAAAGGGTGAATCATACCCTAGGTTTTGTAAAAATTTACCTGCATTATATAAACAGAATTTAACTGCATCCTCAGCGATGTCAAATCCTTTATATAAATCGTATAAATAAGCTTTTTCTAAATCGATTAAACGGTACATTAAATCAAAAACAAATTCTTTCATTTCTTTTTGTTTTTCCGCACTCATCTTTTCTAATTTACGTTGGTATTTATAACCTGAATAATAGTTATGAATAACCTTATCACGTAAAATCAAACGAATAATATCGCTTGTGTTTGGCAGTTTTTGTCGTGCAGCTAAATAAAACGGTAGATAAAAGCCACCATATAATAGGAAACCGGGCATTAAAGCAGCTGCTACTTTTGATTTCAACGGATCTTCATCCATGTAGTAAGGGATTAATTCCTTAGCCCGTGCTTGTAATTTGTCATTGTTAATCACTCATTCGTGAGCCTCTTCTATTTGTTCACTTGTACAAAGTGTTGAAAAAATAGAACCATATGACCGAGCGTGTACCCCAACCATGAATGCAAAGTTGGCATAAATTACTTGTTCGTGATCAGTCAATGAATTACGAATTTGTTCCACGTCACAAACGGTCGCTTGAATTGTATCCAATAAAGTTAAACCTGTAAACGTACGTGTAATCAATTGTTGTCAATCTTCATTTAATGTTTTTCATGAAGGAATATCACTGGCTAATGGGATCTTTTCTGGTAATCAGAAGTTTTGCGTAATCCGATTTCAAACCTCTAAATCCTTTTCATCATTCATTCAGTTTCAGTTAACAGAACGCAGTCTTCCCTTAAATCCATTCTTGTAATATTCGATAGGTGACACTGATTCATAAAAATAATTATTTTTTCTTTTTTGTTTTTTTGAACTCATATAAAAACCTCCTGGTTAGATAATTATAAGTACAAAAACCACCAATTTTTAGGAAAAAAATATTTATTTTTTTGATGATTTTTATGGTATTTTAGCCAGTTTTCCATGTTGTATATACAGAACGATGTTTTTATTTTATAATTTAACAAAAAGGGGTATAAAAATGAAAACATTAGTCATTGGGGCTGTCACGGTTGATATTATCGCTGTCCCTAATAAAACTATTATTTATGGTGATTCAAATCCAGGTAAAATATACAAAACCTTTGGAGGCGTTTCCAAAAACATCGTAGAAAACCTTGCTCGGCTTGGTTTCGACGTTGATTTTGTATTTAATGTTGGTAACGACACTAAAGGAAAAGAAGCTATAGCATATTTACAATCTCTAAACGTTAATCCTATCTTTAAAATTTATAACCAACCGACCGATACATATCTGTCGGTTTTTGATGAAAGTAAAGAATTAATGGTGGCTATTAATGATATGTCGTGTGTTCAACACATTAATGCTAGCTATATAGAATCATTAAAATTAAATCCCAACGATTATGATTTAGTTATTTGTGATATGAATATGGCGACCGAAACACTCTCTTATGTATTAAAAACATTTAAGAATGTTTATATAGAAGGTGTTTCGGCTAATAAAATTGTTAAATTGAAGCCTATCCTTAATAGTGTGCAAGCATTAAAAGCGAATTTTTTAGAGGCATGTACATTATTCGAAGTTGAAACCTTAGAAGAAGTAATTGCTAAATTGAAATCTTATAATATTCGTGAGGCAATTATCACCCTAGGGAAAGAAGGCTCGTTAGTTTTTCTTGAAAACAAAATTTATCAAGTACCATCGCAACCTACTAACGTAATTAATGTTTCGGGAGCTGGAGATGCTTTTTTAGCCGGTTATCTATATGCTAAATTTTTAGAAAACAACACTAATCCTTATGATCAATTAATTAGTGGTAGTTGTGCTTCCTTAATTACCTTGCACTCCCCTTTAACTAATAGTTTAGATTTAAATCAAACAAACTTAAACAAGGAGATCTTATTATGAAAATCGAAATCTTAGATGAAATTAAACAGGCGCTTGCTAATAACCAACCAGTAGTTAGTTTAGAGTCAACAATTATTTCACATGGTATGCCTTATCCACAAAATATTGAAATGGCACAAACATGCGAAAACATCATTCGTCAAAACAACGCCATTCCCGCAACCATCGCAATCATTAACGGTGTAATTAAAGTTGGTTTAACACCCGAAGACTTACACTACCTAGCAACAAATAAAGAAGTTTATAAAACAAGTAGCCGTGATTTAGGTTATGTAATCGCAAACAAACTAACTGGAGCTACAACCGTCGCAACAACATCATTAATTAGTGAAAAAGTTGGGATTAAGGTTTTTGCAACCGGAGGAATCGGTGGGGTTCACCGTAACGCTCAAGTAACATTTGACATTTCGAATGACTTAGAAATCTTGGCAAAAACTTCTGTCTTGGTAGTTTGTGCAGGACCTAAATCAATTCTTGACCTTCCATTAACTTTAGAGTATTTAGAAACAAAAGGTGTAGAAGTTTTAGGCTACCAAACAAGCAAATTACCCGCTTTTTACTGCAATACATCAGATTATGATGTGACATACAAAGTCAATGATGCTCATGAAGCAGCTAATGTTATGTATGCTAAATGAACTCTAGAAAATTCTGGTATCATTCTAGCTAATCCCATTCCGCAAGAACATAGTTTAGATGCTACTTATATTAATAAAATCATTCAAGATGCTTTACTAGAAAGCCAAGAAAAGAATATTACTGGTAAACAAACTACACCATTTTTACTACAAGCCATTACAAACAAAACACAAAATAAGAGCCTACAAGCCAACATTGCGTTAGTTTATAACAACGCTGCCGTAGCTGCGCAAGTAGCTTGTGCATACGCTAATATCGCTAATCAGAAAAAATGTTAAAACACAGCGGAGTTATATAATTTTTTTTATAATAAAATTAGCTTTAATAAGCAAAATTATTTTAGCAAGGTTATTGGTGGAATTAGTTCTTTGATTCCTTTCTTATTCCTTTTGTAATGATTGCCTCCTGGGAGCTAAGGGCATTTAACGATGTATAATTTATTTCATACTTTTCTTAATCAACATTTAAAATGAAAAATTTAATCCTTTTTTCAGTCTCTCCAATCAAAATCAAAAGCAACAATTCCATCGTATAACAAATAAAAAAACAAAGTAAGTCGTAGTACTTTGTTTTTTTATTTACTTTCTTCCTCACGAACAATTTCTTCAAACATTTGTTTGATTTTTCTATTGAAGTGATTTAGACCTGATTTACTAATGCTTATTTGATAGTCTTTCTGCATTTTTTCAACAATTTCATTGAGTGATCCCACAAAATTATCGCGTCGTAGTTGGCAATATTTTTGAAAAGTTGGTGGGGTATGTGCTAATTTAACTGGACGCTTGGCCATAATATAGTCAATTTTAACCTTTAATTCACCCGCTAGTTTAGCTAGTTTTTGGGTATTAGAGTGGTTGATATTTTCTAAACGTGTTAAGTTGTTTGTGTAATCTTTAACCACACGGATATCCTCGAAACGCAAATAGCTGAAGTTAGTTTTTAAAATTTTTAAAAAGTCGCTAATGGCTTCTCGTTTTTTTAAATATAAGATTGTTTTCTTGGTTGATTTCAAATATTTAAACTCTAAACCAAACGATTTGGAGGCAGCTAGAAAAATATCGGCAAACAATTCGTTATAAACTCTTATTTGCAAATTAGAAACTTTACTAGGATCGTTTAAATAACCATACCCTAAAAAGGCGCCAATAATGAAGTTTTGTGCGCGTATTCGGTTCTTGTTCTTTTCGTCTGTTAAGTGGTCAAAAACAAAATCTTTGATTTTTAATTTATTTCATTTTAATTTACTGCTCAATTTATCAACACCTTGGTAGATAACAACTTGTTGAACTTCATTATTTTTGTTATATCCCAAAGAATATTGCATAGACTCAAATTCCTTGTGAAAGGAGTTTTTTAAGTCCGCAATAGAGTTAACTATAAAATCTAAAATTGATTGGTTGTGAAAGTTGAAAACCCAGGTATCTTCCAAGTGGTTATTAAAGTTTAGTGTAATCGCATACAGAATATCTGATAGGTCTTTAATACTGTGTTTGTTTGAAATGATTTCATCGCGCACAATATAGTTAAATGATGCGTTATTTTCACTCATGTTGATTTATATATTCATTAATATGTAGAATAGCTTGTGTTCCATCAGAAACAGCTGTTGCGATTTGACGAATATTTTTAACAATAATGTCACCCGCTGCAAAAATGCCTGGTATTTTAGTCATATAATTAGCATTCACTTCGATGAAGTTTGAGTTTTGGTTATATATTAGTTGGTCGCTTTTTTGAATTTTAGTTGGTAATAATCCAATAAAAATAAAACAAGCAGCGATGTCAAGAGTTTTGCGTTCACCAGTTTTTTGGTCTTCAATAGTTATTGTTTGTAATGTTTCTTGCCCATCAAAACCTAAAGTATCGTGATTGTAAAAAATTTCAATGTTCGCATGTTGTTTTAATAAATCAACATTTTTTTGTTCTGCCTTAAATTGATTTTTATTGGCTATTAAATAAACTTTTTTACAAATAGTTGATAAATATAAAGCTTCGTCAACTGCTGAACGTCCCGAACCAACAACAGCCACCACACGATCTTTATATAAAGGGCCATCGCAAATAGCGCAAAAAGAAATCCCTTTATTGAAAAAACGTTTTTCGTTAGGGACATTTAATTCTCGATTAATTGTTCCTGTCGCTATTAAAATAGTTTTAGCTTGATATGTTTGTGCTGTTGTTTCAACATATATATAATCTTGTACTCTATCGACGCTTAATACTTCTTCAAAAACAAAGTTCACATTGATACCCTGTGCGTGTTCGTACATTTTATAAGCTAAATCTGGTCCATCAATTTTCTCAAACCCTAAGTAGTTTTCCACAGTGGCTGTTGAAATAATTTTGCCACCCGGCATTGACTTTTCAATAACTAATAGATCCAACCCACCTCGTTGGCCATATACTGCTGCTGAGAGACCAGCGGGGCCAGCACCAATAATTATACAATCGTAAATTTTTGACATAAAAACACCTTTTATTTATTGCAATAATATAATTTTTCGCCTTCTTGACGAATGTCCTTAAATGAATATACGCGACGGTTTTTAGATGGATTCATTCATCAGAACATTGCCTCTAAAACAAAACGGTCACGCGTAAATCTAGTAACAAATTGAGCATATAGAATACCCAAAATTCCTGCAACTAATAATAAACTATTAATGACATATGTTCCTGCAAAACGGTATTGCGACGCTCGAGCTGTTTCCGTGATAAATCTAATAATTCCATAAACCACAAAATATGAGCAGGCCACAACCCCGATACGCAATTGTTTAATATATGATAAACCGAAGTAGATAATTGTAAAGAAGACTACATTAAAGAATGATTCATATAAAAATAATGGATGATAGATAGTGAATAATGAACCATCACCAATCGGGTGTTTCATACCTTCAAAAACAGCAGGCATACTGTTTTGCAGTCATTTTAAAGCCTCGGGAGTAGTTTCTGAACCATAAATTTCACCATTAATAAAGTTTCCTCAACGCCCCAACGCTTGTCCTATTAAAATGGTTGGAATAATTGCGTCAGCATAAACTCAAACACTTACCTGACGTACATATACTTCACCATCAGCATTCACATCACGCACGTGGTATTTTGGTTTTCTTAAGATTAAAGGGAACCAAATTAAAGCCACAATGACTCCACCGATGACCCCTCCTTGAACAGCTAAGCCTCCTGACCTAAAGTCAAAAAATCCCGTGGTCCCTATTTTAGCGTCACCAATCGCAAACGATCAAACACGTGCACCTAATAAAATAACTGGCACAGCAATAAAAACATAATAAAATCCTGGGTCAAAAGGAACTTTATAGTGAAATTTTAGTCTTAGTGAATAAATTAAGATCGCTAAAACAAAACCAGCCATAAAGGTTAACCCATAACCATAAACATCGAAGTTTTTACCAATTGAAAAAGCTACGTTATGGCCTTCACCAACAATGGCATTTGCTAAATTGTTTGTAGGATTTATAAAATCCAAAACATAATTCATTCTTAATCCTCCTTATTGTTAATTTGTTGTTTAATAAATTGATCAGCAGAGTTGTACCCCGCTTTTTTTAATTTATAATCAGTAACAGCTGTTTCAATAATATCAGCAATTGACCGACCTTGAATAACAGGAATCATATAGTGGACTACATTTACCCCTTCAAAGTTTTTATAATGTAAATCTCGACCAAATCTTTCAAAATGATATTTTTGATCTTTCTTAACCATTACTAATTCAATGACAATTTCAATCTTAGTAGAATCTATCATTCTTTCGATTCCAAACGAACGCGAAAAGTTGATAATTCCTAGTCCCCGAATTTCAATAAAATCTTTGGTCTTATCGTCTGCTCGACCATAGACACTATACCCAATTCTATTGACAATAATAGCGTCGTCCGCCACAAAGATATGACCTTTTTTAATTAGTTCAATAGCAATTTCTGATTTACCGATTCCTGAAACACCACGTAAAACAACACCAACACCATAAATGTTTAATAATGTTCCGTGGACTAAAGATTGATGTGATAATTTTTGACTAATATATGAGTTAATTGTGAAGTTTAATTCATAGAAACTATATTTGGTTTTCACAATTGGCACGCATGCTTCTTTAGCAATATCTAAAACGATATCAGCATACCAAAAGTGTTTTCCTAATAAAATTAATGGTGGTTTTAAGTCAATAATTGTTTGCAATTTTTTGCGAATAATTGAGGCCGAAAATTTAGATAAATAACGCGATTCTTTCGAACCGAAATAAACAATTGATAAAATCTCTTTAAACAGTACTTCACCTGTTAATTCTATCCCTACTCGGCTAATTCCCGTTGTAGAAATTGGGTTATTTAAATAGTCTTGGTTCATAACAACATCTAATCCAAAACGCTTAACAAGTTGTGAAACCAACAATTTTGATTTAGTTTCCATAAAACTCACCTTTTTATACCATATCTTATTAATTTTAATCAAAAAGCAGAAAAATAAATTAATTAATCTTTTAAAGGGACGTTTTGCAAATATTAATAATTAAAAAGTCAGCAACTACATTGCTAACTTTATGAAAATCATCAATTAAAATTTAATGTTCAAAGTGTAATTTAATAACTGGTTTTTTAGCTTTAAACAACATGCCACTATCAGACATTAATCATAAAAAATTTACCATAAATAAAATACAGAAAACTGCTTGATATATATAAACAATTCATTTTTTGCCACCTATACAACTTGCTACATAAGCTGCTAAGGCTACTAATAAAAATAAACTTAGAATACTAGCACTGACAGTAAAAGGTTTTTTGTCTTCGATTCGACTTTTAATATGATTAATAAAAAATATTGGGAAAAGGGCCATATATCATTTATTGTTGGCCGTCATTAATCAGAACAATTGCAGCAGATAAATAAATGGACCCACACAAGAAATAAAAGCAACATAGACTAGTCAATAATGCAGTTGCGAACTAACTCCTGAATGTGCACGCTGTAACTCCCAAGAATAGTCGTTCGTGCAAACAATGATAGAACCTAATGCCGCACCAACACACAATGATAATCAAAATATTAAAAACTAGCATCCATTGTTTTCTAATACTCATTTTGCGATTCTGTGTGTCAGTTAAATATTTGTTATTTACTTGCATAAATTGGTTTTCCATTTGACTCTATAATTTTTTACTCTAGAAATTAGTTTAATATATCTTAATTCTAATCTTTTTTTGTAAAAAGCTTTTTTAACGCATCTATTAAGATAAAAAGATTGTGTGAGAGGAAACAAAAAGTAACCACGGAGGTTACTTTTTTATCATTATTTATTAACGTTATCGTTTTGACGTTGTCATAAAACGTAGTCAATTTTTTCTGGGTTGTTATTGGGCGATAATGATTCTTTAATACGTGAAATAATTTTGTGTTTATCAATGTATCATTCATACTCTTTAATTCGGTATGTTGAATATCCACGATCTTCTAAAAAGAATTGTCGGTCAATATCTTCTAACATAATTTGAACACTACGGTTATCTTTTCAATTTTCTAAAATAATCGTTTTCAGAATTTCTTTTGTATCCTTATGTAAAATAACGATGTCAATCTTCTTCGTACCAATATTTCAGTTCGGGAAGACTAGATATTTATTTGATAGTTTTTTAGTTAATTCTGAATAAATTTCTTTAACTAAATCACTCTTAAATTCAAAATATAATTGGTTATTAACATCTTCTAGAGATTCATTAATTGATTTTGATGTTGAAATGTTATCAATAAACTCAATGAAACGTTTGAACGTTAAAGCGTTCACGTTGTTCATGTTTGATACTTGGATTTCATTCCCATAAAGGGATTTAACCACGATCATTTTCTTACGTGCACGAGTAATGGCTACGTTTAAACGGTTAGCTCCACCCTTCATATTTAATGGTCCGAAGTTATTTCTTAGAACACCTTCTTTATTATGACCATAAGCAATTGACAAGATAACTAAATCACCTTCATTACCTTGAACATTTTCAAGATTACTAATAACGATTTCGTTATTTTCAATTTTGTCATTTAAAGCTTGTGGGAAACTATTCATTTTGTCTAAAATCAAGTTTTCCACCATTAAAGCTTGAACCGCATTGAAAGTTACAATTAAAATTCGTTTATATTTTTCATAGTTTTGTTCTAAGACCTCAACAACTTTGTATGCTTCAATTGGGTTACCTTTGTCTCAAATACCATTCACATTAATGACTTCAATCCCTTTTTCAAATGCTCCTTGTTTAGTTGCAATTTCTAGTTTGTTGTCATAAATATATTTATTAGAGAATTCAATTAATTCTTTTGAATCTGAACGGTAGTGGTTTCGTAAATGGAATTCATTTCATCAAGCAGTTTTCGCTCTTTCTAAAAGTGAATCCACCCGGTCAAAGTCATCGATTTCAAAGTCGCTATAGGCTAATTTATTAACAAAGAATGACGTTGGTTTTAATTGTTTGTCGTCTCCTGAAACAACTTTAATGTTACAACGGTAAACGATTGGGTAACTTCTTTCAATAGTCATTTGACTAGCTTCATCAAAAATTCCGTAATCAAATTCGTTTTCATTCAGTGGAATCAATGCCGCAACATTATCAGGACGAGCAACTCAAATTGGGAAAAGAATTTTTAAAACACTATAGTATTCTTTAATATAACGAGAAATTGATGGTCAACTACGACTTGACGCAATTCGTAAAGCATTTGTAATTTGTTGTTTTGTTTCTTTTGGTAATTTACTTAAATAAGTTCGTAAATTATTGATGTATTGTTTAAAGACAATTTCGCCAATGAATGAAGCGCTTCGTAAAGCCTCTTTTCGAATTTGCGTTAAGATGTCTTGCAACAATAACCCCTTAGTTTCACTAAAGATACTGATGTTTGATTTAATACCATCTCATAAAACGATTGTTTTTAGTTTTCTAAACTGGTTGTGGTTGATAAATGTTGTCACCTGACTCATGATTGGGGCAACTTTTTCTAAATCAAAAATCACAATTGGTTCTAAATAAAGTTTCTTTAAATAAGGCAGAGAAAGTCATGATCATTCTTTGATAATCTCTTGCATTAATGGTGTGTAAATATTACTCAATGAATCTAATTTAGCTAGATAGTCTAAATCATAATCGACAAATTCTTCGTATTGAATAATTTCAGCAATTCGAGGTTTAGCTAAGAAGTCTTGGTTAATCAAGAAGTCATCAAATAAACCAATCACTGCATCAATTTCTTTAGCGCGTGATTTAACTTCTTTTAATGTTAGCGATGATTCTTCTCCAGGGTCAGCACTATTGATTACACGGGCATTGTTAACAAACTCAGCAAAGATAATTTTTCTGTCTTCTTCATTGTTGTGTTTTTTGAAAACATTCATGAAGTCAGCAATTTTTTCGTTTTGACTAATTAAGAACTCGTGATATGTGTAGTTGCTATTAGCATTCATACCCAGGATTTTTTTGTGGTTAGTAAAGAATTCTTTACACAAGTTAACCACTTCTTTAATTTGTTGGCTATTTTTATTTGATAGAGTGTAATCGCGAGCAATCACATCACGACGGAAACTTAGATAATCAGCAATTTTATCAATAAAGATTTTCTTTTCGCGAGTAGTCTTGTTTAAGAAGTTTTTGTGGTTTGGATCTTCTAAAACTGTTGTATCAGAACTAAAGTCTTGGAACGCTTGGATTTCTTTAGTAATCACATTAGCATGCATTAAGAATTTAGTTACTAATTCCTGATTAGTTTTAATCTTGTTAGAAATCGTTTGTAGGTGTTTAATAATTTCACCTTGCGAATAGATATCTAATAGTTTGTGGCGTTTGATAAACTTAGTAAAAGTGAAATATGCTTGGAATAAATCCGAAATATCCAACATTGTGTAATCATTGAAAATATCTGTAATCGCTTCAAAAAGGTTTTGTTTCTTAATTCCAAAATCATCAAAATTACGCGGTCCTAATCATTCATTAATGATTTCTTCTCCTAATTCGTTTTTAATCGCTACATAATCTGCGTAATCAATGTTATAAATACCATCATTATAATCTTCGATTGTTCAGTGTTTTTTAACTAAATCAAGTAGTTCTGAATTATAGTCTTGGTAATTTTTAAAGAACATTGATTCTTCTTGTGTAAAGACAACCGAAGGGAATTCTTTAACCTTGCCACGACGATTATCTTCACGGAATCATTGAGGACCTAATAAGTCGTTTAAATTGTCAATTTTATTAAAGAAAACTTCTTTGTTTGTTAAATCATAAATATATAGAGCAAAAATTGACAACGGGCCAATTCTATCAGTTAGTACATCTAATGCCGCTCTTTTTTCAGAAACTAATAAACTCGTTTTACCTTTTAATAAAGTATTGAAAATAATGTTAGCAATAACTTCTGATTTACCAGTTCCTGGTGGACCATAAATTAAAGTATTTTGGGCTAATGATGAGGCTACCGCATATTTTTGATAAATATTTAACGGATGATCAATTTCATAGACTGTGTTTTTCTTAATAACTTCGTTTTGATAATATTCTGTTGACTTGTTGCGTGCATCATCGTCTTTTTCAAAAGGATCAATTTCTTGATCAATTAATTTTTGTAAGTCTTCTTTTAGTGCTCCACCATCGGGTTCAAAAACACCTAACAGAGCGCACGGTAAAATGTTAAAACCAGTCACACTGCTTAAAACATCAGCTTCACTTTCGTTATCAAAAGGAACAAATTCATCCACAGGGATTTGTACATCATACCCTGAAATTTCTTGAATGTTTTCCACGATCGTATTTATGTTGTAAGTTGACACTAGTTCACTTGCTGATAATTTATAATCCTTATAAGCATTTTTTAAAAAGATTTGTAGCTTTTCGTTTACCACTGGTTCATCTTGCAATTTCGCAATGAAAACCCGATTCTTTTCTTCACGAATTTCAACTTTAAATAAAGTTAATGGTGATTTAAATACACTAGCACTTAAAACACGTCCACGGATAAAGTTGAACGCTAGATATAATGGTCAAACAGTTGTATCTTCAAAATAGTTCTTGGCTAAACGATTTAAAGTAATAAATCGTTTTTTAAAGGATAGTAATTGTTCGATCGCCAATTGAATTGTTTTTGATTTATTCTTATGAAAATCTTTGCGTAACAAATGAGTTTTATGATCACTTAAAGTTACGTTATTTTCATTTAAAATTAACGTAAACTCTTCAAATGATCCGCTGTTTTTTAATTTTTGTTCAAAAAGATCAACGTTCTTATTAGCATCTAATTCTAATATGCTAATTTTGTTATTAACAAAATCATAAAGATCTTCCTTATTTACATACTTAAATAAATCGATGCTTTTTGTATTGTTGGTTTTTGCGAAAATAACTGAGTCATTAGGTGATAAACCAACTAGATTCATTAGTTTCTCTTTAATTGCATTTTTCATTTTTACCTCTTCTTTTATACGCGACAGTATGTTTATATTTTATAAAATATAAACCCTTTATGCTGCTTTATTTATAAAGTTTTTAAATAAAAAAATAAAATAGCCAAAGGCTATTTTATCTATTTATCTTTTAAAGCTAGCAAAATTGCTTGATGAAGTTTAATGTTCGATTTGATTTGCATTTTCTTTTTATCGTCTTCACACACAGTATAAGCTTTTTCATCTTTCAATAGTTGTTGCTCAATTTCTTCAGCATTAACTTCTGATAGAGGTTTAAAGTAGTCTGTGAACACTCTAATTTGGTGTTCTTCCACGTAGATTACACCTTCTAGAATCACATAAGGAATACGTGCCGCACTGGGTGTAGGACGCACGTAGGCAATATGATTTTCGATTGGTGCCATCAAAGGGTTGTGGTTTGGTAACACAGCAATTCTTCCCGTAGTTGTTTTTAATTCCACGCTATAAACTGCTTGTGTTAAGGTCTGTGCATATGGTGAGACAATTTTTAACTGCGTACTAATCATTATATTTGTTTGTTTGCTTTGGCAAACACATCATCAATTTTACCAACATATAAGAAATGTTGTTCGTGAATATCGTCACATTCACCATCTAGAATTTTTCTAAATCCTTCAACAGTGTCTTCTAGTCTTACAGATAAACCTGGTTGACCAGAGAATTTTTCAGCAACGTGTGATGGTTGTGATAGGTAGTTACGTACTTTACGAGCACGAGTTACTAATTGACGGTCTTCTTCACTTAATTCATCCATCCCTAGGATAGCAATAATATCTTGTAGTTCCATAAATCTTTGTAGAATTTCAATTACTCGACGAGCAACTGAATAGTGTTTAACACCAACTACAAGAGGGTCTAATAGACGTGATGTTGATTGTAATGGAGAAATCGCTGGATATAACCCTAAAGAAGCGATTGCACGATCTAATACAACCTTCGCATCTAAGTGTGAGAATGTCGTCGCTGGCGCTGGGTCAGTTAAGTCATCGGCAGGTACATAAACGGCTTGCACAGATGTAATTGATCCTTTTTTAGTTGACGTAATTCGTTCTTGTAATTGACCCATTTCAAAAGCTAATGTTGGTTGGTACCCTACAGCTGATGGCATACGACCTAAAAGCGCAGATACTTCTGAACCAGCTTGTGTGAAACGGAAAATGTTATCGATGAATAATAACACGTCTTGACCGAATGTATCACGGAACTCTTCAGCCATTGTTAAACCACTTAAAGCAACACGCATACGTGCCCCTGGTGGTTCGTTCATTTGTCCGAAAACTAGTGCTGTTTTATCTAAAACACCAGCTTCTTCCATTTCGTAGTAAAGGTCATTCCCTTCACGTGTACGTTCACCAACACCTGAGAAGACTGATAGCCCCCCGTGGTTTTTGGCAACGTTATGGATTAATTCTTGCATTAATACGGTTTTACCAACCCCCGCACCACCGAATAATCCAATTTTTCCCCCTTTAGCAAAAGGGACTAATAAGTCAACGACCTTGATTCCTGTTTCCAAAATTTCAATTCGATCTGCTTGTTCAGCAAATGATGGCGCTGGTCGGTGAATTGGCATACGTTTCCCAGTTGGGGCTGGTTGATTATCAATTGGATCACCAGTAACATTAAACATACGTCCTAAGACTTGCATCCCTACCGGCATGCTAATCGGAGCGTTTGTGTTAATTACTTCTAACCCACGCACTAGACCGTCTGTAGTATCCATTGCAATACAACGTGCAATGTTATCCCCTACTAATTGCGAAACTTCAAGGACTAATTTTTTACCATTATTATTTAGTTCTAAAGCATCATTAATCTTGGGCAATGTTTTAGGACTAAACAAAACATCGACAACCGGACCTAGGACTTGTTGAATTTTTCCTATTTGTTTCATAAATAAACTCCTTTATCAAATATTTTATTCATCATCAGAACCTGCCACAATTTCAGTAATTTCGTTAGTAATCTTACTTTGACGAAGTGTGTTGTAGATTTGTTTGTAATGATCTGCAAGTTGTTTAGCATTTTTTGTAGATGCATCCATAGCATTTCGACGCGAAGCATTTTCTGAAATTTTTGATTCTAATAAACAACCATATAAAATTGTCGCAATATAACTTGGCAAGATAGTTTTAATAATTGCTAATTTATCAGGTTGAAAAATGATGTTATCCTTTTCAAGGTCTCCGACATTGATGTATTCTGATAAACTGTTCTTGTCGAACGGCAACACATCAATACATTTAACTTCAAAAGTAATCGCGTTAATAAATTTCGTGTAAATGATACGAATTTGTTTAACTTCTTTAGCTTCATACAATTCTAAAGCTTCACGAGCAATTTGCATTGCTGTGTCGAATGTTAAATCGTTATCATTTAAGTTTAAAAATTTGTTAATCACGTGTTCTTTGCGAACATCACGCAAATGATCTTTTCCTTTTTTACCAATTGTAAAAGTGATATCTTGATCACGAACATATTGATCAACCACCTTATTAACATTAAAGTTATAAGAACCCGCTAGTCCCATTGTTGAATTAATGTTAATATACAATACAGCATCCTTGGCACCATCGTTGACTAGGAATTCAACATCATCCACGACAGATAATAATAAACCAATCACATCATAGTAGTCATAAGCATAATCCTTAATCGCCATCAAACGATCTCGTTGGCGTTTTAGTTTAGCAGTGGCCACTAATTTCATGGCATTAGTAATTTTTGCAGTGGTATTAATTGAACCTATTTTTCTTTTAATGGTATCTAAAGACATTTTATAAAGCTCCAGCAGTAATTGTTGAAGATTGTTTTTTTAATTTCTTTTGTGCTTTTTGTTGTGCTTTTTGCAATTTGTATTGTTCTTTTTGTTCTGGTGTTAACTTTGGTTTTAATACTGTTGATAATTTAACAACAATAATAATTAAAGTTATCATATTTGGCATCATGAAGATGATGAATACTCAGTAGAAAGCGTGGTAATTCATTCCTTGAGCTT
Organism: Ureaplasma miroungigenitalium; assembly: GCF_025780085.1. GTDB lineage: Bacteria > Bacillota_I > Bacilli_A > Mycoplasmatales > Mycoplasmoidaceae > Ureaplasma > Ureaplasma miroungigenitalium. The sequence goes on along the minus strand of NZ_JAOXHL010000003.1, from coordinate 12,425 downwards.
CAGAAGAATATTGTTGAATTAATGCAAGACGTTCAGTTCATTCTAAAGCGTCATGTGGATCATTAACTCTTAAGTAATCTAATCATTGAGAGAATCAAGAATTAGTTGGATTTGAAAGCACTTTAATTACGAACCCTCATGTTAAGTTGTGGTTAATAATTTTTGAGTGTAATCCGTGGTGCATATAATGCAATACTTCACTTAAAGTTTTTTCGTGCATTAATAATGATTTTTCTTCTAATAAAGTGTGTAATTGAGCATCAGACAAGTGTTCTAGTTGGTGGAATGTAACACCGTTAGCATTAACATCTTTCAAAGCTCGCAATCATTCTTGGTAATCAGCATGTGGGTCATATAGAACATATGACATGAGTGAGTCTTCTGAACCACTAACGTTTGCTAAATGATCCCCTAAAACTGGTCCTGCTTCTGTTTCAATAACAACAGTACGTGCTTGCGTGAATGGAACATTTAAAAGTCCTAGCATTGTAAAAGCAATAGTAGCGAAAACAATAAAGATAACTAGCGCAGAAATAAATCAGGGAGTGAAAATTTGCTTAACTTTTGGCAGTTTGCAAAATTCATCATAACTTAAATTTTTATTTTTTTTCATATTATTTTAAATAAGTGAATCCACTTGGCCCTTTCTTAATATCGTATTTATCCAAAGTTTTTGGATTTGAATATTTATAGATCGCGCTTGCAATTATTACATGCGCTTCAGAATTGTTTGCAAAATAAGCATTGAATTCTTTAGCTGTTTTAATTACAGAGTTTGCTCCATAAGTTCTTCACGCAGTTCGAGGGTTTAAGATTTTGATTTCTTCTAAATCGAATTCCCCTACTACCTTTTTCACGGGCGCAGTTGCATAAACAATTACACGTTCAACAGGTTGAACAGGTGTTACTTTAAAGAATAACACTGGTTTTTCGTTTTCAAATAAAGCTTCTGCTTCTTCTGGACTAACTGAAACCATAATTGTTTGTTTTTCCTTATCGGCTACCGCATCATCAGAACGCACTAAAACTTGTTCTTCACGCGCTTTAATAGCTTCTTGTGATGCTTTAGAAACAGGTTTTACACACACTTGTTCTTCAGTTGGTTCATCAACAACTGATTCACAACTTTCATTTGCAGCTTTTGTAGTTTTTTCAACTGATTGAGTTGATGATTCTACTGGTGCTTGAACTGGGGCAACTGGTTTAGAAACCTTTGGTGTTTCCGCAGCTTTTAATGCATCTTCTTGTTCTCATTGTTTAATTTGACTATCAATGTTAGCAAAGTAAGCATCACGTGCTTCCTTCATTTGTGCATCTTCTGGAATTAATGATTCGTCGTTGTGTAGGAATAAACTCATCGCTCTTCAAATTTCATATTTGAAAGCAGGAGTGTTTTCTTTACTAAATGCTTTGTTACGGTCTAAATCACGACGTAATGGTGATTTTTTAAAGTAATCAATTAAGTAAAGTTTGAAATCAGCAATTTTTTCTACAGGAATTGTAGGAATCATTTTTTCTTTTACAGTGAATAAAATAATTGCTTCATCCGTTTGTGAATATGGTTTATTTGGTTCTTGTTTAATAACAGCCATAACTGATTTACCAAGACGTAGAATGTTTTTTGTTTCTTCGTCTAAATCAGAACCAAATTGAGCGAATGCCTCTAATTCACGGTAGTTAGCTAATTCTAATTTCAATGCTGCCCCTGTTTGTTTAACAGATTTAATTTGTGCAGCTGAACCAACCCGTGATACTGATTGCCCAGCATCAATCGCTGGTCTTTGTCCAGCATTGAATAAGTTAGTTTGCATGAAAATTTGCCCGTCCGTAATTGAAATTACGTTCGTTGGAATATATGCAGAAATATCCCCGGCTTGTGTTTCAATAATTGGTAATGCTGTAATTGAACCAGCACCTAGTTCGTCTGATAATTTACATGCTCGTTCAAGTAAACGAGAGTGTAGATAAAAGACGTCCCCTGGATAAGCTTCACGCCCTGGCGGTCTTCTTAATAATAATGAAAGTGTTCTATATGCGATGGCATGTTTTGATAAGTCATCAAAAACAATTAGAACATCTTTCCCTTCGTGCATTCATTCTTCAGCAATTGTCATCCCTGCAAATGGAGCAAGGTATTGTAAAGCTGGAAGTTCAGAAGCATTAGCGGCCACTACAGTAGTAAATTCCATAGCGTTGTTTTCTTCTAAAGTACGCACGATGTTTGCTACTGTTGAGTTCTTTTGCCCAACAGCAACATATACACAGTTAACATTTTTACCTTTTTGATTGATGATGGCATCAATAGCAATGGTTGTTTTTCCGGTTTGACGGTCGCCAATAATTAATTCCCGTTGACCTTTCCCAATTGGGAACATTGCATCGATCGATAAAATCCCTGTTTCAAGAGGTTGGTGAACTGATTTACGTTCCATAACCCCTGGCGCAATTTTTTCAACTACACCAAATTTTGTGGAAACAATTTCTTGTTTGCCATCAACTGCTTTACCCAGTGCATTAACTACACGTCCAAGCATTACGTCACCAACTGGCACTTGCACAATTCGGTGTGTACGATAAACACGTTCGTTTTCTTGGATATCATCGTAGTCACCCATAAGAACAACCCCGACAGCATCCTCTTCTAAGTTTAAAGCAATCCCTTCAACCCCAGATTCGAAACGAACAATTTCGTTTAACATAACGCTTTCTAATCCATCAACCAAAGCAATTCCATCCCCTAATGAGATGACATTACCAACTTCAAGAGTTTCGGTTTTATCTGATAGATTTTGAATGTGATTTTTAATATCTGATAATAAAGAAGTTGTGTTTTTATTATTTACGCTCATTCATTGCACCTTCTTTTTCGTTTATATTGATGATTTTGTTTAATTTAGTTTTTAATGATGAATCTATCACATCAGATTTAATTTTAACTTCTAGCCCACCAATTAAATTGTGGTCAATTAAAACTCTAATGTGTGGTTTAAAACCATATTGTTTTTCTATAACAGAACCCAAACGAGTGATTTGTAAATTTGTTAATTCAAAAGGTGAATAAATATCAACTTTTGTCGCATCGTTTGTATAGTTTGCTAAGCGGTTCATAATTGTTTTCGAAAATCTTTCTAATTTGCTTTTCATATAACAACCTTACCTTCTAAATGTTTTTATCAAATACAATATGATCTAATTTTGTTCTCAGCGATGAGTCAATTTCATTAGCTTCGAAATTTACACGGATTCCACCGATCATGTGTTGATCGATTCGTTGTTCAGCTTCAATTGTACAATCCAGTTTCTTAGTTAAAGCACCAACCAAACGGTTCATTTGTTCGTGACTTAGTTCAAAAGCTGTATGAATAATTACTTTACGAATATTTAAATCATTATCAATGAACTTCAAAGTTTTCTTTAAAATTGAACGTAAATAATTAATTTTTTCACGGTCAATCAATAATTCTAGAAAATGAATAATATTCATATTCATTTCTTTTCGGAAAACTTCGTGTAAAGTTATTTTTCTTAGTTTTTTATCTAAAATACTTGAAGCAAGTGTGCCGTAAAACGCTGGGTAGTTTCGAATAATTTCGTAGATAACTTCTAGCTGTTCTTTGTATTCAGCCAGTTTGTTTTCTTCGCGAGCTAACGCTAATAAAGCGTATGCATATTTTTGAACAGATCTAATTGATTTCATAAAAACTATTTACTAGATTCTTCTAAATCCTTAATAAATTCATCAACTAATTTATCATTATCTGCACGAGATAATTCTTTTTTCATCAATGCTTCAGCAGCAACATATGCAGCTTCTTTAGCTTCTTGTTTCATTACGTTTAACATATTTAAACGTTCATTTTCTGCATTAGCACGAGCGGTAGCAACAATTTTGTCAGCAGCTTCACGCGCTTCACGTTCAAGGTTTTCACGGTAAGACATAGTTTCCGCTTTTGCATCGGTCACAATTTTTACCGCTTCAGTTTGAGCGTCTAATTTTTGTTGTTTAGCAGATTCTAAATAAACAAGTGCTTCTTTTCTTGTTTCTTCAGCTTCTTTAATTTCGTTAGCCATGAACTCACGTCGTTTGTCTAACATTTTGTTTGTTGGTTTTCATACTAATCATAAAATGATACTGAAAACAACTAACATCGCACCTACTTGCGCAATAAATACTCACAAGTTAGGGAATAATGTATTAATAATTTCAGTTGGTTGTAATTCAGGAATATCTCCAGAACAACTTGCTAATAAAGGTACAAAGAAAGCAGCAAGAGCAACAACTGATAAGCTTGCTATCAAGCCTTTTTTGTTTAATTTGTTTTTCATGTTTTGGTTTCCTTTCCTTAAATTATTTTCTTAATAAAATTGCGATAAAAACTATGCAACGAAAATAAGTAAGATAGAAACGATCAACGCATAAATCGCAACGGCTTCGGCTAACGCTAACCCTACGATCATAGTTGAAAGAATTTTTGGTTGAGCTTCTGGATTACGAGCAACAGCTTGTACAGCGTTTGCAGTTGAGAACCCTTGCATTACCCCTACTGCCCCTGCAGCTAACATAGTAATACCAGTACCAATATATTTACCTAAATAAGCAACCCCAGCACCTGAACTAAAAGCTTCAGCTTCTTTTCCTACTGGTAATGCATCTAAGTGAGACGTAATAACATTTGATAAATCGATAAATGACATAATAATTTTATAACTCCTTGTTGATTTGTTTTTTAATTAGGCAACAGCGTTAGCTTGTACAGCTACTTGTTGTTCTACGGGTTGATTAGCACTTGCTTCTAACGCACGTTTAGCAGCTTCTTTTTCAGCTTTTTTGTGGGCTAGGTGTTCGAAGTGTTCTTCCCCTTCTTTAATTTCTAATCCTCATGTTACTGATGTTAACAATGTGAACACGAACGCTTGAATTGTTCCGGCGAACATTGTAAAGTAACCAATTAGGATTGGAAGAATTGTGACAGCGGCAATAATTGATAGCCCGATAAAAGGGTATGCATCAGTAAATCCAGCAAAAGCTCAGAATGTGATGTTTAATAAAATTGCGGCTGCAGTAATATTACCTCATAGACGGAATGTTAATGAGATGATTGGTGAAAATTTTGAAACGATTTCTAAGGGGTTAATCATCACTGGGATGCCCTTGATTTTGAAAGCGAATTTCAAGAAGAAAGATGCTTTTTGGTAACGTAATGCAACAATTTGTCCACCAAAGACAGATGCAATAGCCATTCCTAGTGGAACAGATAAAGCAGTTGTTGCTTCTTTAAAACCAAATAATGAAACCATGTTAGCAGTGAAAATATAAACGAAAGTAAATAAAATTCACGGTGCTAATTTAACATGTTTTGGTCCCATTGTATCAACAACGATTCCTTTGAAGTAGTTAACAATTGCTTGAATAATTAACACAAAACGATTAGGAACGTCGTGAACCTTAAGTTTACGAACATTAAAGTAGTAAACAAGAGAAATGGTTAGAATTATTAAGGTTACCATGATCACAGCACCGATATGTGGGACTGCGACTAATACATCAAGTGGTTTATAGTTTTCCATTTGATACCTCCATAATTTTTTGTTTAGGAACATATTTTTTGTTTTTTTTAAATTGAGAAATAATCTGACTAATAACACCAATGATTATTAGTGAAATATTCATTACAAGTAAAAAAGGTAGATTAAAAATAGCCCCCTCGCCTGTCTGGCAAAATGCATTAACGAGAACTCCAATTAGAATTGGAATCACTAGTAAGATTTGAAAAAACATAAAGACAATTGCAAATTCAAATGTGCTTAGTTGTTTCTCTTTCTTTGAGATTGGTCGGTTGTTTTTTTGCAAAGATAAGTTTTTCTTTTGCCACATTCGATCAATCACAAACATTCGTAATGTCATTAAGCCTAACATTAATATGACCGACAAAATATAAGTGTAAAAAAAACTTGCAAAATTACTTGAAAGGGGTATAGCAATCAGACAAACTAAAAGTCCAATTGTTATATCCCATAAATATCATGTCAAGTAATTATGTCAAGCTTGTTTAAAATTCACATTTCATCAATCTCTTATTTATTTTCAGTCAAAATCTATTTGACTTATTTATATTATAAATAATTAAAGGTTAATTTAAAAGTTATTCGTAAAAAAACTGCTTTTTTTGATGTATTTGATAACAAACTACATAGTTTATCGATTAGTTATCTTTTTAGTGTGATTATTTACTTATGATTATTTGCTGCTAATATGTACATTACCAAAGTTTTGAAGAATATTAATTGCATGATCAATATTTCTCTCAATGTGTCGATACATTAAAATTAATTTCACACGTGAGTTCATTTCCTCATCAGTTAAGTTATCATCAATGTAAACTGTACGCATTTGTTTCTTGTTTGTGTCGTTTAAGTATTGATCACGAACTCGTTTAATTTCATCAACTAATTCCGAGTTAAAGTTGTTATTTAAAAAATGTTGATAAAAATCAAAAAGAATTTTGTTGCTTGCTTCAAATGCTAACAAAAAGTGTTTTCGCTCTTCATCACTAAAGTTATATTCCTCAAAATATTCACTAATAATTTCGTTGTGATCAGAGATTCTTTCTAAGTCCTTAACTGAGTTAATTACGGAGATAAAAAAACGTAAATGACCTGCACGCGGTTGGTCTTTTTGAATTGTTCAGACACATTCATCAATCATGTCCGAATAAATTAAATTAACTTGCTCTTCTTTAAATAAAGCGTCATTATAAATTTCTTTGTAAGTTAATTCTTGTTTTTGTAATTTATCACATAAATCAACGGTGTTATCTAGAACACGTTTATAAAATTTCTTAAAACTGTCTAATAATTCGGTTTGTGATTCTTTCATCATTGAATAGTTTGTTGCCATAATTTTAACCAATCTTTCCAGAAACATAATCTTTTGTCTTTTTGTTTTTTGGTCGTGTAAAGATGTTTCTTGTTTTATCTTGTTCAATTACACTACCTTGATAGAAAACAATTGTTTCATCACTAATTCGTTGAGCTTGCGCCATAGAGTGAGTAACTATTACAATTGAATACTTCTTTTTTAAATCTAATATTAGTTTTTCAATATTAGCAGTTGCAATCGGGTCTAAGGCTGAAGTCGGTTCATCCATCAATAAGACCTCTGGCTCTAAAGCAATTGCTCGCGCAATACACAATCGTTGTTGTTGACCTCCCGATAAGGCTGAACCAGGTTTATCTAAGTTGTCCTTAACTTCATCATATAAAGAGGCATTAATCAAGGCTTTTTTAACAATTTTTTGTAATGTTTTTTGGTCATTAATGCCGTTTTGCCGAGGGCCATAAGCGACATTTTCAAAAATACTTTTTTCAAAAGGAGTAGGTTTTTGAAAAACCATTCCAACCCTTGTTCTTAATTCTAACGAACTAATTTTTTTAGAACGTGTATTAATGCCATCAAAGTAAATTTCTCCACTATAAACAGTACCATCAATCAAATCGTTCAGCTGATTTAAATTTCGCAAAAACGTTGATTTACCACATCCACTCGGTCCGATTAATGCTGTAACCTTATAACGTTTGATTGCTACATTGATATCTTTTAAAGCGTGTTTTGCACCTTTTTGATATCAAAAATTGAAATTTTCTACCTCAAATACGTTTTCAAAATCAAAATCATCCTTGCTTTTATTCATCATTTCTTTTTTGTTTTTTTGATACTCTTTTAAAGATTTTCTTTGCTCATTACTTAATTGTCGATACAATCATCAACGTTTGAAAATGTTTTGTTCGTTTAAAAAATTAACAACCTTTTCCAGTGGTTGATGTTGCCAATCTTTGTGTTTTTCTAGTAAATAAACTTTAACTTTTTTTGCCATTGTTTTAACCTAAATTAATTGCTCCATTGCTTTTTCATCAATATATTTAATCTCATAAATTCGATTTTTTATTTTGGCATATTTAACTACTGCAATATCGTAATTCATGATTTCTGCTTGTTCATAAGTAATCAACAAGTATTTTTTATAAATTTGCGTCTCAAAAATATCTAAGTGATCAGCAATTGGTGAACGATAATACCCAATTATTTTTTTAAATCATTGTTTGAAATAAACCTTTAGATTTTTTAAATAAGGCACAAAAACATAACCCATAACGATAAGGAATAAAACTATTCATAACGTTACAAAAGCAGCTTCATACTGAACATAACGGGCTTGTTTTAAATCAGTTGCCATAATTGCATTAGCATAAATCCGTGTTGTTAATGTCTGTCCAGAAGATAAAAATCCAATATTTTTTGACGACGTCAATCCGGCCGTTAGATAAAGCGGCGCTGTTTCAGCAATAATTCGTCCCATCGATAAAAAGATACCTGAAATAATGTTGTTCATCGCTTGTGGTAAAACTAGTTTGCGAATCGTTTGTCATTTTGAACTACCTAAACCATAGGCATTAATACGTATCTCTTGTGGCACTGCCTGTAATGCTTGTTGAATCGAACGAATTAACATAGGTAAAATTACGAGTGTAATAGTTAATGATCCTACAAGTAATGATGTTCCTTTGGTGCCCGAAGCCGTTCATCCAAATCATTCAATAAAAACCACCAAACCAAACATTCCAAATAAGATTGATGGTGTTGATCCGAAACTATCAATAAAGAAATATATTACCTTCTTAAAACGTTTACTTTTAGCATATTCATTTAAATAAATAGCCGAAAACAAAGCAATAGGAAAGGCAATTAGTAGGGATAAAAAGATAATTAGAAGTGTGTTAATAACAGCTTGGCCTGTCGTGTTTTTTGTATATTTGAAAACGGTCGATTCAAACGAAGGATCCACAAACGTAATAATTCCGTTAACAATAATATCTAATGAAATTCAGAACAAAAAACCAAAAGCAATCACACTAGCTATGATTTCTCATAGAATTTTGTGATAATCATAAACCTTAATTAATTTATGGTGTTGAATTCGATAAGTAACGTACGCATTTACATCGTCGATATTGTCAGGTGTTACTTTATACTTATTTTTATAACTAAAGCGCTCAAAGAGACTTTTCATGTAGTTAGGAATGATATTTAAACAATAATTAATTTTTTTGTAAAACGAATTCATCAGGTGTGTCTTGTTTTATTGTTTTGTCTTGTTAAATATAAAACAATTGCATTTAAAATCATCACAACAATGAACAAAACGATGCCAAAAACATAAAGTAACCCCTTTAAATTTTCGCCAACGTTTTCCCCGAACATGTTGGTAGATATTAAGGCCCCTAATGGTCTTAATGACGAGTTTAGGAAATTTTTAAAGCCCTGACTCATTACATTATTGTACCCTTCGTCACTTAAAATCATACTCACAGCCATCGTTTCACCAATCGCTCGACCTAAAGCTAAAATTAAACCAACTGTGATGTTTCCTTTGGCTTCAATTTTAAATATTTTATAGAGCGAACGAGTATAAGAAGAACCCATTCCAATTCCGTTTTCAATTAATTTATGATCAACTGCATCATATGCATTTAAAGTAGTTGCGATAATGGTCGGTAAAATGATGAAAGATAACATTACAAAGGCCGTAAAAATATTCATCACAGTATGTGTGTGAAAAATAGCCTTTAGAACTGGTCCTAAGCTATTAATAGCAAACAAACCAAAAATCACAGACGGAATTCCTGATAATGATAAAATAATTACTTTTAATGTTTTTCGAGTTATTTCTGATTTTAAACGAAACTTAATAAATGTAGCTGTTTTAATTCCAATCGGTGCCGCAATTAAGAGTGCTCCAAAAGAAACTGTTAATGTTACAGCTAAAGGTAACCAAACAGAAACTCCAGAATCTTTCTTGATACTATGCAGATTAAAATCATTACTGAATAAAATTCTTTTTAAACCGTAATATTGAAATCCTGGAACAGCTTTTACAATAATAAAAACAAAAATAGCTATAAAAAGAAGAATGAAAAACAGAATGAACAAAAAGGAAAGGTGTTTAAAAATATTATTTGTAATGCGTTTGTTTTTTAAACGTGATGAATGAATCATTATTTACTAACCTTTTCTTTTTGGTAAAAATCCATAAAATCAATTATTTCATTGTTTTTAATTTTAAAGGTTTTTTCATCAGAAACAAAGAAATTTCGTTTTTTTGTTGGATCTTTTAATCATTTAATATTCTTATTTTCACCAACAAACATAACTAATTTTTGCTCATCAGTTAAATTGATACCACCCGTTTTTTCTATCACAGTTTGCGCTTTTTCGTTAATTAATAATCAATATAAAAAGTCTTTTGTTTTTTGAGAACTCTTAGAAACACTAAACAAAATATTCAAAGGTCTATACCATTGATACGCCTTTGCAACATTAATGTCTGTTATAGAAATTTGTTGGTCTGATACATTATAATCAAACGGTTTAACATATTTGTGGTTATATGCAATACTTGCTACACGAAAACCTTTTTTATATAAATATTCAAAGTTATTTTTGACAAAACCAGCTGATAAATAAATCATTGATCCTACAATTTGGTCACTATCTATACGTTGAAAAGCTTGTGAGTTAGCTTCAGAAGTAACTTTGACATGTTTTCCGTAATTGCCAAATTCTAACGCTTGAATAACGTTATCTTCTAATGTTTTAGTATCAACTAGTTGTGTATTGTACAAGAAAGCTTCAGCTGTTCCTGATGCTGCTGCTCCTCCGGATCGTGCAAAAGGGGCGATGTTAATATCAGCATATTCCTTAGCAATATTTTTGTCTAAATCACTTAATTTTAATTGTTCGTATCCAGCAAACGCTTTATATAGTTGTGATAGACCTTGTTCATCTATGTTTAGTTCTTCAAGTCCTGGAACATAATATAAAATAACGATGCCATCTCATGCGAAAGTAAAAGTCTTAATATCGTTTGCTAACCATTGTTCATTAACTTCCTCATTCGTTGCAAAACGTGAAGCTATTCCAAGATCTTTTTTTAAATCACGCGCTTCTTTAATACCACTACCAGAACCACTCGGCGTAGTAATTAAATCTACTGTATCATCAACATCAACATACACATCAGACAAAGCTGACATAAAAGGATATACAGTTGACGAGCCAGCGATATTAATGATTCGCGTACTTTTTTGTTTACAAGCTGTTAGGCCAACAGTTGAAAACACTAGGACTAATGCAGTTGTCGCCATTAAAAATTTTAATTTCTTTTTTTTCATCGTCTTATATATTTTTGTTTTTTCTTATTTTTTATTATTCTTTTTATATATTATTAGTTAATATTATCCAAAGATATTTTTTTCCCTTGAAATTTCTAATTTTATGATTTTATTGTGATAATCTATGAGTATAAAAATTTAAAAAAGGAGGAAAAAATGCCAGTAATTACACCTAAGGTTGCACGAGTTCGAACATTCTTTCAAGAATATAAAAGAGCACGCCATCAATTAAAAGCTTTGGATATCATTAATGATTATTCACCTAGTATTGCTACTAATGTTACACAATCTACTAAATGATCTAAAACCCTTGTTGAGTACACTCAAATTATCCTTAATAATATGTCTCACGAAGGAGCTGAAATTCTCACTCATTTATACATTAATGAATACCAAGCGAAGCAATTAAATTATTCACCGTCTAGTTTTTATGTAAAACATAAAAAAGCGGTAGATGAATTTATTTCATTACTCAATGTTTATCCAAGTTTTGCTGAAAAATTATTTGGAAACACGTCGGTAAGTTTTTAAGTAAAATTGATTATATTCTGTTTCAGATATTAATTCAAAGTTTTTAAAGTCTAAATTTAAATAACGATCACAGTGATAAAAGTTTTTAAGCTCATAAACAACTAACTCTTCGACCAAATCAATAAAAATATTGAAGATCTTGATTCCTCCAATAATGTAGACATCACGATTTTCTGCTAACGATAAAATATATCTTTGTTGGTTTGTGACTTGAAATGAACCATCCTGAGGCTCTTGTACAGTTGAAGAATACATAATGTTATCAACGCCTTCAATAACTTGATTCTCCAAAAAATTATTAAACAAATATTGTCCATATACAACTACTTGTCCTTTAATTTGTTCTAAAAAGTGGTGGTGTTGTTCTTCAACATATCATGGTAGGCGTGCGTCTTTAGCTACACCTCCATTTGATGTTTGACATCATATAAATTTTAACATTTTAAAAACCTCGAAATTTGTCTATATAGTTTAATTTTACTATAAATATCGGTTTTCTTGGTTTATATTACCAATAACACAAAAAAAGGAACTCAACGAGTTCCTTTTTTGTTTTGCGTGGCGATGACCTATTTTGTTTTAACTATCGTCGGCTCTAAAGTGCTTGACTTCCGTGTTCGAGATGGGAACGGGTATTTCCACTTTGATATCTTCACCACACCTTG
>NZ_JAOXHL010000002.1 GCF_025780085.1 Ureaplasma miroungigenitalium | reverse complement strand
CAAGGTGTGGTGAAGATATCAAAGTGGAAATACCCGTTCCCATCTCGAACACGGAAGTCAAGCACTTTAGAGCCGACGATAGTTAAAACAAAATAGGTCATCGCCACGCAAAACAAAAAAGGAACTCAAAGAGTTCCTTTTTTTGTCCATTGTTATTTAATTACAAGAAAAAAACAGAATCCAACGACTCTGTTTTTTATTGCTTATCAATTTTATTTCATCAATATATAAATTGATTATAAGTTTGTTTTATATAAGGGATAACAAAATCTTTCTTTAAAACTTTTGTTTGATAAATGGCTCAGGTATATGCAAAATAATTTACAAAGAACATATATCTAAAACATTCAGTTAAATCCATCTGTAAGTGTTTACTAATTGTTTGGACATAGAACTCTTGTTGTTCAAAAGAATCAATACAACGGATGAAATTAAAGATATCATAGTTGATAAAACCGTAACTAGCCAGCTCAAAATCAATTACCTGGAATAAATTAGTAGCTTGGTTAGTTAGGATATTAAAAATTGATAAATCGTTATGACACAGCACGATAGGACTATGTTCTAATAAGGATTGATAAAATGATAGAAAACCTGTTTGATATTGGTCTTGGGGGGCATATGAAACATACTGTAAATAATCAAAATATCTTTTATGAGCGATTAAATTAACTATTTCATTGTGTTGTAAATCATCAATAAATGTTCATAGTGACTCAAAATACCAGTCGTTAATTTTCGTATCATCAGCGGTTATTATACGGGGAGTGATTAAATGATGCGTAATGGTATTGTAATAATGAGGAAATTTAAAATAATAAGTGAACAATAATGGTTCGTAAGGATTTAATTCAGCTTTTTTAACGCGAACGTAATAGACTTGTTCGTCGTATAAACAAGAATAAACATGATTAGTTCAAGCCCAATCATGTTTATTGTTTAAATCATGTTCTTGTGATAAAAAATGATCTAGATATTTTTTTAGTTTCATTAGTCTAAATTTTTAAAGAAATGAATTACTTGATCCTTGAATTTTTTTAATTCCTCAGCGTTATACTCTACGCAATTATGGTATGTAAATGTTTCTTTGATGTTTGTTTTAACAGTTTTAAGCATCCCGTTCATGTTATTTAAATAATCATCAACACTAAAACCACTGGCTTTTTCGCCTTCTCTTTGATAATGAGCTTCTGTACGCCCGGTTGTTACAATCTTATAAACATCACGCCCTGATATATCAAATGGTTTAGTTCTTCAAACCTCAGCAAAGTAACGAGACAATGATCATGGCATGTTAAATCAGTTGATGGTAAATAAAAAGATAATTCGATCATATTGATAAATAAAATCTTTTTCTTTTTCAAAATCAAATGGTTGACGAGCGTCTAAAAAACGCGTATCGAAATTAGTCTCTTTTTGAAAAGCTTCGAATAAATATTTAGTATGAAGTGATTCATCAGGACATATTCGAGCATATAAAACAATAGTTTTTTTCATAGCATTCCTTTTCTTATTTTTCATTAAACTATTTAATATTATAAAGAAAACACAGACAATACTTACATGTATCCCTATGATTTTTCAAAAAGATTGGTTGTAAATAACTACCAAAGAAAAGGTTTTTAACCAAAGAAAAGGTTTTTAGATAAAAGAAAACTCTAGAGCGAACCCTAGAGTTTTTTTATATGATTATCTTTTGATTATAAACATAAAATAATCGATGATTAGTTAGCTGCAGTAGCAGCTTTGTTTAAAGCTTTCATCGTTCTTGATTTTAAACGTGCAGCTTTGTTTTTATGAATAACACCTTTTGATGCAGTTTTGTCAATGACTGAGTAAGCAATTGCTGAATTTTCAACTTTTTCTGAATTGCGTACTTTCTTAACTACTGTACGTAATTTTGACATTTTTGAATGGTTTTGTTTACGCACTTTTTCATTGTGTCGATAAGATTTTTCATTTGATACAATATTAGCCATATAATCGCCTCCTCAGTTTTTTTATGTTTATATAAGCTTTTAAAGTCTTTAATAATTATAGCACAAAAAATGTTCTTTTTTTACTTAATCAATTAATAGTGACCTCATTTTAGAAATTCAATGGATCGATAAGACATTTAATATTTTATAATAAACAACTCAAGCTTTATTATTATAAATAATAGAATTAATTATATCAGCATTTATAACATAAAATAGGCGTCTTTTTAGTGGTATAATCATAAAATAGACATGTAATAAGAATGCGAGTTTAGAATGCCATTTATCAAAAAATATAATCAAGATTTTACGTTAAAGGATGATCGAATTATTTTAAATAAAAAATACTACAACGATCACCATAAAAATTTTAAAAAAATTACAGGAAGCCGATTAGGTGAAATTCTAGGTGTTGGCGAATATGCATCACCAGTTAAAGCTTGATGTGCTATGGTAGGTATTTATCGTGAAGAGATTGACCCTATTCATGCTAATGCAGGAAATGTAATTGAACGTAAAGTGTTTGACTTAGTTAATGCTAATACAGATTATCAATTTGTTGCTTACAATCCGAAAGATATTGGATTCGATGCTTTCAAAGAAAATTCTGTTTTCGGGGGTATTCCTGATGGCGAACCAATTAACGAACAAGGTGAAATTGATTACTCAAAAGGACCAATGTTAGAAATTAAAACTTCTTCCATTGATAAGTTTTTATATGAAATGGTTGACGAAATTCCTGTTTTAAGAAAAGATGAAAACAATCGTCCAATAGTTAAAACTCCTAACGAAAAATATTTAAGTTGGTTTAATGCTGATAAAGAAATTCAGATTCCAGTTAATTACCAATTGCAATTAGGTTTATATTTATATTTAAGAAAACAAACTCACGGACTTTTTGCAGTAACTTTTTTAACCACAGACGACTATATGAATCCAAATGCCTATGATCCTAAAACACACGAGATTTTTTTAGCGAATTTTCAAGTCGATCTACAACAGTTTGAACAACAAATTTATACACCAGCTAAACAATGATATGAAGATTACATTGTTAATGGATTTTCACCAAAATTAACACCTAGAGACAAGAGATGATTTGAAGTATGAAAAGACAAATAATTTATATTAAATACGGTGAATTAACTTTAAAAGGTAAAAATCGCCAGAATTTCGTTCAATGTTTAGGACGCAATATTAAAAAAGCTTTAGCTGAATTCGCTAACTTAACCTTTCATATTGCTTATGATTTTGCTTTAATTGATAATTTTGAAAACGAAGATCAAGAAAAAATTATAACGATATTAAAACAAGTTAATGGAATCGCACATTTTAGTTTTGCCTATAAAATTCCTAAAGATTTAATTTTAATTAAAGAAACATGTGCAGAAATATTGGCCGATCAAAAGAAAACGTTTAAAGTCGAAGTGAAACGTAAAGACAAAACGTTTCCAGTTAATTCAGATGATTTAAAACGGATTATTGCAGGCCATATTTTAACAACGAATCAAATGGTTAAAGTGGATATACATCATCCAGATATTTTAATTAATGTTGATGTTAATTATGAAGATTGTTATGTTTATTATTTAAAAATAGAAGGTGCACGTGGTTTACCTGTAGGTATCAACGGAAAAGCATTGGTTTTATTATCTGGTGGAATTGATTCCCCAGTAGCGGCACGTTTGGTTATGAAACGAGGAATCAGTGTGGACTTTATTACGTTTGTAACACCACCACACACTTCGGAAAACGCTTTACAAAAAGTTAAAGATTTAACTAAATTAATTACCATGGATAATAAGTTGTGCAATTCACATTTATATATTTGTAACTTTACACCTATGTTAGAAGAAATTTCACATATTTCCAAAACAAACTATCGAATTATTTTAATGCGTCGTTATTTTATGCGAATCGCTAAACATATTGCCCAAGCTAATAAATGTGATTTTTTAGTAACGGGTGAATCATTGAACCAAGTAGCAAGTCAAACAACAAACTCAATGAAGGTGATCTCACAAGCTATTGATGATTACTTGATTGTACGACCGTTAATTACTTATGATAAGAACGAAATTATTGATTTAGCTATTAAATATAATACATATGAAACGAGTATTTTACCTTATGATGATTCGTGTGCAGCCTTTGCTCCTCCGTCGCCGACAACTTCTCCCAAATTAGAGACGGTGATTAATTTGGAACAAGAATCGATTGTTATTGATGGCATTCTTGAATCAACCCTTAAAAACCACATTCAAAAAATAAATGTAAAGGAGTAGATATGATTAATATTAATTATCTAACAGCAGCTGAAGAATGAATTAAACACACACAAGGATTTAGTAAGGCGAGTATTTTTGTACATAAAAATCCGGATTGCGACGCCTTAGGAAGCGCTTTCGCTTTGGCACGTATCTTGCGTTTAAATGCTTTCTGATTAGATGTTAAAATTGTAGGTATGAATACCTTAGATGAAAAAGATTTTAAAAATTTATTTGAACTTACAGACGAAGAAGTTGGCTTAGATTTTATTAAGGAATCAGTTGGTTTTATTGTAGATACAGCCAATAGTGAACGCGTGCTTTCTAACTTGCATACTTTTTGTAAGAAAACAATTTTAATCGATCATCATGTCAAAAATCCCACTTACACAGATTTTATGTATATAGATGATACTTCTATAGCGGCTTGTGAAATGATTGGCCTAGCACTAAAAAATAGTAGTCTGAACTATGATTTAAAAACCCTGGAGTATTTATTTATTGGTTTATGTACAGATTCTAATCGTTTAATGTATGACAAGGTAGATGATGACACTTATAATTTAATGGGTTGATTTTACAAAAATGGTGTAAAACATCAAAAAATATATAACCAGTTATATGCTCGTAATTTCCAAGAAGCTTTATTTGATGCACAACTCATGACTAAAATGGTAATCGATGAAAACGTTGGTTATTTATTAGTACAACCAGAATGAAATGAAATTTATAATTTCGATCGTTGAGGGGAAAAAGTTAATTTGTTAGCTAGTGTGCGAGAGGCTAAAATCTGATTCGTCATTTATTATGTGCCAGAGGATCAACATTATAAGATTTCCTTACGCTCTGCAGACTATCCGATTCGTTTAGTGGCTAATGAATATAACGGTGGCGGTCATGATTTAGCGGCCGGCTGTTATTTAGACTCACTTGATCAACTGCCAAACTTTATTCAGAATTTAAAAAACTTTATAATAAATATTGATGCCAAAAAGGAGTAATTTATGATAAACGATAGAAAGAATGACAATGTAACCTCTGTTTTTGATCCAAACGATCTTTTCGAGGAACGACCTTTGCATGAACAAACAATCGAAGAATTACAATACCAATTAGATTACGAAGATTTAGATCCTAAGAAACGTAAACAAATTAAGGATTTAATTCGTGCTAAAGAAAAACAAAAATAATGAAATTAGCAAATCTTAATGCGCATTCATACTATTCTTTATTATCTTCAACAATTAGTGTTGAAGATTTAGTTTTGTTTGCTCAAGAAAACCAAATGACACATGTTTGTTTAACGGACTTAAACAATATGTATGGAGCCATTGAATTTTATGATTTAGCTGTTAAAGCTCATTTGCAACCCGTACTTGGGATTGAAATTAATTACAAAAACAACCAAATAATCGTCATTGCTAAAAATTATCAAGGTTATTTGCAACTAATGCAAATTTCTTCACACGTCATGTTAGAAGAGGACTTTGATTTACAAATTAATGACGATATTTTTATTATCCGTAAAAAGGGTGATTTAAACTATACCCATGCTAATTTTTATGTTGCAGATGATTTATCAGCCTCTAATTATATTGCTTGTCATAGCGCATATTTTCAAGAAGAGAAAGACTTTTTAGCATACACAGGTTTATTAGCTATTAAAAACAATACATTGTTAGAAAAAATCCAACCGGAAGTGCAAAATAGTGATGCTTACTTATATAACGAGGAATTACTAATAAGCAATTATTTACCTACAGGAATTGAAAATTTAAAACAATTATTGAAACAAGTGGATTTAGTAATTCCTAATCTGCCAATGAATATCCCTGTTTTTCAAGCTGATAAAAAAATTACATCAGCTAGTTTATTACATAAAATGTGTTTGGACGGCTTAATGAAACGAATCGGGGTTGATCACCCTCAAATTGATCTTTATCGCCAGCGTTTAGATTACGAATTAGATGTCATTAGTTCCAAAAAATTTGAAGACTACTTTTTAATTGTTGCTGACTTTATTAATTATGCGAAAGACCATGATATATTGATTGGACCAGGCCGTGGAAGTGCTGCTGGATCACTGGTTGCATATTGTATGGAAATTACTGACGCTGATCCAATTAAATATAATTTGTTATTTGAACGTTTTTTAAATCCCAAAAGAAAAACAATGCCCGATATAGATACCGACATTATGGATCGTAAACGGGATGATGTTTTGGAATATATCTTTAATAAATATACGAATGAACATACAGCCTATATTATTACTTTCCAAAGAATTAAAATTAAAACAGCCATTCGTGATACTGGCCGAATTTTAGAAATTAATTTAAAAACTATTAACGAAATCTGTAAGAAAATTGATCAACTAAAAGATCCAAATGATCTTCAAGAAATTACAAGTAAGCTACACGAGTACGATGAACGTCACCCTCAATTATTTAAATTAGCTTTTAAATTAATTAATATTCCGCGAAATGTAGGAACACACGCTGCGGGAATCATTTTATCAAATAGTCCTTTACGTACAAGAATTCCTTTACAAAAAGGGATGAATGACCGCTATTTATCTCAATATAGCATGGAATATCTAGAACGTTTTGGGTTAATTAAAATGGATTTATTGGGCCTAACAAACTTGACATTTTTATATGATATTCAAAAGTTATTAATCACAAATTACAATGAACATATCGATTTATTGAATATTAACGAGCATGACCTAAATGTTCTTCATGATCTTGGTCAAGGCAAAACTTTAGGTATTTTTCAATTAGAGTCACCAGCCATGACGAATCTAGTCAAAAAGATTAATCCCCAAAGTATTGAAGATATATCAATCGCCTCTGCACTTTTACGTCCTGGAGCACAAGAACAAATTTATCAATATTTAAAAAATCGAAAAGAACCACATAAGATATTTTATGAAAATATGGACATCAAAACGATTTTAGAACCGACACACGGTATTATTGTGTACCAAGAACAAGTGATTCAATTAGTTCAATTAATTGCACGTTTTGATGCAGCTAATGCCGATTTGTTCCGTCGAGCTATTTCAAAAAAAGACAACGAACAACTGCTAGCTTTACAATCGGATTTTATGAAGAACGCAGAAGCTAATGGGTATTCAAAACAACAAGCACAAAAATGATACGACTATATTATGCGTTTTGGTAATTATGGATTTAATCATTCGCATTCCTTAGCTTATTCACTAATTAGTTATTGATTAGCTTATTTAAAACGTCATTACCCGTTAGAGTTTTTTGTATCTTTATTAAACACGCAAGGCAATAATAAAAATAAAATTCTGAACTATTTTCAAGAAGCTCAAACTTATCGAATTAAGATTAAACCAATCGATATTTGCTTAAGTCAGGTGGATTTTAGTATCAACGTCCACGATAAGAGTATTTATTTTGGTTTGCAATCGATTAAAGGATTTGGTTCCGAAACTTGTCAAAAAATTATTCAAGCTGACCGTAATACCAAAAATTATTGAGACTGCTTTGTAAATTTAAAAGCTAACAAGGTAACCTTGGCCAATATGATTGTCTTAATTAGTTTAGGTGCTTTTGATCGTTTTGGTATATCACGTAAATTTTTAATTGCTAATTTAGAGAAAAATTTTACGGTCCTAGAACTTATTAAGGATGGTTTCTTTAGCTTTGAAAAACAATTGGCGGAAGAGGAATTTAATCTCGCATCCAATCAAGAATTCGTCTCATTTGAAAAAGAATACTTGGGATTTGCATGAAAAGATTTAGCGATCCAAACAACCCCATTATTGTTGAATCAATTTATCCAAGTGGAAGTTGTTGGTTGCGAGTGACGAACAAACGCTAAAAAACAAAATTATGCGATTGTTTTTATTAAATATAATGAGCAGGTTTTTAATTGTTATTGTCGATTGAAAGTGGATTGACAAAAAGATCAATTTTACAATGTGATAATTGTGCAACACCAAACATACTATATTATTGATAAGATCCAAAAGGAGGAATAAAAAAATGAGTAAAAAAGCTTTTGTTTTAGACGCTAGTGCGCTAATTTATCGAGCATATTTTGCTTCATATAAACAATTAGAATATAATAAGGCACACAATGTTCCTCCGAATAATGCAATTAAATTAGTTGGTAAAATGTTAAAAAATATTATGCAATTTGATGCCTATGATTATGCGTTAGTTGCTTTAGATAGCCCGCACCAAACATTGCGTAAAGATGTTTATAGTGATTATAAGAAAGATCGTAAACCAATGGATCAGGAGTTAGTAGATCAACTAGAACCGATTAAAGAATTATTTCATATTTTAGGCTTGAAAACATTTGTTTATCCCGGTTATGAAGCCGATGATATTGTGGGTTCATTCGCACGATTCTGCAATGAAAAAAATATTCATGTAGATGTTTTTTCTTCGGATAAAGACTTATTGCAACTAGTTAATGAATTAACGCAAGTGCATTTGTTTAAAACCGGAGTTAGCGTTTTACAAACAAATAATATAGCCAATTTTGCCGAACAAAATAACGATTTATTACCATTACAAATTATTGATTTCAAAGCCTTAGCTGGTGATAGTTCGGATAATTTAACTGGCGTGCGTGGAATTGGCAAACAAACTGCATTGAACTTAATTCTTAATTTCGATAGTCTTGATAATATTTATAACAATCTAGATAAGTGTTCAAATAGTATTCAAACAAAATTAATCAACGATAAAGAAAACGCTTATTTATGCTATGAATTAGCGAAAATCAAAACTGATCTACTAGAAACAGCAGTGTTAGATGATTTCGTTGTTAAACAAATTGATGACGACGCTTTATCAGATTTTTTAATGCGTTGAAAAATTAACCTTAGTTTTTAAAAAAAAGGAGCAATTTATGCCTGAGTTACCAGAAGTCCAAGTTATTGTTAACCATTTAAATGAACTAGTTCTAAACAAAAAAATAAAAGACATTGAAGTCTTCTTGCCAAAAATCTTAAAAAACCAAACACCAGACCAATTTATCAATCGTTTTAAAAACCAAGAGATTCTGGAAATTCAACGACACGGAAAATACTTACTTTTTTTCATGGATAATAATGATGTGATTGCCGTGCACTTACGTATGGAAGGTAAATTTTTCTATTTAGAAAAAGAGGAGTTTGTTAACCGTGCGCATGCCCATATTGTTTTTTATTTACAAAACGGTTATAAACTAGTGTATCATGATACGCGTCAATTTGGAACATTTCATGTTTATGATAAAACAGACTATTTAAATTCTAAAGAGCTACAAAAAGTCAATAAAGATCCGCTTGATAAAACTGTGGATGCTAACTTCTTTTATGCTCAATTAAGCAAATCGAATAAGGATATAAAAACCTTATTATTAGATCAAACCAAAATTAGCGGGATTGGCAACATTTATGCTAATGAGATTCTTTTTGCTTGTCAGATTCACCCAGCTACAAAGGCTAGTAGTTTAAAACGTCAAGATTTTACTAACCTCTATACGCATGCGAAAAATATTTTAGCAACTTCAATTGAACACAATGGTACTTCAATTCATTCGTTTAAGGTTGATAAAGATAAACAAGGATCATACCAGTCTTTATTACAAGTACACGGGCGAGATAAAGAAAATTGTTTTCATTGTCCTTCTATAATTGAGAAAATTAAATTAAATGGCCGGGGAACATACTTCTGTCCACGCTGTCAAAAAGCTCGTAAATAAAACAAAACCACAGCAATAATTATTGTTGTGGTTTTTGTTTCAAAATCTGATAGGGTAGGATTTTAATATCATCTTTGTTGTTTTGATTAATCGCGACAAAGAAATTATTTATCGGATTATCAAATGTGAAATTATTAAGAAAATCAAATAGTTTTTCAACAGCATTCAAACAAATCATTTGATCAATTTTAGCTACATCACACCCACGTTGTAAATAAGAAAAAAAGATGGGTCGACGAACGATGATCTCAGGGAATGTTTGTTTAATCAGTTCGTTAATCTGATCATATTCGTGTGGCTGATAAATTAGTTCCTTAACAACAATTAAGGGATCATATTTTTGCTTGCTTGCTAATTTGGCAGCTATTTTGTCACAAATAACCTGTGGTGTTAATTTTTCTGGCACACTTTTAATTGTTAATAAAGGGTTTAGATCAACAATTGATTCTTCTAAAAGGTAAGGATGGTTACGACCCATAATTTCAACGAAACACAAAGCATTGTGTGCTTGATTAGTATATTTAAGATTATTCAGCAATGATTGATTAAATAAAGCAGCTGATAGTGAACCGATGGTATAAAATTGTTCACGCAAATCATTGTCAATAGAAAAAGGAACGTTTATGATATTTACTCTACTAGCCAAACTAATGACATCAGCAGCACCCATGCTACCATTACCACCCAGAATAATTAAATGCGCAATCTGATAGTGTTGTAGGTTTTTGATTATCGCAGCCAAAGAAACAGCATCTTCTTGTAATGGTTTTTGTAGACGCGAAGAACCTAAGAAAGTG
Source organism: Ureaplasma miroungigenitalium (assembly GCF_025780085.1). Classification (GTDB taxonomy): domain Bacteria; phylum Bacillota_I; class Bacilli_A; order Mycoplasmatales; family Mycoplasmoidaceae; genus Ureaplasma; species Ureaplasma miroungigenitalium. The sequence goes on along the minus strand of NZ_JAOXHL010000002.1, from coordinate 118,681 downwards.
CTGGGTTGATTAAGAAATTGTAGATAATCAGCGTGTTCATTCACTGGTTCAATTTGGTTTTTAATTAAACCATTTAAACCGTTATGACACAAATAAACAGTGTATTTAGTACGTAATAAATGAATACTTTTGGCAAGAAAAGTATTCATCCCAGGAGCATCGCCTCCGGATGTTAAAAGTAGAATGTGTGGTTTATGCATTGTTAAATTTTCGTAGCCTTAATTAATAAAAAACCCTGTTGGGGTTCTGTAATTAATTGTAAATCATTAAAGCCAATATTTTGCAGATCTTTTAGCAAACGAAATTCATTGCGTACTTGGAAGTAAGGAATCTTTTTTCATTTAGCTTGTTTTTTTGCAGGAGTAATAATCAAACAAAAACAACCTTTGTTAGCTAGCAAACGATATATATTTTTAAAACCTTGTAAATAATCGGTTCAAAAATAAACAGTGGAGAAGGCTGTAATTAAACTAAAAGTATTCGCAGGTGCTGCAAATTCTTCAATGCTGACTTGTTGCAGATCAATTTTTGAAGCTAGTTCACTTTCTTGATTAACTTCTCTAGAAACCTTGATGGCCATTGCCGAAATATCGATCCCAGTGACATGCTTAGCTTTTTTGACCATTCGCTTAATGTTTGCTCCCCCGCCACAGCCAACGTCTAAACAAACATCATCTTTGTGAATTTTAAAATGTTTAAAAGCCCAGGTAGCTACGCTACGATGTTCTTGGTTCATTCTCATTAAAATATTATAACCAGCTTGATCATTTGTGGGGTTACCAAAAGAATCATTGGCAATTTCGCTTGTTACTTTTTTATGCATAAGTGTTTTCTCTCTTATTTTTTAATAGCTTGAATAACAATGTAGCCGTTAGTTGGTTCGAAGCTAATTGTGATATCGCTAAAACCAGCTTGATTAATTTCGGCCATGAGCACATATTCGCTAACGACTTTTAAATCAGGAACGTGTCTTCATTCTAATTGTTTTTGATGACCACTTGCAATTAAACAAAAACGTCCGTTGGGTTTTAACATTCGATAAATATTTTGAAAAGCTCCTAGACGGTTATTTCAAAAATAGATTGTACAAAAGGCTGTAACTAAACTAAAGGATTCATCAGCGCCCTTAAAGTCTTCGATACTAGATTGTAGAATGTTTACACGATTGTTTTTAATATCTAAATCGTTTACTTCTTGTGATACTTTACAAGACATAGCAGAAATGTCGATTCCCGTAACGTGAGCTGCTCTTTGAGCCATATACATAATATTTGCTCCTCCACCACAACCTGCGTCTAAACAAATATCATCAGCTTTAATTTCAAATTGTGAAAAACCTCATGAAGCAATTGTTTGGTGATGTTGATTCATATCTTTTAGCAGATTATAACCAGCTTCATCATTAGTTGGATTACCAAATGAATCGTTTGTTAGTTTAATATCTTTTTGTTCTGTTTTACTCATAATTATTTAACCCCTCGGATCATTAATCGCATTGTATTTGGTTGATATTTGATGTTTAATTGATTAAAACCAACGGCTCTCAATTTTGCTAATAGTTCATATTCATCCATGACTTTGAAGTTATTAACGTGTTTTCATTGATCTTGTCAATGATCTTTGTTAGTAGCAATCATAATGTAAAAAGCTCCATCTTTTTTTAAGAAGTTGTAAATCTTTTTTAAATCATTATCTAAATCATCTCAGAAATAAATAGTAGAGAACGCCGTAATAACGCTGAAATATTCATTAGGAAATTCAATATCTTCAATACTGGTATTACTAATTAATAATTTTTGTGAGCGATATGCAGTTGTGTTATAAAATCGCGTTACTTCACATGCCTTTTTACTAATATCAATGGCGTGAACTAAGAAAGCGCGCTTAGCTAATTCACCGGCATTATAACCTCCACCACAACCGATATCTAAACAGATATCAGTTGGTAATATGTTTACATTTTCAAAAAAGAAATCGCTAATATGTTTATGATTAGCATTCATTTTTAATAACATTTCTTTACCGTTATCATCATCCTGTGGATAATCAAATCTTTGTTGTGTATCTTTTTTATCATTCATAAGTGTAACACTCCCTTTTTGGTATACAAAAATATTGGTTTCTGGCAAATTAATTTGACAAAGCCAATACGATTTAATTATAATATATTAGTCTTGCTCAATTGGCGAAATGGCAGACGCAGTTGACTCAAAATCAACCGAGAAATCATATGGGTTCGAGTCCCTTATTGAGCACCATTAATAAAAAACCTGAGGATCTTAGTGATCACTCAGGTTTTTCTTTCGTCTTAAAAAAGGAATTGTGTTTTTAATAGCTCAATTGTCAAAGTCTTGCAAGGCCATAGGCATTTCGTTATCAATTGACTTTCAAGGTCATTTGTTAGAAGGGTTAACTAAATAGTTTTGAATTTGCTCGTATAAAATATTGGTTGCTTGATCGTATTCAGTCACATCTCAGTTGTGAATAAATCAATCGCGTTTTAAATCAATATCATCAACATCAGAAACACTTAAGTATAAAGCATCAAAATAATCCAGCATGGCAATATATTCATTTAATAAAACCAGACGTTGTTCATCATCAAGAACTTGGACAACACGGTTATAGCACGCTTTAGACTGTAAAATAGCAGCAAATAAAGCACAAACGTTAATTGAATTAGCAATGACATAACGATCATTAAAATGATAGCTACGTGTTTTTGTTGGTTTAATCAAAGCTTTCGGCGCTTCGTTATTAGTTTTGACTTTAGTTAACAACCGATAGATTTCACGGTAAGCTAAATCGTTTGAATATTGGGGGTAAACTTTGATATAAGATTCAGCATAAGCTTGAATATAGTTCTCATTACCATCAACACTTAATACATTTTGTAAATCTTTTTTTAAGGCATTTTGTTTAATTAAGTCAGTTGTTTGTTGATATAAATCAGCTAAGTATCTTAAATAAAAAACGCTGTAATGATCATAATGAGTTAGTAATGTTTGTAGTTTTTGTTCGCCCTCGTGTACTAAGACATCATTAAAATCTTTATATTTGTTTTGGGCTTGATTGAGCACAAACAATTCAAAGCCTTGCTGTTTGAATTGATTGATGTACTTTAAGGTAACCTCTAAACCAGCACGGTCATTATCAAATGCTAGGATCAATCGCTTAACACCCACATTTTTTAATAAACGCAAATGATCTTTAGTTAAAGCCACGCCCATGGTAGCAACAATATTTTTAACTCCTGATTGATAGGCGCTAATAGCATCGAAAAAACCTTCACAGATATATAAAGTATGATGTTCACCTAAATTTTGCTGTGCTAAATATAAATTGTATAGTGTTTGTTTTTTGAAAAAAACTTTTGATTCGCGTGTGTTCATGTATTTACTTGTTTGCTTGTTATCTAAAGCGCGCCCACTAAAACCAATGACGTTGTTTTTAACATCGGTAATAGGGAAAATGATGCGATCAAAAAAGTAATCACGATACTCGGCTTGTTCATCCAAATTTAAGATAGAGGCGTTCTCTAAATTCTTTCAACTAAAAAAAGGATTTTCATTAACTAAATTTGGTTGAACTTTTTTTAGAACCTGAGTCAAAAGATTATGCTTAGGAGCATAACCTAGACGAAAAAGCTCAATCATTGAAGGTTCAATTTTACGGTCGATTAATATTTGTTTGACATTTTGGCATTTAGCATCATTTAATCACATTTGGAAATAAGTCAAAACTTGTGTATTTAAATAATTCGTATCGGTGATTAATTGTTCGTACGGCGATTGTTTTCTTAAGTTTTTTAACAAACTGGGATCTAAGTTGTGATCGTGGACAATTTTCACAGCTGCTTCTTGGTAAGAAATATTATTTTTTTCAGCTACAAATTTGATTCCATCGCCTGCTTGATTGCATGCGAAGCATTTAAATATTTGTTTTTGGTCATTTATAGATAACGATGGTTTAGTATCATTATGAAATGGACAAATAGCAATATAATTACTACCCTTTTTAACGATATTAATATATTGCTTAATGATGTCTGATATTTTTACCTGCGCTCTAATGCTGTTAAATAAATTAATATTACTCACGGTTAAAATTAATGTGTCCTTGTTTTGATAAAAAGGCAGGTAATTCCTCTAATGTAATTCGTTTTTGTTGCATTGAATTACGTTCACGAATAGTGAATGATGTAATTTCTTGATTTTCATTAAAACTGTCAAAGTCAATTGTTAAACAGTAAACAGTTCCGATAGCATCTTGTCGACGGTATCGCTTACCAATTGACCCAGCTGCATCAAAAGTCATAACAATATCCTGATTTAGTAATTTTTGATAAAAGTCAAATGCTTGTTCTTTAAATTTATTTGATAAAGGTAAGATAGCAACTTTATATGGAGCTAATTCATATGGCAAGTTAAAGACGATACGCTCTTCATCATCAGCTAACGGTTCAATTAATAAATGATTTGTGGCAATAGCGTAAAATAAACGTTCTACCCCAACAGATGGTTCAACAACGTGCGGAAGAAATTTTTCTTTAGTAGTTTCATCTAAATAAGTTAAATCTTTTTTAGATAATTGCATATGTTGATTTAAATCATAATCACCACGATATGCTAAACCATATAATTCTTGGAAACCAAATAAAAACTCATATTCAAAGTCAATTGTTTTAGCAGAGTAGTGAGCTAATTCTTCAGCTGAATGTTCGTGTTTACGGATTTTATTAGCATCTAGATTGCACTCGGTAGTTAATCAATTATAAATTTTATTTTCGTATTGTTCAAATACATCATAAGCTGTATTTGCGTATAAGAAATACTCAATTTCCATTTGTTCAAATTCACGAGTTCTAAAAATGAAGTTACCTGGAGTAATTTCGTTTCTAAAAGATTTCCCAATTTGAGCTACTCCAAATGGTAAGTGTAAACGCATTGCCCGTTGGATGTTTTTGAAATTAACAAAGATTCCTTGAGCGGTTTCGGGACGTAAATAAACGATGTTTTTATTATCATCAATTACACCCATATTTGTTTTAAACATTAAATTGAAATAACGAACGTCCGTTCAAGTTTGTTGTTTACAATTTTCACATTTAACCGCAAATTTAACTAAGGCTTTTTGAATATCTTCATTACTTGTTTTTTCATTAATTAAATCACTACCAGCAATTTGATTAATCATTTTATCTGCACGATAACGTGTTTGGCAGTTTTTACAATCAATCAAGGGATCACTAAAATTATCTAAATGTCCACTAGCTTGTCAAACTAATGGGTTGTTAATGATGGCTGAATCTAAACCATAAACATCTGGTGTTCGGTTGACAAAGTGTTTTCATCATAGATTTTTTAAATTGTTTTTTAACATTACACCCAAGGGACCATAATCCCAAGCGTTTGCTAATCCATTATAAATTTCAGAGTTAGCAAAAACAAAACCAGTTTGTTTTAAATGATTAACAATATCTTCTGCTTTTTTAAAACGTTGCATATTAAGCTCCTTTATTTTTGAGTGAAGTTTTTTAAATAATCGATATAGGGAATGTAAATCCCCAGCTTGTTGGCTAATATATGATTAATGTACTTCATTAAATTAATCGCGTCTTTTTGTGGAATTACTATTTTTTTATTAAATACATCCATGCTATTTAGTATATAAAAATATTTAATTAATGCATGAGATAAAATGAAATGCGGTTCATTCTGGAAGCAGTTTGCACAAATTAATCCTAAATGAGCCTGATCAAAGGTTAAAATTTTTTTATCATTTTGACAATGAATGCAATTGTCAAAGTGAAATAATAAGCCCTCGCGTTTTGCAAATTGTATCATGGTATATAAAGCTAAAACGTATGGGTCAACATCTTGAATAACTCATGCGAGTATTTCTTGATAGAAAAGAAAAGTTTGGACATCTGTTTCTTGCAAACTACTAATTAAATAATTGAGAACCAGTAGGGTAAAATGATCTTCGTAGGTATAATCCACTCGATGAACAGCAACTACTTTTTTTAGCTTACCGAGTTTATTAGGGATTGTCGAGTGAAAAAATTCAAATTCTAAATAATTACCGAAGAATAAACTACGAGCATTTTTTGACGTAATACGTTTAACTCCTGGGGCATACATTACAAATAGGTTGCCGTGTTCGTTTAAGAACGTAAGAATTTGATCAAAGTAATTAAAGTCTGTTTTTTTGATCAAATAACCACGTGTGACAACTAACCCCATCTTTAAGATTTTTTATTTTTATATCCCAGAGAGTTTAGTGTTGCAAAAGAGTTTCGTCAGTTTTTTTCTACTTTTACAAATAAATGTAATTGAATACACGCATCATAAATACTACTGATTTTCTTGACACTGCTGACACGAATATTTTTAATCATTGATCCACCTTTACCAATAATAATTGGTTTGTGTGATTCTTTCTCAACAATTAAACTGGCAGTAATTTTTCATATTTGTTGATCAGGTTGGTATTCTTCGTTTTCAATTTGCACACCAACACCGTGAGGAACTTCTTTATCTAATAAAATTAAACATTGTTCACGAATGATTTCGCTAATAAGAAATAAATCATCTTGTTTATATTGTTGACCAAATCATTCATTAATAGGGGAAGGCGTGATATGCGATTTAATTAGTTGAATTAATTTGTCGATATTAATTTTGTGTAAAGCACTAATTTGGATGGTATCAATAAAACTAATCATTTGTTTTAGGTTATTGATACGTTCATCAATGATATTTTGTTCATTAGCTGTTTCTGCTTTATTAACCACTAAGATAATTTTTTTGTTACGTAGACTTTGTAATAATTCAACAATTTCATGATCTTCTGCACTTAATGGTCGTGACATATCAGTTAAAAATAAAATGAATTCAGCTTTTTCGTAAGCCTGTTTAATTTCTTGGTTTAAAAACTCATCTAATTTATAATGGGGATTTAAATATCCGGGCGTGTCGGTAAAGATAAATTTACTATCCTCATCTTCATAGACCACACTAATGGCATTTCTTGTTGTCTGGGGTTTAGCAGTGACGATACTACTTCATGAATTTGTTAATTCGTTCATTAATGATGATTTACCCACATTGGGCTTACCAATAATGACAATATTGGCATACTTTATTTCTGTTTTACTCATGGCGTGTTATTCCTAATTTATTTAATATTTCTTCTTGTAAACCAAACATAACTTTTTCATCCTCAACATTTAAGTGATCATAACCTAATAAGTGCAAGATACCGTGGGTGATTAAAAAACATAATTCACGTTCGAATGAGTGTTGATAAGTAATAGCTTGGCGTTGAGTTTGAGGGATACAAACATAGACCTCTCCCAAAATGGGGCTAAAATGACTAGGATCACTTTCCAGCGAAACAACATCGGTTATGCTATCTTTTTCACGGTAATTAAAATTAATTTCGCGAATCTCATCATCGTCCACAAAAAAAAGTTCGAAAATACGATCCTTTGGTAATTTTAAGTGTACTTCGATAGTTTCGATTAGCTCTTTAATTAATGGTTCATATTTTGTTTGGTTAAATTCGTTGCTTTGATTATATAGACTATAAATCATGCGGCCCCTTTTTTCAATTTTTCGTTTTTCTTTTATATAATTATAATAAACATAATCCGGTATATACCGAAAAAAGACAAATAAACTATAATGTTTATAATATAATTATGATTTATAGTGCCATAAAAACATGTTTAGAGGAATGATTATTTTGAAAGCCAAACAATTAATAAAAAATAATTCACGAATGAATAAAAAAGCATTGCTATGAAGTGGAATTGGATTAGTTGCTGTCGGAAGTATAGCAGGCGTTGCAGCTGGTAGTGTTTATGTGCAAGAACATTTAAAGTCAAGTAATGGATTAGATGAAAAATTCGTTACCCAAACTCAATGGTTCGCACCAGCTACAACTAATCATGCTTCAAATCAACAAAAACACATTGCACAATTATCTAAATTAGATTTACATTTATTAAATGTGCAAAGTCAAACAGATGGCAATGTTATTAATTATTTTTATGATTATAGTTTAAATGGTACATACGCGGATTTAGACTACCGAAATATCAAAAAACAAGATGACAAGGTAGCTGCGAAATTAGCTTTATTGCGAACATTTAGCACATCAAATCGGTTGGAATTACAAAATATTTCGGGTTTATTAGGATCAACCATTCATAAAACAACCAAACTAAATGATCAACAGTTCGATGAGCAAGATTTTTTAGTTTTAAACCAAAACGAAGATCAATTAAGATTGCAAAACAACCGTGCAACAAATTCTTTGGAATTAAAAATTAAGGTTCCAACAAAAGATAACCAGGATTTTAGTTTAGAAACTTTTGATGCTCAATTCAAAAATGTAGCGGGTGATGCGAAAACGATTGAAAGTCGTGATGAATTAATTCAAAATTTATCAAAAGATCCAAAGAAATTAAGTAAACCAGAAAATATTTGATTATTGTGAGCTAATCGTGATGGTTTAATAATGAAATTAAACTCACTAGCTTTATTAGCTTATGCTCATGAACAAAAAAATATTGTTGATCAACAAACATGAGATATCATCGATGCGCAATATCAAGCTGTAGCAAGTAATGATGCCGAACGTCAATATATGAGTTTTGTTGTGGGTTCAAAAAAATCAATTAGTGATTTCTTGATTGATGATCAAACTTTAACATACAAAAAAGCGGTGCAAGAAGATAAATTATTAACTTTACTGCAAACTTTTTATAGTTCGCAATATTATGCGCCAAGCTACAATCAATTCGATTTTAATCAACCGCAAGGTCCAGCTAGTTTAAAAGACCAAGAAATGTTTTATTCATGAAATTTAAAACAACTTTCTTTAATTAGTCCTTATGTAATTAGTATTGATTATGCGTCATTCTTTCATTATTTTAAAGCTGATAAACAAAATCAATACCATACAAGTGAGTTTGTAATTAGCCAAAAAGCTAACCAACGAGGCAATAGCTACTTTAACAATTTAGTTAATTTTAAAAAATATTTCCAAGATGCTTATACATATAGTGATTTATTAAGTGCCAACAACTCTTTAATTACCCAAAAAGAATACGCGCAAGCGTTTGTTAAATACGTAGACCGAGCAAGTCATTTACAAACAGTACAAAGTCATAAATTAATGACTCAATTAACAAACCGCCAAAGTATTTTAATTGGTTTAAGTGTAATTATTCTTTTAATTGGTATTATTGTAAGTGTTTTATATAAACTAGCAGGTGTATTAAACGCTTTACTAATGTTCTTTAGTTATGTTTTAGCTTTAGTTTTCTTAGTTAAATTTAATACAGGCTTTAGTGCTGAAACTTATGCTGCGCTTTTTGTTTTTAATGTTTTAAACTTATTTGGATTAATGCAACTAAACAAGGGAATGCAATATTTCTTACAACAAGGGTATTCATATAAAAACGCTTTTATTAAGAGCTTAAATGAACAGTGGATTAAATACTTTTATTTATACATGTTGATTTTATTTAGTGGAATGGTCTTTATGTTTTTTAATGACCATACGAACCAAGCTTTTGGTACGAACATCATGATTCTTTTATTTGCGTACTTTTTAATGACCTTCATTATCTTCCTTGGCACATCGTATTTATTAGCTCTAGCTTGCGCTGAAAAACCAAACTGCCATTTATACAGAGAATATCTAGCGCACGCATATTTAATTAACCAACAACAATTCGGGAAATTTGCACCTCAAACAAATCCTCGTTTACAAGCATTCATTGCCCACATGCATCATAAGGGATACTTAATTGGTACATTAATTTTTATTGGTTTAATTATTATTGTGGGTATGTTAGTTTTAGGGTTAACTAGTCGTGCGCATGATTTCTTTACAAATAGTTTAGTTTATGGATATATTGATCAGCCAGTTCAAGAAAATGAGATTAATAGTAATTTATATCCATCAGTTATTGAAACACAATTAATTAATACAACAACCCAAATTACTTTTGACACTCACCACACAAGCTATATCAACGATTTAGATCAGATTTCAGCACACCACCACTTAGTGTTGCGTTTACAAAACACAGCTTTCTGATTACAAAATGCACGCATGAGCATTTATAGTTATTTAATTATTTTTGTCATCGCTTTATGTTGAGGAATGATTTGATTACGAATTACTTCAGCACTGGTGATTTTCATAACGGTGTTTGTCTTTATGGCAGCAGCCATTGGTTTAGTGTATGTTGTACAAATTCCAATTAATGAGTATAGTCTAATTGGTTTTAACACTTTCTTCATCTTGTTGTTATTATTCATCTTCGTGTATCTTGGCCAAATTCGTATGCGAATTAATAACAAACAAATTTATCCAAAACGTACATTAAAAAGCCTTTTAACACAAGCAAGTGTTGAGAATTGAGTGGCTTATAATATAATTTATTACGTGATGCTTGCATCACTATTAATACTAATGTTCTTTCTTCCTGTTGATTTAATTATGATGAACTTAATCGTGTTTGTTACTTTAGCTTTAATGTATCCTATTTTAGCGAACGTAATGCTTAAACTGAATATGGCAACAATTTTATTAGCCCAAAAAATTCGGTTAAAAACATTAAATAGCCACCATAACCACCAATTCGGTTATGATAAATATGATGAACAAGAAATATTGAATATTAACAAATTCTAGGAGTTTAAAATGAGTATGCCCAAAATTGAATATGTAAAATCTTTAATTAAAGATGTCCCTGACTTTCCTAAAGAAGGAATTATTTTTAAAGATATTACACCAATCTTTATGCATCCACAAGCTATGCAGGATGTAATTGACGCGTTTGCCGAATACGTTGATAAACTAAATGTCGATGTCATTGTCGGAGCAGAATCACGAGGATTCTTATTTGGTTTACCTTTAGCTATGCAAATGAAAAAACCGTTTGTACTAGTTCGTAAACCTAATAAATTACCACGTGAACACTATACACAAGAATATGAATTAGAATACGGCAGTTCATGTTTAGAAATGCACAAAGACGCGATTCAACCAAACCAACGTGTATTAATTGTTGATGATTTATTAGCTACTGGTGGAACCGTTCATGCTATTGAAGAGTTAGTAAAAAAAGCACAAGGTCAAGTTGTGGGTTCAGTTTATTTAATTGAACTGACATTCTTAGATGGTCACAAAAAACTATCTGCACCAACTTTCTCATTAATTAAATATTAATATTAATATTAATGATGGCAATATAAAAACAGGGTTTAACCCTGTTTTTTTGTTTTTATATAATGGGTAAAATGGTTAGGTTTAATAAGTCTAAACTTTTAGCATATAACCGGTTATCTTTAATATCATAGTGATCGAGTTGATCGCGAAAATACATGAAAGCGTTATAGTATTTTGGATTATTCAAATCTAAACCTTCAGCTAAACGCAACCCCATTATAAGGATCTGTTGGTAATAATCATGGTCACTAAGGCGCTTACTTTCCAGAGTTGGTTGATTAATTCGCCCATTAAATTGATAATAATATTGGTTTTCAAAACCATGAGCACCATAACCTAAGGCCATTCAGTCTTTGGTTTGTCAATAAGCCAGATTGTGTTGGCATTTATATTTTTCATCAATGACTCAATTACTAACTTCATAACGATGAAATTGGGCTGTTTGAAATTTTTGCTCAATGTATTCAAGTTGGTCAGCTTCTTTATCAGGATCAATTGTACACCCTAAACGTTTTAACAAACTATTAGATTTAATTTCTAAGGCATAAAAAGATACGTGGGGAATGTTATGTTGTTTTAAAAAGATAAAAACATCATCAATGTCTTGAAAAGTCATGTTTTCTAAATTGTAAATAAAATCACAAGAAATATTGCTGATTTGATTAGCTTGTAATAAACGAATGGCCGCACTGACATCTTCAATGGTATGGATACGATTGACTTGTTTTAATATGGCATTATTTGTTGATTGTACACCAAGACTGATACGATTAACTTTGTATTTTTTAAAAATATCAATTTGTTCCTGATTAATTAAATCAGGATTACATTCAATGCTAAATTCACACTCGTCGTGAGCATAAGGAGCCAAAGCTTTTAAAAGTGTTGTTAGCTCGTTATTAGTTAGACAATTAGGAGTCCCTCCACCCAGAAAAATTGTTTTGAATTGCTTGGGCTGGCAATGGTCTTGTAATTGTTTTTGCATATCGATTAAATAATCATCAACTATAAATTGTGTTAGGGGTGTTTTTAAAATACGTTTAAAATCACAATATGTACAGATGTGATTGCAAAAAGGGACATGCACATACAGATGTTCGGTTGTTTTTGCAAAAATCGGAATTGGTTGCATAGAATTTTAGAAAAGTGCTCCAGTTTGTAAATGAACAACAAGAGCCACTAGGAGGGTAATGCATAAGCAACAACCCACAATTAAACTTAAAACAATAATCATTTTTTGTCATCAACGTAAGCTTTGACGTTTACGTTTGATTTTGTTCTCATGATTTTGCAAATCAAGCAAAATATCATCGGTAGCGATTTCGTCGCTGACAAATTTATCATTATGTTTCATATCTATCTTTCCTATATGTTTGTTTTTAACTCATTATATTATTATATAATAATTACTATTAAGAAATATAAGAGGTTTATATGTCAAAAAATACTGATGTGAAATCAATGGGTAATAAAAAAGTATTATCTAAATGATTTTATAAAGAAAATTACAAGATTGATCGAGCAATGAACATACTCGTAGTTGCTTTTGCTTTTGCGTGTTTTGCATGCGCTTTAATCGGCGCGTGAAACCCAGAAGCCTCAAAATGAATTATTGGTTTCGGAGCATTCATTATGTTTGCTGCAACCATTACTGTTCTTGTTTTAAGAACAATTAAAAGAATGAATATTCATAAATGAACCAGAAAAGAAATTATTTGACAATCAGTCATGTATAGTTTCTGAGCATTTGCTTTATTTGGTTTATTGTTTGGTTTAATCGTTGCAGCTGTACGTTATGATCATGTTGTTTTTATTAAAGAATTATTAGGAAAACAAAAAGCAGGTTTCATTCCATTAACTGGTCTTTCAGGCCAACCTGGATTCGAAGCTTATTTAGCAGGTTTATGAATTATGGTCATCGGGATTGGTGCTGCTATGTTTGTAAGCGTTTTCTATAATATGGCTCACCCTGTATTAAAAGAAAGTGAACAAGTTAATATCACTAAAAATAAATAATTAAATATTTATTAAATAGACTAATTAAATAATAAAGTTTAGTTAAATTATTATATAATTATAATATTGTTACAATTTTAATAGAAATGTAGGTGAATTATGTCAAGAGGAGTTAACGTTGTTGAAGGCGATTTAGAAAAAGCTCTTAAGAAATTTAAACGTATTTCGAACGAAACTAAAAAAGATTCTAAACGTCATGAATACCATTTAAGACCAGGCCTACGTAAAAAAGAAAAAATTAAAGAGGCAAACAAATACCGTTCTAAGTATTAGAATCCATTCAACTCTTGCCGCAGGTATGAGTTGATTTTTTTTATATTTATAGGAGTTTATATGATTATTGGAAAAATTAAAAAGATAATTGATTTTGCTTTAAGCAAACTTGGTGTACACGACCATACTTACATTATTGATAAAACAAGTAAAATTAACCATGGTGATTTTTATACAAATGTTGCTTTAACTTTAAGCAAACAACTTAAGCGCAAACCGATGGATATTGCGACAGAAATTGTTGATTTGTTAAATGCAGAAGATAACATGTTAAAAACAAATTTTTTAGACGTTCAAATTAGTGTTCCAGGATTTATTAATTTTTTTATTAAATCAGATGATCATGACGACCTATTAAATTTAATTAACAAGCAAAAAAACGAATTCCCTATTTTTGCTAAAGAAAACAAAAAATATCTAGTGGAATATGTTTCAGCTAATCCCACAGGTTTATTACACATCGGGCATGCAGCTAATGCTGTCTATGGTGATTTAATTTGTGCGTTGTTAAAGAAATGTGGTTATGATGTTGTTAGTGAATACTATGTGAATGATGCTGGTAACCAAATCGATAAACTAGCAAGTAGTGTGCTTGTACGTTACTTGCAAAGTTATGATCAAACCATCGAATTAATCGATGATGCATATCATGGTCAAGAAATTTTTAGTGCTGCTCAAGCGTTGCGTGAACAATTTGCAGACAAATTTACGAATTTAACTTTAGATGATACCTTTACGATTGTAGATCACAATCAAGCTGAAATTATTAAACAATTCTGTGTGGACTATTTCTTATCTGAAATTAAAAAAGATTTATTATCAATGCACACCGAAATTCAACATTACACATCAGAAAAAGCAATTCGTCAAACAAATTTAATTACTGAAACCTTAGGTAAACTAAAAAACCATACTTATGAACAAGACCAAGCTTTATGATTAAGAACAACTGATTTTGGTGATGATAAAGACCGTGTGTTAATTAAATCTAATGGGGCTATGACTTATTTCTTACCAGACATCGCGTACCATTATTATAAATTGCAAACCCACAAACCCGATGTGATGATTAATTTATTTGGAACTGACCATTTAGGTTATATTACACGTTTAAAAGCTGGTGTTAGTTGTTTTGGTTTTGACCCAGATAATTTGATTATTCTAACTTCTCAAATTATGAAGTTAACAAAAAATAATGAAGAATTTAAGTTATCGAAACGTTCTGGACAATCATTAACCATTCGTGACTTAATTGAAGTAATTGGTGCTAATGCTTTACGTTGATTCTTAGGATCATCATCTATTAATACACACGTTGTAATTGATGTTGATGTTGCCTTAGCTAAAGATAATAACAACCCATTATTTTATGTTCAATATGCACATGCACGATGCTTTTCTTTATTAAATAAAAACCGTGATATCCCGTGCGTCATTCAGACCGATCTTTTAAGTAACGAAAAAGAACGTGCACTTTTAGATCAACTACACTACTTCAAAAAAACCATTAGTGTTGCTACACAAACATTCAGCATGCATAAAATTGCTAATTACTTGTATGAACTAGCAAATTTATTACATAATTATTATGCAAATATTAAAATTATTGACCGCGATAATCTAACTTTAACCGGTACGCGTCTAGGTTTAATTCACGCAGTCAAACAAGTGTTAAAAAACGGCTTAGCTTTATTAAAAATTCCAGCCGACAATGAGATGTACTAGTTTATGGCTAATTATCATAAAAAGAAAATCATTAGTGATATAGATGTTAATCACAAAACAGTGTTGTTACATCTAGATCTTGATGTACCCTTAAAAAATGGGAAGATTATAAATGACCGTAAAATCAAAGCGGCAATGGCGACTATTTTTTATTTACTGCGGCGTAATTGCAAGGTCATCATTTTATCGCATTTAGGGAATGTGAAGAGTTTAAATGATAAGATCAGTAATAAATATAGTTTAAAAATAGTTCACGAAGCTTTAGAAAAAAGATTACACAAACACGCAAACAGAGTTATGTTTAGCGAAGAAAACTATGGTGAGGCAGTAATTCGTTTAACGAATACATTAGAACCAAAAGATGTGTTATTACTTGAAAATACTAAATATTGTGATATTGCCACTACAGGAGAGTATGTCGGTTTCCAAACACGTGGCGATTTGAATTTAGGTGCTTTTTGAGCCTCTCTAGCAGATATTTTTGTTGAGGATGCTTTCTCAGTTGTACATAAGAAATACGCTTCGAATTACGGTGTGGCTATGAACTCTAAAGAAAGTGCTATTGGATTTTTAATTTCTAGTGAACTAAATCACTTAGACTTAGCCTTAGAGAATCCTAAACGCCCATATTTAGCGCTTATCGGTGGAAATTATGTAGCTGATAAAATGGGAGCGATTGAAGTCTTATGTGAACGAGCTGATCGTGTAGTGATTGGTGGAGCTTTAGTTTTTAGCTTCTTGTATGCAAAAGGTTATGATGTTGGTTTAAACCACGTTGAGCGGGATTATTTAGATGAAATCGGGGAATTACTAGAAGAATATGAACACAAAATCTTACTAGTTTATGATTTCTTATGTAACAATGAAAAATCGGATACACCGCCGATTTATTTAAAAATTGATGAAGGTATTAAAGGTTTTTACGGATTAGATGTAGGAAAACGTTCACTGAGTTTAATTGAACGAGAAATTCGTAAAGCCAAAACCGTTTTATGAAATGGTTCTTTTGGTTTAATTGAAAACATTCAACATTACGCTAAGGGAACTATTCAGATATTAAAAACAATTAGTAAATACTCACAACACGGTTTATATAGTATTATTAGTGATAATAAGACATCAACCATCGCAGAATATTTAGGTTTAGACAGTTATTTAAACTTTATATCAAGTGGTGGCTCAGCCTCATTAGCTTACATTCAGGATACTGATTTATATGGCTTAGCAGGAATTGACAATTATGTACGCCGCGCTAATGAAGAAAATGATTAACAAAGGAGAATACAATGAAATTTACAGATAAAAAAATAATTAAAAATAAATGTAAGGATTACATGCAAATTTATGGCATGTCTCGTTATGAAGAAAAAGTTGTTGACTATTTAAAAGCTAGTGTACAAAACACTGGTTTAGAATACCAACGTGATGCTTTAGGTTCAATTGTTTACCACAAACCAACAAAACAAGCTAATGCCCCTAAAGTTTTAATTGATGCCCACATGGACGAAGTTGGTTATGTGGTTAGCGAAATTACAGATGAAGGGATGTTATTAATCTCAGCTATGGGTGGAATTTGACCAAACGTTGTTATTGGTACACCAGTAAAACTAGTTGTTAAAGATAACGCCATGATTAACGGGGTTGTTGGACATACATCAATCCACATTCTAGAAGCTGATAAACGTAAAGCAGCTTATGAAGCTAATGATTTATATGTTGATGCTGGTTTCAAAAACAAACAAGAAGCACTTGACATGGGAATTAAAGCAGGAAGTCTAGTTTATTTAGCTAATACAGACATTGACTTTGTTAATGATGATTTAGTAGTTGGTAAAGCTGTGGACAACCGTGTTAGTTGTGCTGTCATTGATTTATTAATTAATGAATTAGCTAAAAAAGAATTAGCTGTTGATGCTTACTTCTCATTAACTGCTCAAGAAGAAGTGGGAACACGTGGAGCAAAGACAACTGTTAGTTTAATTAATCCTGATGTAGCGATTATTTTAGATACAACAGCGAGTCATGATACATATAAAGCAATTAAAGGAACAACACGCCTGGGTGAAGGTATTGCCTTTAGAATTAAAGATAGCGAAACATTAGCTAACCCACGTTTACTAGCTTATTTTGAAGAATTAGCTAGCCAAAAAAACATTCCATGTTACCGTTATGTAGCTAAGGGTGGGGGAACAAATGCTGCTGAAATGCAATACAGCCCGGCAGGTGGAAGCATTATTTTAGGTTTATCAATTCCTCAAAGATACTTACACGCACCAATTGGTGTTTCTGATGTTAAAGATATCCAAGCAGCTGCGAACTTAATTTACGAATTCTTAGTTAACTTTAACGCACAAAAATTCAGCGAAATTCGTTACAATTAATTTTTTAAAAAACAGTCTACCCGACTGTTTTTTGTTTTTTATTAATCATCTTGGCTAGCTTTTTAGGTATTATAATGTTGAAAATTCGCAAAAAAGATTATCGGTGCATTTTTTCGCTAAATCAATTTATTAATAACATATAATTTTATTATGTTTAAAAGAATGCATAGGTAACAATATGGCAATCAAAAGATTCTTACGAAACACAAATGAGGACGAACCAATTAGTCCAGTAATCCAGAATTTAGTCGATCAATTAAAGGAACGGGAAAACAAGATTAAAAATCACCCCGTTATCCCTGTTCGCGAATATGAGGGTTATCAAAAAATTATTGAAATTAAAAATTTAGATAAAGAGTTCAAGGTCAAGAAAAATAAGTTTAAAGCCGTGAATAATTTAAGTTTGAATTTTTATAAAGGCTTAAACACAGCCTTATTAGGTTCCAATGGTGCTGGAAAAACCACAACAGTAGAAATGGTAGTGGGAATTTCCAAACCAACAGCGGGGCATATTAATTATTTATTCCCAGGCATTGTGAACAATAAAATGGATGCTTCGAAGATTGGTATTCAATTCCAAGATTCTTCTTATCCTCAAGGTTTAACAGTCCAAGATGTTGTTGATACAATGAACCGCATCTATGGATCTAAAACAACCGGTAAGGAATTAGAATATTTAATTAAAGTTTTTGGTATTGATGAATTTTATTCTAACAAAGCTGCTTCGTTATCAGGTGGTCAACACCAACGTTTAAACGCCCTTTTAGCCATTATTAATAAACCGGAATTAATTATTTTAGACGAGTTAAGTACAGGGTTAGATTTAAAAATCAAAACCCGATTAATTCACTTTATCAAGGATTATGCTAAAGAAATTAATTCGACCGTTTTAATTATTTCACACGATATTCGTGAAATTGAGTTATTAGTTGACCGGATTATTATTATGAGCAAAGGGAAAGTTGTTTATGATAAAACTAAACAAGAGACAATCGAATTATTTGGTAGTCTAGAAAAATGTTTAGACGAATATATTTAGAGGTAAAAGTATGTTATTAACATTTGATAAAAAGCCGAAAAACAAAGAAGCCAGCGGCACTTTTGCCGGAATTATTCAGATTATTAACAAGCATTTCTGAAAGGCTTTTGTGGGACCATTCTTTGCGTTTGGTTATCCTGTTGTTTTTACATTAATTTTAGGAACCATTTTTAATTATGAAATGATTCTTGGGGCCACATTCTCCATTGGTCCACTAGCGATTGCTTGTATCGCTTTACCAACAGCGCTGTTTGAATTTAAAAAATCGACACTGTTAAAACGGATTGGAGCGACTAATATTAAGCCGATTAATTTCTTATTATTTACAGCTTCATACTACTTCATAATTATGATTTTTTCAGGATTATGAACTGCTTTAATTTCTTTGGTCATTTTTGGATCACGATACTTTCAAGTGGGGAAGGAACTTTATTCATTTACTTTAGGAGTGGGTGAAGATTTACAAAAAGTTATTGTTCGTTCGCCATCTTTAAAAGATTTATTTTCACGAATTCACTGACCAAGTTATATTTATAGCTTTATCGCTTTAACGATCGTCTCATTATCAGTTGGTTTATTTATTGTCTCAGTTTCCAAATCAATCTTAACTATTCAAGGTATTGGATCTACTTTACTGATCTTAACTATGTTCTTGTCAGGACAAGTGCTCCCATTAGCCCAAATTGTTAAAGTGGAAGCCATGTGGTATCTATCCTACCTAACACCATTTAAGTCCCCGATTATTCAAAACACAATGGCCTTTCAAGGGGTCACAGAGGCGAGCCAAAACTTTTTAGTAAATAGTGAATGAGTACCGTTTGAAAACAACTTATACTCACATGCTGAATACACTAAACTATTAACTTCTTTGGGTCAATATTTAAAAGTAGCACACTTAGATCCACAAAACCCTTTATTCCAACCAGAGGCCTTTGTAGGTGATATGTCAACTTTTAATGACCAACACCACAACGCCTTAGAATATGATAAATATAATATCTTTGATGTTAATAAAGTTTACCAAACTATTAACCCTTTGAATACTGCACAAACAGCCAATGATCACTTCAAAAATATTTTAGATATTTCAATTAAGACGAATTTGCGAACATTAATGGATACCAAGTCTACACCAGCGCAAATTGATGAAGCACAAGGTTTCTTATTAATGTTTGTCTGAGAGACACCTAAATCAAATAATCCACTAAACGTAGGTCAAGTCTTGAACCAAAACAACCAATACTTCCAAGAGATTAAAACAATTAATAGCGAAAGCGATTTCAACGAACTACACAAAATTTGATCTGAAAGAATTTTAGCAAATAAGTTCATACAAAAATATGCTAACGCTTATGTCCAATACACACCAGATGCTATCCCTGATTCAGCATTCATTAAGATTGGAACGAAAGCTGAAAACATCTTGAACTTCATTCTCCCATTTGTTTGATCAGCTGTTCTTTTAGGATTTGCTTCAAAATCATTCCGTTGAAATACACGTTAAAAAAAGAACCACTAATGGTTCTTTTTTTATGTCTATACAGGTTTTTTAACATAATTTAAATCTAACGCACTTCAATCAGTTTGTAGATCAAATAAGGCAAAAGGCAGGTTTTTTAAAAAGCTTTCATAATCAAATGTTTGCTCGTTGATTTCTAATAATTGAGAGTAGGGGATTTGCTCAATCGTTGCTGTTTTTTCGCTTTTTAAAATAACGTGATAAGTTTGATGATAATAAGCATATAATTTATCACCTTTAGCATCTAAAAAGACTAGGGCGTCTTTTTGGTTATAACTTAGCAGCTTTAAATGATCAGCTGTATATAAATCTACTTGATATAAAGCGTTTAGTGTTTTGGCGATAATGCCACTAACACGTAAGCCTGTAAAACTGCCTGGTCCATTGTTCATATAAATGGCTTGCAAATGATCAGTGATGCTTAGCTGATGCTTAGCTAGTAAATTAAAGATTAATTCATTGACTAGGTCGGTCAGATTATTTTTAGTTGGAACAATCAAATAATCAATTAGTTTTTGTTTTTCATATAAGCCGATAATGCAGTATGATGAACAAAGATCAATATATAAACTAACATTCTTCATATAAATGTTCCTTTAACTCCGCAATCTTAGTATTAAATTCTGTGGGTAAATCGGTTTGTAAAGTTAATAATTGATTAGTAATTGGATGCATAAATTCTAAAAAATATGCATGTAGATATTGTTCATAACTAGTAACTTTTTTCCGGTTTGAATACAGGGGATCGTTTAAAACGGGATGATTCATATATAAACAGTGAACACGAATTTGGTGTTTACGACCTGTGATAATTTGGACCTCAATTAGTGCTGAATTACGATATTGTTCAACAACCTTGAAAATACTAGTGGCATCCTTACTGTTTTTGGCATGCCCAGTTTGCATGCGTAAGCTATCATCATAACTATAACCAATCGGTTCGTTAATTTGAAAATGTAAATGTTGGTCATCAAAACGGTTGGCTACTAAAGCATAGTATTTTTTCACAACTGCACGATTCATAAACAGTGTTTGCATTTTGGTATATGTTGCTTGATCTTTAGCGAATAAGACTAAACCTGATGTATGTTTATCAATTCGGTGTACAAGATAAAAGTTCGGTGTTTGTAAATAATATTGTACAGCATTAACTAGTGTATCTTGTTCATTGAATTGCGAGGGATGTACTAGCATACCACTTGGTTTGTTGATGACCAAGAGCGATGCATCTTCATAAATAATTTCTAAGGGATAGTTATAATCAGCCTTGGTTTTAACGTTTTCAATAGTACTTAATTCTTGATAAGCAATGACATCTTGGTTATCGACCATGGTTTTAGCTTTAATTGGTTCATCGTTAATAGTAACCAAATTTGCTTCGATCATTGCTTTAATTTGTGTACGTGAATATTCAGTTTGCGAAGCTAAAAATTTATCAACACGAACAGGGGCTTCTAGATCGGTGACAACGATTTCGTTACTCTTCATCTGAATCATTTTCCTTCTTAGTTTTTTTGTGTTTATGATCATCTCTTTGATCTACAACATCTCAACCAAATGGATTTTTATCAACCGTTGTGATTTCTAAATCTTCATCTTTAGCTAATTGATCAGTGTCATTGTCTTCACGGTGTTCTTTAATTTTTGAATCTTTTCCTTCGTTTTTTGCTTTAACAAACGAAATAATCATTGTACTTAGTAGATATAAAATTAATAAACATACAAAAACAACGATGTAAACGTCAAATAAATTAATTATTGATTTGGCAAAAATTCAATAATCTACGACTCCGTATTTAATGTCATTTCCGCCACCAGTACCGGCATTTTTAAAGATTTCAGGATATAAATTTAACAGTTCTAATGGTTCGTCAATAGATCGGTCAATAACATTCCCCATTGTTGAAAAAACAATGAACATTAAGCAAATATAATAGGCGGGATTTGCTAAAGCGAAGATAGCCAAAAAGCCAATCACAATCGGAATCGATTGTACAAAAAAGACTAAGTGATGACTTTTTTGGGAAAGCTGTCCTAAACCTAACCCATTGTTAATCGTAAAATGAAATAAACCGCTAATTAGTTTTTGATCAGGTTGTAAAACAACATCTAAGTAATGTTGACGTAAAAGAAAACCTGATAAAAAAACAATTAAACTAATGACTACAAAGCTAATAATTTTATAAACAATTGTGTCAAGTCGGAAAAGTTTTTGTAAATATTTACGAAAACCAGTTGATTTAACTTTTTTTAATGACTTGTCAAACAACGTAATTTGTTTTAGCTTTTCATGTATTTTAATAAAAGGATTATTTGTTAAACGCATTTTAGTTAGTATATTTCTCAGGGTGTTTTGAACGCATTAATTGGACGAATTCAGCTTTATCCATATCCTTATATTCGTCCATCAAGGCTTTACATTCTTGATATTCATTAATCGCTCATTCTTGGTTTTCAAAACCATTGATTAAAACTGTTTTATTTTGAAGATTTTTGTAATTTTCAAAGAAATCTTTAATTTCTTTTAAAAGATGAGCTGGGACATCATCTAATGTTTGGATGTGGTTATAACGTGGATCGCAATCAATCACAGTGATTAATTTCGTATCTGTTTCTCCGCCATCAATCATTTTCATTGCTCCTAATAGACGAACTGGAACATTAATTCCTGGATTAAAAGCTTGGTCGGCTATAATTAAAGCATCTAATTCATCACCGTCGTAGTCTAACGCTTCGCGAATAAACCCATAATTTTGGGGGTATGAATTAGCTCCATACAAGATACGATCAACGTTGATTTCTTTCGTTACACGGTCGTACTCATATTTAATATTTGAATGTTTTGGAATTTCAATTGTGACATTTAGTTTCATAATTACCTCTTTTTCTGCTTTATAATATTATATTAAATATTATATTAATATCTTGTGTTTAATCGCAAACTTATATAACATGATTGAAAGTAGTTGTCTATGAAATCAACAAATAATTTTAAAAAACCGAAAAGCAAATTACAAATAGTGTTGGCCAAAGTTATTCGATACGATGACCAAGCTGTTTATTTGCAACTCAAAGATAATAGTTATGCCTATTGTTTAAAACATAATGTATCTGATTTTAAGCCGATTGATATCGCTAAAATTTTTGCAGAAAACAAATACTATAAATTTATGTATCTTTTTTATGATCACGAACGTAAGATGCCTGCATTAAATTACAAAATTATCCACCCGATATTAATCAAAAATAAGAAAAAGTCTTATCCAACATTGTCACATGACAGAAATCTTAAACAATTTTTAAATGAATTGTTGGCAAAGGAAGAATAACTTATGTTTTGAAGATTAATTAAAAACTTTTATGCCTATTTGTGAAAAAATAAAGGTTCATTTATTGGATTGGGGTCATTAATTTTTATTAGTGTTTTTGCTTTTTCACTATTGAAGAACACTTCAACAAGTTTGAAACAATCCTACAATAAATTAGTTGATGAACAAAAATTACACAATGTGGTTGTTAATGAATTTTATAATGATCAAAACAAGGATGCTGCTCAAAAAAAACTCGAAGCCCGTTTAAATGAATTAAAAACCTTTTATCAAACTAAAGGGATTGATTTAACTTACGAAAGAACGCGAGCATTAATAGTTAATGCGCCGCAACAAGATGTTAACTACCAATTATTACAATATAATAACAACCAAAGCCTAAACACTTTTGATGCCACAACAATTGATGTTTTAGATAAATATAATTTTGTTAGTTATGATTTAAATCAAATTTATTTATTAGCCCAAAATGACGTACAGGACTATATCGTAGCAGCGAAAGATAAGTATTTCAATGCTTCACTTTTTAGTGACGATGTTTCAACACTAAACGAGAATGAATTAAAAGCGCAAGTGATTAATGACCCTAAAACAGTTTATGAACAAACAGAAGCGGTTTTACAAGCTAAACAAGTTCCTTCTTATTTAGCTGTTTACCAAGCTTTCTTGCAAAACCAAGCATTTTTAAATGATACAAATAATATACATTTTATTTACCGATTGCGTTATGAAAATCACGCCAAAATTTTACGTGATCACTTAACGATTTGAAATTATTTATTACACGAACTGCCAGCTCAAATTAATAATGGCGAGGAAGGTTTAAATACTTTAAGAAATTCAATTATTGCATTAATTGATCAACAAGCTAACTTAGCTTCACCAGCTAAGAAGACGTGAAAAGACTTTGTAATTAATAAAAATAATGCTAACCCAAATGGCTTAATTTATCAAACTTACTATGATCGAATCAAGATTGATTCAGATTTTAAAAAAGAAACAAACGTTGTTGATTTGAACACGATGGCTGATTTACCCAATTCAATTGCTGCACGTCGTTTCATCTTGGCTCAATTAGTTTATGCGAAATGAGGGGACAACAATCAATTATATGCAGATTTTGTGCAAGCAAATGAATATGCTAAACAACATCCTGAATATGACCCTTTAGATTTAAAAACTTATCACAATGATCCAACTTTTACCGCTCAAACAGCACGTAAGGTTGCTACCCAATTCCTACTAATTCTCTATCCTTCTAAAAAAGGTATAGCATCAATGCAAGAAGTAAACGTGGTTGCTAAGGCTCACCGTATGAGTTTCTCATTTATTCCAGCCGGTGTCCCAATTCCAGCATATTTTGATATGCAAACATCATATCTAGCCGTATCTACACCCTTCTTTTTAAAACAACATAACAAGAAGGTTTATGATGCTAATCTTTATTTAGAAAACATAAGTAAAATCCATACCCAAGAAGCTTTTGAAAAATATTTCAATAGTATTAGTGATGAATTTAAGGTTTATGTAGACACAACACCTTATTTATTAATTAAAACAGGGCTAACACCGAACTACATGTTCCCGATTATTAATTTCTCATCTCTAATCCCAAACCCCGAAAAAGAAGCTTTAATATACGTCAACAACAATGGGTTTGAACGAACATTTGATGGCTTCCGTTCAAATCCCATTGAAAATAACTTATATATTCGTTTGAACACTAAAGACGAAGGTTTAATTAAACAGTTTACAACAGATTTAAATAAATGAATTGTTGCCAACGAAGTTATGAGCTGACCTTCACAAATTGATGCAGCTTATGTTGCTGAAGATACGAACAATAAAATAACACCAGCTCCTTTACGGTTAGTGTTTGTTCGAAAAATTACCACAACAATCCAAACCTTCTCTTCCCTAATTACTTTACTGATTTTAGCACTATCAATTTTTGTTATTGTTATTATCGTTAATCGTTTTATCTCACAAAACAAAATTACAATTGGAAACTTAATGGCCAACGGAGTTAATCGTTGAAAAATTATTGCAAGTTTTTTAACAGTAGGTATTATCCCTTGTTTATTTATGGGGATTATTGCTTTCGTTAGCGCACACTTTAGTCAATCATTTGCCATTGATCTTCTAAAAGATTATTGGATGGTGCCAACCCAAACAATAACATTTAATTTTGGGGAACTAATGACCGTTATTATAATTCCATTCTTAATTTTTGCGGGCATCGTAAGTTTAATGTTATGAAAATTAACAAACAAAAACGCAACAGATTTAATGAGTGGAATTGAAAGTAATAAAGTTTCTTGATTTGTTCGTTTATGAACAAGACATCCCGCACGTGAAAACATGGGATTCACGCGTTATGCCTTCATCTTATCCTTCTCATCACTATCGCGGGTAATTTTATTATCTTTAATGATAATGTTCTCTTTTGGTTTAATTTTATTTGTAACTAATACGAGAAGTAAAATAGTGGATTCGATGAATTCAAGTTTAACAACTAAACGTTACCGCTTTGCTATTGAATTTAACTCGCCAACTAAGCAATCTAGTCAGTTCCATAGTGTTTGATCAGACAAGCTAGGGGTTAATTTACGTATTCCTGATAATACTGAAGATTTAAACCAAAATTATGGTGTTTCAGATTATTCTAATGATGTGCGTATCTCACCGTTATTAAATAATTATCTTAACCTTAAATTATTTGGTGAGAAGGATGATATTCGGACTAAATACGATATTGGTTATCTAACAAATGCCTTCCAAATTAAACAATTTTTAGACTTTAATTTTGGTTTAGCTAACCAAATTACGAATCCATGAGAAATCACGCGATCTTTAATTCCTGAAAACTCATTATATATGGTTAATCGTCAATACGATTTATGAGCATCAACAAGTGTTAATGATCATAGTATTTTAAGTAATCAGTTCAAAGCAACAAACACTGATCAAGAGACAAAAAACCGACTGGCTAAATTAGCTTATGATGTTTTAAAAATTAAAGATTACCAAAGCTTAAAAATTGTTCGTAACAACAATGACTTAATGACTTATTTACGTGAGTTAATTAAACAAAGCCCACATCATCAATTTGACAAGACAAAAAATTATGTTTTTGATATTCGTTTACTTGATGATCAAATTAATTTCCAATATCTGCGTTTAGTTATTAGTTTTGATGAAAACAAGCAACAATGAACTACTAACCAATCATTTGAAATCAACGATACACATAGTGGATTAGCTTTAGCCCACGTTTATTACAAAGAAGACCAAGCAGAATTTAAATTAGAAAATGATTTAATTACTAACTTCCATTTCTTTGATGATTGATATTTTGATACCTACAGGAATGATCGCAAATTTGCTAATTTCCAAGTTTCTTTCAGTTCGTATTTACGTGCGCGGTTCTTAAAAGAAAATGAACAAGGATCATTTAAATACCAACAAAACTTTACATTACCGATTTTCAAAGCCTTTATAGCTAGTAAATATCTAAATCAAAAAATCGCTTTCACATTGTTTGATAAAGATAATGCAAAGAGTAATTTCGAATTGTTGGTAGACGATTGAAACGACTTGCAATTTGATACCAAAATAATTGATGAGCAACCAGTTTATTGCGTGAAAAATATTAAAACTAACGAGGAAATACATTTAACTAATCAAACGTATTATGTTCATTATGATATTGATTCGAAAAAAGCGACAAACCAAGCAGAAAACAATAACATTGCTAATAAAGTACACTTAGATTACATTCACTATGTCTTATTAACCCACCCTAACTGAAATCCATTATTCAAACAAAAATGAGGGGGAATTAGCTTTAATACCTTGGTTTTAGACCCATATAAAAATGAAAATGAAGAATACGATGAACCATTTGTTTATGTGGATGCTAATGTGACAAAAATTAATAGCAATTCAACCAATGAAAAACAAAAACAAAAGGCTATTAAGTTGATTGGTTTAGTTGATGATTCACATGCTGTATTATTGAGTCATAAAGAAACAAAAATTAACGATTTACTGTTTAACAATCAAGAAAAAGATGTGATTCCAGTCATCATTAATAATGTCTTTGCTAAATACTATAATTTAGGTATTGGGAATACATTAACGATTAAGATTAATAACCACACTGATCGTTTATCATCACATAAACAAAATCATACTGCGACTTTGAAGGTTGTCGCTATTAGTGATAATAATCAGGAATTACAAATTTACACTAATATTCATCAAGCTGCTCATTTATTAGATTTGCATGCTGATCCATATAGTTCAACACAAGCGAACAACACAATCTATCCGTTTAATGGTATTTTCACAAATAAAAAGAGCCCTGATATTTTAACGAACATCACGCCTATTTTCTCACTAAGTGGATTATATCCAGTACAAGAACGTTGAAGTAAATCTCAACAAAACATTAATTTAATTAACAATATCATTAATCCATCATCAGATGATTTAATGAAGGCAAATGATCCTCAACAAGCCCAATCATTAATTTATCACTCTCAAAAGCTGTTATTAAATGCTTTAGAAGACTTCCATGATATTGTTGAATTAAAAGATTACTTACGCCAATTCGGAGATGAACGTGCCCAAGCCGGACATGTTATTGACTTATTAGTTAAGAAATATGGTTACAGTACTTATCAAGCTTTAATCAGTAATGTGGAACCGGTCGATGTTATGTTTAACGTGTATCAGACAGCGAACAACACAATTAACAAAATCGAAATTACAATCATTTTCTTATTTATGTTAATTATCTTATTAACAATTATTTTAATGATTACAAACTCATTTAATGATTTATTAAAAATTGCACGTATGTTAAAGAACATGGGATATTCAAACCAAAAAAATGCGGTTTTATTCCTACTATCTTTCTTACCAGCCCTATTAATTGGAATCATTTTAGCAGTGCCATTTAGTATTGGTTTAATTGGCATGTTTAACCAAGCAATCTTTAATGCCTTTACAATCTTCATCCCAAGTGTCTTTGTCGTATGACATTTTGTGGTCATTATCTTGGCTTTAACGGTTATTTTCATTATTTTATGAGCAATTGCATATTATGCATTAAAAAAATCAGATGTTGCTAGTGCATCGAAGAGGGAATAATTATGCGTAAAATTATTGGTAATATTATCAAAGCTAACAAGATTTTTGATTTAATTCAAAATCATGACAAAATTTGTGTTGGTGTTTCAGGTGGTAAAGATTCGATGACTCTTTTATACGCCCTTGGAATCTTTAAAAAGATGATGAAGAAAAATTATAATTGGGATATTGAAGTCGTTGGAATCCATTTAAAAATGAATTTATGCCATATCGACTATGAACCGATTATTAACTTCTGAAAAGAGCAGGGAATTTACTTTCATATCGAAGAAACTAATATGGGGGAAATTCTACGGGCTAACATGCATAAAAATAAAATTCAATGTTCGTTATGCTCAAAATTAAAAAAAGCTATTTTAATCCAAACAGCTAAAAGATTAAATTGCAACAAAGTAGCTATGGGACACCACGCCGACGATGCGATTGAAACATTCTTTATGAATATGATTTATGAAGGCCGAATTGCTACTTTCAAACCATCAATGTTTATGGATAAAGAACAGATGATGTTTATTCGCCCACTAATTTTATGTCGTGAAAAAGATATTATTAGAGCAGCGAAAACAATTGATAATATGCCCGTTGTTCCGTGTGGATGCCCGATGGAAGGGTTTACTACTCGCGACGGCATGAAAGACTTTTTAAATCGGAATTTTTATCACGCTGATGATAAGAAATTACGCTTAGCTTATAATAACTTTATGGCCGCTCTAATGAATGGTAAAGAATTCAATTTATGATTTATGGACGAAGATAAAAAGGTGGCCGATTTAGACTTGCGATCATTAGCCGTGAATGATCATTGTGCAATTAAAAAAGCGGAAACAACAGGTTGTGATTGAACAGATGACCGATCTGATTATGATGATTAGAAAAAAAGGAGAACTTTATGGCACGAATTTATTTTGCCAATGCTTTATTTAGTGAAGCTGAATTAGATTTTAATAAGAAAGTTGTGGCCGCAATTCGCGAACAAACGAAATATAGTGTATATTTACCACAAGAAAACTTTGCTATTAACGATAAAACACAATGTGCTGATTCGTTAAAAATTTATGAAGCTGATAGAAATGAATTAGATCAATGTGATTTGTTAGTAGCTGTTTTAGATGGGCTAACAATTGATAATGGGGTATGTACGGAAATTGGTTATTTTGCTGCCTTAAAGAAACCGATTATTGGGTTATATACAGACTCACGTCGTATGTATAATTGAAATGATGAACAAGCTAAAACTCAATTATTAATGCAACCATGTGAATCACAATATGCTTATGTTAATTTGTTCGTTGTAGGAGCAATTAAGGCCAATGGCAGCATTGCTACAAATATTCCTGAATTAATTCAGAAGATTAATGCCCACAAACATGACTAACAAACAAAAAATAATTCTAAAGAGTCTTTTGGGATCATCTTTTTTCTTAATCACAGTTCCTTGTTTAGTTGCTTGTAGTCAGCAAAAAGAAGAGACTTTTGATGATTACAAAAAGAATATTTATAACTTTCAAGAACCAAAAGATATTCCATACGCAGTACAAAGCTATCAATATCCCTTGAATTTATCAAATATTTTAGGCAACACGTTAATCACTGAATTAACATTAGAAGCGTCATCAGTTGTTTTAGAATTCAAACTAATTAAATTCTACGAACCTATCGCCCAACAAATTTTCTCTCCCAATAAATCAATGGCTGATATTGCTTATTTACAAATGGATGTGCAAAATGAAAACACAGGCGAACAAATGACTTGAACAATTCCAGTAAAGGTTCCTGATTTAATCAAAGAACGTCATGTGTCTTATAGTTTGCCAACATTAGATGAGGCATCTGCGCAAACTGATACTTTTATATGAAAACAAGCACGTTTTTTGGATAGTGAATCGCAAATTATTTCCCAATCATTTGATTGTCTAGATAAACCGATTAGTATTAATCACTCACAAGGATAATAAATATGAAGTCAAACAAATATGTCATTGCTTTGGATCAAGGGACAACTTCGTGCCGGAGCGTCATTATTAATGCCCAGGGAAGTATTGAACACGTGGAAAAAAACCAAATTGTGCAAATCTTCCCCCAAACATCATGGGTTGAACAAGATGCTAATTTAATTTGAAACACCCAATTATCAACTTTATTAAGTGTTTGTGCACACGCCAATTTGCAGCCTGATCAAATTGCTTGTTTAGGGATTACTAATCAGCGGGAAACCATTGTTTGTTGAAATAAAAAGACAGGGATGCCACTATACAATGCTATTGTATGACAAGACCAACGAACAGCGGATGTTTGTCGTGCTTTAGAAGGTTATGCGCCAATAATTAAAGCTAAAACTGGCTTGGTTTTAAATGCATATTTTAGTGCTTCGAAAATTGCATGAATTTTAAAAAATGTTCCAGCAGCCCACGAAGCACTAAAAAATAATGACTTATTGTGTGGGACGATTGATAGTTGATTAATTTGAAAACTAACTAAAGGTAAAGTTCATGCAACTGATGTTTCAAATGCTTCAAGAACACTTTTATTTAATATTCATACATTACAATATGACCAAGAGTTATTAGATTTATTCGATATTCCTTTAGCAATTTTGCCTGAGGTGAAACCATCAGGTAGTTTGTTTGGTTATGTTGACCCAAGTTTATGAGGAGTTAATAATGATGTCCAAGTACCGATTACAGGGGTTTTAGGAGATCAACAAGCTAGCTTATTTGGTCACTTGTGTTTACAACCGGGGATGGTGAAAAATACATATGGTACCGGATGTTTTATGCTGGCGAATACAGGTCACCAGATAATTAATTCACAACATCATTTATTATCTACAGTTGCGTGACAAATAGAAAATGAACCCACTGTTTATGCTCTAGAGGGATCAGTTTTTATTGCTGGTGCAGCTATTGAATGGTTGAAAGACGGCTTACGTATTATATATAACGCTAAAGAGTGCGATTTTTACTCGAATTTAGTTAAAGACCAAGAAAATCCGGTTTATTTAGTGCCTTCATTTTATGGGTTAGGAGCCCCTTATTGGAACTCATATGCCAAAGGTGCCATCTTTGGATTAGATTTAGATACAAAACGAGAACACATTGTTTGAGCTTGTTTACAATCAATTGCTTATCAGACATCAGACTTATTAAAGGCGATGCAAGACGATTTAGCATTAGATTTTCAAGAAATTAAAGTTGATGGCGGGGTAAGTCAATCAACTTCGTTAATGCAATTTCAAAGTGATATTGTACAAAAAGTGATTCATGTACATAAAGAAATGGAAACTACTAGTTTAGGTGCGGGATATTTGGCTGGTTATGTTAATGGCTTTTTTGCCAATTTCGATCAATTGCAGGACCAAAAAAATGCTTACAATGAATATACACCGAACATGGATACATCAGTTGCTAAACACCATTTAAAAAAATGAAATCAAGCAATTCAAAGAGTTTTTGATTGATCAAAAGAATAGAAAAACCAAGAGCTAATACTCTTGGTTTTTTGGTCACAAATAACTGAATTGCACAGTTTAATACTATTTTCGTGATGGTGGAGATGAGGGGGTTCGAACCCCTTTCCGCAAAGCTTAATTAATAACTTCTACAGTTTAGTTTTATTTTAAAATACTAAAATAACGAAGTAATAAAACGAACTTATAATTATTTTAGAATTCATTATCGTACGACTTTTTTAAAGGAATAAATTAAAAACTTTAAAAAGCGCTGTTGTCAAATGAAGCTAGATTAATCACCAACAGTAATAATTAAAATAACTAACTAACAATTAATTAAAAAGCGTAAGCTAATTGTTGGTTGTTAGCAGAAGCCATTGCTAAGTGAGCAAATGAAACTTCTTGTTTGTTTGTTTGTTTAGCGTTTATAAAAAACCTCACAGCTATAAGGGGCATACCCCACTGCCGTTAAAAACGAATTCTTCACGTCGAATCCAAGTTCATCCCCGTTTAAATATTATAATATAGTTTTTATCAAACCAATAACCTTTTAGAAGATTATATGTTTTTGTTAGCATTTTAGGTAACTTACGATGTTTAACTATGTTCTTATAATCATAGTTAAGTCTAAGATGTTCTAACAAAAAATGGCGTTGGTTGCAAATATGGTTATTGCCGATGTTGTTTTAAGCTTCATCATATGGCATTAGTTCAATTAAAGATTAATCAAGCAACCTAAAAAATGATGATAAATAATTAATAAAAAAACACCAGCAATTCAATGTGGTGTTTTTATTTTGGTCGAACTAATGTTTTAAATGTTTTTTGAACTTCAGCTAATTGATCAATTTTTTTAACTAAGAAGGAACCAGAGACATAATAGTCGATTTGGTTTTTGTATTTGTCGATTATATCTAAGGTAATTCCGCCATCAATTTCGATTTCAAAGTTTAAGGCGTGTTGTTCTCGTAGATTGATTAATTCAACTAGACGATCATCTGTTTGTGCTAGGAAGGCTTGACCACCTTTACCAGGGACAACAGACATCAGCGTAACATAATCAACTTCTTTAAGTAAATATAAATAATCACTAATCTTTACATAAGGATGTAAAGCAATCCCGGCTTTAATCTGGTGTTTCTTAAGTGTTTGAATGCATACTAAATTAGTTTGTACATCTTGCATTTCAAAATGGAAAGATAAAGCCTGAATATTTTCGTGTAAATATAATTGGATGTAATTAACTGGATCAATGACCATTAAATGTACGTGAACTGCAATTTGGTTTTGGTTTAATAACTGCAAATCAGCGGGTGTAAATGCTTTATTAGCAACATATATTTGATCCATGACATCAAAATGACATCTGCGAAAACCATGAGTTTTAAATTGTTTAATTTGTTGTTTGCGTTCTTTTAGATCAGCGCTAAAAGCTAAAAGGGAGTAAAGGTATTGAGACATAATCATTATTTTTTAATAAATGGTTTCAAATCCGGCGTTCCTAGTCGTTGATCAAAAATTTCGAATTTATAATCATCTGGAATTTGACTGAAGACTTGGATACTTATAACTGGATCATTTAGCACAGCTAGTAAAGCTGTTTTAATTATTTGATCTTTACTTAGATGCATTAATTTTTCTGGAGCATCTTGTGTGAAATCTAAAGTTTGAATGTCTTGATAATTAATTTGACTAACAACTAAATTATAACGTTGATCAGGGTGGTCTTTGTTTTTGAATAAATTGCTTACCTTAGTATCATCTTGGTAGTAAATATAATCTAATTGCATTGGTGTAAATAATAAATCAGAATATTCATTGATAACATTAGTTAATCGAGTACGTAATTCATCGAACGTTAAATTTAATGATTGTTTTTGATTGTTTGAATCAATGAATTCTTTAGTTTGTTTGATAATAGAAACTAATAAATCATTCGTCTTTGTTGAGTAAAGTAAAGGTTTCAATTCGCTTGCAAGACTATAGAATTGGTTGTATGTATCAAAAGAATTAATTAAGGTAATTAATGCTTCTTTTGAACCATATTTATATAAAACACCTTTGTATTTTAATTTTGCATCTTCAACTAATGTAAAGGTTTGGTTGTTGTATAAATCAACACTCATAAATTCGGGTGCTAAAACTGTATGTTGGTTTTGTTTATTAACTAAACCTAAGAAACCGTGAATAACGTGGCCATTATTATCAGTTGTGTAATTAACAGTGTGATTACTTACGTTGAATGTTTGTTGTGCTAAGAAAGCTGGTTTGTTAACAATTTTATTTTCAACGATATCATAAACATCTTGTGTTTTAATGTTTAACGTATTAAATAAAGGGTGGTTAATTTGGTATGTATGACTTGTGTAGTCATCTAATAAATTAGTTCCAAAATTAGGTATTTTTTTAATGTCATCATTGGCTGAATAAGCAATAAATAATTGATTATCGTTTTGTTTTAATTGAGTATTTAGGTAGTCTTTAAACGGATCTAAAGTAATTTTTTGTTCTTTAATGCCTAGTAAACAAATAAATGTATAGATGTTTTTAATATCTAATGCGTTTAAATTGTAATTTAGTAATAATGATTGAATTTTATCGTTTAAAACATTTTTTTGCAAAGCATTATCATAAGCTTGCACATATAAACTTAATTGCAAGTGATCGTCTGCTGCATATGTGTTTTGAGCACTTATTAATTCCTTTTTTTGCTTAATAAACATGTTAATAGCATCATTGATTAAAGCTTGATCTTGAGTTGGTAAATAACTAAGAGTATTTAAATCAATAATATCCTTTAACAATTGAGCATATTGTTCACGCAGAATTAAATTTGTTAGATTTCCAGAATTATATCCGTTAGTGAAAACACTATTTACAACATAATCATTGAAAGTAATGTGTTGGGTTTTAGAAACGTTTGGGTTAATTAATTGTTGATCAAAAATTACTTTTTGAGCGACTTTATTAATTAATTCAAAAATCACTTGAGAATCTGCAGTTTCATGTAAATGATAAGTATTTAATAAATCTTCAATTATTTGATAATGGTGTTGATCATTTAAAGTTAGAGGTAAACCAACACTTAAACCATGATCAAAAATGCTATCAGCTAATAATGATGATTGATGTTCGTGATTATATGCATTAACTTGGTTATTGATAGCGTAAAATAATTTGTCATTATTGTCGGCTTGATTATATTTGAATCATAAATCAATTAGTTGTTTTAGATCACTATCAAATGGTTTTAAAGTTACTTGATTTTGGTCATCGGCGACTAAATTAGTTTTGAAAAGGAAGTCATGATCATCAAATTTTTGTGCATAATAATCGATTAATAATTGTTCTTTATGGGCTTTGAAGAAAGTTTTTAATAATGACATACCATTAATAGCGTTCGTATTAGCGATATCTTTTTTGTTATCAAACAATGCTGTTTGTTGTAGGAAACGAGTTTTTAGAGTTTGATAGAAATTTGCTTGGTTTTGAGCTTGTGATTTTAATGTTTCAAAATTATCTAGATGATAAATGACAACACCTGTAGCTGTTAGGTTTAAAGCATATAATTCATTGTTTTCGCGCACTATTAATTGATTTGTAATTTGTTGAGCATTTTCTAATTCCTTTTGGAATGCGGGTTGATTATTCAAAGTTAAAGGGTAAAAGAAATCGTTGAACCCAGGAATTTTTGTTGATGTTTTATTTATAAAATTGTCTAACAATGTAGGTTTAAAACCAT
Source organism: Ureaplasma miroungigenitalium (assembly GCF_025780085.1). Taxonomy (GTDB): domain Bacteria; phylum Bacillota_I; class Bacilli_A; order Mycoplasmatales; family Mycoplasmoidaceae; genus Ureaplasma; species Ureaplasma miroungigenitalium. Next base: position 82,799 of record NZ_JAOXHL010000002.1, on the reverse strand, counting down.
CAACTAGCGGAATGTCTTGTTGAGAATCATGACCACCTAAACGATTGATAATGCTTAAGAGACTAAAAACTTCGTTAGTTTGCATACCCTTTTTATTAACTAAGTCTGTTAGTGTCACAGTATGTGATTTGATATTTTTCTTTGTTTCCTCATCGGTTTTTCAAGTACCATCTTTAACTGTTTTAATGAAGTTTTGATATTTTTTAAGTGTTGTATTATAAACATCTTCATCGTCAAAGAAAGGGAAAGATTGACTTGTTTTTTCTGGTAAATGTTTAAAGACTTCTTTGTTGTAAACATTTTGTCTTTTTATATCATCGTAAGTAAATTCGATTTTGTCGAAAGTCATTGGAACATCTTGTTTAATGAAAGCATCTAAAACAAAGTTCAGAAAATGTGCATAACCTTTCACATCGAGATCGTTACTGAAAAACTCCACAGGATTATTTTTGTCTAGAAATGGGGCCGCATCATTCGTTTTTACATTAACATACTCATTTTTATCGTTTTTAACAAATAATAAATCTTTATCATCAAAGATAGATTCATTTATTAAATCGTAAGCAAAATCGATTGCTTGATATTGCAATCAATTATCACGTGTTCCTCCAAAACTATTGAAAATAGCATTTTGAATGGCAATTTTTTCTTGCGAACCAAAACGTTCTTTAGCTGTTTTTTTAATACGTTCTAATTCACTAGTTTTGTTTTCAATAAACTGTTTGACACTACGGTTTCATTTAACGTTTTTATTATTAGCTACTCATTGATAAAGTTGAGTTTTTAAAGTTGCAGTTAAATATGTTTGTAGACCACTGCTTGTTTGCATCATTTTTGTTCAAGCATCTTTTGTTGCCAGACTTGATGTTAAATGTTGGCCATCTTTAATATCAATAGGTGTCGTAAAAGGGTGAGTAGGTTCTTTTTTAACACAAGATGCTAAAAGTGTTGAACAGCCAATTAGTCCGACTGCACCAATTAGAATAGGTAATATTTTTTTCTTTAGTTTCATAACAACTCCAAGACTTTTTTAAATATACTATAATTAAAAGGATAATCCATTTAATATAAATCAATATTTTAATAATTATACTAGAAAACAAACCTGTATTGGCGTTTGTTATAATAAAGGGGAAATTGTGCAATCAATTAAAATTCAAAATTTATCAGTTAGTATTGATAACGAATTAATTTTGCAAGATATTAATTTATCAATCAACAGAGGCGATATTATCGCTATTATGGGACCAAATGGTCACGGAAAAACAACATTATTTAAATCAATTATGAAACATTTTAGTTTAACTTACGAAAGTGGAGATATTTGATTTGATCAAACAAGTATTAACGATTGCGAAACACACGACATTGCTAATCGCAAGGTCTTTTTAGCCACACAAAACCCAATTGAGATTCCAGGGTTAATGATGCTAGATTTCTATCGTTCATTACTAACTAACTACAATCCTGATGCGAAAATGAATGTTTTAGAATTGTATTCAAAATTAAAAGACCGTATGCAAGATTTAGCTTTAGATGTTTCTTTATTGCAACGTTCATTTAATGATAATTTTAGTGGTGGAGAAAAGAAGAAAAACGAAATTTTACAATTAGCTGTTTTAGATCCGGATTTTATTTTCTTAGATGAAATCGATTCTGGTTTAGATATTGATGCATTACGCATGATTAGTAATATTTTGCAAGAACAACACAAAAAACAAAAAGCGATTTGTTATATTTCGCATAATAACGGATTATTAAACCTAATTCCGCCAACTAAAGTGATTTTAATAATTAATGGACGTATTGTTCAAACCGGAGATCTTGAATTAGCTGAAAAAATCCTACGCGAAGGATATGGATGAGTGGAAACAGAATTAGGCGTGCAAATGAAAAAAGAACAACCCATAAAACCAAGTAGTTTAAAATTAGGTGTTTGTGGTGCAAGAAAATAAAAAAGAGTTGATCATTATTAGTGATGATCAGCAATATGATTTACACGCACGCGAAAACACAGATTATTATGTGTTATCGCTAGATCCACTCTCACACACAACAAATATTAACCATTATTTATATGATCGTGTTGAATCAAAGGTGCATATTTTAGTATTAAACTTTGACCAATTTCAAAAACAAATTAATGTGCAAGCTCATTTAAATAATGACTTATCGGTAGCGACTAATTACGTGCAAGTCATTGGTTTTAATGATTCGCAAACTTCCATTTTTCTAAATGCTCATTTACATGCGAATTGTCATAACAACCAAGTAGCACAAACTATTAAAGCCACATTATTTAATAATGCACAAGTCAAGGGTCAACCGACTCTGACAATTGACTCTAACGATGTCAAGGCATCTCACGCTTATGAAGTGGGCAATGTTTCTGATGATGTTTTATTTTACTTAGCCTTAAAAGGTTTTAGTAAGCAAGAAGCTATTTACTTATTAGTCGGTGCTATCTTTAACCAAGTCTTAATGCATTTTGATGAAGAAGTACGCAATAAATATGCGCAATTAATTAAAAACACATTTGAGAGGGTTGCCTAATGAAAAACTATCGTCAATTTTTTCCATGATTTACTGCTAATCCTGAATATATTTATTTAGATTCGGCTGCAACATCGCTGAAACCACAAGGGATGATTGATGCAATCAATGATTATTATTTGCATCAATCATCAAATCCGCACAACAACGATTCTAACTTCACATACAAAGCTAATTTAATTGTTGAAAAAGCACGCGAATACGTTGCTCAATGATGAAAAACACCAAATATCAATAGCGTGATTTTTACAAGTGGGGCAACAGAGTCAACTAATACGGCTGCCTTCGGCATTCGTCATTTATTTAAAAAAGATGATGAAATTGTGTTAACTACTAGTGAACATGCTTCAAATTTACTTCCTTGGTATGCTTTACGTGAAGAAATTGGTGTCAAAATTATCTTTGCCAATGAAAAACATAAACTACCAAAAGTCTCAGACTTCGCTAAGGTATTAACACCACGTACAAAAGTGGTTGCCTTTGCATCTGGTGGTAACTTAGTGGGACATGTTTTGGATGAACAAGCTATTTGCGACATTGTAAAAAAATATAATCCAGAAATTTTTACTTTAGTTGACGCGACACAATCTCTACAACACCGGCCAATTGATTTAAGTACTAACAAAATTGATTTTTTAGTATGTTCTGCGCATAAGATTTTTGGACCAACAGGGATTGGAGCTTTATACATAGCACCGGATTTATTAACTGTTGTTAAACCATTAAAATATGGTGGAGGGATGAATACCTACATCGAAAAAGATCACTTTGGTATGTTTGATAATTTCATGCGTTTCGAGGGTGGTTCGCCCCATACAGCCGGAATTTATGGTTTTTATGCAGCTTTAAAATTTTTATTAACGATTGGCTATGACGCTATTCATGAACACGAAGAAGCCTTAATGGCATATGCTAAAGAACAATTAGCTACAGTTCCAGGAGTAACCTTATACTTACCAGAACATTATTCTGCGACTATATCCTTTAATTTTGAAGGCGTGTTTGCGCAGGACTTGGCTTATTATCTTGGAAAAAATAACATTATTTGTCGTGCGGGACTATCATGTGCGAAATTGATGAACGAAGTTTTAGAAACACACGCAGCTGTACGTGTTTCGTTTTACATTTATAACACGAAAGAGGATGTTGATGCTCTTGTTAGTGTTTTGAAAAAATATAAAAAAGGAGATGAATTAGATGGGCTCATTTAAAAATAAAGATCCACTGTTATTGCGTAATATTATTATGCAACACTACGAAAAACCAGATAACAGAATTAGTGACCCTTTAGGTGATGATTACTTACAATTTCGTAACCGGATTGAATCTTGTATTGATGATATAACTGTTTTCATGAAAATTAAGGACGATATTGTAACAGAAATTAAATTTTTAGGAACAGGGTGTGCTATTGCAACAGCTTCTACTGATATCATGTTGAATTGTTTAGTTAATAAACACCTTAATGATGTAAAAATAATTATTGCCGAATATGAAAAAATGCTTTTAAATCAGGAATATAATGAAGATTTATTAGATGAATTAATTGCTTTTTATAATGTTAAGAAACAACCCAATCGGATTCGTTGTGGTTTAAATGGTATTTTGGCTATAAAGGAATGTATTAAAACTTATGGGCAGTAATGAATTCAAAAAACAACCTTATTTATATGGTTTCAAAGATGACATAAATCCCGACTTTAAAACGCGTCCAGGTTTAGATAAAGAAATTATTGAACAGATTTCTAATAAAGTAAATGAACCTGAATGAATGCTTGAATATCGTTTACAAGCATATCAAGCTTTTTTAGAGTTAGAGAATCCAACTTGAGGGGTGGACTTATCATTCATTAATTTTGATGATTATATTTATTATGCAGGTTTTGGCGATGAAATTAAACGTTCTTGAAATGATGTTCCTAAAAAAATCAAGGATACATTTAAAGCGTTAAATATTCAAGAAGCTGAAGCAAAATTTCTAAATGGTGTACATACGCAATATGACTCATCTGTTGTGTATAGTTCTTTAATGGAAGAGTTAGAGCAAAAAGGTGTAATTTTTACAGATATTCATACTGCAGTACGTGAACATCCTGAATTAATTAAAAAGTACTTTGGACAACTTGTGCCCTTTAACAACAATAAATACGCAGCGTTAAACTCTGCTGTCTTTGCTGGTGGAACATTTATATATGTTCCTAAAAACACTCAAATTGACTTACCGTTGCAATCATATTTTCGTATTAACTCACAATCATTAGGACAATTTGAAAGAACATTGATAATTGTAGATGAAGACTCTTCTTTACATTACATTGAAGGGTGTACGGCGCCTATTTATCAAAAAGATAATTTACACGCTGCAGTTGTTGAAATTTTTGTTCACAAAAATAGTAAATGTCGTTATACAACAATTCAAAACTGAAGTGATAATGTTTTAAATTTAGTAACCAAACGAGCTTATGTATATGAGAACGCTAATATGACATGAATTGACGGGAATATTGGTTCACGGATTAATATGAAGTACCCAGCCTCTATTTTGGCTGAACCATATGCTTCAAGCGAATGTATTTCAATCGCTGTGGCTAAATCCAATGTTATTCAAGACGCTGGTGCAAAAATGATTCACAACGCTCCATATACTCGTAGTAAAATTATTTCGAAAGCCGTTGGATATGGTACAGGTGATTCACGTTATCGGGGATTAGTTAAAATAGGTCCACAAGCCCACAATAGTGTGGCTAAGGTTGAATGCGATACCTTATTATTAAATGAGACTGCACGGAGCGATACATTCCCATTAGAAATTGTGCAGAATAATTCATCATATTTAAATCATGAAGCAACAATTACCAAAATTAGTGCTGAACAATTATTTTATTTACAAACCAAAGGCTTTAGCATTGAAATAGCCGAACAATTAATTGTTTTTGGTTTCCTTAAAGAATTTAGTGATGAATTACCAATGGAATATGCAGCGGAATTAAACCGTTTATTAAAATTAGATATGACTGGAGCAATTGGATAAGATGAAATTAGAGAGAATAGTTAAACGAGATGAAGATTTTGCACAATGATATCAATCAATTGTGACTAACGCTAAATTAGCCATGTATACGAATGTTAAAGGTGCGATGATTTTCTTACCGAATGCATGAGCTATTTGAGAAAGTATTAGAACTACAATGGACCAAGTTTTTAAGCAATATAACGTGCGTAATTTGGCCATGCCAACCCTAATTCCGATGAGCGAATTTGAAAAAGAAAAGGACCATATCGAGGGTTTTGCTCCCGAACTTTATACTATTACTTGTATTGGTAATAAAGTGCTTGATGCGAACTATGTTGTGCGTCCGACAAGTGAGATTCTTTTTTGTCAATATTTTGCCAACGCTGTGAACTCTTATAAAGATTTACCGATTAAAGTTAATCAATGATGTTCTGTTATGCGTGCAGAAAAAACAACCAAACCCTTTTTAAGAAATTCAGAATTTCACTGACAAGAATTACACGCAGTTTTTGCTGATCAACCAACTTGTGAACAATTTGCTAGTGACATCATTGATGAATATGCCACTTTTGCTAAAGAGTTTTTATGTATACCTGTTTATAAAGGTCAAAAAACTCCGTGAGAACGTTTTGCTGGTGCTGAAATTACACATACAATTGAAGCTATGATGCAAGATGGCCAAGCTTTACAAGCCGGTACCTCACATTATCTAGGTACTTTATTTGCAAAAACATACAACATTAAATACCAAAATAATGATAACCAACAATTATATGCGCACCAAATGTCGGCTGGTGTTTCGACACGTTTAATCGGAGCATTGATTATGGTGCATGCAGATGATCAAGGTTTAATTTTACCACCACCAATTGCCCCTGTACAAATTGCAATTGCAGTGATTAATCATAAAGAACAACAAGATAAAATTGATGAACAAGTAGCCCTTTTAAAAACACAACTGAATAAGTATCGAGTTGAAATCGATGATTCAAATAAAGGTATTGGTTTTAAATTAGCTGAACAAGAAATCATCGGTACACCGATTGTGATTATTGTTGGTTTTAAAGATTTACAAAATCAACAAGTAACTGTTTATCGTCGTGACGACAAGACTAAACATTTAGTAAATCTTACTGATTTAATAACTTATGTTAATAGTTTATATGAAGAAATCAAAGTTAATATTTACAATAAAGCTCTAGCGCGTCAACAGGCTAACACTGTTCATGTCAACTCTGTTGAAGAATTAAAAAAAGCCATTGAAAATAAACAAATGGCTACATGTTATTTTGTCGGAACAGAAGAAGATGACAAGGCGATCAAAGCTCTTACTAATGCTTCAACACGTTGTATTCTGGAATTATCAGACGAAATGCATGAATGTTTTTATACGAAGAAAAAAACAAACAAACTAACCTTATTTGCCAGAGCTTATTAATTAATAATATAATATTAATATTGCAAACTATAGTTTGTTGATAAAAGGAGTAAACTTATGCACCCACAATTACAAAGATCTTTTCCAGTAGGTAAAACCCTATACGAAGGCGAAGTTAAAGAAATGTTGATTAAGAAATATTCTGACGAAAAAAATTCGGATATTAATAATAAATTTAAAATTTTAGATGAACGTGAATTTGTTTTAGCTAACATGGCTAAATATCAAAACAATGAAGGTTTATTATGTATGTCATCTTACGAATTCGCTATTGAGAAAGCACGTTTCTGCACTACTAAAGACACACTTAAACCGCAATTAGTAAAAATTGATATTGAAGACGAAAATTTTGACATGACAATGTTTGATGATGAACTATCAGTTGATTCATTACGTTTAGTAACGTTACCTGAAGCTCACCAAAATATTGACAAAATTGAAAATCTATACCCTGATGCTCACAACGAAACAAAAGCAGACAACGAAATGGCTTGATGATTAAAAGGTTCATTAAGTACATCTTGTACAACAGGATGTACTGATGAAGCGCCAGAACACAGCGTTAGTTCACAAGAACAAGACGTTCTAAAAAATTTAGAAGAACAAGAAACTTGCAAGAACACTTGTAAGGTGCAAGCGTCTGAAAACACAGATAATTTAGATACACTAATTAATAATTATCTAACTAAAGAAACACCTATTATCGACCCACGTGCTACGATTCTTGATGAACGTGCTAATTTACTAGAGAATATTAACAAATATCAATCAACAAAACCGGTTGTACTAGAAGAAAAATCGCTAACGCAATCGTTAAATAAAGAAGAACACCTTTCTAACCAATTTAAAAATAGCGAAGAGATTATCAGCGTTCTACAACCGCAAAATATTCAAACGCAAGAACCAGTTATTAATATATTAGAAAACGAATTCAAGGATTCGAAAAAAACTGCTAAAACTTGATACGTTTTTGAAACAAGCACTCGCAACTAATAAAAAGAAAACATAGATACTAACGTATCTATTTTTTACATTTATAAAGGAACAATTATGACATTTAATATTTTAGATTTAATTAACAAAAAACAACAAAACCAAGCCTTAACATACGATGAAATTCACTGACTATACCACCGTTTTGCTCAAGGTGAAATCCCAGATTACCAAATGGCCGCCTTTTTAATGGCCGTATATTTTAATAAATACAATGATGATGAAATGTACTACGCTACAAAAATTATGGTCGAATCAGGTAAAACAATTGATTTACGTGTGCCAAACGAAATTGTTGTGGACAAACATTCATCAGGTGGAGTAGGGGATAAAGTATCTTTAATTATGACTCCAATGCTTGTTGCCTTAGGATATTATGTAGGAAAAATGTCTGGGCGTGGATTAGCTCATACTGGGGGAACAGTTGACAAATTAGAATCAATTGGTATGAATGTAGATTTTGATTTAGCAACATATCAAGATCAATATAAAGCTAATAAATTTATTTTAACTGGACAAAGTAATGATGTTGCTGTGATTGACAAGTATATTTATGCTTTACGAGATGCCACAAGCACTGTTCATATCCTAGAATTAGCTGCTGCTTCAATTATGTCTAAGAAGTTTGCTTTATTAACTGATTATATTTTCTTAGATATTAAGACAGGAGATGGTTCTATTACTAACTCTTTTGAAGAAGCTAAAGTGCTTGCTAAAAAATGCTTATATTTAGCGAAACGATTTAATCGAGAAACAATTGTCCATATAACAAATATGAACCGGGTTTTAGGTCGAAGTGTAGGGAATGCGATTGAAGTACGTGAAGCAATGCGTTATTTACAAGGTGACTTTGCTTCGAAAGATTTATACGAATTAATCAACACTTTTTTAATTGATATTCTAGTAGAAACCAAAAAAGCTCAATCAGTAGCGAGTGCGCAAGCGATGATTGATGAAGTTATTGCTAATAAAAAAGCTTTCCATATTTTTGTGGATTGAGTTAAATGAATGCATGGTGATCACGCTGCTGTTTTAAATGAAACATTATTTAAACCAAAGTATGAAGTCATCGTTCAAGCGACAGCTAACGGTTATATCGGCTTTCAATCAACTCGTGAAATTGGTTTAGTAGCGGTTGATTTAAAAGCTGGTAGAAAAGAAAAAAACGAACAATTAGATTGACAAGCCGGAATTTATTTAGATAAAAAAGATAATGAATATGTTAAAGCTGGCGATGTGATTGCTCATTTATATGCGGATGCACCGATTGATGAAGCAATCGTACAACGCTTTGTTGCTAATGTGGTTTATTTAGCAAAACCAAGTAAAGAAGAACCAGCAATATTAGATATTTTACGTGTGGAGGATGTATGCTCAAATTAACAACCAATGAAATTCGTCAAAAATGAATTAATTTTTTTACGAAAAAACAACACTATTTTTTAGAACCCGTATCTTTAATTCCTAATAATGATCCGTCATTATTATGAATTAATTCGGGTGTAGCTACTTTAAAAGATTATTTCTCAGGAATTAAAAATCCACCATCACAAAGATTGGTGAATTCGCAAAAAGCAATTCGAACTAACGATATTTTTAACGTTGGTCATACAGCTCGTCACCATACTTTCTTTGAAATGTTAGGTAACTTTTCAATTGGTGATTACTTTAAAAAAGAAGCCATTGCATTCGCTTATGAATTTTTAATTCAAGAACTAGAAATGGACGTTAACCGTTTATGAATTACGGTTTTCAATGAGGATGAAGAAGCTTACCAAGCGTGAATTAATTTAGGTATTGACCCGAAACGAATTATTAAGGGTGATCGTGAACGTAACTTCTGAGATGTCGGTTCTGGACCATGTGGTCCATGTACTGAAATTTTCTTTGATCGTGGTGAAATTTATGACCCTGAAAATCAAGGGGAAAAGTTAATTTTAGAAGACTTAGAAAACGACCGTTATGTGGAAATTTGAAACATTGTTTTCTCACAATTTAACAATGATGGAAAAAATAACTATACAGAATTAAAACGAAAAAACATCGATACAGGAGCGGGATTAGAACGAATCGCTTGTGTCTTGCAAGATGTTCCGACTAACTTTGATGCTGATGGTTTTTATAATGTTATTTTAAAACTAAGTGCTTTAAGTAGTTTTAAATACTATATAAATAACTTCTTTGAACAAGATAAACAAGAACAATATGAAATAAACTTTGCTTACAAAGTAATTGTTGATCATATGCGTGCTAGTTTGTTTGCTATCGCTGATGGTGCTGTTCCAGCTAATAAAGATCGTGGTTATGTGTTGCGTCGTTTAATTCGTCGTGCCACTGTTTTTGCTTACAAATTAAATATTATTGATCATGATTGAATTAATGTAGTAATTGATGCGATTGTTAACGAAATGGGTAGTTTCTATGATTATTTAACTCCGCATGTTGTGCAAAAAGTTAAAACTATTTTAGAACAAGAAGTAAGCATTTTCAAGAAAACTTATGCCAAGGGTATTAAACTTTTTGATCAAGTTTTAGAAACTAAAAAATTAGATGCTAAAATGCTATTTAAAATGGTTGATACATACGGCTTTAATATCGAATTAATTAAGGAATTAGCAAAGAAAAAACAAATTAGTTTAGATATTGAAGGTTTTGAAAAATTATATAAAGAACACCAAGAAAAATCACAATCACAAAAACCAGCTAAAGCCATGGCTGTGCAAAATGAAGCTTTAATGAATATCGAAGTAGATTCGAAGTTCTTTTATGATACAGAAGTGATTGATGACGCTCAAGTTATCTATTTATTAGATGCTGATTTTAATGTTGTTAAAAAAGTTAATAAGCAAGACGCTTATGTCATTTTTGACAAAACTTGTTTCTATGCCACAGCAGGTGGGCAAGTTTCAGATACTGGTTATATAATTGCTAATGATGAAAAATTTGCTGTATATAATGTTTTCAAATCAAATAATATGTTAAACATTCACCAGGTTGAAAAAGCAACTTTACAAATTGGTGACAAGGTTGGTTTACACATTAATGCCCAAGACAGAGTCGATGTTATGCGTAACCACTCAGCTGAACACTTATTACACCACTCATTAAAGAAATTAATCAGTTTAGACATTCGTCAAGAAGGGGCCTCTAAGACTCCAGAACGTGCAACATTGGACTTTAATTATCACAAACAATTAACACCTGAACAATTGCAAATGATTGAAGCATATATGAATCAAATTATTAATGATGCTCATGAAACAAAAGAAATGTACATGAGCTTACAAGAAGCTAAGGATATGGGTGCATTAGCTTACTTTGGCGATTATTATAAAAAAATTAAAGGTAAGTTACGGGTAATTCAAATGGGTCCATCGATGGAATTATGTGGGGGAACACACGTTCACAACACTAAGGACATCGAAGCGATTAAAATTATTGACTTCAGTTCTAAGGGGTCAGGTTCATACCGAGTAACTATGATTAGTGGGCATAACAATATTTGCCAATACAACCAAGAACAACTAAAAAACATGGCTATGCAATTAGAAACATTATTAAAATCATATCCATGTACAAACCAATCATTAATCATGGCGGTAAATAATTTCATAGCAAATAAAGTGTATTCAAACGAATTGAAAGTAGAATTCGAAGAGTTATTAAATCAAGTAAATGATGACAAAATTGCTACACAAAAAAATGATCAAAAAAATCAACTAAACGAAATTAAAGAAGCATTTAAAGGTTTAGATCAAAAAGTTCGTAGTCTAAGTTTTCATGACCATGATAATAAAATTATCTTCAACGCTATTAATGAATTAATTAATGAAAACCAAACAAGTGTTTTTGTTTCATACAATTACGTGGGTGAAAAAATTCAAATTTTAATTGCGGCTAATCCTTTATTTGTCGAACGCAACCAAATCGATTTACGAGCTTTAGCAAAACAATTAAATACTATCCCTAATGTGAAAGCAGGGGGTAAAAATAATTTTATTCAAGGTGGATCATCAACAGCTGATGCAGCTGAACGATTAAACACGATGATTAGTACATTCTTAAATGCGTAAACTGGCAATAGACTTTGGGACAAAAGTTTGCGGATTTGCCATTAGTGACGAATTAGGAATTATTGCTAGTCCTTTATGTGACTTTGAATACGCCAATGACGACTATTCATTAATTTTGCAAAAAATTGATGAAATCCGACAAACTTATAAAGAAATCATTGATACGATTGTTTTAGGTTATCCGACAAATGCCTATGATGGTTCTAAAAACCCGCGTAGTTTATTAGTAGAAGCCTTTCATGAACAATTAGAAAATCATTTAAAGAATCAATCCATAAAGATTGTTCTAGTAGATGAACGTTTTAGTACACGCATCGCCACGCAACGTTTAAAGGATTTGCAAATCAAGGCAGCAAAACGTAAAAAAGTAAAAGATAAGATGGCAGCAGTAGTCATTTTAGAAAGTTTTTTAAATCATTAAAAAAATAAAACACGTAATCCACATATCTTTATACTATATGAGAGGGACGTTTATTATGTCATTAGATACCAATAAAATCAGTCAATTTATTGACGAACCAATAGAATACCAAAAACAAGCACAAACCAATTTAGAAGAATCATTAAAAAAGATCGTTTATTCGAAAATTGCTGGTCAAGAAGCGAAGGTGGACAAAGTCCATGCTTATAAGCAAGAAATCAATGAAAAATCAGCACAATTATTACATTATAAGAAGACCAACAGAATTGTTGGGCGAAAAGTAGCTAATGTTGTTATCATCATTTCGATGTTCATTATCATTGGATTATTTTTTATTAAATTTTTAATTAATAACAAAAAAGCCATTCAAAAATATAACGTAATCGAACAAGATACATTAAAAGAAATTGCCGTCTTAAATCACGAGAAAAATACGAAGATTTTAGAGGTTATTAGCCGCGTGCGTCCTTATGAAACATTGAAGGAGCAATTGGCCTCTTTAGGATTATATCTATATGGATCTGATCGTTTCTATAATTTAGATTGAACGCAATTACGTGAATTAGAACACCGTTTAGTTGGCTATAAGAACGGGATTCATATTAAATTTAAATCAACCGATTCATATTTAGTTAACGCTTTATTCTTTCGCTATGAAATCGTACGTACGACAAATTCAATTACCGTTTCGAAATATAACTTCTTTGCTAAGCAATACGAACAACGTACTTTGCAAGCTATTCATGAGGAACCAACCCCACGGGTTTATGCGCGAGGTTTTTACATCCAAAACACCAACTTCGAACCAACACTGAATTTTACTTTAGCTAAAAACAAAACTAAGGTAAAAAAAGATGCTATCTTATTAAACCATGATTTTATGAAAACATTCGGGATTGGTGCAAGTAAAACAAATTTAGAAACAGATACTAAATTAACCCAATATTTTACATCACTAGCCCAAGAACGTTATGTAACTTATGATAGACAAAATGCACACATACCAGTGTTACATAAAAATGGTAAAAATTTATTAATCGAGGATAGTAGCATTTGCAATTTAAGTTTAACAAATGCTGCGAGCAATAAACCTTTATCAGCCTTTAGTGACTTAGTTGCATCATTGAACGAACAAAGTGAAGTTGAACATATTTTAGATCAATTAATAAGTCAACAAAAACCAGTAATCAGTAATTATATCAATCATCTAACTTTCACAAATCTATCACCAGTTGTCAGTCGGGAATGATATGAAGCTGGAAAAGCTTATAAAATGATGGCCATTTATGATTTTGCTCAATTTTATGACAACGAAACGACTTTAGATGACTTTAATTTAGTTAATAAATTGTTAAACAAGCAATTATTATATTTTGAAAATACATGTGAAGTTATTCCATTTGGAGAAATCGTACATAAAGACCAACAATTCGGTGTACAACAAGCCATGATTGAACTAACATCTTATCATAAAATTGATTGTATAGATAATGTATATGTCGATGGTAACATTGTTCCCGTTCCATACGTTAAATACGACCCATACCAAATCCCTTTCTTTGTGATGTATATTAAAAAACACAAACGTGAACGGGACTACTTCTTATATAACGCTTTAGAAAAAGGCTTTTCATTTTTATTAGATGAAGGCTTAAATGAATATATGGATTATTTCCACGAACCAGAACAAACAGACAACCAAGCAATGGTCAATGTTCTTTTAAAAGAGTTAAGAAACCAACTTAATTATTTAGGAATTAGTCATAATGATGTGATTGCCTTAGTCGATGATGATGGTTATTTCTTAATCTTTAATCCGTGCGTGATTGAACAAATCGAACCACACTATCAATGATTTGCTTCTTGATTACGTAAAATTAGTTTATAAAAGAAAACAAACAAGAAACCAATTGGTTTCTTTTTTTGTTTATAATGTAATGTATAAATAACTTTAGTTTATAATATATAAAATATGGCCATTTTCAAAAGGAGCTATAATGATATTTTTAAAACGTTTCGAAGCGCAAGGATTTAAATCTTTTGCTAAATATACTCAAACTATTTTAGATCACCCGATTACAGGGATTATTGGACCTAACGGTTCAGGAAAATCAAATATAATTGATGCCCTAAAATGAGTTTTAGGTGAACATTCTAAATCAGCCATAAGAGCAGATAAACACTCTTTAGCTTTTTTAGGAAATGACTTAGTTCAAAAAGCTAATTTTATTCGTGTAAGTTTATACTTCAATAATGTAAATCAAATTTTGTATACAGATTTAAATGAAGTGAAAATTACCAAATTTTATGATCTGAAAAAAGACGACGTAATCTATTATATTAATGATGAAGTTGTGAAATTTAAAGACATCCAAGATATGTTTTTAGACAGTGGATTATTAAAGGGTAGTTTAGGAATTATTTCGCAAGGAAAAGTTTCATGATTTGCTGATGCTAAACCAATTGAACGACGAAAAATGTTTGATGAGGCAGCAGGGATTGGGAAATATTTTAAACGTAAAAAAGAAGCCGAAGCCAACCTTGTTAAATCACAGACAGATTTAGATCGTTTAAATGACAACTTGTATAGTATGAAAAAAGATCTAAACACTTATAACAAACAAAAAGAGGAATTTTTACGTTATACAGCAGTTCAAAAAGAATTAGAAAAAATCGAACTAAATCTTTATGCTAAAAGTTTAGATCACAATTACAAATATAAAAAAGAGCTAACAGACAAGATGCGTAGCATCGATGAATCAATTAGTATTCTTAAACCAGAAATCGATACATTGCATGAAAAGCAAAATAAAAACAGCCAACGCTTCCAAGCATTGCAAGAACAATTAGTACTTGAAGAAAATGCTAAGAATAAACTATATGATCAATTAATGGATGTTAACCGTCGTTTAACAGAACACAAAGCCTTTTTAAAAGCGCAAGGTAGCAACGACCAAGTAGCGCCTCAAGAACGTTATGATAATTTATTAACTTTAAAAAACGAGAACGAAAAAGAAACGTTGCAATATGAAAAATTAGTTGCAGATAAAGAAGTTGAAATCGAAAAAAACCGTCAACAACTAAAAGAACAAAAACAAGCAATGGCGAGTTTATTTGAAATAACAAATAATTTATCTACGCAAAAAAAACAATTGCAATACCAAATTAATGATTTACGAGAAACGATTAATCGTGAATTAGCACGCGAACGTGGAACTAATGCGATTATCAATGCCAAGGATTTTATTCCAGGTGTTCACAGTACTGTTTTACAAGCTATTCAAACTGATCCTGAACACGAATTAGCTATTAACACAGCACTAAGTAAAAACGTTTACAACATTATTGTTCAAAATAATCAAGTTGCTCAAACGTGTGTGGAATATTTGCAAAAAAATAAGGCAGGGCAAGCAGTTTTCTTACCATTAGAAAATTTAAAAGCTAAGAGTATTCGTCCGGAATTTTATGATGCTGTACAAACATTAAAAGGTTTTGTTGGCGTAGCTAATGAGTTAGTTAAAATTAAACCATCATACCAAATGGCTGTTGATTACTTATTAGGTAATATTTTAATTGCTCAAAATTTAAGCGACGCTTTAGTTATTTCTGAAACTACTTACAAAAATTACAAGGTCATCACCCTTGATGGTCAAGTCGTGTTTGCAGGTGGTGCTATTATGGGTGGGGATGTAACTTATAATAAGAAAACAAGCTTAAACTTAGATGAAAAAATTAATGGATTAGAAAAAGAATTCGAAGCCATTATCTTGGAATTGAATGAAAAACAAGCAATGTTAAAAGAAAATCAATACCAAGTTAGTTTATTTGATTCGCGTACTAATGAATTATATGATGATTTATCTAAATTAAAAGGTCACGCACAATCATTAAATTATGATCACAAAAATTTAATTTTAGAATTAGAAAAACTAGCGAATGTGCATACTACCATAGAAGCTCGTGAAAAACAAATCAGTGTAATTAGTGAAGAATATGAAGCAATTAACCAAAGTTTTTTAACTAAAATGGGAGTTGTGCGAAATTTACAAACTGAAATTGATTCATTAGGTAAATTTATTCAGCAAGAAGTACAAAGCCGAGAAGGCAAATACCAAAACTTTAATAATCTATTAACGCAACAAAATAAGTATCAAGCAGAAATTGCAACAATTGCTCAATTGATTCTAAAATACGAAACAATTATTATCGAAGACTACCAATATACTGTTGAAAAAGTCTTTGAAGAATATTTACATATGCCATTTGAATACACAGACAAACAGGCTTTAGAATTAATTAGTCAATTAAAGATTCAAAAAAGTCAATTTAAATCAATTAACTTTAATGTCTTGAATGAGTACGAAACAAAATTAAAAGAATATGAAGCTTTAGAACAAGAAGTTAATACCTGCTTACAAGCAGTGGATGTTATTAAAACAAGTATTAAAACACTAGATCAACAAGCTAAAAATGATTTTAAAAAAGTGCTTAAAGAAGTTAATGCAATGATTCCGCAAATCTTTGAATACTTCTTTGCTCAAGGAACGTGTCAGATTTTATTAGAAGACGACCAAAATGTTTTGGAAAGTGGAATTGAAATTATTGCTAACCCAATGAACAAAAAGAATGTCGCCTTACACCAGTTAAGTGGGGGAGAAAAAACTTTAGTTGTTTTAGTTATTTTATTTGCTTTACTAAAAGTAGCTAAATTCCCGTTAGTTATTTTAGACGAAGCTGAAGCTGCCTTAGACGAAATTAATGTGGACAAATTCGCTCACATGATTCAACGTTTTGGTGGGGACACACAATTCTTAATCATTACCCACCGTCAAGGGACAATGCGTAATTGTGGGGTATTGATTGGAACAACAATGCACAAAGACAACGTTTCCATGTTAACTAAAATTAATTTAGATAACGAAATGTATGTTTTTGAAGAAAAGGATAATTAATTATGGGTTTCTTTAAAAATTTATTTACCAAGATTTTTAAACGTAAAAATAAAAATGAAGAAGTCATTGAGAACATTAAAGAAAAAAATGAAGATCAACGGATTTTGAAGTTAGAGGATGATTCCTTAGATAAATTTAATTCTGGTTTAAAAAAATCTGCCAACGCACTCGATCATGCGATCAATGAATTAACAGCAAGTTTTGTGACTGTTGACGAAGAATGATATGAAAGTTTGGAAGAAGTTTTAATTTCTTATGATATCGGATATGTAGCGACAAGCAAAATTATCCAATCAATTCGTGAAGAAATCAGTTATCAAAACATTAAAGATCCGGAACTAATTAAAGCGATTATTATTGATAAACTTTTCCTTTACTATATTCAAGATACAAATATTGATGTTGATTTACAACTTTATAATGCTCAAACAAATGTTGTTTTAGTGGTGGGTGTTAATGGGGTCGGTAAAACTACATCTATTGCTAAGATTGCTTATAAGTTTGCTCACGAAAATAAAAAAGTATTATTGGTTGCAGCAGATACCTTTAGAGCTGGGGCCATTGAACAATTAAAAGTGTGAGCCGATCGTTTAAATGTTGATATCGAATTACCATTAAAGCCTAACCAAGACCCAGCTTCAGTCATTTATAGTGGTTTAAAAAAAGGTTACGATGAAAATTATGATTTAGTAATTTGCGATACATCAGGACGTTTACAAAATAAATTAAATTTAATGAATGAATTGAAAAAAATTTATGATGTAATTCATAAATTTGATGTTGACGCACCTCACGAAACTTTAATGGTCATTGATGCTACACAAGGTCAATCAGGAATCAACCAAGCGAAAGCATTTTATGAAACTGCTCGTGTAAGTGGAATCATCCTCACAAAAATGGATTCAACAAGTCGCGGGGGAATTGTTTTAGCAATTAAAGATGCTTTTAACATTCCTGTGAAACTAATTGGTTTAGGTGAGGGTCTAGCTGATCTAAAAGTTTTTGATTTAGAAATGTATGTAGACTCAATGGTTCAAGGAATTAAGTTCAGTGAACAAAATTAATGAACGGGTTTATTTAATCAGTTTATTTGGTTTTTATAAAAACTTATTAACTGATAAACAACAAACCTATTTTCAAAAGCATTATTATGCTGATTGGTCTTTAAACGAGATCGCTGATGAATTCCATGTCAGTAAAAACGCAGTTTATGATAGTTTGCAAAAAATTTACAAACTATTGCATAAATACGAAATGCTTTTACATTTGCATGAAAAACAAACAGGACGCATGCAGCTATATGATCGTTTAGAAAACGAAGAATTAAAAAAAGAATTTTTACGAATTGAAGAATTATAACTTGCCTTTTTTAGTCAAACATGCTATACTTAAATAGTGTTTTGACTTTTTTATTATTGTAAAAAATGATACACACGGACAAGTTGTTATAAAAAAATTTTAAGGAAAGGAATATTTAAATGCCTACAATTGCACAATTAATTCGCAATAAGAGAACGCCTAAGACTAAGAAATCAAAGTCTCCAGCGCTTCAATTTACATACAACTCACTAACTAAACAAACAAATAACTACCACTCACCATTTAAAAACGGTGTGTGTACTCGGGTGGGTACAATGACTCCCAAAAAACCTAACTCGGCGTTACGTAAATATGCTAAGGTTCGTTTAAGTAACGGTTACGAAGTCCTTGCTTATATTCCCGGTGAAGGCCACAACTTACAAGAACATAGTGTTGTAAGTATTCGTGGAGGACGTGTAAAAGACTTACCAGGGGTACGTTACCACATTGTTCGTGGAACAAACGATGCTTCAGGTGTTGAAAAACGTCGTCAACAACGTTCTAAATACGGGGCAAAACGTCCTAAGCCAGCAGCTAAATAGTTAAGATTAATAAGGAGAAAAAGAATGAGAAAATTAAAACCACAAAAACGATTTGTTTTGGCTGACCCAGTTTACAATTCTCGTCTAGTTACTAAATTAATTAATTCAGTAATGTATGATGGTAAAAAAGGTTTAGCGCAATCAATTATTTATTCAGCTTTTGAATTAATTGAAAAGAAAACAAATAAACCAGCTCTTGATGTCTTTAATAAAGCCATTGAAAATGTGATGCCAGCGATCGAATTAAAAGTTCGTCGTGTTGGTGGATCAAACTTCCAAGTGCCAACTGAAGTTACCCCAGAACGTAAACAAACTTTAGGTTTACGTTGATTAACTCAATTTGCTCGTTTACGTCATGAACACTCAATGATTGAAAAATTAGCAAATGAAATTATTGACGCATCTAACAACTCAGGTGCTTCTATTAAGAAAAAAGAAGATACACATAAAATGGCAGAAGCAAATAAAGCTTTCGCTCACTTACGTTGATAAAAAAACTTTTAAGGAAATAAATTTATATGTACACTAAAGATTTAAACAAATTCCGTAACTTCGGGATTATGGCCCATATTGATGCAGGTAAAACAACGACTTCTGAACGTATTTTATTCCATACTGGACGTAACCACAAAATTGGTGAAACTCACGATGGGGCTGCAACTATGGACTGAATGGCACAAGAAAAAGAACGGGGTATTACAATTACTGCGGCTGCAACTTATGCTCAATGAAAAGATTATGAACTAAACTTAATCGATACACCCGGACACGTGGACTTTACTGTTGAAGTAGAACGTTCATTACGTGTTTTAGACGGAGCTGTAGCTGTACTTGATGGACAAAATGGTGTGGAACCACAAACTGAAACAGTTTGACGTCAAGCTACAAAATATAACGTACCACGTATTGTTTTCGTTAACAAAATGGACAAAACTGGTGCAGACTTCTACTACTCAATCGATACAATTAAAAACCGTTTAGGGGTAAAAGCAACTGCTATCCAAATTCCAATGGGAGCTGAAGCTGATTTCGTTGGAAACATCGATTTAGTAGAAATGAAGGCTTATTTCTATGATGGAGAAGCTAACGAAGATTACGAAATCAAAGATATTCCACAAGAATATTTAGAAAAAGCACAAGCAATGCGTGCACAAATGATTGATGACGTTGCTGTATTCGATGACGAAATCATGGAAAAATATTTATCAGGTGAAGAATTAACAAACGAAGATATTAAAAAATGTATTCGTAAAGGGGTTATCACAACTGAATTATATCCAGTATTATGTGGAACTGCTTTCAAAAACAAAGGTGTTAAAAAATTATTAGACGCTGTTGTTGATTACTTACCTTCACCACTTGATGTTCCACCAATCCACGGTGTGAACGAAGTTGGTCAAGATGTTTACAAACACAATGACCCGACAGAAGATTTTGCTGCTTTAGCTTTTAAAGTGGCAACTGACCCTTTCGTTGGTCGTTTAACATATATCCGTGTGTATGCTGGTAAAATTGACAAAGGTACTTACGTTTACAACGTTACTAAAGGGAAAAAAGAAAGAATTTCTCGTTTAGTTAAAATGCACTCTAACAACCGTACAGAAATTGATACAATTGGTGCGGGTGACATCTGTGCTGTTATTGGTTTCAAAGAAACAGCTACAGGGGACTCAGTGTGTGATGAAAAGAACAAAATTGTTCTAGAACAAATGGTATTCGCAGAACCAGTAATTTCACTTTCTGTTGAACCAAAAACAAAAGCTGACCAAGAAAAAATGAGTTTAGCTTTATCTAAATTAGCTGAAGAAGACCCAACATTCAAAACGTTTACAAACGAAGAAACAGGGCAAACAATTATTGCTGGGATGGGTGAACTTCACCTTGATGTTCTAGTTGACCGTATGCGTCGTGAATTCAACGTACAAGTTAACGTTGGGGCACCACAAGTATCTTACCGTGAAACATTAACTGTTGAAGGTAATGCAGAAGGTAAATATATTAAACAATCAGGTGGACGTGGGCAATATGGTCACGTTTGAATTAAATTCGAACCTAACCACGATAAAGGTTTTGAATTCGTGGACAACATTGTTGGTGGTAAGATTCCTAAGGAATACATCAAGGAAATTGAAAACGGATTAGTTGAAGCATTAGTTTCGGGTCCATTAGCTGGATACCAAACAATTGATGTTAAGGCAACTGTTTATGATGGTTCTTACCATGATGTCGACTCATCTGGTATGGCTTATAAAATTGCTGCGTCATTGGCTTTCAAAGAAGCAGCAAAAATCTGTAAACCAGTATTATTAGAACCAATTATGTCAGTAGACGTAACTACACCAGACGAATACTTCGGAACTGTCATGGGTGACATTTCTAAACGTCGGGGAGTTATTGAAGGACAAGAAACACGTGGAAACGCACAAGCGATTAAAGCAAAAGTTCCACTATCTGAAATGTTCGGATATGCGACGGATTTACGTTCAAACACACAAGGTCGTGCAACATATGTAATGCAATTTAGCCACTATGCTGAAGCACCAAAAAGTGTCACAAACGAAATTGTTGAAGCACGAGCAAAAAAATAATCATAAGATTAATAAAAACATATTTATATTTTGCTATAATTAATTAGTAAAATTATAATTTAAAAATCAAATTAAACATTAAAACTTAATTAAGGAGAAATATAATGGCAATTGGAAAATTTGAAAGATCTAAACCCCATGTTAACATTGGGACTATTGGTCACGTTGACCATGGTAAAACAACTTTAACTGCTGCAATTAGTACTGTGCTAGCAAAAAAAGGGCAAGCAACTGCTCAAAGTTATGCAGATGTTGATAAAACACCTGAAGAAAGAGAACGTGGTATTACAATTAACGCGTCTCATATTGAATATGAAACAGCGACTCGTCACTACGCACACGTTGACTGTCCAGGACACGCTGACTACGTTAAAAACATGATTACAGGGGCTGCTCAAATGGATGGAGCAATCTTAGTTATTGCTGCTTCTGATGGGGTTATGGCTCAAACTAAAGAACATATCTTACTTGCTCGTCAAGTTGGTGTTCCTAAAATTGTTGTTTTCTTAAACAAATGTGACTTCATGCAAGATACTGAAATGCAAGATCTTGTAGAAATGGAAGTACGTGAATTATTAACTAAATATGGATTCGACGGAGATAACACTCCAGTTATTCGTGGTTCAGGTCTTAAAGCACTTGAAGGTGACCCAGTTTGAGAAGCAAAAGTTGACGAATTAATGGATGCTGTGGATACTTGAATCCCATTACCATTACGTGAAACTGATAAACCATTCTTATTAGCTATCGAAGACGTATTCACAATTTCAGGACGTGGTACAGTTGTTACTGGACGTGTTGAACGTGGTACTCTTAAAGTTGGCGACGAAGTTGAAATCGTTGGTATTCGTGACACTCAAAAAACTGTTGTTACAGGTATTGAAATGTTCCGTAAATCATTAGACCAAGCTGAAGCTGGAGATAATGCTGGTATTTTATTACGTGGTACTAAAAAAGAAGATGTACAACGTGGTCAAGTATTAGTTAAACCAGGTTCTATTAAACCTCACAGCAAATTCACTGCTAAGGTTTATATTCTTAAAAAAGAAGAAGGTGGACGTCATACTCCAATCGTTGGTGGATACCGTCCTCAATTCTACTTCCGTACAACAGATATTACTGGAGAAATTAAATTACCTGCAGGAACTGAATTAGTAATGCCAGGTGATGACGTGGAAATGGAAGTTGAATTAATTCACCCAATCGCGATTGAAGATGGATCTAAATTCTCAATTCGTGAAGGTGGTAAAACAGTTGGACACGGTTCAGTTATTAAAGCTAACTAATCAAACCTATTACTACTAAACAAAAAACCAAACTGTTGTTTGGTTTTTTTATTACTAAGGGAAATGAAGATGAAAAAAATAACCCATTAGGTTATTTTTTACTTCATATCACGATAGTTACGCACTTCTTGGAAGGAACCATCTTTCTTTTGAATATAGACAACAGCATCTTGATTACGACCTAGGGTCTTAACATAATCAATGGCATCTTTCTTTAATAAGAAAACACGTGTTGGACGTACTCCGCCCTTCTTCATGATTTTTCATCCCTTATCTTGGTAAGGAGAAAGATAATATATGTTTTTATCTATTTTTTTAGTTGTTTCGATTTGTTCATTGGCCTTCATAAAAGCATCTCTCTTTTTTGTTTATCTCACTATTATTATATGATATAAAGAAATTTTTGCTTTTTATTCTGCTTGTTTTCAGTGTTTTAAAAACCCTTTTTTAATTAAAATGTTAGCAATTGAACTAATTGATTGATAAAAAAAGTGCTTTTTGTTTATTTTTTTAAAATATTAGGAAAGTTAAAGGTGCGAAAAATAAAAAAATTTACATTTCAAGCTTATATTATTATAATTTAAATATAGTTTAAGGAAGGTAATGTCTATGCTTTTTAATACGATGTATCACCGGATTATAAGTAATGCTTGCTGTATAGCAAACATTTTTGCCTTCGCCAACAATATTATTATGTACCGTTTTACGAAGACCATGCATGGCGCATGACGCATGAATCAAGCCAAGCGCTAATTTTTTAAAACCCCATAATAATGAAAAGCATAATTGCTAAATTAATTTAGTAATTAATAAATATACATACTATGAAAAAATTTAACTTTAAAAACAAAAGTTTTTGAAAAAAACTTTTAATCTTTACACCAATAATTATTAGCACCCCTGCAATTGCTGCAGCATGTCGTTGTGAATGTCAAAACGGCCCAGAAATTAATAATAATTTGTTCAAAACTACCCAAGTCACTGTGAGAGAACAGGACTTTACTAACCAATTTTATAATTCCCAAAGTGATACAATTAATAATCAATGACAACAGGAATCTCAGGATTTAATACTTTCGTTACGTCAATTTGCTGAACGAGTGTTTTTGCGTAGCTACTATTTATACTATATCCATAATTTCGCGCTCTTAAATAACGCCCAAGTGTCATATGAATTACTACCTCTTCAGGTTAGTATTAAGGCCAATGATAATCAAACATATGATTTACGTATTCATATTCAATCTAAAGTGCAAGCGATTAGTGATCAACAGTTAAAGAAAATCAACGAACTGTTAAGTCCAAATAATCTGTATTTTGAAACCGCGCAAGCAGCCCTTGACCATTTCAATCAAAAATTAAAAATGGATTGTGCTTATAATCAAACAAGCATTTACACCGCTTATGCTAAAGAGGTGAATCAACCAGTAATTAAACAAGCTTATAGTTTGAATGGTGGAACCTTTGATAGAATTGTTTATAAATCAGATTATGATTCTAAAGATCTAAAAGTAAAAAGAAAAATTACGCATGTTAATTCATTAACTCTTGATTTGAATACACCTGTTTTTCAACCAGCGGGCGATTTAGAGAAATTTTATCTAAAGCCGCTGCCATTATTTAAATATCACAAATACGACATTCATAAAATTCCATTTGTTGATCTTAAAAATCAATTACGGGTAATTCAAAATAGCTTTAATCATGATAAACCTCAAGAAAAAGAAAATAAAGACATTCGATATTTAGAATACGAAAACGAATTCTTCCAAATCCCCTATTTCTTAAAGTATCCGCAAACGCCAAAACCAGATGATCTTTCTGTTTATCCTGAATACATTTGAAAACAAATTACAAAGGAATGAAAATCTTTCAATAATTTTGAAAGTGCTAATTATGAAACATTATTTGATGAACATCATTTAGCGTTAATTAATCCTTTCTTTTATCAGGATGTATCAATGGAATTAGTACAAGGCAACAAGAACTTCCATTGTCACAGCGACGGGTTATGTCATGCCACGACATAATAATACAAGGGGGCGCCCGAAAACGTTTATGAAACCAATTGATTGGATTTTGATGATTAGCTTTTTAGTTTTAATTGCAATTTTTCACGTTGGCTTCTTATATGCTAAAAATCCGTTACTTGTCAGTAAGATATGAATCGTTTTTTTAACATTTGCCATTTTATGTTTTATTGTGATTAGCTTTATTATCTTCAGCGGTTTTTATTTAAATCGTAAATGAGCTAAAGCTTATCGGAAGCAGAACAGCTATGAGATCAACCGATTTGATCAAAAATTAATTGACCGTTTTTATTTTGACGCAGCCTTGGAAATCCGGTCATTGCAGTATGCGTGAATTCGTTTACGTTTACTCTTAGCCGTAATTATTACACCAGCAACCATTTATAGTTTTGTGTGTTTAATTTATTACGCTAACCAAGCTTATTAATATATTTAAGGAGAGATTATGAATCAAACTAGTGAACTGAGCGCTCAGAATAATCAACAAGCGCCAGTAATTAACCAAAAAAGACGTTTAAATTACGCTTTTAGCAACAACTTAGTCTTGTTTTCAGGAATGGGTCGTTCATTGAAAACAGCAGCCAACCGAGACCGTGTAGTCGATCCGCTAATTGATTTCTTTTCATTTGACTCTAAATTTGTTAGTTTCTTATGAAAATTAATTAAATTAGTTGGAGAGTTTTTCTTATTAGCGTGAATCGTGATTACTATTACCTTCTTTTTAATTAACTCAGTACCCGGTGAAAACGGATTAACAATTGGAATTAGTTCAAAAGAAGCTAAATTAGCTATTCTTGCTCAATATGGATTAGACAAACCAATTGGTGTCCGATACGGAAATTATTTAGTTGATATTTTCAGAGGGGAATTTGGTGTATCAACATCTTTACGTCCAACCGTTCCAATTAATAACTTTATTTGAGAACGTTACTTAGTATCATTCTATGTTGGTATTTTCTCTGTGTTATTAACATTAGCTATTGGTATTCCATTAGGAGTATTAGTAGGAAGAAAACCCGGTGGTGTTTTAGATAGTTTATCAACAGTTTTTATTTCGATTGTTTCAGCCGTTCCTTCATTAGTGTTTGGTTTAATCCTTTTATTAATCGGGAAAGAAGTCGGCCTACCATTTATTTTCGAAGAAAAAGACTTCCTAACATATATCTTACCCGGCTTAGCTTTATCATTATCTTCAATTATTGTTTATGTGCAATATATTAAAGTTGAAATGAACCGTGAATTAAACTCAATGCATGCGAAGTTCGCTTATTTAAAAGGTGCAACACGAAACCGTTTTGTATGACGACATGCCTTGAAACCGTCATTATTCCCAATTGCAACATTCTTCCCGTTCGTGATTTTAGGTTCATTCGTAGGGGCGATGTTTATTGAACAAATTTTCCAAATCCCTGGTTCTGGTTCATTGTTCTACCAAGCAATTATTAGTAAAGACTACAACGTAATTCTTTTATTAATTATTATTTATTCAATTACTACAATTATTGGTTATGCAGCACGGGATGCTTTATACCAAATTATCGATCCACGGATCAGAAGAGGTGGCAAATAATCTATGTCTAAATTTTCAAAATTCTTTAAAACTAAAACGCAAGAATTTGTTGACGAATTGAAATCAGATGCGCCGAATAAATTTTTACAACCGTTTGCCCACCAACAATGAAAGATTATTGGTGACATGATTGAATTTAAAGAAAATTCATACATGCATGCCAAACCACGTCCCTTTCGGGAATTTGCAAACCGTTTTGGTCGTTCATTCTCTGGACTAATTGGTTTTTCGATTATTTTAATTTTATTTATTTTAGCGATTGTGATTCCTTTCACAACCAATGATCCCACACAACTATATCCAGAATACCGTTTCAAGGACTATTTTGTACCGATTCGTTCAGCGATAGATAACCAAGAAAGCATTGCGATTTTTGGGACAGATGACATGGGTCGTGATTTATGAGCTATGTTATGATGAGGTTTACGATACTCATTAGGGGTAGCCTTATGTGTTTCGGCTATCGACTTAATTGTTGGGGTAACTTTTGGAATCTTAATGGGTTACTTCAATGTCTTTGATAAAATCATGACATTTATCATCAAGGTGCTAACTAACGTACCAGGAATTATTATTTTAATGATTCTAACCATTATATTAAAACCATCGTTTGGAGTTATTGTTTTTAGTATGTCAATTTCTGGTTGAACAGGGATGGCTAACCAAATGCGATCACAAGTTAAACGAGCGCGTGGTTTCTTATGAGTGTCAGCTTCTAAAACACTAGGAACAAAAGCGTTTAAAATTATTTGGAATTTCGTACCAATCTTAATTCCAATGATTATTACCCAATTAGTTTTCACTATTCCTGGGGCTATTTTATCTGAAGCTAGTTTAGCTTTCATTGGATTAAGTGATCCGAACAACCCAACTTTAGGTAATTTAATTTCGATTGGATCAAACATTATTACACTATATCCTCGATATACTTTAATTCCATCATTCTTACTTGTATGTTTAGTTGCAAGTGTTCAATTAGTAGGAGGAGCGACTCAAGATGCCTTACGAAGACAACGTTAATCAACCAAATAAAAAAACAACCAAAACTAGACAAATTCGTGATTGAATGAAATCACGAATTGTTTACACACCAGTGGTAACAAAAAAACGTGGCCTTTTTGGATGAAAAAGAAAAAATAAAAAAGCGATTGCTAATAAGGTGGTTGCAAAACAACTAACTCAATTGGACAAACAAATTTATGCGGAATCTGCAACACCAATTATTGAAACACCAGTAATTGTTGAACATTTAGTTGAAAATGAAAATCTTAACAAAACAGAACAACTAGTTCAAGTAACCGATTTAATTGAACAAACTAAGCCAACAGAGCCAACACCTGAATTAATTGTTGATGATGCCAATTTATCTGTGCAAGATGTTAATGAGGACTTTGCTTTCTTAGAATCAGAAGAGTTACAAACTAAGCAAGATACAAATGCACGAGCTTTTGAAGAAAACCAACGTCAAGCATTAAAAGATGCACCAACGAAAAAAGTTGGGACGCAAGCGTTCAAAAAAGGTTTATCTAATTCACGAAAAAACTTTGATTTTGCAAGTTTTGAAAAAGATGTGAAATATAAAGAATTCCCAGACGGCACTAAAAAGAAAATTGCAGCTGAAATCGATAATGTTCGTTTAACATTCTCAAACCCTTCACGTCCTGGTGATAAAGCCTTAGTATTAAGAAACACTTCAATTCAGTTTTACGAAGGAGAAGTGCATGCGATTATTGGTGAATCAGGTTCTGGAAAATCAGTTATTACTTCACTATTGTATGGATTAGCGGGAGGTAATGCAAATATTGAAGAAGGTCGTGTGTTACTTTATAACAATGAAGTACAGGACTTTAAATTTGCACAATGAGAACGTTCTCGTTATTTAGGAAAAGTTATTTCAGCTGTTTTTCAAAACCCGATGTCTACATTAAATCCAACTATGAAAATTGGGGCGCAAATTATGGAAGGGATGTTAATTAACGGAATCGTTAAAAATAAACGTCAAGCGAAAGCTAAATCAATTGAGTATTTAAAATTAACAAAGATTAATAACCCTGAAGAAGTAATGGAATTATATCCTCATGAATTATCAGGGGGGATGATTCAACGGGTAGTTATTGCTGCGATTGTTTCTCTACACCCCAAAATTTTAGTGTTAGATGAACCAACAACTGCTTTAGACCCAACAGTTCAAGCCTTAGTATTAGATATTATTCGTGAACTACAAGAAAAGTTCAAAATGTGTGTTATCTTTATTACCCACGACTTAGGGGTAGTAGCTTCAATTGCCAATTATATTTCTATTATGTATGCTGGGCAAATTATTGAAGAAGGAACGCGTGAAGAAATTCTTTGAAATCCACAACACCCATATACTTGAGGTTTAATTGCTTCTATGCCCGATGTTAATAAAGGTGATCGTTTAGCTACGATTAAAGGATCTGTACCTTCGCGTTTAAACGGGATTGTCGGTGATGCGTTTGCTGTACGGAATGACTACGCGTTAGTGCGTGATTTTAGTGTGGAACCAGACATGTATTATGTTTCACCTACACACCGTGCTAAAACGGCTTTATTAGATGAACGTGCACCAGAGTATACACCACCAAAAGTTATTCAAAAGAAATGAAGCGAATTCAAGAAACGGCAAGCAGAAAAAAATAAAGGAGTAAATAGCGATGAAAGATAACAACCAGCAAAAATACTTTTATAACTATCAAAAACGTCCGATTTTAAAACCTAAAGTAACAGTTCGTCCAGTTGCAGAAGGAACAGTGGAACGTTTAGCTGCTTGTCCAGAAAAAAAACGTTTAGTTGAAGTCCGTCATATGGACATTGTTTATGGTTCAGGATTCAAAAAATTCCGTGCTGTTAAAGACATGTCTTTCAATATTTATGAAGGGGAAGTTTTAGGACTAGTTGGTGAATCTGGTTCTGGTAAATCAACCACTGGATCAGCTTTAATTGGTCTTGTAAAATATAATTTTGGCGAAATTAAAATCGCTGATAAAGTCTTACCGAAACAAAAAGAACGCGTGTCAAAACAAATGCGTAATTTTTTGGTAAATAACGTACAAATGATCTTCCAAGATCCCTCTAACTCTTTAAATCCTTATAAAAACATCGAAACTGTTGTCGCAGAAGGTTTAAATAACCTAAAAGATTTAAAACGTGGATTCTTAAATGTTGACTACTTTATTTATCGTACAAACTTTTTAGAGTTTGCTCAAACATTAAATCAAAACAATCCAGTTTTAGATGAAATTAAAGCGATCTTCAAAGAAGATGCATGAGATCAAACTAAAGAAGAAAACCAAAAACTATTGCGAGATTTAATTGCGCAAATCGACCAACAAGCATCATTGCCTGCCAAAATCGATTTAGAACACTTAGACCAAATCTTTGCCGAAATTAATGAAACCAAAGATTTCTCACATAATAAACTAGTTAAACACATTGTTTTAAAATCATTAAAATCTGTAGGTTTAGATGAAACTGTTTTAGGACGATATCCCTTAGAATTCTCAGGGGGTCAACAACAACGGATTGGAATTACACGTGCTATTACGATGCGTCCCCGTTTATTGATCGCTGATGAACCGATTTCAGCTTTAGACGTGTCAATCCAAGCGCAAGTAATTAATATTTTTAAAGACTTAAAAGAAAAATATAACTTAACAATTTTATTTATCGCCCATGACTTACGGATGGTGGAATATATTTCCGACCGTATTGCCGTGATGAATAAAGGGACTTTATTAGAAATTGGTCCAACTAAAGAAATTGTTAACAACTTCTTACACCCATATACTAAATCATTAATGGAAGCTGTACCATCAATTGAATCAGAAAAAAAATCTTTACTAGGATATACATATGATCCATTGGCTCACAATTATACAGCAGAATTACAACCTAAATGAATCCATTTAGGGAATGATCATTGAGTTTTAGGAACTGAAGAAGAAGTTGCTAAATGAAAAAACAAGGAATATTAAAAGGAGGCTAACCATGAAAAAAAATAGAAAAAAACTATCGTTAATTCCTAAATTAGCAATTGCTTTCAGTACAATTGCTGTTTTAGGGGCCTCATGTGTTGGATTCATGAAACTTTATGCAAACAAAAAGGCTTTAGGTCGAGTTGATATTAAAGTTTCTGTTAAACAATCAAAAATTGAGCAACGTCGTGTGCTTGAAGCTATATTATTAGATGAGTTTTCACAACCCATTGCTAAATATGCTTTTAACGCGATTACAAACTCATATGACTTTAATCCGGATGAACAAGATTTTGATCCTGCAAAAAACTGGGTAAAAAAAGGTGATAATACACCTGTCATGTTATTACAAGATGTGGGTAGCTTTAAAGCTGGCCAAGTTATTAAATATGGGGAATTTTTTGATACATTCATTAATACTCATAATTACAACTTGCCACGTTTAGAATTAAAAACAGGACCAATTGAGTTTATTAACGAATATATTCCGGCTTTAAGTCCTGATGAATTTATTGAATATACAAACTGATTCTTACAAAACGTTTCATGAGGACCAGATTTAGTGACTTTAACTAAATTCTCATTAACTCCAGGGGTTGAAACACAAGGGAATGCAATTATTTTAGGTTCACATAGTGGAACGCGTGAAAAAACTCAAATTAAGTTCTCGCCAGATGCTTTCTTTGGTTCAATGCCGATTTATTCAGCTTTATCAGGTCAAGGACAATATAACGATAAATTAACTTACAAATTAAATAGTAAAAATTTAAGTAAAGAAGAATTATCAAAATACTTAAAAAATTTACCATATTTAATTTCTGCTTATAACCAAAAAGACTTCCACGGAGTAGTTAATTACCAAGCTTTAGTTAATGCTAAAGATCTGTATGTCTTTGATGCATCAAGCTATTTAGTTGACCCGTTTAGCAAGGATTTCAATAATAATTCATATACGCAAGTGATTAAAACATCATTTGCTAATTTAGGTATTAGAATTGCAAAAGATAAACTTCCAAAATATGATTTACGAAAAATCATGGCTGATCCTAATGCTTTAAATGCTGTTTTACAAGCATATGCTAACGCATCTAAACAAGCGCCTGATTATACAAAATATAGCTATGATGACGCTCCTTTCTTAAATACACTAGATTTAGCAGAAATCAATAGTTTTTCAGGAAAATTAAATGAGCTGTTAGCGCAATATCAATCACAAAATGAACAAACTACTTTAAGTGCTGAACAAAAAACACAGTTAGAGCAATCAATTACTAATTTACAACACATTATTACTTTAACTAATTTAATTTCTAAAGTCTTTAGTTTTGAACAAAAATTTATTGATAAAAACTTTACTTATCAAGCTAGTATTGATGCAATTCAGGATTTAAAAAACCAGTTTATTGATTTTGATGTGGAACAATTAGATTTAGCTAACGCTGATCTTAGTGCTTTATTAGCTGAACACCCGATTTTCCAACAAAGTTTTGAATTATTCAATGAAGATTCAGAAGGCTTTAAAGACCAATTAATTATTAGTACAAAACACATTGGCAAATATCTAAAAAATGATTTTTCGACTAGTGTACAAGAAAATATTAAAACAGTTTTAAAACAATTCATTGAAGATGAAACAAACCTAAATCCTCCAGTAGATTTGACGGAATTTATTGACCAAATGTTTACGACTTTCTCTTTCAAATCAAAAGATGACTCATGATACACAACTTATCTTGACGATAAACAGGCTGATTTAAGTGCAGTTAGTGAATTAGAAATTGTAAAACACAATTTAAATTTCTTAGCAGAACGTTTCACACAAATTCAAACGCTTGTTACGCAAAACCTAACAGAAAATAACGAAACAACATTATCAGATAAGCTAACAAAAAGATTTGCTGAACTAAAAGAAAAAATGACTAATCTACAAGCTTTTTTAAGTTTCAATTACGTCTTTAGTGCTCACAATCAACAAGAAGCTGTCCAACTAGCTTCTGATTATTTATATGAAATTTTCAATAAATACGGATACAATGTTCTTTTGAACGAAGACAAAAAGGCAACACATAAATTTGTTAATGTTAAAGAAACTGATGTCCACGCTATTACTATTAACAAAATTAGTCAACGTGAAATCAAAAATAAGGAGTCATTAATTGGTGCAGGTTTTGATATTGAATACAACAATAATCAAAAAAACTTCATCCTTTTACCATTTAATATTTACGGTGGTGAAATTGATGATTCAATGGCTATTGCTTCTTCTTCGCGAGATCCATTGTCACGTTCATTCTTATCAACTAGTGATGCCATTTTCTTCAATAGTTTAAATGATGCCATTATTAAAAACTTTGACAAATTCCTAGAACAAAAAGAAATTAATAGTTTTAGAAATTTATATAACTACGATGATTTAATTAAAGATAAAGAAGTCTTCGTTTATGATGATCATAATCATGAAAACCCACGTTTCTATAGTTCATTCAATAATTTATTGTTAAACGAAACAAAAGGTTTTGATGAAAAAAATATTACAAAAGTCCGAATTATATCAGCAGGTTTTGGTGAATCAACAGCTGATGTTGCGAAGGCTGATCGTCTACAAATTAAAACCGAAATTTTAAAATCATATGATGCTAGCGTTGTTTTAGATCCTAGCAAACCAACTGAAGTAACTTATACTTTATTAGCTAAAAGTAAGGACAACCCTAAAGGTCGTTTATATGATGCGAGTTTTGATGATGCCTTTAATACTTTCAAAGTGGCCATTAATTACTTTGATCCATTTACACCACGGGTAATTAAAGAACAAAGTCAATTCATTGACAACGAAATGCAAAAATCATATGAAATTTACATCGATGTGTTTAGTGGTTTAATTGATAAAGTTGTTAATAAACGTCCATACTTAATGAAGAAAATTAATGGTGTACACCAAGAAGTTTATTACGATGAAAATGGTTCAGCACACTATAAAGTAGTGGATGGTGAATACTATGGTTTCTTTGCTACAGACCGGGTACCATACTTGTCAATTGTGGCCGAAACTGACCCATCATTTAAAACTACAGGAATCAATTATTTAAAATATGTGGGGGCTCACGAATATGGTCACCACCAAACTTTACAATACATTAAAGATATTTCAGATACGCGTGATGTCTCAGAAGTAGGGGGAATTACTTCACGGGGTGGATTAAGTTTAGATAGTTTATATAACATTAATGTTTTACAAGACTATTTAGATGCACGAAGTTCAGGAATTGGTGCGCGTCGAATGAAAGTGGATTATACACCAAGCGAAGATGGTGAATTAACAAACTTCTCAATCAACGCTGTCTTAGATAATGATCGTTCGAAATATATTTGAGAAAAACCAGCAGACGTATGGGGAGCTGATGCACCTGATAGAGCTAATAATTTCTTTAAAAATAAACGTCGTCGTTTCTTGCAATCTTATGAACAATTAGATGAAGCAGCGAAATTAAGAGGGGTTAAAATTGCTGACCTTTTCTTATTAAATGCTTTTGACCACCACTCAGGTACATTAAGTCCTTCAATTTCTAATTCTGTTATTACTCCAGCTTTAGCTGCGAAAGATTTATTAGCTGCGCGTTATTTCTTAACTAAAACATTTGCGGTTGATCCTCATCGGGTTACTACACAATACCGTAGTCAACACCCTGACGCTTCTTTAGCTGATGTCCAAATTGCTATTCAAAAAGCTTATGATGTTGCTTTAAATAATCTAAAAAAATACTTAGAACAACGTTATAGTGCTTTAAAAGGCGACCAAACAACGATTCTAAACAATAACCAAAACTTTAACCCAGTTAAAGTGGCTGAAATCTTACTAAAAAAAGTGGAAACTTTTATCGCTGATAAAGCTAATAAAAAACAACCTGACTATGATGCTTTATTAAAAGAAGCCGATGAAGTTTTAATTCAACTAACAAGTTTTGAAATCCCAGCTAAAAAGAATGATTTCTCAAAATATGCCGGTATTTTAAAAGATGGAATGGGTAATGAAATTAAATTCGAAGATAACAAACCAGTTATTTTCGGCTTTAAAGATAAAACTTTAGACGAAAAAGCCATTTGACATAAATCAAATATTATTGTCTATGTGAAAACACGTGATAATAACGATGTTCTAAACTTAACTTCTTTCAGTGATGAAGAAGGCTTTGTTAATGCAACTAAATTCTTAAAAGCTGTAGATCAATTAATTAACCAAATTTATTCATTATTGTTAGTGCCAGGATCAACTGATGCACCACAATATGGTATTAACGGTTGAGAATCTGATGGAAAATCTTATTCTGATGAACCAATTAGTTCATCATGAGCTTTCACGCAGAAAAAAGAATATACAGATGCTTATGAAAAAGACAAAGCTTACAACGTCATCGATTCAATGGTTCAAACTTTTGGACAAGAAGTTGATGTAATTACTGGTCAAAATGTTTTTGATAGTTTAAAACATGTAGTTGATCGTAGTTCGATTCTGCCGACTGCATTAAATGTCATAATCCCTTTAATTCGGGATGTATTACCTAATAAAATTGATAATGCAACTTCACCAGAAGAGAAAAAACATTACCAATACTTATTGTTAGTCACTTCAAACTGATTTAGTCGAATTGTGGATAGCGGCCGAATTGCTTTACCATTTGGTTTACAACCAACAGCACACCCGTTCGCTCGTGGTATGCGTTTCCAACAACAAGATGGTTCATTTAACCAATACTTTGGTCGTGCTTATTCTTATGCGCCAACAGATGGGCCAGCTTCAGCTGTTGTTGCTAAATCAACTATCGCTTTCAGTGATGCTTTCTTATTTGATCAAAAAGCAGCTAAGTTCGAGGATGAACAATTTGTTTACTACCCATTAGGAACAATGGTTAACCCTGATAATAATCTGCCATTATTTTACTTGCAACAAGAAAAAGCTGATATCAAGAAAGCCAAAATTGTGGCGAATATTAATAAAACACGTTATCCATATCTATTTGATTTCCCTGTTCAAGTATTGAATAGTGAAAACCAAAAAGTTAATAAATATACATACGGACAAGCAATTAATAACGGTGTAACTTTTGATTATATTGGATTTAATACACTCGAAGAAGCTGTTGCCTTCTATGGTTTAGACTTTACTAAATACCACTACAACAAAGCAACAAAAGCGCTTGAATTCTCAAGTGCTGATGAATATGCTTACATTGACAATCATTTCTTTGATACAAATGCTTATTATGAAGCTAATAAGAATGACTTGCAATCAGGTGGTATTCGTTCAAAAGCTAGTGTTGTTTCTGAAACTATGGAAAACTTCAAGTTCAAAGTTCGTGACTTCCAATTATTCATTAAATCAAATAACATTCCATTAAAAGACTTAAACAAATACAATTACATTTTCGAAGGTAATGTGGGATTAGATGGGGTTGCTTCTTTTGGTAATCCATATACACCACACAATTTAACAGCACAACCAGCTAGTCAAATTCGAGCTTATGCTTTCCCTAATAAAAATAACGTTTTTGAATTAGATCCGAATGTTGATGGGCAAAGAAAAGTTGACGATATTATTGGCTTAGTTCAAAAATACATGGTTGATACAACGAAGAAGAACGCTGACGAGATTGAAATTAACTATGCTATCTTAGCTGATATTACAATGGGTTATACTTATATTTACCCTGAAGGTACTCGTTCAATTAGTACTTATGCGGACTTATTTGCTTATAACGTAACAAATACACAAACCAACGGAAGTATTGAAAAAATTGATGGAGAATATAAGGCTTTATCATCTGGTTATACCCAAACAAATGCTGAACGTTCATATGACAAATTAGCTGAAGTATTCTCAGATTATACATATAGTTTACCCGAAGTATTAACACGGGATTATGTACAAACAACATTTGTCCCTTCAAGACAAGAATTAGATAATTTACCAAACTTCATTTCTAACTTATCAGAATGAAACTCAGGTTCTGAATATGTCTTCGCAGGAAATAATACTTTATATTGAACAAAAGCTATTAATGATCTAGGAACAAATAGTTGAAGTCAACAAAACGCTGTTTCGGCGAACTTAATGCGTTTAGCGCTTAATTATGAACAAATTAATCAACAATTAAGCATCTTCAATAAATCATTAATCGACGAAGAAACATGAACACGACCATGACTAGACTTTTTAGCTAAAGATTTTAATGATGATGATTTAAAAACACCATTACAATCAACTAACTTACAACTAAAAGGTTTCATTGATTTATTAAAACAACACCCAACAATGATTAACTCACCATTAAGTACTGCTCGTTCTGACTTAGATTTATTAATTAAGGATTATGAAAAAGCGGTGGGTATTGAAAAAGGTTTAGTGCAAACTGCAATCACTAATTATGCTGACCTTCTAGGCTTTATTAAAAACCAATTACCAGGCACACATGTTCAATTTGAAGGTAAAGAACTTTTAATTAAATCAATTGACGAATTAGTTACAGCAGCTAATAATTTAGTAAAACAAGCCAACACATCAATTGAAGATCTTTTATTTATGTTGGATATTTTACAAAAACAATTAAATTCAACATTAATGACTCTGCGTGCTTTAACAGATGATCAAATCAGTGCACTATTAGATCAAGTCGTTGCAAAACAAAAACATCTTGAAGAAGCGTTATCTTTAAATGCAGATACGAAAAAAGAGATTAAAGCTGTCTTAACAGATATGCAAAAACACATTTACTTGTTATTAATTAGTTTTAATGAATTAAAAAACCCGTTAAATGAGTTAATGAAAAAAATCCAAAGCCCTAGTGTAGTTTTAACTGATTATGATAATTATGAAGGTCTACGTCAAGCTGACCCTGATCGATTAAGTTATATTGGGCAAACAAAGATTACAAACAACGGATACTTCAAAGACCGTTGATTACGTAAATCTTTAAATTGAGAATTATATGATGAAAATCGAAATCCAATTATTGACACGCACATTAAGATTAAAGATTTAGATAATCAAACAATTCAAGACCGTCCACGTGCAATGTGAATTTACTCATTAAAATCACAAGGTATCGGGGACCGAACACTTACAGGAATTCACCGTAATGAACAATTAGACTCAACACTCTTCTGAGGATTTGTTCGTAAGGAAGATGCTCCACGAATTAAAAAACTAGCCTTTAAAGCAGTTAATAGTGAAGTGGTGGTGTATATCGATATTTCAATTGATAACACAAACAACTTATTCTATCTAAAACGTCAAGGTGATCCAAGTACAAAACACACATTATTAGATGAAGGTTTTGTTTCATGAACTAGTGATTATGCAATTCTTGCTAACTATACTAATGCGTTAGTTAATATTAATTCAGAAAACGATTTCGAACTATACTTCGTTGACGAAAATAATGAACGTGTTTTAGATAAAGACGGTAAAAACTTATTATCACTAGGTTCACGTAAATACATTGCAGAAAATAATAAAGCATATAATACGGCACCAATTTATGCCTTTAAATCAAAAAATACGAATGATGATATGGTCTTAATTAAGATTCAAAATCAATTCAAATTATAAAAGGAGGAATTTATGAAAATAAAAGCCAGTCGTAAGAAATTATGATTAACAACCGCTGGAGTTTTAAGTGGGTTAGCATTAATCTCAGGGATTGCTGTGAGTTGTAAAAATACTAACCAAAAAACAGCACCCGAATTGCAAAAGAGTGATCGTAAATATGATTTTGGGATTGCGATTCCAGCTATCAACTCTTTTAACTACTTGAAATTTACTAGTTTGCGTTCAATTTCTCCTACTTTAGTTGGTGGTTTCTTTAAACAAGCACCATCAACCAACTCAAAAATCGGGAACCTATTAGGTTTACCGAAATTATATGCTAAACAATTTGATGGAACAATTGATGGTTTAAACTTTGATCAAATTACAACTAGTGATTTAGAAAACACTTTTACAGCTAATAACGTTAGCTCACAATTCTATGATTTATCATCATTCGGAATTGCCCCAGAAGCACTGGCTTCATTTATCTCTGATGACTACCAATCATTTATTACTTTTAATAACAAAAACCAAAAAACGGTTGCTGTTAAATTAGGTTTAAACAACGGAGCATCAAAATGAAGTGATGGAAAAGAATTAACCGCACAAGACTTCATTGATAGTTACCAATATATTATGGATTTAAATACGGGTTCACAATTAAGAACAGCCCTATTAAACATTAATATTAAAGGTTCACAACGAATGAATGACGTGCAAGAAGCTTATATTCGTAAACACGGTGTACCATATAAAAACCCTTTTGGTCGTCCGCCATACATTTTTGATCAAATAACTAAGGAATGAAAAGAAGATCCTAACTTCGTACCATTCCAAAACCAAATGTTTGATGAAAACCATAACCCCTTAGATACTAAGGAAGTTAATGATATTAAAGCGGCTGCTTTAGATATCGGTTTATCAACAGGGCAAATGTTCTGAAATATTACTAACGAAGATTTTAAGAACGCTTTATCATTACCTGAAAACCAATCATTAGACCTAAATAATTTACAATACATTTATGTCAAACCGAACAATGATCAAAACGCCGAACCAGTTAAGTTTAAATTGCAAAAAAACCCTTATTTTGTTCGTCGTCAAATCTTCAATGTTGATGATTTAGATTTTGAAAAAAAGGAAAAAGATTTAACAGTTGATCAAATTAAAGCGCGTCGTTTCAAACAAGTACGTGATTTAGCTAACCAAGATGAACTTTTACGTTATTTTGCTTTACCGCGTTCACGTTTTGAATTATTAATGGAATTTGAAACGTTTGCTCCAAAACCTAATTCAATTAGTGTTGTTAATGATTTAAATGGGAAACAAGAACTATTACCAGCTAATAGAAAATTCATTGAAACCCACGGGGGAATTCACAACTTTGGAACTAATTTAGATAACTTTGTTTACTCTTCTGCTTTTAACATCGATTCAACAATTTTAGGTCCTGAAGGTTTTATTACCTTAAGTAAAAATAAAAACTATTATGGAGCAGATCAAACAATTCCTAATAATATTAAAATTTACTTTAATTCTAAAAACGAAGTTAAATCATTATGATTTGAACAAGGGATTATTTCAGCTACTGATATGCCCACATCATACATGTTGAAATTCTGATCACAAGAACACACACGTAAATTAATGAGTAAGAGTCAAGGGTTTGGGACAGTTGCTATTCAATTTAATTTAAATAAAGACTCACGTTATGATTCTTATGAAGATTATGTAGCGCATAAAGATGACTTCATTCCTTTATTAGATCCGGATTTACGACGAGCAATTTCTTTTGCTACGAACCGTCAAAACATTTTGTTATTAACAGGATGAACATCATCATTCCCAGTATCTAACTGAACTGCTTTCGGGGTGATTAAAAACTCTAAAGGGGACAATTTAGAATTATGATTTGATGATGTTAAGTTCAAATCAGAATTTAAGGATAAAAATGGTCAATTAAAAGAATATTATATGCAAAACGATACGTTTATGACGCACTCGGCAAAAAATTATAAATTCGAAAACATCGACCGTTTAGATAAAGGATTTGATCCAGAAATGGGTCGAAACTATTTAAATCGATTTGTGCAAAACCACCCTGAATATAAAGATAAAGAAATTCACTTAACTTTCTTATATTCAACTGAACCAGCTGAAAATGCCAAAGCAGCTATTGCATTTAAGGACATTGTTGAACGTTCATTATCAAACGCGCAAACAAAAGTGGTGATTGATCTAAAAGCTTTACCACCAAGTACTTATGTGTCATATTTAAACTCAGGAAAATTTGATCTAACTTATAATAACCTAGATAAATTTGGTAAATCAGAGTATTCAATTCCTATGGGTGCCTTCTTTTTAAAAGATGGTGTGAATTGAGAAACACGGAAAACTCAAGGATTTGAATTAAACCCATCAGGGGGCTGAACATTTAAAGATTTCTTTGAAACATACCAAGATGATGCTAGTTTACAAAGTACTTTAGATCGTTTAGGAATTCCACGAGCAGAAGCTGACATCATTCGTGAATTAGCTTATGCAAGCGATTTAAAAACGCAAGACGTTTTCGTTCCACAATGATACATTAATGCCTTTGCACGTTTACAAAGCATTTTCAAAGTATTAACAAAAGCCGCTGATTCATTAACACCAATTCGTTTAACTAAAGAATTAATTGCGACAAAACAAAAAAGTTTAAGTGCTGATCAAAAAACACACGCGCAAATGGCAATTAAACCAACCGCAACCGATTACCAAACATGACATGACTACTTATTTAATCTAGGACGTTATGCTAATAGTTTACAAGCTAGTTTAATTCAAATTAATGCATATCATGAACAAGAAAAAGACTTATTTACTAGTGTCGCTGGTATGTATGATCAACCCAAAGACAAAGCTGATCCAACAACTAGTCTTGTTGAGTTAATTCAACAAACACTAAAAGATTTAGAAGCACAAAATACCGGATTAGAGTTATTTATTCAAAACGACGGTAATACACCAATTGAACAAATGCAAGCTAAAGCTGATGAAATATTAGCATCATGAACTAAAATCTTTGATTTAATTAATGATTTTAATACTAAATTCATTAGTGTTTTAGAACAAAAACTAGTGCATGATAAACAAGTTTTACACGCAGCCGCTTTAGATTTATTAGCAACAACAAAACAAGATTTCACTTATTTAGAAGAAGATTTTGCCTTGAGTAAATTATTAAACACGCAAGCTGAAATCATTAATGCAAACGAGTTTGATTTAAACAAAACAGCTAGTCATTTTGCTCAATTAAAAGCCTTTATTGACAAGATTGAACTATCAACGTTAAAAACTAATGCAGCATTAAAAATGCAAACGTTAAGTTTAATTAATGTCTTTAAACTTTTAAACCACGTAAATGATTTGAACGATTTCTTTGTTAACCAAACAGAACAAGCTGTTAACTTCACTTATGTACATAAGATGATTAATGACTTCTTTGACTTCCGTAAAGACGATTTACACACGAATTTAAAACATTTAGTATATGCCTTTGAAACAGTCTACAACAGTAATCAACAAGATTTAATTAGTTTATTCAAAGAATATGCTACAAACTTACAAGCTTCAGAACATTACGCTACACACAAAGCTTTAATCGACAAATTAGCTACACTATCAACAATTGAATTCACTGATCAAGAAAAAGGGGAGATCGCAAATCTCTTTGGTTTAGAAAACCAAACATTTACTAAATTAGATGAATTAAAAAATGCTTTTAAACAGTTTGTTACTTTGCAAAACAACAAGCAAGTCATCGCAGGCTTTAATGATGCTTTAGCGAACTTATTCCAAGATTTTAGCGCAACAAATTTTGCTGCACTAAAACCAATGCTAGAAGCTTTCTTAACGATTGCGACTGATGCCGAACACGAAATGATTGCCAACGCTTTACACGAATTTGAACTATTAGTTAAAATCAACGACCTTGATAAACAAGTGGTAACAAGTGCAACAAGTCCAGATCAATTCGTTGCTTGAACAACTTTCAACCCAATGGTTAACGAAATTAATTTACTAGTAGAAAACATGGTTAATCAAAAAGACAAAAATCTATATAAATGAGTCATGTTAATTTATAATCGGATTAACAAGATAAAAGAAGCTAGTCTATTTGCTAATAAAGCTAAGGATTTACAAAAAATCCCTCCTTACAACATTCGTGATTACTTATTAGAAAGTGATTTATTTATTCAAAATAATGCTTTCTACCAAACACGATTAAATAATTTAA
Organism: Ureaplasma miroungigenitalium; assembly: GCF_025780085.1. GTDB lineage: Bacteria > Bacillota_I > Bacilli_A > Mycoplasmatales > Mycoplasmoidaceae > Ureaplasma > Ureaplasma miroungigenitalium. The sequence continues at coordinate 40,125 of NZ_JAOXHL010000002.1, read as the reverse complement.
AAAATAAAATTAACCAATTATTGACATACACCAATGATCAAGAAACCTTCTTTGCTGAATTGTTAGAAGACCAGGTAACTTTATCTAAGGAATTTGATATTTCTTATCGTCGGGGCTTTAATTTAAAGAATGAAGCTTTCCCATTATTTAATTATGTTATTTCGGTGGTTGAACTAAATAATTACTACAAACAATTACGTGATTTAAATGCCATTGATGCAGAAATTAAAAATTTAGAAGACCAATTATTATCTTTAAAAGATAATGATATTGAGGAAAAGAACTCATTGTTAAAGAAATATGAAGAGCTTTTAAAACACAAGCTGCCATTAGTTCGTGAAACAACTGAATTCGCCAACCAAAAGGTTTATTTATCAAAAGTGGTAGCTGATGAAAATGCCCACCGCGATCTTTATGCTGAGATCAAGGACACAATTAGCCAAGAAGTTTATACAGTCGCTTTAAACAAAATCACAAATCTTGATGATGATAATGTTTATAATCAAGCTAATCTAGAAAAATATTTTGGCAAGGAAAATAGTGCATTAATTTGAAATACGAATAAAGAACGTGTACCATATAGTTTCAATATTATCGATGCTAAACTAAAACCATCTTCATATAGTTTAGTTAAAGTTTTCGCCATTGATCCGCGTGATCCAAAAAAACGAGAAATTATGGTTTCATCACCTTATAAATTCAACGCGGATATTGTTGATAATGAAATCTTTACGATTAAAAAAGAGGATGATGGAGCACATAGAGAACGAATTAAAAACTTCTTTAACTCAAACCGTGGTGGTTGAGAATCAGAAGATGATATCTTTAATATCATGCGTGATTTAGAATTAATTATTCGTGACCAAGCCGGAATTTTACCAATCATGGATACTGATACCCAATGATCAATTAAGTCATTAGGGGGCGTGGAACATTTATATACATATTACTTACAATATGCTTATGATTACAAACACCCGCCACGTGCAGGGTTACCAACTTCCCCAGAAGATGAAGGAGTATAGTTATGATAGATAGATTATTAAACCGACGTTTACGTTTTGTGTCCATCATGGACTTATGTCAAAACTTATTTCTGATTCCTTTACTAATTACCATTGGTTTCTGAGTCAGTTATCACAACCATTTAACAAGTAATTTCGACTTAAATTATCAAGATTACTATGATCTTAATACGATGCAAGAAATTCGTTGATACCAACAACAAATAGTTAATTTGATTGTAATGTTCACTATTTTATTAGTTTTATTTATTAGTACGTATATTTTTAATTTAATTGTCATGACAACTTTCTTAAAGAAATACATTAATAAAATCAAAAAAGAATATAACCAAAAAGTGAAGATTTGTTTAATTTTAAGTTATATCCCCATCATTAATCTGTTTGTTTTTCCGTGCTTATTGGTTTATTATACAAACCTAAACGATTGAAACAAAGCTTTAAACATTCAATCACACGAATACATCTCAGCTTATTAAACCAATTCTTACGATTAACAAAAAAGAGGCTTAGGCCTCTTTTTTTATTGTGATACATGTTATTTAAACAAATAAAAAAACAAACCACAATGGTTTGTTTTTCTTAACTACTCTAACTTGAGAAAGAGTAATACTTAGCGAAATAATAAGTATTTAATTTAAATAATTATTTTTGAGCTGCTGTAGAAGCTGGTTCTTCAGGTGAATCTACAGGATCAGTTTCTTCGTTTGATGCAGATTGATCAGTTGGTTGTTTAAACTCTGATTTTAAAATTTCAAATGTAAAGTCTTTTGTATTTGTTGAATCTTTTTTATCAACTAATGTATAAGTTACAGTAATTTTTTCTTGATCTTTAATTGCTGATTTGAAAGTTGTAGTAACTTTATCTAGTGGAGTGATTTGAAAATTAGATTCTTTTAATTTTGTTTCATCAAGATCATTAAAAAATACAGTTTTAGCATTTAAATATGAAACAGTTACTTGTGATTTAACTGAATCTAAATTTAATTTTTCATGTATAACAGGTGTTTCTTTTTTAAACACTGATTTTAAAATTTCGAAAGTAAAATCTTTTTTGTTTGCAGAATCTTTTTTATCAGTTAATGTGTAAGTAACAGTAATTTTAGTGTTTTGTGCATCTTTAACAGCTGATTTGAAAGTTACGTTAACTGTGTCTGGTGCAGTGATTATGAAATTTGCAGCTACTAATTTATCTTCAGTAACACTGTCAAAAGTTACGTCTTTAGCGTCTTTATATTCTACTTTAACTTCTGTCTTAACTGATTCTAAATCTAATTTTTCAGGTATAACAGGTGTTTCTTTTTTAAACACTGATTTTAAAATTTCGAAAGTAAAATCTTTTTTGTTTGCAGAATCTTTTTTATCAGTTAATGTGTAAGTAACAGTAATTTTAGTGTTTTGTGCATCTTTAACAGCTGATTTGAAAGTTAGGTTAACTGTTTCAGGTACAGTAATTGTGAAATTTGCAGCTACTAATTTTTCATCAGTAACACTGTCAAAAGTTAGGTCTTTAGCGTCTTTATATTCTACTTTTACTTTAGAACTAACTTTTGCTAAATCAACTTTTTTATCTTCAGTTTTAGAACATGAAGCAGCAATACTTGCAATTAGAGCTGACGTAGCAACTAATCCTAAGCTTGATAATAATAATTTTTTATTTAATTTTTTCATAATATGTTACTACACTCTTACGAATGTAGCAATCCTCCTTTTTTTATTTTTGATATCAATTAACAAAGATTAATATCAATTCCTTTTGGGGGTGTTTAATATCTAGATATTAAACTCTTTTGCAATTAAATTATAATACATTAAAAATAATAATTTATTAACTAATTTTTAAAAATCCGAAAAATAGACTTTAAAAACGAATTTTTTCGTTTTTAACGATAAATAACTGCTTTTAGAATACAAAATATAATAAAACAAAATAAAAAAACAACGTCATACCGTTGTTTTTAATTCTAGAAAAATCCAATTAAAACGCTGTTTAAAATGTTTAATTTAAACCTGGTTATTGAATATTTTTTATTGCTTATCGTTGTTCTTTTCTTCATCTGGATGAGCATAACTCTCAATAGTTTCTTTAGCTGTTTCACTTAGGTTTGAATTAACTGTATCGATCGTTGTTCCAGTAAAACTATAGCCAGCATAAGTAATTAACTTAGGAGTATTTAAGATCTTTAATTCAGGATTGTATGCTAACCCTTCATATAAAACAGTAGTTAGTGATGGAGCATCGATTTGTGCAAGCTTAGGGTTTGATTTAAGACCGTGTGGTTCAATAGTTACTAACATGGGAGCAACTAGTTTTTTTAAGTTATTTAGATTTTGTAATTGAGCAAAACCAATTGTTTCTAAATTAGTTAATTCCAATTCCACAATTCTTGTATACTGACTTTCAATTTTTAATGGTTGCTTTTCAGTATATACCAGCTTGTTATATTTGTTATCTAAATGTTTTAATATGTAGATACCATCGTATTCGTCCATATCTCCTAACTGTATCATTTCAGCAATCTTTTTTTGATCTAGAGTTAATGTTTCGTACCCTTCTACTTCTGGAGTTTTTGGTTTATTAGTTTTTAGTTCTTGAACCTTAACGCTTAATGCTTCATTTTGTTGTTTAGCTTCCGCTAATTGAACATCAACATCAGCTTTGTCATGCTTTAATTGTTCGATTTCTGCATTTAAATCATTAATTTTTGTTTGTGCCTCTGTTAATTTTTTATTAGATGCTGAATTATCTGTTTCATTACATGATGTTGCTACACTAGCAATGATTGCAGTCGTTCCAATAATACCTAAACTAGATCACAAAATCTTCTTATTTATTTTTCTCATATCGCATTTATCAGGTATAAAAACTGATGATTCCTTCCCTTTTATTTTTGACTAACTGAATTATTTAAATACCAAATTAGAGCTAAATCAATAACAGATTAGTTACATTCTTTAAATAATTAAGTTTTATATTATTATACAGAAAATTGCTAAATAAAAAAGGAATAAGGTGTTACTTTGGTTATTGCTGATTATTTCTTTTGAAGAAAATCATTTGATTACGTTTAATTAATTCAGGATCAGTCGATTTTCTCTCGGGGCTGGTTGTAAAGTTGGCTGCATATTTAATTTCAACTTTGCCAGTTTTTGATTTCTTAACATCTTCATCGCTATCTGGACCATAAGTAAATACAAGTACAATATAATAATCGCTGTGTAAACCTGTGCCTTTATTAATACCATTTACATATAGTTCAAAATGTTTTTCATCAATTTTTTTAATGTATACGTTTCGAACATCTATATCTGTAAATTGATTTCGACCCTCTATTGTATACATACATCGAGTGTGGAATGCTTTATTTAATGGATACATTATATTTTGCACTTTTTAATTGAAAACACCCTTAGTACCTTCATCTAATAAACTATTAATATTGATTGTGCTGCCTTCCTTTGCAACTAATGATAAAATGATGTATTTCCTTTTTTGAGTCACATTTACGATTTCAAAATTTTGTGAAAATTTCTTAAAAGACGTTCCTGGAATTACTTTGTCAAACTCTTGTTTATTATTGGGGTTGTTAACTTCTACTAAAGAATATTTAACTGATATCTGATAATCTGTTTTTGAGTAGAAATCAACGTTGATCAACATTGTCTGTTTTTGTAAAGCTATAGTTTGAACTTTCGCTTTTCTTCGCTGTTTTAAAATCGGTGAATTTCGAATCTAAGAATGAAAAACTAACAGATTCGTTTGTTTTAGCAAAATCAATTGGTTCTTTAAAAGTGTTCTTTAAAACATTGAACGCAAAATCTGTTGTGTTTGTTGTATCTTCCTTATCAACCAATGTATATGCAACAGTAATCTTAGTATTTTGTTCTTGCATAACAGCTGATTTGAATGTTGCGTTAACTGTTTCAAACACAGTGATTGTAAAATTATCATCTACGAATTTATCTGTAGTAACACTTTACAAAGTTACATCTTTAGTACCATTGTATTCTACTTTAACTTGAGAACTGATTTTTAATAAAACAACTTTCTTATCCCTAGTTTGAGAACATGAAGGAATAATATTTTTATTAATTTAATATATTTATTTCGAAATCATTATATACAGAAAACCTTTTAACAAAACAAAAATAAACGTGTTTTTTAGCGATATAACATAAGAAAAAGCTTTTTTATGATTTTTGTGATAAATTTTAGATTTAAGAAGGTGTTAAAATTGCTAAATTATATGTTCAATTATTAACTATATTAAATGCAATATTGAGATAAATTGCCGATTTAATCGTAATTAATTATATTTTCCGCGGATAAAAAAATAATTTAAGATGTCGTTTTGTTTTGATTATTTGCATAATAAATAAAAATTTTTAAAGCTTTGATTTACTGGCTTTACTAATTGCCATCATGGTAATATAATATACACATATAGATTAGAATTTTTTTACATGTTGGAATGTTTTATTAAAAGGTATTTGCAAACTTTTAAAAACTAATTAATATTTATATTTCAAAACCTGTTATTGTGTAAACGCTTTGCCACACTAAATAATTAGATGAACGGGTAAAAAAAAGGAAGTGGCAACACTTCTTTTTGTTTTAATTTTTAATAATTTTAAAAGAAAAGGTGAAAAAATGAAAAAGAAGTTGTGATGATTAATTCCTTTATTATTTATTCCATCAACAGCTATCGCAATGGTTGCTAGTGCTCATGTTGATAAACATGTTCACTTGCAAAATTCACTCGCTGAGATAGATACAGATGGTCAATTAAAAGATACACAAAAATACTATGCACAAGATTGAATGGCCGAGATTCCAGATGATCGCAGCATTTTTTCGTTAAGTATCCCAGGAACACATGATTCAACAATGTACAACGGAACCGGGATTGCATATACTTTCGGTTCGGCATATGCACAAACTCAATATTTTAATTTTGGCAACCAATTAAATATGGGTATTAGAGCTTTTGATTTGCGAATTAATGCTGATGGATGATTAGTGCACGGTATTACATATTCAAAACAAAAATTTGAAGACGCAATGCAAGAATTTGCTAATTTTTTGCAACAACATCCAACAGAATTTGTCATTATTCGTGTTAAGGATGAAAATTTTGATGTAAACAATCATAACACAGCAACAAAAGCGAACCAGAATTATGAAAATGTCTTAAATAAATTCAATCAATACTTATACAATCCTAACGGAAGAAGTTTTAGCGATTTAAAGTACGATAAAGGATTTAATGTTAAAGAATTTAGGGGTAAAATGGTTATCTTGAACCATTGACATCACATGGTTAACACATCTTCTAAGGGTGGTTTTATGTTTCGTTCTGTTGCTTATGGAGCGACAATCCAAGATAAATATGAAGGATTAAACTCTGTTGATGAAAAAGTTTCTTTAATCACTAACATGATGCAACAAACTAGTGATCAAAATCGTGATGACGAAGCTTTTTATGTTAACTTTACATCAATCGCCAATAGTTGACGTCCTTTCGCGAGTGCACGGAATATTAATCCCAAGGTTAATGCTTTTTTAAACAAAGAAGACACATTGCATAGCTTAGGATTAGTGTATATGGATTTTCCAGGCCCTTCATTAATTCAAGCAATTTACAAAACAAACTTTTATTATTCAGATCAAGATTTAGCTGCTGGTATTTTGGGATTCAATATCAATCGATTAACAATTAATGATATCTATGATACAGATGACAAAATTACTTTGAAAACAATAGATAATCCTAAAGCATATCAAAACCTGTTTTTAGAATTATACTGTGATGATGTTTTGGTTCAAACAATACAAATCGCCGCTAATTTTCACGACATTGAGTACAATCTGCAACTTCCGACTAACCAGCAATTTGACACTACTCACCATTGATCACTAAAAGCTTACAAAAAAACACCAGACAACGGATGATATCCTGCACGTGTCTACAATCAATATACTCTAGAAAACATTAATGTCCAAAAACACCCTTATTTAGTTGAACAACAAGAACTAATTAAGGCTATTCAAGACACCCAACGTTTCTATAATGATAAATATCCGATGGTGTCGAAAGCTCTACAAACGCAGTTTATCGAGTACATTAACAACTTGAATCCTCATTTACCAGAAAGTTTCTTGCAATTTACAAAGCTCAAAAAACATTGAAATATCATAGCTAATGATTTAGATAACTTAATTGAGTTACTCGAATTATTTGATGATCGTTATGCTAATTTAAACAGCCTAGAACTTTCTAAGGTTTTCAATTCTCAAAATGTTGAACTAATTCGCTCCTTAAAAACACGAGTGCTGAACCAAATTTCGAATGTTATGACAGCTGATAATAATCATTTAATTGATCCTGAGCAGCTGAATAATTTAGTGCGAGAGGTCAAAAAGAATAATTCAGTGATCGGGCGTTTATCCTTAATGGTTAATGATATCCAAAGTTTAGAACTCCAAAAACAATTTGATAATTTTCTACATATTTATCCAAAACTAGACTTCGCTAAAACTAATTTAATCCAAGAATTAAAAGCTCAAATGAACGAGCCTAATATTATCTTAGAACAATTGTTTAACATCCCAAATGATCAAGATGTTTCACAGCAAGCACGCTTAATGATTGATAATTTTAGCGATCAGTTAGGTGGTATGAAAATTAAAATAGCAATGACAACAAATTTCCTAGCCCAATGCAATCGTTTTTTTGAACAAATAGATTATGAATATTTATTGCCCTTTTACAAACAAGAATTAATAAATGCTCTTAACCAATCAAATCTTAAAGCGGAGTTAATTATCCAAAAAGCTAAAGTTTTTGACATGGGGTATAAACAATTAAAAACTTTAGTTGAGAATGCTCCGCTTTTCTCAGATGCTTATAAAGATAAATTGTATCAAACAACCTATTTGCAACAATATGTAACCTTGATTAACCAAACGCAAGCAATACTTGATCAAAAGGATCCACAAATACTAACATCTGACTTTCTGACAGAAAGAAATACAGAAATTTTAAAAACCCAGAATATTCTACAAGCGAACGCTGATCATTTTATGCGAATACAACAACTGATAAATACTGATAGCGTTATTTCTGATCAACAAAAAACCTTTTTAAATAATCACTTAAATCAATTAGCTAATTTACAAGAAGATAACCTTGCGCCATTAATAACTGAATTTCATGCTTTTCAAGATTGATACAAGCAAATTGCAGAGCTGATTTATCTCAATGATTCGCAAAAACATTTCTGCTTGCAAATACTTCAAAACACAACAGATTTCCAAAGTCTGCAAAACTATTGGACAATGTCAAAGATGTTAAATGAAAAGATGCAAGAAACAGCGCTTTTATTACAAAAATTCAATAATTATCAAGCAACGCGTGGTTTTTTAATTTTAGGCCCCGAAAAACAACAAGCCTGTGCTCATTTTATTAACAAATTTTTATCTGACTATCAAACAAGTAATTGAGATGCTAAAACTGTAGATGCGAAAAAAGATGAATTAAATGGTTATTGGGATTTAATTGATAGTCTAGCAAGTATTCAAATAGCAAAAACAGCTGTTGATAACGCCGACGACTTATATTTATTTGAACGTACTGATTTATTAGCTGATCTTGATTTAGTAGCAGATTTTAATGATCTAAATATCTGGTATGAAAAACTTAAAAACATGCAACAAAAAGCGCAAAAAAAGCAAGATGCTATGATCTTTAAACACTTATCATCTGTTCAATTAGAACATGTTCAAACCAGTTTAGCTGCCTGTCCATCCGTTCAAGAATACGAACAAACACGTCAAGAATTTATTGAATTAGACGAAATGAAGGCACGAGGCGATGCTGCTGTTGAGCGTCTGGTTGATATAAAAAACCTACCTAGTTATGTAAATAATTATCCCGAGAATAGACAGCAGGTTTTAGATGAATTAGCTGCATTAGAAGATTTGTTAACACAAAGCATGAATGCTGAACTAATACACCAACAAATTGATCGAGTGCAAAAAGCATACGAAAATCTAGAAAGAACATCAGCTTTATATAACCATGATCAAGCAATTAAAAAGGCGATGGATAACTATAATAATATTTATAAAAATATTCAAAACCTACGTAATCAATTAAAATCAGCCTTCCAGCTTTATTCTGAATTAGATCATGTAATTGCAGATTTTTTACAACAAAACGCTTTAGATGAAAATAGTAACGATTTATCTTTAATTCAAGAAAAAAGCCATGATTTAATGCAAAAATTCATCGAATGAAAACAAACACAAATTAAATTGCAAACTGAATATGAAACACAACAAAAAGCTCAAGAAGAGGCAAATGTTTTTAATACATATGGACAAAATTTTGCGTTTGCGTTAAGAGCTGACGCCTACAATTTTTTACCTAGTTACATACATGTTAATGATTTACAACCTAACCAACATGATGAGACGTATCAAATTACTAACATTACCTTTTCGCCAAATGATCAAACCGGTGTTCTAGATTTATCATATGAAATTATAAAAAACAATTTAGTTTATATAAAACAACAAAGTTTTGCTAATTTGCTTTCGCAAGAACAAATCCAAGCACAACAATTACAACGACAAATACGTGAAAAATTCAAGGCAACTCTGCAGGAAACAAACACATACATAGAAGCATTATCAAACCTAAATGCACAAACAAAAAATGATATCAATGTCCAAGATGCGTTAACAAACCTAACTAATACTTATCAGAAATCACTTAAATACACGAACGACGATTATGCGGCAAATGAAGTGTTAAATGAACAAACTAGTCAGTTAATAACAGGGGTGCAACAAGTACAGATTGCAGTTAAGAATAGCGAATTAAAACAAAACAAAGCTTCATTGAAAAAAGAGAGCGACCGAGCTCTGAAAAATCTAAATAATTTGCATGATTTTAAAGATGAAAATCTTGATTTCCAAGATTTACAAACAGTACAAAATGCCTTAATTGCTAAACAAATGGAAAGTGAAAACTATTTGAATGATACACATGTAGACAGCCCAACCATTACGCTCCAAATCGATCAATTAAAAGCATTAAATACCCAATATGAAAGCCTTTTAAAAAATCAACTGCGTAACCATTTAAAAAAATTAATAGATCAAGTGGATAATGATATTGCCAAATGAAAACATTCAGATGGATTAATGTATAATGATCCATATATTCATTCATCTTTAGATTATTTAGTGGCAATACACAAACAAGCCCAAGTGTTCCTTGGTGCATTTGATAATTCAATTGATGAAATAATTAAAGAAAAAACAATGTTATTAAAGGCTTGAAAAAACACAGATGAAGCAGTGACTACATATATTAATGAACAGTTTAAAACGGCGTTAATTAAAGAAACTGAAACGTTAATCAAAGAAGTGCAAACTTGAGTTACGCCTGAGTGGCAAGGGCCTATTGAAACCTTTATAAAACGAACACAAGCATATATTGATGACATAGAAACTAAAAAAGTTTATACAAAGCCTGAGTTATTAAATATACAAACTAAAATACGACAAGACTATTTCTTACTGCAAAGTGCAACTCAAAAGTTCTATGAAAGTTATTTAAAAACTAATAGTGAAAAAATAACTTTTGAAATTATTGACAAACAAAACCACAAAAACATTGACCAATTTGAAGTCAATGATTTCAAAATTATGAATGATTCTAGTGTTAATGTACAAATTAAAACGATAACACCAAACACACAAAACAACAGTCTTATCATCACTTTTGATACAACATATCAAGGTCATCAAATACATAATAGTTATGAAGTTCAAGACATTCCATTATTAATTATTGAACCCATTAAAGATGAACAGGAAACCAAACCGATTTCACCAGATGTAATCACTCCTGAAAACCCAAACACTACAATTGATCAACACCCTGATGAAAAACCTAATGTACGCCCAATTACTCCAGAAGAATCCACACCCATTAATCAAGAAAAACCACAAGAAAAACTTGAAGTCACTCAACCACATGAAACACAAGAAAATAATCAAAATGTTGACGGTCAAAAACAACCAGATGAATCAACAGCTAGTCAAGAGTTTTTAAGACAAATAGGCGAACACAAAGACGCAATGGATGAAGAGGCTATGCACGCTGTGCAAAAAACATTAGCATCAACGAATGAAGATTCTAATGTTGCGCCAAAATTTGCGAGCAAGTATTTATGACTTCTGCTATTACCGGTTTTTGGAATCATCATTTTAGGTGTTATTTTATGATTGAAAAAAAGTGGTAAATTAAAACGCAAATAGATTATTTCCACGAAAGGATAGAGAGATAATGCGTATAGATAAATTAGTTGCCAATGCATTAAATTGTTCACGTAAAGATGCTCATTTGTTCATACGACAAAAACGCATCTTAGTAAACCAGCAACCCGTTAAAATTAGCCAATTAATTAAATTAACTGAGGATGTTGTTACGTTCGACCAAGAAATTATTAACTATAAGGAATTTTATTACTATATGTTTAATAAACCATATGGTTATTTAACAGCTAACTATGATAAAAACTCTCCAGTAATTTTTGATTTAATAACGGAATTAGATCGCAATAAATACTTTGCCGTGGGTCGCTTAGATAAAGATACAGAGGGTTTATTAATTATTACTAACGACGGTGAGTTTGCCCACAAAATGTCCCATCCTCGCCAACATATTCCCAAAAAATATTACCTTGAAGTTGATAATGATTTTAATGCAGCAATTATTCAACACAAAGGTCCTATTCCGATTGAAAATTATATTGTACAAGACTATTCTTTCAATTTTTTAACACCCAGAAGTGCGGAACTAACAATTTACGAAGGGAAATTCCACCAAGTAAAACAAATGCTAACATTTTTTGGTTATAAAGTAGTTTTTTTAAAACGGATTTCCTTTGGAAAAATCAATTTACCAGACGACTTATTAAAAGGACAAATTAGAGAATTTGATCCGCAAAAAATTTAATTAGAATCAATAAACAAACTGAAAAAATAAATATGACTGAAATAATGCCAAATGTTTTAGAAATATCTATTTTTTTCCACTAAAAAATCGTTTAAGTGGTTCTTTTTTTTTTTTTTTTTTTGATAGAATATGAATCATTGATTATTAAAATTAAATGGAGGTTTTGATAAATGAACAATCAAAATTCTAAGAAAAAGAAAAGAAGAATAGCCGCTGCGATTTCTGTGGTAAGTTCTTTATTTATGGCTGGTGTAGTAATTACTGCAACGCAATTAAGATGAAAGGATCAACCAGACTACGTTTTAGATGAAAAACGGATTGAATACCGTCAACTTTTAGATGCAGCACGTAAGCTACTAAAATCATTAAAAGATAGTAACAATCTCAACTATAGTAATTTAATTGATGATTTACAAAAAAATATTGAATTAAATGAGAAAATCAACTTAAAAAACGATGATCAAGTCAATGCAGCTATCACATCGATCAAAAACAAAATTAATGAAATTAATACGAAGCGAGATGAGATTGATTTTCGTTATAAAAAGATTTCATACGAATCAAAAGAACTGATTGATGAAGCCAAAAAACTTTTAGAGCAAAGTAAAGTTTTGGTTTTAAATGAAAAAGGGATGAATCTTTTAACACAATTAAAGGATTCTAGTATTTCTTTAGAAGAAATGCTGAAAGTTAAACCCACTGTTTTGGTTAATGATTTAATTAAAGTAAATGATTTATTAAAAGATTTAATTGCTAATTATAAAGCAGCAATTTCAGAGGCTAATGATGAAACCCAAACAAAACAACGTTTAGTACAAGAGATTCAAGAGTTATTAAAACAGGCAGATAATAAAAACAGCACAATCGCAGACACCTATGCACCTGTTAAAAATGAAATTAGTGCCTTACGACCAGCATTTAATGCCTTAGTACCTAATCCAAATGAACTAACAAATGTGACAGTAGCACAACTTGAAACATTTAAGAAGAATCTTGAAGATAATTTAAATAACATTGATGCTAAGATCCTTCAAATCTCTAAGGATAATTTAAACGATGCTGTCAATGCTGTGACAAGTTTTATCGATGAATTACAAGCTGATTCTAATTCTAAAAATTACACAGACATTATTGATCAATTAAATACAACTTTAACAAACAATCGTACACCAAGTGAAAATGTTACTACTAATGAAACTCAAACGCAAGCATTAAAAAATGCTTTAGACCAAGCTAAAACAAATAAAGCAACACAAGATAACGAATTAAAAGCAGTTAAAGATGATTTAACAAGTCTAATCAATCAAGCTAATACATTAAAAGATCAGCTGACTGATCCGGCTTTAAGCGCAGAAAAAACAGCATTAGAAGATGCATTAAATATTGCTAATAAGAAAAATGGATTGGATGCTAATCAAAAAACAGCATTAATTGCTGAGATAAAACAAGCCAAAGATAACTTATCAAAAGCAATTGCAAAAGCTGAAGCTAAACAAAAGGAAATTAATAATCAAAAAACAGCTTTAAAAAAAGAAATTGCTGCGTCAAAAGAAGCGATTAACAACTTCTTAAGCACACTTACACCACCAGAAAAATATGTAGATTTAACAACCGAAATTAATCAATTATTAACTGCACTAAATAACGAAAATGCTAATTTGGACGATAAAACATTAGATGCATTAACAAAAACTAATCAAGATTATAAAGATTTATTAACAACTGCTCAACAACAAAAAGACAAAATAGATGGCAACGAAAAAGCGACTAAACTTGCAGCATTAAAGGCTTTAAAAGAACAACTACAAGCCAAAGCTACAGAAATTAAAAATATCAGAGGTGATAATAAAGAACATATCACCGCTTTAAATACGCAAGCTATTGACCAATTCTTAGGCAAAGAAAACCCAAGTACGATTGACGAAATCAATGCAGCCATTATTGAAGGACAAGAAATCTTAGACCAAGCTGATAAAAACATCTATGCTGATAAATTAAATACTATTAAAAACGACTTAAATGATTTATCTAATACGGAAGATTTAGAACACAAATACCCTGATATTCATAAAGAATTAACCGATTTCATTACAGCTATTGATGTATCTGTTGAACCAGATACTGTAGATAACTGAAAACAACGTTATACCGAACATAAAGATGATGTTTCAAAAATTAAAGAAGCTATTAAACGTAAACAAGAAAACGAAATCCAAACAAAACAACGTTTAGTACAAGAGATTCAAGAGTTATTAAAACAGGCAGATAATAAAAACAGCACAATCGCAGACACCTATGCACCTGTTAAAAATGAAATTAGTGCCTTACGTCCAGCATTTAATGACTTAGTACCTAATCCAAATGAACTAACAAATGTGACAGTAGCACAACTTGAAACATTTAAGAAGAATCTTGAAGATAATTTAAATAACATTGATGCTAAGATCCTTCAAATCTCTAAGGATAATTTAAACGATGCTGTCAATGCTGTGACAAGTTTTATCGATGAATTACAAGCTGATTCTAATTCTAAAAATTACACAGACATTATTGATCAATTAAATACAACTTTAACAAACAATCGTACACCAAGTGAAAATGTTACTACTAATGAAACTCAAACGCAAGCATTAAAAAATGCTTTAGACCAAGCTAAAACAAATAAAGCAACACAAGATAACGAATTAAAAGCAGTTAAAGATGATTTAACAAGTCTAATCAATCAAGCTAATACATTAAAAGATCAGCTGACTGATCCGGCTTTAAGCACAGAAAAAACAGCATTAGAAGATGCATTAAATAATGCTAATAAGAAAAATGGATTGGATGCTAATCAAAAAACAGCATTAATTGCTGAGATAAAACAAGCCAAAGATAACTTATCAAAAGCAATTGCAAAAGTTGAAGCTAAACAAAAGGAAATTAATAATCAAAAAACAGCCATTGATGAACAAATTGCGCAATTGCGTCAAGAATTAGCTACAAGTTTATCTCGTGCTGAAGCAATTAATACAAGTATTCAAAATAGCATTGTAAATCCGTCTTCTGATTTTAGAACTAAACATGCGGCTTTAAATAATGCAATACATACTGCTCAACAATTAAAAACAAATGAAAATGCGAGTGTTAGTGAATTAGAAAATATCATCACAACTTTAAATGCAACGCAAAAGATAGCACACGATGCAGCCCTAGAACATTTACGAAGCCAATTTGATGCTATTAAAAAACAATTTATTGAATTAGGCAAACATACACAACTGGCCCAAGATCAACAAAACACATACAATAAGTCTATTAATGCGATTAATAATCTAGTGAAACAAAAAGCTCAATTGAACTTTAATGATCAAGAAACGTTTGAACAATTGTTTAGCCAAATTAATACTTTGAAATCTGAATATGATACGGCTTTAAATCAATTTAAAGAAAACCAAAATAATACTTTAGATGAAATTATTTCTAAGAACACTACTGCTTTAAGTTCTCTTAGTGATCTTAAAAAAGAATTTAATCAATTTACTGCGATTACTGAATTAGAAAATAATTTGCATACTACACAAAGCGAAACTCAAACATTAAAAACGCAAATAGCCAATGCACAATTTGATCCGGTGATGGTTAATACTTTATATCAACAACAAGCTCAACAAGCACAACAAGTTAATGATTTAAAAACTAAAGTAGAAGGCATGAATAATAAATTAAAATATATTGTCGATTCATCAAATGCTTTTAATAGTCATATTAATCAACTAGCCAACTCTAATCTGTTATCAAAAATCGATATCAATACATTAAATTCATTGAAAAATAGTAAAGTTAATGTTAAAAATGAAGACGAATTTAATCAATTAATCCAACAAATGATTCATCAATACACAACATCTGTGGATGCTACGGCGAATAAAATTAACGAGCAATATGATCAGATTACAAGCGAAACTGCTACATACAATCAAACATGAGCTGATAAGTTACAAATCCCAACATACATTAATAATCAGGCAAATGCTTTAAATGACTTTGTAAAACAAGCCAAAACTATTTCTCAAAATAATCAAGCTGTTTTAGATTTAGAAAATGCACTTCAACAATTTGTTAAGGTTAACAACGAAGCATTCAAAGCATCAATTCATGCTAATATCACTAAAGCTGATTTAAACCAATATTTAGGTCATGATGTGATTACGAATATCACAAATAAACAACACGATATGGATCAAATTGTTTTAAAAGCTAAAATTGCTTTCGATAGCATTAAAAAAGAAGCCGAACAACTGGTTACACCAGCTGCGAGTGCGATTACCGCCTTTATGAGTGAGTACAATGTTAACAGTTTTTTAGCTGATAATAAAGGGTATGCATCAACTAATGATGCTTTAGTACCATATAAGAATCTCTTTGATTCTTCATCGAACACCGATCCAATCACTCAAATTAAGAAATATAAATCTTTAACTAGTGATTTAGGGGCAGATGTCGTTAGCAAAGAGAAACTACACGAAGTGGCTGCTAAGAAGGGTCGTTATTACAATAATATAGAAAAGTTTAAATTAGCCCAACGATTCTGAAATTTTGCCTATAATGCAGCAAAACACCAAATTGATCAAAAACGTAACTGATTAGATGAATACATGGCGAGATTCTTTGGTGATTCATCACAAAAGGTTTTAGATACAACGATGCCTTCTAATGAGAATTTAATCTTTACTCAATGAAACGAAAATAATAAAGCCACAGGTTTAAGAGCTGAAAATAGACAATTAGTTGTCGACGCCTATACAAACATTCTGAATAATCACCCTGTTGACGACGAATTTTTATCTACTTTCAACTTGCAAACAATCGATGCGAAAATTAATAAATTAAAAAACTTTTCATTTAAGCTATATGACAAGAGCGAAGATTTCAACGGTATGGTTAAACTCAACCATATTGCTGAAAAAACTATGGAATTTATTGCTGATACAATTTGAGATCCCATTCAAAAAGCTTTAATTGATTACTCTGCTATCAATCCTTTCGCAGCTATGATTAGTACTAATACAACCAAAGATTTCACAAATCGCAACCACTCTTACTCTAAAAATAATCAAAAAATTGATGATTTTGGGTTTGATGAACATATTAGAATTCACAAAGCTAACACTAACATTTTATTAACCATTAATCATGAGTTAAGTGGAATCATTGAACCATTAAAAAACAATCAAAACTACCAACAAGTGTTTGACCTAGCGATTCAAACACAATTTGATAATTTAACGACCATTG
Organism: Ureaplasma miroungigenitalium; assembly: GCF_025780085.1. GTDB lineage: Bacteria > Bacillota_I > Bacilli_A > Mycoplasmatales > Mycoplasmoidaceae > Ureaplasma > Ureaplasma miroungigenitalium. The sequence goes on along the minus strand of NZ_JAOXHL010000002.1, from coordinate 22,793 downwards.
ATCAAAGTTTTAATGCACAGAAGTTTAGTTCAGCTACAGTTCTTATGACTAATTTAGAAAAATTAGCAAACGCTTTCACTACTTTCGAAAACCATGCAGAGAGCTTTATTAAACTTATCAAAGACAAAATAACAATTAATGGTGATTTAAAAAATAATCAAAGAAATAACCCGGTTTTCTATCCTACAAGCAATCTAATTATTACGATTAATAAAGAAAACAAACCGTGAAATCATCGTTTTTCTGCCTTAGGATATGTAGCTCGAACTCTTTATCGTACGAAAGAATATGCACATATTAAAAGTGAACAAAACTCTAATTTTGGTAAATTCTGAGAAACTTCAAAAAATTTAGTAAATCTAGAAAAGGAAATGAAAGCAGCATGAAACTCTTTAGGTATTAATTACGATGCTAATGAAGAGTCTGCCGGTGTACTATACTATGAATTTTGAGATACGGTTAAAGGTTCTGATTATTCTAAGCAAGAATATTATGATCAATCTTATCCTATAAAACGAACATATCAAGACATTTGAGCAACCCAAGCAAATAGTTTCGGTTATGAAGTAATTAACCGTGAGCGTCATAAGGTTTCTGAAGAAGTTTGATATAATTGTAATTGAGATACACTATCAGCTACAATTACTGATGGTTATAAACTATGATACGAATATATTAATAAGGTCATTGAACAGGACACAAATTTAAAACAAACAAATAATGTTTTTGGTGGAAATCACTTAATTGTTTATAATTTCACAATTGACAGTTTAGATGAATACGAACCTAAAGACCTATAGATTGATATAAAAAACAACACTTTTGTGTTGTTTTTTAATTTTCTATGTGCTTTCTAATGTCTAGCTAGACTTAAATTATAAATATATTATCATAGCATTAGAAGTAAACAAAAAACACCACTATAAAAGTGGTGTTTTTCATTACTCTATTATAAACATATGTTCGCCATCCGCTGTGATTTTCGAAATGGTCACTTTTGCCCACCGTTCGATACATTGACCCATATCGGTTAGGTCCATTAAGGAATACAATTGATTCACAAAATGAAAATTGACGACTTCGACGAGTGTTGATTCACTCGTGTAGTACTTACACGCTGTTTAAAAATTGCTATCTTGCTTTGTACAGGCGCTCATAAATAGGCTTCCTAAAAGGAAGCAATTATTTGATAGCACTTTTATTATGATAAAACACATTTTTTGTAATAATATGATATTTTATACTAATATTAGGCAATCATAGTTTTTTTGTAAATATAAGAACTAAAAATTAAAAAGTAAATCAGGTATTAAGGTTTGTGTGATTTTGTTTAGAGAATTTTAATTATACCCAATCACTTTAAGATTAACTTCATCAATGACGTTTTTATCAATAGTTGATACATCAATGATTTTGCATAGATTCATTCTCGGATTATATAAGGCTAAATATTTAATCTTTTCAAACACTGCTTTTTTACTACTTTTTAAACCCATTAAATAATATATTAATAATTGCAATGTATATTTAGAAGTGAAGGAATATTTGGAAACCTTGATATCGCAAAGATAGTTACCAATGATTAAATCACCGTCTCCAGTTGTGATTTTGCTTGTATATGCATCAGGCATCGTAAAACCAATTTCCACGTACTGATTATCAGAGTTATCCTTTAGATACTCACACAAGGTTTCAACATTTTTTGCCATGGCTTTAATAATTGATTTCTGGCTCGGTGTTAGATTATCCTTAATTAACTGTATATATTCTTGCTTGGCACATTTATCAATTTGAGTAAATCTTTCTGAGATGTTTAAATCGTAAAGTGATGGATTAATTTTCGACAATTGGTTCGATCTATACAAAGAGTCATATTGAGAAAGAAAGTAAATTAAACCAATATTGTTATCTATATCTTCTATATCTCATAACTCGTCAATAACATAATCATATAATTCTCTATAATCAAGTGCTTTTGCATATGGTGATCACGAACCTAGATATGATATTCTTAGCGGATTTTCTTGCGAATTTGATAATAACAATTCTTTAGTTATCTCAGTATCTTTTTCTAAAAAGAAACGCGATAAATAATCGACAGTCATTCCGATTAGTGGTGCGTATAAATTATCTAAATCAGTATTATCAATTGCTTGTGTATTTGGGATTTTGATTTCTTTTCATAGTTTAGGTGGCAGATAACCACCATAAGGTTGCTTGGTATGGGCAACAACATAAGTAACCGATGACATTATAAAATTACTCCTTTATAGTTATTGGTATTATTATAACTTTAAAATATAATGCTAAAAAATAAATGTGTTTTGATTTCTTTTTTTGGTAACAAAAAACACCACTAAGAAAGTGGTGTTTTTAATTACTCTTTACAAAAATATTGCCTCCGCTGTGATTTTCTTCTGGCATCTTTACCTAACCCCGTGTGTACAAAGACCCGGTCCGGAATTAAGTGCTGTTCCGATGTGTTAACATCCGACTGGTGTGGGTTCACCGCGCAGCGTATCGACACACAGCTTCAATTGCTACCTCACTGTGCCGGAAACGTAAAGAGACTTCCTAAAGAGGAAGCAATTACATCATATTATTTTTTTGATAAGAAAACACATTTTTAGCACCAATAAATTTTTTTTGGTTATTTAGTTATAGTTTAGGATTTTTAACATAAAAAAACACCAAACTAATGTTTGATGTTTAATAAATTGATGCAACTATTTTTTTGGATTAATAAATTCTTCGTCCAAGAATTTCATCATGTTATTAATTGCGATTAGAGTAGCATAGTCATTGACTAAATCATAAGCTGTATAACCCTTCATATTTTCAGATGGTTCAGGACGTTCGTATACATCGGCACTAAAACGAGCATAATGGTTTGCTAGATAAACTTTTTTATTATCCTGTAAATCATTCAAGAAGTTATAGTAAGCTTCACGTTTTTTCTTGAAATTATCTAAATCAGCAGGTTTTGTCTCTTCTGTTGACTTTAATAATTGTAAAATACTTGCAGCATATTCATCTTCTAAAAGACGTAATTCTTTATATAAATCTGCTTCAGTCTTATTGTCCACTAAATCAGGATCAGAAATATCAATGTTTTTATCATCACCTTTAAGGCTTCAAACACCACTAACTACTTTTGATTTTTTTAAATTAACAAAAGGATTTCGCATACTTGTTAATAAAGCTTTATCTTGGTATTTTTCAGGAATCATAATTTGATCTAAATGAGCCAATTCTTGACTTTGGAATGAACGTAGTAGAACAAATAACTCTTGCCCTGGGATTAAAACAGCCAGTTTAGCATTTTTTCGTTTGCTTCTAATGAAACCTTCTAGATTAAGTTTTTCATTTTCAATTAATTCTAAATGTTCTTTAAATAATGGTTCAGTTTGTCCATCTGATTCATTACCGAAATGTGCAAGACTTTCTTGTGCCACGTTGATTATTGATTGTAGCGAAGTTTTTAATGATTCTAATTCTGTTTGTTCAACAGTTGGTAACAAGGCATCAATTTTCGCAATCAGATTTTCTATAGTTTCTAAGAACATAGTTTTTAACGTGAAATTTTCAGCATAAGTACAGATTTTGAATGGTTTCTTGTATTCTGTTGATTGTTCTAGTTCAGTTTTTAAAGCTTGTAAACTCGTCTTTCATTCATTTAAAGTAGATGATATATTTTCTTTAGTTGTTATTTCTGAAGATAATTTAACATTTGTTAATGTTGTTTGAACTTTAGCTAATAACTCTTTAGCTGCAGCACTTTCCTCATCACTAGCCATAGCTTGTTTAAGTGCTTTGTTTAAAGCACCGTAATATGATGGATTATCGTCTCCGTTTAAAGCTACAATGATGTTGTGATGTTCATCTTTAATTTTGGCAAACTCAGCTTTTAATGTAGCTAAATCTTTTGATTCTTTAGATGAATTTAAAGCCACTATTTTTTCGTTTAATGATTTTAGTAAATTAGTTAATGTGTCCGGAGAATCAAAAACAAATTCTCAAATACCGTCAGTAGCAAAATTAGTAGCAAAAGTTTCTAAAACTTGCTTCATGTTATCTGCAACTTTTTCAATAAACAGACGATATTTTATTTCATCGGCTAAATCTGCATCGGTTGGGACTAATAGAATACCATTTACTAAAGTGTCAATACCTTCTTTTTCACCTTCTCATTCAGCGATAATCTGTTCGCTAGCTTTAATCCTTTTGTCAAATTTAGCACTTAAATCATACTTAGTTAAATTTTTAAAGGCTTCATCGTTTAAATCATCGCCTGTTATGCTATATAATTGAACGATTTGTAAAATCATTTCTACACGTGATTTAATTAATAAGAAAGCAATCAGACGATCGTAGGCTTCCATGAAGGTTTTTGGCTGTTTGTCACGCAAGGTCTTTAATTCAGCATCGATATTTGTAGCAAATTGTTGATAAATATAAATACGTTGATTATTATCTTCTTGATCTAATGAGTTTCGTTTATCAATTACATTTTTCTTGAAGAATCCATAGAAGTTATCAGGATTATTTAATGCAAGTTGGAAATCAACAAAGTTTTCATATTCTTGTTTTTCTTTCGATGTATCAATATGTGTTACTTCGTAATAAATATCTTTCATCTTACGCAAGAATTTGTCTAAATCTTGTTTATAAACCAATTCATTAAAGTATTTAAGTGAAGGCTTATCGTTTAATGTACGAATAATGTAGTTGACATTATTTTTATAATTTTCATATAGTTTGTGGAATTTAACTGAACGGATATATTCGTTCCCGTGTTGACGTAAGTGGTTTGATAATTTGATGGCAATTTCTTTGAATTCATCATACACTTGTTCTAGGAATTTTTGATCAGTAATTTCTTGTAGAATAGGGAATTCACTTAATTGAACATCACCAGCGTTGTATTTAGGAGAGAAATAATGTTTATCTTGTGATAGCGCCGCTTCAAAGTGGTCTTCGTCTTCTAGAATTGAGAAATAAGTAACTTGTTTTTGTAATGAATCAGCTTGGCCTTTAGCTGTTTTATATGAATCACGTAAAGCTGTTAATTGTTTAATAATTTCTTGTTTTTTAGCAGTTTGTTCTGTTTCATTGGCCCCTTTAAATGTTGAAGGTGCTTTGTTTGTTATACTTGTTATGGCACGGTCAAGGTCATTGATTCTTCAATCAAATAATGTGTCAAAATATTCGCTCTTAGGATTATCTAATGTAATTGAACCATCTTCAGGTTTAACATATTGACAGATTAAAGCTACCCGTTTAATAGTGAACAGGGTTAATTTTTCAAATTCTGGTAAATTCTTTTTGTTTTCTGTTAATTTAGCGATATCCTTGTTAGTAATATCAAAACTTTGGACAATTTGCGCAATTAATGATTCATCATTTTTATATGTTTCAGGATAATCTTTTTTTAACTTAACAAAGAAATCGTTTAGTAAAAAGTCGCTTAATAATTTTAAGAAAGCTTTGGCAGAAGTTTTAGTTTTTTCAATTGGTATTAAATCAGGGTCAACAGCATTTTCCACTGCTTCTTTTAATTGTTGTTTCATATCTTCAATTTCTTGAGTATGTTTTTCAATTAACGCTTTATTAGCAGCAGCTAAGGTATCATTTTGAGTTTGCATTGCTTCATTTGCAGTTTTTAAGTTAGCAATTTCTGTTCGCAAACTATATAATGTTTCTTCTAATTCTTTAGTATATTTTTGATTGCTACTTTGATGAATAACTTTTGAAGCTTTTGTATCGATATCTTTTTTTAGATTGTCAACGTCTTGCTGATCAAATTTGCCGTTATTCATATCGTTTAACACACTTAAATAACGTTGATTTAATGCTTCAACTTCTTCTTGGTATGCTATTTTTTCTTCGGGTGTTAAACCTTCTAATGAACGTTCGTCCATTAACTGACTTAAAAGTGCATCAATTTTATAAACAGCTGCAGTCTTTTTATTAAAACTTAGTTTATCTTGTTCTTTGTTGTTTCCGTTGTGGCAACTAGCTGCAACGATTGGTATCAATAATAATGGAGCTAAGCCAAATCAGAGAGCTTTGAGATTTTTCTTTTTCATATTTCCTCTTTTCTTTTAAAAGATATAAAAAAACATTTAGTTGGTGAAATTGGATATTCAACTAAATGTTTTGTTTTTATAAGTTAGGTATTAAAATTACTTAAATAATATGGTTTTCAACATATTATTTGAAAACAAAACATTTACTAAAATGATAGTAAATTGCACGTGCCATGCGACAAATCATTCAGCGTTGCGTGTTTTGTTGAACTAACATAATTCCTTTAAAATTCTCTTTTCTATAATAATGTTAGTATATCACAATAATTAGGAATTGTGAAACTTTTTTAAAAAAGTCAATTAATTATTAGATTTTAATCAGTATTCAAGATAACTTTTTTCTAGAGTTTGTAAACGATGTTTATATGTATTAGCGATTTTCATAAAATGTTTTTTAACGTTATTAATCGTCAGATTTTCCACATCTTTATTTTGGGCGATTTGGTTTTGAATAAACAAGGCTCGATCATTTGGGTCACGGATATATTGACTTTGTTGATCTAAATCATGATTTTTTTGAATTGTTTGTGTTTGAATCTCTTGAATGGATTGAGCTAATTCGTCATCTAAATTACTAATTAATAAACTTGTATAACTTTTGTATAATTCTAAAAAACTTTTTAGTGTAGTTGTATTAACTACTGGTTTATGATCTAAATTCAAACCTATATAAATGATTAGTTCTTTATTCAGTTTGAGTTTTTCTAAAAGTAATAAATCACTTCCTGTGTATTGGTTTTGTTGGCGTTTTGCTTCTAGAATATCAATTTGTTTACTTAACTCTTGTAGATCATTTTTTTGTTGGATAACTTTTTGTAAATGATAACCGTGTGCGACGATAAACTGGTTAATCATATTTTCGTATGCAATTACATCCTTAGTTGAAATGTGCTTAGCTCATGCTTCATCAAAGGGCGTGGGGAAGGTTGTATCGGGTGCTAATCAAGCGTGCGAATATGGATATTTTTTCAAAAAAGCCTGTGCATCTTGGTTAGCTTGGCAACTAGCTGCAAGATAACTAATGGCTGATATGCCCACTAAGCTAGCAGTACTGATTGCTAATATTCGTCAAATTTTAAGAGAACGTTGAGCCATTATTTATTAAAAACGATGCCTTTTAAATTAGTCATTGAGGTTAAAGCGTCTTTTACACCCTGCACGCCAAACCCAGAATTTTTAACACCTAAAAATGGCAAGATATCAGGGCCACGTGATGAAGCTTTATTAATATTAATAGTTCCTGCTTCAATGCGCATCGCTAGAGTTTGGGCTAAGACTTCATCCTGAGTGAAAATACTTGCTTGTAAACCAAATTCTGATGCATTAATCATTTCAATGGCATCATCATAATCCTTATATACAAGAATTGGCAGAATTGGTCCGAAGGGTTCTTCGTGTGCTACTCGCATCATTGCGTTGACGTGATCAATTAAAACGGGGTGTAAAAGATTGTTAGCTATTTCATATTTAACAGGAGTTAGGATAGTTGCTTGATGTTCGATGGCATCATCAATTAAATCTAAATTATATTGTAGTGAACCAGCACTGATTAATGGTCCGACAACAGGGTTTTCATGAGGCAAGCCGACAGTGATTTGCTTTAGTTGTTCTAACATTTTAATTACTAATTGATCGTGGTTTTTTTGAGAAACCAAGACACGCTTAATAGCTGTACATCTTTGCCCTGAATAAGAGAAAGCGCCTTTAATAATTTCTCGACTAGCTAAATCAAGATCAGCATCATCTAAAACAAAGGCAGGGTCTTTACCACCTAATTCTAAAATTAAATGAACATTTTGTGTGTGCTTAGCTAATAAATGACCAACTTTAGCGGAACCAGTAAAATTCATCACACGAACATATGGGTTAGAAGCTAATAAAATACCATTCTGACGAGCATTGGTCATTAGTGAGTTAATAACCCCTTTTGGATAATTAACTTTATGAGCTAATTCAGCAATTTTTAAACCGATTAATGATCCTTGGGTCGCTGGTTTAAAAACAACAGTATTACCTGTGATCAAAGCCGGTGCTAATTTAGTCATTAGTAAATTTAAAGGGTAATTAAATGGAGAGATAGCTAAGACAACACCATATGGTACACGGTGAAATACAGCATTTTTATTTGGAGTTTTTAAGTCCTTGGGACTAAAAGTTAAAGGGTTATTGACCATTTCTTGATAAACAGCAATGGTTTCATGCATGTATTCAACGGTTCGTAATACTTCTTGTAAGCTATCTTTTGGTGATTTGGCAATTTCAAGCACTAATAAATCAGCTAATTCAGTTTGGTGCTTGCTAATTTCATCAGCAAAAGCTTGTAGTAAATCAATTCGGTATTGCAGCGATGTTTTACTATAAGTTAAAAAAGCTTGATGTGCTTGATAAAAAACTTCATTGATCGCATCTGGTTCATTAATTTGGGGCACTTGGGCAATGATGGCGTTTGTTGTGGGATTAATAACAGGTACAAAATCGTTGGTAGTGATTAATTGACCATTAATTAAAAGTTTTGGTTGCAGCATAATTTCTCCTTTGCGTGATTATAAAATATGCACGCCTTTTTTCTTTCATAATTCTATATATTCATCAGTTCAAGCAGAAACCTGAACTTCGCCAATGTGGCGTTTTTGCAAAATAAACATGCATAAACGTGATTGACCAATACCACCACCAATACAATATGGTAGTTCGTTAGTTAACAATAAACGCTCATATTCATTTGCAAAGGTTGTTAAATCTTGTTTGTTGGTTTGTAAACAATAGGTTTGAGCATCGACACGAATACCCATTGATGATAACTCTAACGCCTCATCATTAATCGCATGATAAACAACTAAATCACCATTTAATGTTCAATCATCATATGAAGGACTGCGCATTGAATGAATTTGCTGTGATTTTAAAGGGTAACCAATTTGGGTAATAAAAACAGCTTTGTGTTCTTTAACAATCAAATACTCACGTTCTTGTGGGGTTTTTGTGGGGTATAAATCTTCTAAAGCTTGGGCGCTAATAAAAAATAGTTTGGGTGGTAATTGTGGTGGCAATTGATAAGTAGTACACACATCATGTTCGATTTGGCGCAACATATCATAAAGTCGATTAACAATTGTATATAAAAAATCTAAATGACGATCAGTTGGTTTTATTCGCATTTCTCAATCCCATTGATCAACATAAATACTGTGCAAATGATCAACATCATCGTGCGCTCTGATGGCGTTCATATCAGTGTATAAACCCTCATAAATATCAAATTCATAAGCTTTGAGAGCATAACGCTTTCATTTAGCTAATGAATGAACAATTTGTAAATCTAAATCAATATTTTTAGCTTTAAAACTAATCGGTTTTTGCACACCATCTAACTCATCATTAAACCCTGAAGATGTTTTCACAAATAAAGGGGCCGTAACCCGTAACATCTTTCAATCCTCTTGAAAGTATTTTTGGAAACGGTTTTTTAAGAACATAATTTGTTCTTGAACTAACTTAATAGCTTTTCTTGTTTGACTACTCATAAACACCTCTCATAAAAAAAGATAAATTAGCCTTGCAGCTAATTTATACGTGAACGTTTATTGGCTTTTTTAAAATTGATTAGATAAACAATCGCGCTATAAACGCTAAAGAAAACAGCAATGAAGTTTAACAGATTCATTACGTAAACAAATCAGTGTTGACTATTTGATATGTGACCTAAAGTAAAGAACACAAGAGTAAAACCAGCAATTAATAAAAACGTTTTTATTTTGCCAAAAATGCTGGCATGAATAATAAAGTTTTTTGATGCAGCGTAAATCCTTACAGCATCTAATAAGATATCACGTAATAGGTTAATAACTAATAAGTAAACTAAAAGACTATGATTAATAGCTAAGAGGACCCCAACACCATTAATAAGAATTTTATCAGCGATAGGATCAATAATTTTACCTAAATTAGTGACAGTATGGAATTTACGTGCTAAATAACCATCTAATCAATCGGTACTAGAAGCGAAAACAAAAATAATGGCTGCAGCGATTTGGTATCCACTAACATAACTCATAAATTCGTTTTTAATGTTAATAACATAACCTGCTTCATCAGGTTTATAGATGTTGATTAAAAGTAAAATAATAGCTATTAAAGCTAAAAAGATACGAGTGAAAGTGATGGCGTTTGGTAAGTGACGGTGTACTCGTGATTTAAAAGTTGATTTGTCCATGGCTACGTGGGAAAGGAATTGTATCTTTAATGTTATCAACCCCAGTTACATACATTACTAAACGTTCAAACCCGATTCCAAAGCCTGAAGACATATAATAACCATATCGACGTAAATCTAAATATCATTGTAAGTTGGGTACATCTAATTTTAATTCATGACAACGTTGTAATAATTTATCATAGTCTGCTTCCCGTTGAGATCCACCGACTAATTCTCCAATGGCTGGAATTAGTAAATCAGTCGCAGCTACTGTTTTTTCATCATCATTTAACTTCATATAGAAAGCTTTGATTTCTTTAGGGTAATTTTGTAAGAAAACAGGACCATAAACATATTTTTCACATAAGTAACGTTCGTGTTCACTATTTAAATCCATCCCAAAGAAGATGTCTTTATTTTCAAAAACATATCCATCATTTTGTGCTTTTTGTAAAATGTCAATGGCTGTTTTATAGTCCAGACGAATAAAATCACTTTGCACAACATTCCGTAGACGTTTGATTAAATCCGGATCGTTTTTGTCTGCTAAGAAACTTAGCTCTTTATGATTACGTTCAAGTACTTGTTGAATACAGTATTTAACTAATTGTTCAATTAAGACTTGCATTTGACTTAAATCAGCAAAAGCCATTTCTGGTTCGACCATTCAGAACTCTGCTAAATGACGATTAGTATGTGATTTTTCAGCTCTGAATGTTGGACCAAAAGTATATACATTGGTTAAAGCTTGAGCATAAGCTTCAGCTTGCAATTGACCAGTAACTGTTAAAAAAGTGGGTTTACCAAAGAATTCTTCATTATCATTTGTTTTTAGTACAAATGTTTCTCCAGCACCCTCAGCATCATTGCCCGTAAATAATGGTGCAGCAACTCAGTTAAAATCGTTTTGGTTCATGAATTGGTGGATACTAAAAGCTAATGTTGAACGAATTTTCATAATGGCATGAAAAGTATTAGTACGAATCCGTAAATGGGCATTTGTTCGTAATGTTTCTAAACTTAAATCATTATTATTCATTAAGAAATCTTCATCACTTTGTTTTAGTAAAATAATTTCCTGAGCATCTAATTCAAAGCTTTGTTGTTTCGAAGGTGTTAATTTTAATTCTCCAACAACTTGGACTGCAGCTCACATACGAGCATCTTTAATTTCGTCAAAATTAGCTAAGTTGTTAGCTTTATAAACAACTTGGATATTTGAAAAATCAGAACCGTCATTAATGACTAAGAAACCTAGTTTTTTAGAAACACGGTTTGAACGCACTCAACCGGTTACAGTGATTTTTTGATCAGCAAAAACCGACGGATTTTCATGAATAGATTTAATTTTTGTTATCATAATTTCTTCCTCATCTTTCTATAAAAGTAAAAGCAAAAGAACCCTTTTGCTTTACTTAAGTTAATTGCTTTGAATCTGTTTACTAAGCAGCTGTTTTACTTTCTGCTGCCTTTTTTTCTTGGGCTTTTTGTAAACGGGCTAAACGACGTTCTTCACGACGTTTTTCTTTTCGACGTAGTTCTTCTTCGTATTTTTCATTAGCTTCAACTTCGTCTTTTCTTGTTTCTCTTAATAATTCAAGCATTCGTAATCCAGCTTCTGACATACCATTATTTTTCAACTTACGGTATTTAACAGTTTTTTGACTAGGACCTTTTGCTTTCGTTTTGGGAGTTGTTGGTTCAACAGGGGTTGTTTCTTTGTTTTCTGTTTTAGAAGTAATTGTTTCTTTAGGAACTTCGACCACTTTTTCCACAATTTTTTCAACTTCTTTAATAACAATTTTTTCAACTTCTACCGGACGGTCAACATAAACAATTTTTTCAACTTCTTTAATGATCGGTTCGGCTTGTTGAATAACTACTTGTTTACTATCATTTGTACATGTTTGAATATCTAAATCGATATTTAGAGTTTGGTGTTCTGCTGTAATAATGTTTGTTTCACAATTTTCAAAACGACCATCATGATTAGCAAGCGCATCATTTGCTTTTGCTTCTTGCAATAAATGTTCTTGGTGTTCAAGAATACTTAAATCTTTTTCACAACCACAATATTCAACTTTTAATAAACGATTACGAATGGAATTAGTTTCGTTATACAAATTTCGTAAATCGCTGGGACTTTTTATTTTAGATTCATTTTTAGTATTCATTAGTATCAACCTTTTTTGCGATATTTTATAATAGTTTAATTATATATGAAAGTAAGTAAAAATATGGTTTTTTAGTAAAATAATTAAATCTAAAAAAATTATGATTTACTTAAATGTTAATAATTTTCGTCAAAATTAGTAACGAGATAAAAAAATTCATTCAAAGAAGAAATAAAAACACTTAAGATATCTAATAGATTTCAAAATATATAGTTAAGGGTTTCTGTTTTTGCCTCCCTTAATATATAATTAAATTATTTACATCATTACAATTACAGAAAGGCTTATATGTATAACATTAAATTTCAAGATTTAGTAAAGAAAAAAGTAGCTCCAACCCAAGGATGATTATTTTCTGATCAACACCCTATTATTCGTACCGTTCTTGATCCCATGAAAGGTTATGAATTTAATAAGGAAGATATTTATAAACTTAAACAAATGGTTCATTATATTGACCAATGTTATTTAAATAAAGCTAAAAAATATAACATTCGAGCAGGGATTGCTATTGCTGCTAACCAAGTTGGATGAAATAAACGTGTAGTTTATATTCATTTTGATGATGACATTCAAGAAAATCACTATTTACTGATTAATCCGGAAATTATTAGTGTTTCAGAAAACAAAGCCTTTTTAAGTGCTGGTGAAGGCTGTTTATCAGTTCACAAAGACCGGGAAGGATTTGTGATTCGCCATGAATGAATCGAAGTCAAAGCTTATGATTTAATTCGTGAAGAAATGATTCACGAAAAATTTAGTGGCTTTCTGGGGATTTGCATGCAACATGAACTAGACCACATTAATGCTGGACTATACTATGATCGAATTAATAGTTCAAATAAATTTTATAAGGAACCCCAATGAGTACAAATTGGGCGAAGTAAATAATTATGTCTAATAAACCGATTTACGATGACCAAAGTGTTCAAGTATTAGAAGGACTCGAAGGTGTACGTATGCGTCCTGGTATGTATATCGGGGACACAAACATTAATGGTTTGCATCATTTAGCATGAGAAATTATTGATAATGGGATTGATGAAATTAGTAATGGTTTTGGAAAAAACCTATTAGTAACATTACACCATGATTTTTCTTTAAGTGTTTTTGATGATGGGCGTGGAATTCCTACTGGTATTAACCAGAAGACTCGACGTTCAACTATTGAAACAATTTTTACTTATTTACATGCAGGTGCTAAATTCGACGAAGACACTTATAAAAACGCTGGTGGTTTACACGGGGTAGGAGCTGCTGTAGTCAATGCTCTTTCATCTTTTTTAATATGTCAAGTACATAAAGATAACCAAATTTATGAGGCACAATTTGTCGATGGTGGAAAAACTAAACAATCATTAAAAGTTGTCGGTGAAACGAATCAAAAAGGGACGAATATTCACTTCATGCCCGACAAAAAGATTTTTAAAAACCTGAATTTTAATCCTCAAACAATTAAAAATCGTTTGCAACAAAAGGCTTATTTAATTAAAGGTTTAAAGATTACTTTTATCAATGAAATTAATAAGGAAAAAATCCATTTTTATTACCCTAATAATGTTATTGATTATGTTAATGATCTAAGTGCTAAAACTAAAAACTTAGGTGAAACAATTTATTTTAACCACGAAAAAAACAATATTATTGTCGACTTAGGTTTTAGTTTTAACCAATCTTCGCAATATATTTTAAACTCGTTTGCAAACGCGATTAATACAGTGGATGGCGGGGTGCATGCGACTAGTTTTAAAAATACCTTAGTCAACATTTTAAACGAATATGCAAAAAATAAAAAAATTCTAAAAGCTGCAGATAAAGGTTTTAGTGAAGATGAACTTTTAGAGGGGTTAATTGCTGTTATTAGTGTCTGAGTTCCTGAATCATTAATCGCTTTTGAAGGACAAACAAAAAATAAACTATCGACACCTGAAGTTATTAGTGTTGTGCAAGAAGTTTTAATGAATAATTTTGTTTTTTGGTTAAATTCGCACGCTGATTATGCACTGCAAATTTTACAAAACGCGCAAAATATTAAAGAGGCAAAATTAGCGGCCAAAAAAGCTCGTGATATTAAGAAAACACAAAAAAGTATTAGTAAAGAAATTGGCATGGGGGGTAAATTAACACCAGCTCAATCCAAGAACCCTGAATTAAACGAACTTTTTATTGTCGAAGGGGATTCAGCTGGTGGTTCAGCTAAATTAGGACGTAATAAAAAACATCAAGCTATTTTACCTTTACGTGGAAAAGTCATTAACGTTTTAAAATCAAATATTACAAATGTTATTAAAAACGAGGAAATCGCTTCTATTTTTAGAGCTTTAGGGACGGGGATTGATAAGGATTTTGATATTAAAAAACTGAAATATCATAAAGTTATTATTATGACCGATGCCGATGTGGATGGTTCGCATATTCAAGTCTTGCTTTTAACGCTGTTTTATAAATATTTAAAACCTTTAATTGAAAAAGGACATATTTATATTGCTCAACCGCCACTGTATAAATTTGTTAATAAAAACAATAAAGAAGTTCATTATGCTTATGATGATAAAGATTTAAAAGCATTAAAACAAACATGTAAAAACTATGAGATTCAACGTTATAAAGGGCTTGGGGAAATGAATGCTGACCAGTTATATAACACGACAATGAATCCGAATAACCGGGTGATGTGACAAGTCGGTATTGAAGATTATTTAGCTGTGCACCAACAAATAAATATTTTAATGGGTGAAGACACCGAAATTAGAAAACAATGAATTGATGAAAATATTGATTTTAGTAACGATGAAGACATCATTACAGCAGAGGAGAATTAGGGTATGGCTAATAACATTATTGCGCAAAACCTTTCTTTAGTCGTATCAGAAAGTTATAAAAAATACGCCAAGTACATTATTCAAGATCGAGCTTTACCTGATTTACGTGATGGTTTAAAACCAGTGCAACGACGAATTTTGTATGCCATGTATGATTTAAATATTACATCAACTCAGGCCTATAAAAAATCAGCGCGGACTGTGGGGGAAGTAATTGGTAAATACCACCCTCATGGTGACTCTTCGATTTATGAAGCAATGGTCCGCATGAGTCAAGATTGAAAAAATAACCTTTGCTTATTAGATATGCACGGGAATAAAGGGTCAATCGATGGAGATAATGCAGCTGCTATGCGGTATACTGAAACTCGGTTAGCCAAAGTAGCTGATTTAATGCTTGAACACCTTGACAAAAAAACAGTTAATTTTGCTTATAACTTCGATGATTCAGAACAAGAACCAGTTATTTTACCAACATTGTTCCCTAACTTATTAATCAATGGTGCAACCGGGATTGCGAGTGGTTATACAACAAATATTCCACCTCACAACCCAAATGAAGTGTTTGATTGTTTGATTTACAAAATCAAACATCCACAAGCCTCTGAAACTCAATTGTTAAAAATTCTCCCAGCACCCGATTTCCCAACTGGTGGTTTAATTTATCAACTAGATGAATGTAAAAAAGCGTTAAGTACTGGTATCGGTAAATTTATTGTACGTGCTCGGATTGAACAAAAAACCGATTTAAATAAAATTAATCAATTGATTATTACACAAATTCCTTATGAAACAAATAAGGCTGAAATTATTAAAAGTATTGACCAAATGATTTATGATCAACAAGTTTATGGTATCTTAGAAATTCGCGATGAATCTGATGCACATGGAATTTGCATCGTTATTGATGTTAAAAAAGATGTTGATTTAAATAACTTGATCTCATATTTATTTAAAAAAACAAATTTACAAATTACCTACCACACGAAAATGGTGGCGATTTATAATAGAGCACCGATTGTCTTTAATCTGGATTTATATTGTCAAGCATTTATCGAACACTCTTTAGAAATCTTGACTAAGGTCGACCAGTTTAATTTAAATAAAATTAATAAACGTATGGAAATCGTTTTAGGTCTCATTAAAGCTTTAGATGTAATTGATGAAATCATTAAAATTATTCGAGCATCAAAAAATAAAACTGACGCGGCTATTAATTTAATTAAACGTTTTGCTTTTAGTGAAAACCAAGCAGAAGCCATTGTGATGATGCGTTTATACCGTTTAACACAAACAGATTTATTATCATTGCAAGAAGAATATAATAACTTATTAGCTCAACAAACGCTATTAATGAATCGTTTAGAAAATCCACAGATTATGAACGATTATCTTGTCAGCTTATATCAAGAATACAAAAAAACCTTTGGCTATAAACGCAAATCAAGTTTGATGGTCGAAGACTGCAACATTAAGATTGATGAAATGCAAATGCTTGAAGAAACTGATTTACATGTGACAATCTCCGCTAATGGGTATATTAAAGCTATTAGTTCAAAATCATTTCAAACGAATAATTATGTCGATGTAGGATTAAAAGAAAATGATAATTTAATTGCTCATTTATATTTATCAAACTACGCTCATTTAGTCTTCATTACTTCGGCGGGTCGTTTAATCTATTTACCTGTTAATAAGATTAATAATTTTAAATGAAAAGATGTTGGGATGCATTTAAATGATTTTTGTACCTGAAATTTACACGAGAAGATTATCGCTGTTTTTGTGTATGAACAAATGATTTTTACTGACCAATGACTATTAATTACGAAAAATAATAAAGGTAAACTTTTAAGTCTCGAAGAATTTAATAACTTCGAAAAAAATAAAATTAAAGACACTAAAGTTATTAAATTACAAGATGATGATGAATTAATCGCAGCCCAAATCGTGCATGATGAAGCATCACAAGTACTTTGCTTATCAAGTCAAGCCAAGGCCTTAGTTTTTGATGTTAAGGAAATTAACCAAGCAAATAAAAACGCTATCGGTATGAAAGTAATGGGTTTAAGTGATGATGATTATTTAATTGCTGCGCATTTAATTACGTCCCAAACACCATATTTATGAATGTTTAATGATGAATGAAATAAAATGATTAAAGTGAAGGATTTAAGCCCTTCAAAACGTGGTTTAAAAGGTCTTAATTTAAATCCTACAAAAAAACAAATTGTTTTAACTAACGCCGTTTTATTTAATGAGTCAATGATCTTTAATTTAAAGATGAACAACGAAGAATTAGTATGTACAAAATTACAATATGTACATAAAGAAATCGATAATCGTTTTGTAAAAAACGATTATGGAATTAAGAGTATTTACACTAATACTTATATCAACCAAGAAGAAAAATAAAAGGAGCCAATTATGAATAAAAACCAATTATATGAATGAAATCTAGAAGATTTATTACAAAACCATACTTTAGAAGAGGTTTATGAGCAAGTCATTGATTTAAAAAACCAAATGCTAAATCATTATCCTAATTTTTTAAAATCAAAAGAGGATTTTAAAAAATGAATTAACTTAGAGGATGAACAAGAAAAACAAACTAACCGATTATACAATTATGTACACAATCATTTAAATACAAATGTGGCTGATGCTTATTTTAACGAATGAAACCAAAAAGTCAGCAATCTTTTATTTGACTGACATAACGCTCTAGCTGATTTTAATGAAATTGTGCTAGATAACGAACAATTAATTCGTTCATACTTGCAAGGTGAATTAAGCGCTTATACACCTCGTTACGAACAAATTTGACGTTATAAAAACCACACATTAGATAAAAAAAGTACCCAACTTTTTAATTTAATGGATCGAATGACAACAGGGTTTGATGATATTTATAGTACTTTTACAAATAACGATATGGTTTTCGAACCGATTTTTGATAAAAACAACCAAAAATACGAAATTAATAGTGAAGCTGACTGCTTTAAATATTTAAAATCAGAAGACGAATGTTTACGTAAACAAGCGTATTTCAGCTTGCATAATGCTTATGTTAAAAATAAAGCTAGCTTGACAAAAATGCTGTATTTCAATTACTTAGCATACAATCAACGAGCGAAAGCTAAAAATTATAAGGACTATATTCACCAAGCTACTTTCGAAGATGAAGTTGATCCACAATTGATTACTTTCATTTATAATCAAGTTAAGACCTATAAACCAAGTATTGTCGCTTATGAACAAGCCCGTGACACATACTTACAACACTTATTAAAAAAACTACAAGTAGATGTCTGAGATAAACGAATGACACTTTATGACAAACGGGTAGAGTATTCAGTAGAAGATGCGAAAAAAATGACTCTAGAATCTTTACAAGTTTTAGGTGATGATTATATTCAAGCTGTTCAAAGAGCTTTTGATGAACAATGAGTTTCTTGATTACCGAATAAAGGAAAACGTTCAGGTGCTTATTCAATCGGTGGCATTAGAGGTGTTGATAAATACTACATCCTAATGAACTTTGATTATTCTATCGAAAGTGTGCAAACCATTGTGCACGAATTAGGACACTCAATGCACTCTATGTACGCTAATTTAAACCAACCAATTTTTAGCGAATACAAGATTTTTTATGCGGAAATCGCTTCAGTAATTAACGAAGTGTTATTAAACTACTACTTATTACAAAAATACAAAGATGATAAGAAGATGCGTTTATTGATTTTAGATGAAATGATTTCTGGTTTCATTGGGACGACAACTCGGCAAATTGTTTTCTCTAATTTCGAATGAATTGCAAACGAAAAAATTAATAACAATGAAGCCTTTACTGAAGACATGATCTTAAAAACATACGCCCAATTAAATCATGAGTATGCTGGTAAAGAAATGTATGATGAAAAAGATGTGCTTTATAATCTAGTTAACGTGACTCCTTTACGGATCCCACACTTCTATGCTGGTAATTTCTATGTTTATAAATATGCTATTGGTCAAATTTGCGCCTTATTAGCAGGAGATCGAATTTATAAAGATCATAAAAACGTTGACTACTTATTCGCCTTCTTGAAGAGCGGTGGTTCAAAATCACCTTTAGAAACTATCAAATTATTAAATGTTGATCTATTAGATTCAAAAACATGATCAGAAGGAATTAGCATTGTTAACGAATGAATTGATGAATACCAAACATTAATTAAAGAGTTAACTAAATAGTTATAGATGCTTGATTTTGAAAAACAATATTGAACTGATCATCCCATTATTTTAGGTGTGGACGAAGTTGGTCGTGGATGTTGTGCTGGACCATTAGTTGTTTGCGCGGTTATTTTGCCACAAAATTATACGCATCCACAAATTGTTGATTCAAAACGTCTCACCCCCAAGCAACGTGCTGAACTATTTACAATTATTCAACGTGATGCCCTTTTTTATCATTATGAATTCATCAGCGCTCAAGAAGTCGATGCTCTAAATCCGAAAAAAGCTAGTCAAATAGGGATGCAACGTTGTGTCATCGCTCTTGCGCAAAAAATCAAAATTGATTTAGTCTTAACCGACTTCGAACCGATTCAAACAAATATCCCCCAGATTAATTTGATTCATGGTGATAATCTAAGTATTTCAATTGCAGCTGCATCTATTATGGCCAAAGTAATTCGTGATAATTACATGATTGATCTACATACCACATATCCTGCTTATGGTTTCGACCAACACAAAGGCTATGTGACCCAAAAACACATTCAAGCCATAAAAGAGCACGGTGTTATCTCTGATGTACACCGGATGTCATATAAAAATGTGCAAGCCTGTTTAGTCAAACAACCTATGAGCAAATAAAAAAAGATGACGATGCGTCATCTTTTTGTTTGTCTTAAAATAGTTATTTATTTGTTAAATTATGCCCGCGTTGATTGTAATTGCGCTTCAATGTCTTCAAGTGATTGTTTGATTACTCTTAAATTAGCGTTTTCATCTGCTATTAATTGTTCAATGTAATTTAATTTGACTAATAGCTCAGCACCTTGTTGTGTTGTAGGATCATAATATAATCCAAAGACCAAGAAAGCTAATTTTAAGCGTTTATTTAAATTGTAGACATCATCGTTGAATTGGTAGTCATTGGGTTTGTTAATCTTGATGGTTTGTGCATTATTTATATGTAAAATAATTTCATCATTAGTAAATGAGTAAGTTAAATCTTCTGCTTCATTGCTTATTAATGTGTTTAATACATTAACACTATAATCATCTAAATTAATATCATAAATTTGGGTTTGTTGATTTTTAGTTCCAATAACATAAAGGTGGTTTTTATAACCAGCCATAAGATTAGCAAATTTAACATCAGCTATTGTTTTTGTAAATTGATCATTGAATGTTTGGTTAACTAAAGCATTCAGTGTTTCGTTTTTATTTGCAGCTTTAAAACTAGCTAAAATGTGATCTTTTATTAAATAAAATTTATGATTGTAGTAATGGTAGTTGGATTCTGTTTGCGGATCAATTTGTTTGACAAATGAGTGGGCACTAGTTTGCTCATCTATCATATTGGATTGATTAATGTCTGATAAATATTTCTGAGAATCTAAACCATTAATCAATGGATCTCATGTAATATGTCTTTGGTTTTTGAACATCTCGCTCATTTGCGCGATTAATTGAGCATTACCTTGGTATACAATTGGATAATCAACATCAATTGGACGTTGGTCTAAATGGGTTGGATCAGTTATAAATCATTGATTATCTTGGTTTTTAAAGGCAAAGAAAGTATGTTGCTCGCCTGTAATGATGCGAAAGTCTAGATTGGCCATAGAATATAAAAGAGCGGCTTGTTCAACATATTCTTTACAAACACCAGCATGACGAAGATAAGCGTCGTTTAAACCATTGGAATTGTTCATGTAATTTAACTGGTCGGTTACGTATCGTGTTAAGACAAATACTTTTTCATAAACACTCATGTGTTCTTCAAGTAAATCTAAAGCATTTTTTACATATGTTATCATAGCTTGTTTAGCTTGATCATTTAATTGATTATTAGTAGCTGAAAAACTCATTAAATTATCATTGACATCTTTAAACATCACAGTGGCTGTTGAACCGATTGATAAGTAAGGGTATTTATAATACTGGTGTGCAATTAAATTTGTATAATCATCATAAAAGGCTTGTATATTAATTGCTTTTTCATTTGTGTCATACTTTTCTGTAAAGAAATGTTGTTTTTTAAGTGAAGTGATGGCTCTTAATAATTCCGTGTGTGCTTCTTGGGGTGTTGGTTTAGTTTCAAATGTTATTGTGGGAGCACTTTCACGTGCCTCTTGTTCATCAAATTGTTTTTCGATACGGTCGAAAATACTAACTAATTGGTGAAAACTATCTGACTGATAATTTTCTTTAGTTATAACCTTTAAATCATCAATCAATGCTTGCATATCATCTAATCAACTACCTTGATTTTGATTTTCTCCATCCATCATATTATTTTTGCTAAAAAAGACAAAATATGGCATTTGTAATTTCTTCGCATTAAATTGGCGCATTTTGTTTTTAATTTCCAGGAATTTATTTTGAGTACTTTTTAAGACTTGATCTTCATTACTGGTTAAATCCTCATTGTGGGGCGTTTCGGTTTGATCGTTTGTATGGGTATTCGTATCATTGTTTTTAGGATTAGTGTTGTCTGTTGAATCTACATGCTCTTCTTGCTTTGCAGACGAATTAGAGTCGGTTTGATGATCATCTATAGGCTTTGTTTGATCAGTTGATGGTGAATCGTGTTGTGTATCATCTGTCTGTGTTGAATCAATTTCATTTGGTTGAGGGTTTGTATTAGACTGATCAATTGGCGATTCTTTTGGTTGTTCAGTTGGTTTTTCATTAGTCGTATTAGTTGCTTTGCAAGCAGCTACTAACACTGTTGCACCAATTAAAATGGGGGCTAATCAAAATTTAATTAATCGTTTTTTCATCTTTATTCTCCTAGATATAAAATTTACACTTGATATATTTTAATAAAAAAACGAAAAAATGCAACTATATTAACCACTTTGTCGTTATTAAAACTCATAAATCGAACGAAAAGACACTAAAAAGTCACAAATAATTCTTTAGTAAATTTAATATATTAAAATATTATTTAGAGTATAAATATAGGGAGTAGATATGTTAAAAGAGTTGAAACAACAATACATTGAAAAAATCAATAGTATTTTAGATACGGTTTTTAACCGTGAACAGAAAAAATTAGCGATTAAGATTATTAATCAAATAGAGAATGAAAGTGAACTATTAGACGTTTTTAAATTTGTAACCCAACGTGTTAATGTCGGTTTTGTTTTTGATGTAGCACCAAGCATTGATTCGCAAGCTGTGAGTGTTCTAGAATATGATGCTAAAAGATCATTTACTAACACAATAGACAATGAGAATACCTTAATCATTGGTGAGAACTATGATGCTTTAAAGAACTTAGTTCTCATAG
>NZ_JAOXHL010000001.1 GCF_025780085.1 Ureaplasma miroungigenitalium | reverse complement strand
TTCACCACTAGGTTAGTAAACTAACCTCGTTCGATTTGCATGTATTAGGCATGCCGCCAGCGTTAATCCTGAGCCAGGATCAAACTCTTAAAAATTGACGGATTCTATTTAGTTTTCAAAGATCATTTAAAGTATGTTTTTCGAACATACCATAATATTATAGTGCTTTTTAGAAACAATGTCAATATATTTTTTTATTTTTTTTCTTGTTAACATTATGTCGTAAAAGACACTAAATAAGATTATACAACAAATAAAAAAGAATTTAACGCAAAAATCAAATATTTTGCAATTTAAATTCTTTATTAGATAAATAATGTAATTCACTATCGTATTTTTCTAAATTCTTAAAACTTATATAATAGGAAACCAGGCACTGGTGAGTATAACGTTCATCTTTATCTATTCTTTTATTAATATAACGCGTTTCACCAACCAAAGGAGCATTTAAGTAATTCATGACTGCACGAATTTGGTGTGTACGGCCTGTTAATAATTCAATTTCATATAAATAATAATTACGGACGTTTTTAATAAACTTATATTTTGTTAATGCAGTTTTATTATCTTTAGTTTTAAAGTCTTGGACAACCATTAAGTTGTCATCAGGTTTTTTGTACATAAAGTTCTGTACTAAATCTTGATTTTTAGGAGTAGGCGAGTAAGTTAGGCAGTAATATTTACGCACAACATCGTTTTTTTGGAACATGTCAGTAATGTTTCGCAACGCTAGAGCATTCTTAGCTGCCATAATTAAACCAGATGTATTTAAATCTAAACGGTGACATAAGCTTGGTGTGAAAGATGACTGGTCAAACGGATTGTATTGTTTAGTTTTAGCTAAATACTTTTTCACTCGTTTAGCAAGGGTATCGTCTTGTGCATGTATATCATCGTGGACAATTAAACCCACTGGTTTATGGATAACCAAAATATTATTATCTTCATAAATGATTTCAAGATCATCTTTAGCTTTAAGAAAATCGAGATTTTTATTTTCTTGTAACATATCAGCTGGCATGAAGACACGAACCTCATCCCCGATTTGCAACATATATTTAATGACCGCTTTTTTATTATTAACCTTTACATCTTTTGTTCGCACCATTTTATAAATATTAAAACGGCTAACATTTTTAAACATCTTTAAAAGGTAACGGTCCAAACGTTGTTGTGCTTCATTTTCTGTAATTTTAAAAATTTTTAACATTGAATTCAGTATTCCTTTGTTCCTTGAGTTTTTTTGGCATAAAAATATTCACCAATATATTTAATTAATGCGGCAGTTTCTTTTTGTCGATCAATTTTTTTGTTTGTTGGTAATATTGATCGGTGTAAGTGTGACAAGTTAATATATTTTAAGTCAATATTTAAATTATTTGCCCAAGCGCATAATGAACGTAAACCTGATTTATTATGAAAACTAATATATAACGGATATTCCTGCAATATCTTAACAATTTGGTTTGTTTTCTCTTTACTTTTATTAAAGCTAATCTTATAAGAACGAAAGCTATCAGTCTTATAATCATACATTTCGTAATCTAAAACTTTTTGTTGAGAATCGAAATGTTTAATGATTAAGGCTGACGATGACGATTTTTGCCTACATATTAAATTATTTTTTGTTGTTTTATTAAAACTAATTTTATGTTTCGGATAAAAAATTAAAACTTTTTTTAGTTCTTGGATTTTCTTGATGTCTAACGCTTGAGTAATTTTCATTAGCAGCCAAGCGTCATATTTTGCATCATGCAAATTGTTTTTTTGACATTTAATTTTTAAGATTTGAGCTAGTTCGTTCAAACTGTAATTAATTTTTAGGGGGTTCTCAAAAATATGAGTAATATCCAAAAAGGACATTTTTTTGCTGTCTAATTCGTATTTATCAAATAATCTTCTTAAAAGTGTTTCATCAAAATTCCCATATGTAACAATTATTGTGTTTTCTAAAAAAGCGTGTATTTCTGCAGCTCTTTTTGCATTCATTTTTGGATAATGTTTAAAATTAACAAAGTTTTTTTTAAAGTTAATTTTATTTTTCAACATTAAAGGAATTTGTTGAGATGAATGATATTTTTGATTAAAAACGATTGGTGCATTGAAATTGTAATTATCAACTTTAAAACCACATAATTGAATGATTTCAGGATTTCTTTGACCGGTTGCTTCTATATCTAAGAAAACGAGGCAATCTTTATTTTTATTAGTTTGCTGATTGATCATTTTATTAAATTTTAACTAAAGACTTTCGGCTTAAATTAACAATTCTGTTTTCTTCTTTTTCAAAATATTCTGCTAATTCTTTAAAACTATTGACTTTTCCAAAGAATAATTCGTCGTCACTTAAAATTACAACTTGGTAAAACGAAACAACAAAATCATTTGTTAATACAAAATCGTTTGCATCAATTTTGTTTCAAGGTAAGTCCAAGTATCCTGCCACTTTGTTAGAATGGCTAAAATAATTCGGATTGATAAATACCTGTAATCATTTTAGTGTTAAATGTTGTTCATATGAGTATTTCACAATGTTGATTAAAAAATTAATTGCTCAATAGTTTTGTGGATTATTTAAATCTCAATCCAATGGCAATTCTAAATAAATTTCAGAACGTTCATGTGATTCTTCATCGTGGTTGTGCGAGTCAAACGCCCCTAAACCAATAGTCATCAATAAATATGAATTTTTTGTCTCGATTAAAAGTAAATCGTAATCAATTGGGATGGTGCGATTATAGTCATTCAAATTAATAATTTTAACGGGTGACCCGTAGTGTTTTGATATAAAATTTAAAACTTTGCGTTTTTGTTCTATTGTATACGTGTAAATCATAGCTTCTTAACCTTCTATTCACTATATTAATTATAAAGGAATAGATAAAAAAGAATAGTCCCTAAAGACTATCTTTTATAAAAAATTAATTTTTAGCCACAAAATCGTCGTATGCAATTGCGATATTTGAAAGAATCAAATCATTAATTGGAAATTCTAATGTAGAAGGATTATAACGAACATTAAAAATTTCACGATTGATGTTGTTTAGATTAATACGATCTGTGATTTGCGCATCTAAATCAGTATATAGAGCAGCTAGTTTTTGATTCAGATTTTTTCTTAATTCTTGCTCATCAACTGTTGGTTGAATGATTTCATTTTCAATTAATAGTTGTTTAATTACTGAAAAAACTGTTGTCTTTGTATCTTGCGAATCAATTTGTGCATCTAAAAAACTGTCGTCATAAACAAATGCAGTATCTGTTTGTTTATGAGTTGTGTACACTTCATAAATCGTTTCGGCTAACGCATCAAAAAAGGCGTGTTTTTGTTGACGTTCTTGTTTTGTGTGGTATGTAGGATTAAAACCAAAAGTTTCTGTTGTCATGAAATCTTCAGACTCTTCGTTGGCTATTAGTTCCTTAATTAGGTCAATCTGAAAACCTTCGTTACCTAAATAACCTTCATTAACATCTAGTACATGTTCATAAACTGCACGCAATGTGGGTGTGTAATTTAAATAATCAAAGTTACGCATTGGCATATAGAAATATGATTGATCTTCTAGGATGTTACCTTCTTCTTTAGCCTGCAAGTCATTTCTTTCGTATTTTTTTATTTCTTGTTCATTTAAATCTTTATGAACATTTAAGCCTCAACGAAGTACGCCGTCGTTATCAGTATCATTGATCCCTTGAAAAACAAGGTTTTTAATATAGTTGTAAGCTCCATCAATATGTTTATCATCAATCAGATCATTAATAACAAATCCATCCATTACATTTAATGTATATCGAGGTCGAACAAAATGAAAGTCATCGGTTGTTGGTAACTGTTTTTCATATTTTTTAACATCGGCATATTCTCCACCGTTTAAAGCGAAAGAAATATCACCATTATAACCAATAACACCAACCGTTTCCAGTGTGGCTAGATTATTTAAAACATTGTTTGAATTCGGATCAAAACGAATAGTGTTTTTTGGAAGGTTTTTAGTATATTGGTGTAGTGCTTCAAACGTTGTTTCCACATCGTCGATTGTAGCTTTCGGTTCATTTTGCACGTTTGGAGCCTTCTGAGCATACAGTGTTTTTCATTCCTGAATCTTTTGTAAATCAGGATGCTCTTTAGTTTCTTCTAGTTTAATTCAAGTTTGTCATTTAACTAAATCAGCGTAATCTTTTTCTGTTAATTTTTGTGACGTTTGCATTATTCGTGCTAAGTCATAAATTGTACGCGGATCACTAATAAACGTTAGGCGTGCAGCATTGTCATTCGTGTATACTGTTTCACCATCTCGTTCATACAATTCAGTTTTAATTTTTGGATTAAAACGTTCCTCGTTTTGAATCGCTCAAAAAATATCTGATCAAGTGGGGTTATTTTCAGGTTTTAATGCTGGAATTTCTTTTCCCCGATAAGCAAAAATCAAATCTTGGTAAAAATATGGAACCATGTAATCAAGTAATTGTTCTTTTTGTTGATCGTTATCTAAGTCACCTAAGTAATCACTATATGCTTGTGATAATTGTCATGTCGTGTCACTAAAAAATGGTTTTAATTGATCTGTTTTAGTAATTAAGTTGCCGTTTGCATCGTGCAAATCAAATTTTGATCAATCAATTTTTTTAATAACTTTACGTTTAGCTAACTTAGCTACAGTATATTGTGAAATGACTGCGATATCAAGTGATTTTGCCTTTAAATATCCTTCAACAATTTCGTTGTTTGAATAATAAACATAACTTAAAAAACCATTTGTATTTGTCTTAAAGTTGGTTTGTAATTCTTTACTTACATCCGGATCAACGTATGCATCATAATTACCAACAACAAACTTATTAGATCCGACGGCACAAGCGGTTGTAATAGGAATCACTAAAGCACTTAAACCTAAGCCTAAAAGTGTTTTTTTAATTCATTTTTTACTCATAGCTTACTCCTGTTTTTTCCAAATCAATAAGCGTTTTTTATTGGTTGTTCGCTTACGATTACCTGTTTTAATTATTTGGTAAATAGCAATGATGATAATAATTAAAATAGTTAATAAAATCATTAACGCTCCAAATGCTATTGCTCACGCTTTAACTCCTTTAGCCATTTGATAAAGTTCTGTGGAAATAGTATTTACCTTTCCACCCACTAAACGTGTAATTGCATAATCATCAAAAGTGATGGCAAAGACAACGATGATGGCTGAAAATAAGGATGGCAATAAGTGTGGAATAACGATTTTAAAAAACGTTTGAACCTTAGAATAACCTAGATCATAAGAAGCTAGAATTAAATTTTTGTTCATCTTCATCATTCGTGGATAAAATATCATAATCGCATACGGTGTGCAATAAGAAATGTGGGCTAAAACAATAGTTGCAAAACCAAAATTAATACCTAATGGCAAAAATGTGGAAGTAAATAATAAAGCCAAAGAAATCCCTGTAATAATATCAGGAACCGCAATATTGGTTTTTGAGGTATTTAAAACACTTTTTTTGTAAATTGATCGGGCGTGTCAAATACCAAAAGTGGTAATTAAACCTAGGAAAATGGAAATAGGAATTACAATCACAGAGATGATTAAAGAATTTAATAACGCCGAAGTAAATTGGCTACTAGCTAATTCAAGAAAGTTTTCTCCCCCATTTCATTGGAAGGCAGTTGTAATATTGCCTCTTATTGATGGTTGTGTAAAAGCTAGGAAAATAATCACGATTAGAGGAATATAGATTACCGCTAAAACAATGAAAATATAGAAACGGCGTAATCAACTAACAATTTGTTGTCCTTTGTTAATATTTTTCATTGCCGCCACTTGTTCAAAAGTGTCTTTTTCTTGTATGTTTTCAGCACTTTGTAAGACTTGTTTGGCAGCCAATTTTTGCTTTATATTTTTTGTTTGTGTTTTATAAAAGAAGTTATATGACATTATAATGCTCCTTTCTTGATTTGGGCTTTTTTGTAAGCCTTAATAATTAGTTTTGGAATAATTAAAAAGACTACATACATTCCCAAAATAACTACACTAATAATTAATGTTAATGTGGCTGCACGACTTAATTGCGCAGGGTTAGAAATACCCCCTTCACCTAAGTTTAAAATTAAACCGCCTAATAATCCTGAGTCGTTTGACATGTTCATAAAACCAGAAATAACTACTGATGTCAGACAAGATAAGAACATCACAGTTACTCCTGAAATTAATGCATTACGAACATAAGGAATGGTAATGTGAAAGAAAGTATAAATATGTCCACGTCCTAAATCATAGCTAGCTTGTTCTAGGTTCTTTGGCATATGTGATAAAGCTGTATATAATGGCAGTAACATAAATGGCATGTAGATAAATACATGTCCAATGATTGTATAAAAGTGCCCATATGTAGAGTTGTTATGACCATGTAACACGTCTAAAAAGGTTTTAATTCCAATCAACTTAATCAACATAGTCATTCATATAGGTGCAGTAATTAACGCAATCGCGATGACTTTTAAAACAATATTTTTTGCTTTTGCTAAAAAATAAGTAAACGGAAAAGCGATTAACAACCCAATGAAAGTTGATAAACAACTAATTCAAATTGTGTTTCAAATTTTTAAACCGATTGTTTTTGTCAAAACATCTCAGTTATCTGCTATATTCATTTCCCCTACATTTGGATGTTGTGCACCTTTAAAAGCTGTGACTAAAACCACAACTAAAGGGACAATGAATAATAAAATTGTTAATAAAAAATAAGGAATCGTTAAAATTAGACCTTTTGTTGGCTTCATATGTCTCCAACTAAAAGTTCGACGTTTATTTCGCAATTGTTGTTTCATCATTCACTCCCTTCTTTATTACATGTACATCAATATCATCTCAGTCAAGACCAACAACGTCTCCAACTGCTACGCTATTAATATCTTCGACATTAATAATCATATCTTGATATCTACATTTAATGTCCCACATCAAGCCTTTATATAGAACTGATTCTACAGTGGCATTAATGCTACCTTTGTCTTTAGGGACAACGTCAAAGTCTTCAGGACGAATCATAATGTATACTTCTTCATTTTCATCGAAACCTTCAACAACGTCAGTTGTTGAAGAAATATTGTCAAAAACAACTTCACCTTTAGTTTTATAAAAACCATTGAAGATGTTGGCACGCCCCACAAAGTTTGCAGTTCACAATGAATTAGGTGAATCATAAACTTCAGATGGTGTTCCAATTTGTTCGATTTGTCCATTAGACATAACAACAACCTTATCTGATAATGAAAGTGCTTCTTCTTGGTCGTGAGTAACTAAAATAAATGTTATTCCTAGAGTTTCATGAAGTTTTTTCAATTCATTTTGTAGTTGTTGTCGTACTTTTGCGTCTAAAGCACTTAATGGTTCATCTAATAAAATAATTTCTGGTTCAATCACAATTGATCTAGCCAAGGCTACTCTTTGTTGCATCCCTCCTGATAATTCATTAGGAAAGTTATTAACTTTTTCGCTTAAACCAACCAGTTCAATAATTTGTCGAGCTTTTTCGTTGATTTCTGCTTTTGTTAATAATCGAGTAATGTTTTTATTTTCAAACTCTTCTTTCTTGTTTGATGGATAAATTTGTCAATATGAATTTCAGTAGTCTAAATCATTATATTTAAACGTTAATTTATCATACTTTTTATCTACCCTGATTTTCTTTGCGTAATTTGTCTTTAATAAACTGATTTCCTTGTCTATTTCTTTGATTAGAATGTCCTTATTCTCAAGGTCAGTTTGTTCCAATAAATCCTTTTTCTTTGTTTTTAATTCATCTAAATACGCCACGTATTGGTTTTTACGCATTGTTTTAATTTCACTTAAATAAGCGTTAGCTTCATAGAATTTTTCAAGTTTTTTAATATCCTTATACAAACTTGCTTTTTTAAGCTCAATTTCTTTTATTTTGGTTTGACTTTTTTTCTTTGCTAATTGATATACTCTTTCAGCGGCCTCATATATTTTTGGATCGACATTTTCTTTAGGCTTTCGCATCAATTTAATGCCGTATTTAATATTTTGAGCAACAGTCATATTTGGAAAAAGTGCATAATCTTGGAATACCGTTGATGTTGGTCGCATACGGATTGACATGTCTTTGATGTCGATTCCGTTATACAAAATTTTTCCGTGCGTAGGTTGTTCAAAACCTGCAATCATTTTAAGGACGGTGGTTTTACCACAACCACTAGGTCCTAAAAGTGTAACAAATTCACCTTTTTTTATTTCTAAATCAAAGTTGTGTACAGCGGTAAAACCGTCATCATAAGACTTAGAAATATTGTTTAAATGTAAAATTGTTTTTTGCATCAAAATCTCCTTTAAAAAGATAAAAAAATATGTTTCCCTAAAAAAGAAAACATATTAATAATAGCATATAAAAACTTTTATAAAAAAATATTCAAAAAGTTTGTCGTTTTGAATATTTTTTCTTGCTGATTAACTTGCATTTATACCGGCTATTTATCGGTCTTAAAATGATTTTTTGTTCATTTTAATTTTTAATTGTTTTTGCGCTTTTTTTCGCTTAATTTTTTTGAATAAATTTGTTTGCTTTCTTTTTTATCGATAAGCAAGTTTGTGCCTTATTGTTGTTTAAAAGAGTTAGCAAGAATTTCTTTAGTGTAAATTGTTGATTCTTGTTCGTTTTTAGTAAGTGTGAAAGAAACTATAATTTTACTGTTTGTTGTATCTTTTTCAGCTTTTTTAAAATTGATAGAAAATGACTGATCAGTAGAGCTTAATTCGTAATTATTTTCTTCTAATAACGCGTCTGCAAAAGTTACTTCGCTTGCTTTTTTATATGTAACGCTTACACCATTAAATGCTGTTGCAAAGTCGATACTTTCTTGTTTCGGTTCTTCTTTTTTAAAATTATCAGCTAAAATTTCTTTTGTGAACTCTTGTTCTTGCTTGTTTTTGCTTAATTTATAAACAACAGAAATCTTTGTTTTAGCTTCGTCTTTTTTTGCACTAACAAATGTGATGTTAAATGTTTTATCAGTAACACTTAATTCGTAATTGCTTTGTTCTAATGATGCATTGGCAAAAGTCACTTCACTCGCATTTTTATATGTAACGCTTGTGCCTTTATCTACAGTTGCAAAGTCAACTTTGAATTCAGAAGATGAAATTTCTTTAGTAAACACTTCTGATTTTTCTTTTTCTTTGTTTTCAATAGTATATGAAACAACGATGGTGTTATCGCCTTTTTCGGCCTTAACAAAAGCTACTTTAGCTTCTGGATGTGCTAATTCAAAATTTTCTGCAGTAAGCTTTGCTTCAGCAAATAGTGTATTTTTAGCGTTTTTATAAGATACGGTTACTTTTTTATTTAATTCCACAAAACCGTTGAATTTCTTAACCATAGGATCTATTTTGCTCTTTAGGTTAGTTAATTCTGTTTTTAAAATAGTAATAAAGTCAGCATCTTTTTTGTGTTTGTCGATTTCTTGTTTTGTTTCCTTAAACAATTTGTCAATTTCTTGTGCCTTTGACACGTTATTTTTATAAAAATCTGTTGCCTTAACTTGGGCTACATAATTATTATATTCGTTAACCGCTTCGATCAATTCATTGTTATTTTTGCACGATGTGGCTACACCTGCTGCTAAACCGCAGACAACTATACCTCCAAGCATCGATAGAAAAAACTTTTTATTAATTTTTTTCATGTATATACCTCATTTGTTTAAAAATGTAAACTATACCTAAATTTTAACACATTCATTTTTCTTTTCATCTACATTCATCGATAATTTTTTTCGCCTTTTTGGTACCTGCTTTAGGTTTTTTTTAAAGGTTTTTAGTAAACTAATAAATGAATCAAAGAAGGGAGATTTTTACTTTGGCAGCGAATAACACTTCTGAAACTTCAACATTTCAATATTCCTTACCCAAATATGACACTTTTAACAAGCCGAAAAAAGTGAAATACGGTAAGTTACAAATAATTTTTATTACATTATCTGTACTTGTAGGAGTTTTATTTTTAGTGATTAATATTTTCTTTGATGGAAAGTCACTAAACAACCTTAATCGGTTATTCTCAGGTAATCAATATGATATTGGTTTATACGCTTTTACTCCAATTAGTAACTTTTTAGTTGGTTTTTGTATAGCGGCCGCTTCAATCGCTATTACTGTAACATCAAGAAATGTATTAAGTGGTCCAACCACTCTTGGTTTTACACCGATGATCATTTTGGCGAATACAGCAACACATATGATTACTATTAAAGAACAAGCTTCAACAGCCATTCTATACTCACTTGGTTTAGCATTTTGTTTTATTTTAATTACAACAAACTTCTTGCTAACTAAAGGTAATGTGCAAGGAGCTAGTTTCCGACCCATTTTAATTTCATTTGCTATTGGTGCAACTGTATCAGCTATTAATATTGTGGTCATTTCACAAATCGAAGACTTACGTCGTGACTTCGATTCATATGTAGGTTTCAAACCATACCCAATTTCGTTAACTAGATTTTTAACAAGTAATATTTTAATGGTGGTTGTCACTATCATTTTATTCTTGTTATCTTCAAAATTAACTGTTATTAAAAAAGATTTTATTTTAGCTAAGTCTTTAGGTATTCACGTCAACTTAATTTATTGAACAGTTGCTTTCTCTTTAGTAATTATTACTGTATCAGCAATTGTGTTAATTGGGATTATTGCCTTAATCGGGGTGGTAATTAACGTTATTATTTCAGCATTATTCAAGCGTATGAACGTCCCATCAGCCATGCTATATGCGGGATTGTTCGGTTCAGCTGTACTTTCCTTCTCGGGTTATATCGCTGAATTCTTCGCTGGATCTCGTGAAATCATCATTGCTATTTTAGCTATCCCAGCATTCGTATATGTATTATTTAGAAGAAAGGGGCTTAAATAGTTATGTCAACACCAGATTTTACACAAACAGATGAATATCAATTCAAAAAAAGATGAAATAGAGCTTGAGGATTTAAAAACCCTTTAAAAGCTATTAATCGAAAAAGTTATATAAGAACAGCTGTTAACGTTCTTATAATGAGTGCTATGTTCCTGATTGTTTTCTTTTGAAACCAAGGATGGAAGGTTGACCCTAAAGAAGTGATTCGACACGTTATGGTGGCCAAACTGCTGTTAACAGGGATTTGTATGGGGTTAAGCGGTTATCTAATCCAAACTCTAACAAACAACCGTTTTAGTGATACATCAATCTTAGGTATCGGTAATATTAATTTACTCGGTTTGATGATTTTCGTGCAAATGATCGGTTTCCAAACTGTAAGTATGGACAAGTTTAATTTCGTAATTGCTTTTCAACCATTCCTTTACTTTGTATCACCGTTAATCTTGATGATTATTTACTATGTAGCTTCTAAAGAAGTAAGTAGCTTTAACTTTAAGAAAATGATTATTGCTGGTATTTTAGTTAACTTCTTATCAACATCAATCGCGTTAATCGTTTCTCAACACTTACATGAATTAGGACGTATCCTAATTTCTAACCTTTCATTCGGTACAGTCGGTGTTGGTGGTGGGGATTTTATGAAGACATTCTACATCTCATTAGGACTAATTATCTTCGGAATCTTCATTGTTGCTATCCTTTCAAACAAGATTAAAATTATTGTTGCAAATCAACAAATCGCTAGTCAATTAGGTATTAAAGTTAACTTGGTATCCTTTGCCACTTTAATTGCCATCTGTTTAATGGTGGGGGCAAGTTATTCATTAAATGGTAACTTAGTATTCGTAGGTTTAGTAGCCGGAAATATTGCTCGTGGAATTAACAAACACAATTATAAAACAGGGATGATTACTTCAAGTTCTTTAGGTGCAACATTCTATATGGCAGCCTTTGGCTTCTTATTCTTAGTTATCAATGTTCCTGAACAATGAGTTAACTTAGCTGTTCCATTGTTAATCTCACCTTACTTCATCATTTTAATCTCTAAAAAAGAATAATTAAACAAAAAAACTCTATAAAACTGCAATCCGTTGTAGTTTTATTTTTTTGCTAAATTTTTGATATTTTTATAAAAAACGAAAAATTTTCGGAACTTTTCGTTTTTTTTCTTATTTTTGAGTCAAAAAAGTTTGCTAAAACAAAGTAAAAAAATAGTTAAAAAAATATAATCTGGGTATATTGTATATATTAAAGGAGTCTCTTATGACATTTAATAAAAGAAAAGTATTATTTGGGATGCTTTCAGGTTTCGCAGCCGTTTCAGCTATTGCTGCTGTTGCTGCTGTTGCTGCAAGTTGTTCAAAAACTAGTGAAGATGATAAACACAAAAAAGATGTGCTAAATAGTCTAACTGGAAGATCAAAAATAATCCACAAAATTTTAACTAAAGAAGGAAAAAACGAAGATAACGGACAAATGGAAGTTTTATGACGTGGTTGATGAAACTCTCCTTTTGCACAACTAAGATCAATTGCTGCTGATTTAGATAAAGCAATTGATTTAAACAAATCTTCAACTTTCAAACCATTAATTGACAAAGGTGAACACGAAGCAACATTTGCTTTAGAAGCGGAAAAACAAATTAATCTTCTAAAAGAAGATATTAAGATGTATGCAAATTCACCTTTCTGAAAAAAACTTCGTGAAAGTAATACAACAGTTGGTTTCACAACACGTGGTGGACCATCTGATTTAGATGTAAGTAATATGAATTCATTTGGTTTATTACAACCAACAGAAAACTCATTATTATATACTTCTCCAGATTATGCTGAATTACCTGGTTTAGGACTTAAATTCCCTACTCCAAAACTTGAAGAAGGTACTGATTTATTAGATGACTGATATTCTTTCGGATGAAAAGCTTCATATGGTGAAGTTGACGTTCAAAATAAAGCTATTAACCAAATCATCGGTTCTTTCTCTGATAGTTTTGATCATTTAATTTATGTATATAATGATGGAGAAAAAACAGATAAGTATACAAATGAGTTAGGAGAATCTTATGAACAACAATTAGCTAAAACTGAAAATTTCTTGCCAGCTCGTTTAGTTAAAGGTTCAACTGACAACATTCACTTTATGGGACGTTCTGGTTGAATTGCAACTTATGGTGTAATTGGAATGCATTGATTATTACGTGAATATTCAAAATTATTCGGAATGCCAAAAGCTGAATTAGATGGTTTAATCGCTAAAGAAAAATTCAAAGTTAACCAAAACCCACTACCTTTATTCACTGAAGATGATTTAATGGTCAATAGTGAAAATAAAAAAGTCTTTAAAGAAGGTAAGAGTCCTTATAAGAAACACCGTAAAGATGGCACAGATATTAATTTCTGAGTAACAAGTGTTCACTCATTAGATCAAGCAATTACATTAGGTGTACGTCCAAATCTTTTTGTTAAAGGTTCATTAAGTACTTCAGGTCATGACCGACCAACTGGTATTAATTATTTAATTGAAACATCTGGACAATGAATTAAAGGTCTTCCACGTTTCGGTGAAATAGCAGGAACTGAAAAAGTAGAAGAATTAAAGAATACATACTTAAAAATTATTTACGACCAAAATGTTAATACAATGACTTCTGGAATGCATAACTTATCAAAACAAGGAAATATTATGCAAAAAGAAAACTGAAAAGAATATCCAGAATTACTTTCTAACATCGCTTATACTTCACGTCGTTTCCGTGAACAAGATCGTGTTGAACCAACAGGAGCAGATAAAAAATACTCTCAAGATGCTTGTTTAATTGGATATGATGAATACATTAAAGAAATTTCTAAAAAATAAGATATATTAATGAATAAATAAAAAACCGTAACTTTATTGTTATGGTTTTTATTTGTTATAATTTAAGAATATAGTGTTCAAGGAGCTATTATGGGATTAACAATTACTTTAATACTTTTAAGTATTTTGGCATTAATTATTGGTTTATTATTGTCAAGAACATCTGCTACCGGTGGTCTATCAAGTCTAAATGGTCAAGATTTAGAAATCTTTCAAAAAACCAAGGATCGTGGTTGAATGAAGGGTTTTCAGGTCTTCATGTTTTTCATTACTATTACATTAATTTTAATAGTTATTATTTATCGGGCAACTAGTCATTCATAATGGATAATAAGACATTACGAACCCTAATTTTAAACCAATTAGAAAAAGAAAACTATAAACCTATCCCACCTGGAATCCTACTTAAAAAAATATTAAAAGCAAATAACGATTTTAAAAAAGATCATTTTTATCAAACTGTTAGCCAATTAGTGGCTGATTCTAGTGTCAAACGCCTAGAAAATAATTATCTAGTTTACAGCTATGGTGATTATGAAGTTGATTTATCTAAAAAAATGGTTGGTGTATTATCAATCAATTCAAAAGGCGACGGTTTCGTTCGTGTTGAAGATGAAGAAGTTGATTATTACGTTAATAAAAAATACCTGAATGGTGCTTTAAAAAAAGATCGTGTTGAATTTGCATTATTAAAAAAAGAACCAAAACGTGCCGGCCTTTTTGATGCAGCGATTGTTTCTGTTATCGAACATGCTAAAGATTATTACGTCGGAGTAGTTAATTTCGATGGCAAAACATTAAACGTATCTTGTGATGATCCTTCTTTTTATTTAACTATTATCCTTGATAAATACCCAGGGTTAGTTACTGGCCACAAAATTTTATTTCATGTATATAAGCGTGATTTACAAAACGCATATGCATCAGTCGAATTAGTTCTTGGACACCAAAATGATATTGGGGTTGATATCTTATCTATCGTTTACGATAACAACATTAAACCCGAATTTGATCCGCAAGCTGAAGAAATAGCTAACAAAGCTAATTTTGTATTAGATGAACACCAACAAAAAATTCGTCGTTTTCTAAATGAACGTGAAATAGTATCAATTGATCCCGCAGGTTCTAAAGATATTGACGATGCTGTTTTTGTTCAAAAACTACCAAAAGGAGTAAATGGTAAACAATTTTATTTCTTAGGAGTTAGTATTGCAGATGTTTCATATTATGTACAACCAGATAGTGCTTTAGATAAAAACGCCTTCGAACGAAGTACATCAGTTTACTTGGTTGATCGGGTAATACCAATGTTACCCCATAATTTATCAAATAATATATGTTCATTAAACCCTAATGTTCAAAGAATGGCTGTCACATGTGACATGATTATTAGTGAAGACGGACAGGTCGTTTTTGAAGATGTATATCCTTCTGTCATTACTAGTAAATACCAAATGTCTTATGACGAGGTTAATGATTTCTTTGAAAAGAAAAGTAAATTACCAAACTATGTAATTTCCGTACACCAAATGCTGCGCGAAGCAAAAGAGTTGCATGAAATCCTTCGTGCTAAAAAATCTCGTGACGGTTATGTTAATTTCGATATTAAAGAACCAAAAATTATTTTAGATAAAGATAATAAAATCGTCGAAATTCAAGTTAAACAACAAAAAACAGCTCAAATGATGATTGAAGATTTTATGGTGGCTGCAAACGAAGCTGTAACGCGTTTTGTTGATAAACAAATTAGTTACCAAGAAAATCCAAAATCAATACCAAAGGCTAGCGATTACTTGCTTTCAAATATTAAAACGCCACTGCATTTTATTTATCGAACACACGACCGGCCACAAATAAAAAAATTAGAAATGTTTGCTGTTGAGGCTAAAAAATTAGGCTTTAAAATTAACGAAGATTTCTTAAATGTCGATGAAAAAACTATTTCAAATTGGTTAGACAACAATGCTAATCATTACAATTTAACATTGGTCAATAAATTATTATTGCGTTCAATGGAAAAGGCTGCCTATTCTGTAAATAATATTGGTCACTTTGGTTTAGCATCTGAACACTACACCCACTTTACTTCACCTATTCGTCGTTATTCTGATTTAATTGTGCACCGTATATTATGATCATTCATTTTTGATCCACAAGCATATACAGATCACCAAAGAATAGAATTAATGAATAATTTAAAAAATATTTGTGATCAATGTAATGAGAAAGAAGTTGTAGCAGTTCGAACTGAGCGAGATGTTAACAGCATGAAGTTTGCTGAATACATGTCAGAACACTTAAACAGCGAGTTTGAAGGGGTTATTTCTTCAGTTAATACATTTGGTTGTTTTGTGGAATTAGATAACACAATTGAAGGTTTAATATCCGTTAAATCACTTAAGAATGATTTCTATAACTATGTTAAAGAAAATAACACATTAGTTGGTGAAAAAACACAAACCATTATTACCGTTGGTAAACGGGTGATTGTTAAAGTTATTGGAGCTAACAAGGTAACACGTAAAATCGATTTTGAATTAGTTAGATTCCTTTAAAACTATAATAATAAAAACTATAGCAAAGCTATAGTTTTTTTCTTGTTCGCTTCTCATATAATCGTTTCGTTTTTTAGTCAAAGGGACAAAAAAATCTAGCTTGCGCTAGATTGAATTTTAATGGTGGAGACGAAGGGGGTCAAACCCTCGACCTCCTGAGTGCAAATCAGGTGCTCTATCAATTGAGCTACGTCCCCATGGTGGAAGTAAATGGACTCGAACCATCGACCTCACCCTTATCAGGGGTGTGCTCTAACCAGCTGAGCTATACTTCCAATACACCATATTATTATAGTGTATTTAATTTTAAAAAGCAAGTTTTTTAAAATTATTTTTTATTTTTTTTCTAATTATTATTAAATAGTTTTTTATATGATTCGTTTGTTTTCAATAGGTCGTGGTGACGGCCTATAGCTACAATTTTTTTATCATTTAACATAACAATTTGGTCCGCTTCAACAATTGTTGATAAACGGTGTGCAATTACAATCGATGTTTTGTTTGCGATTAATTTCTTCATCGCTTTTTGAATTTGCTGTTCTGTATGAACATCAACATTTGATGTCGCCTCATCTAAAACAACTACTGGTGCATCTTTAATCATCGCACGAGCAATTGTAATTAATTGTTTTTGACCATTTGATAAACCATGTTTTTCGTCCATAATGGTGTTGTATTGATCATCCAGCTGCATAATTGTATCATGAATACCAACCATTTTACAAACTTCATAAATGCGTTCTTTAGTCACAGTTTTATTAACCATAAAGAAATTATCATAAATAGATTTCTTAAACAAATATGGCTCTTGTAAAACTGATGTTAAGTAACTACGAACACTATCACGTGTTTTATCTTTAATCGCTACATCGTTAAAGAAAATTTCACCTTTTTGGAAATCATAAAAACGCATAATTAAACTAGCAAGTGTTGTTTTACCTGAACCAGTCGGACCGATAATAGCAGTTGTTTTATTTTTTGGAATATGTAAACTGATGTTTTCTAAAATCACATCTTTATTATATTGGAAGGTTACATCCTTCAATTGAATATCGATACCGTTTGTTGCATCGATTCTCAGTTTTTCGTGACCATCCTTTTCGCTTGGTGCACTTAATAATTCATAAATCTTAACCAATGCTGACTTACCAGCTAATGTGGTTGGTGTTTGTTGAACTAGGTCAGTAACATATTGACCGCATAAAACAGAACTAAATGACAAAGTGATTAATGGTGCGAAGTTTGGAACTTCGATAAGTTGATTGCTAACCTCTTGAGTTATGAAATTACTCATAAACCCTGATGGTAAGTGGACGTGGTGAATAGTAAAAAGTAAATAACTAAATGCAATCACAACACCCATCACACAACTTGCAGTTTCACTTAAAGGGAAAGGTATAATACTTAGAAATTCTGACTTGATTCATGTTTTTTTCATGTTATCAATCTTTTCATCATACTTACCAATAAATTGTTCTTGAGCATCAAACTCACTAATTGTCTTTCGTGTTCGAATTAATTCTTCAACGTAATCATTAATTTCTCCAGTTACTTTCCGAGTTTTTGTTTTATAAAAATAGGCTTTTTTAACGATTACAAATGAAGGAATCATAACAATTAAATAAACCGCAAGTGCAATTAAAACAACGTAGGGATTAATAACTAATAAAGCAATCCCAAAACCAATTCCACCAATTACTAAGACATTTATTTTTTCATAGTATGTTGTTAGTGCATTCTTAATAATTTGCGGGTCTGTTAGTGCTTTTGTATACAATTCACCAGGTTTATTTTGTTCAAAAAAACTAATACTCATTGTTTTTAATTTTTGGTTAATTGTCATGGCCAGATTAATCTCAATTTTATGAGCTACTTTGTTTGATGTTTGTGTAATCCCTAAATTAAATAGCCCCATCAATACATACCCTGCAATCGTTAGACCAAAATACATTAAAAAGTTGTTGGTTTCATTCAAACCGTATTTTGTTGTCGCTAGTTGCATTAAATATGAAGCGGCAACATAACTAATAACAAAAAATAAG
The DNA here is from genome assembly GCF_025780085.1 of Ureaplasma miroungigenitalium. Classification (GTDB taxonomy): domain Bacteria; phylum Bacillota_I; class Bacilli_A; order Mycoplasmatales; family Mycoplasmoidaceae; genus Ureaplasma; species Ureaplasma miroungigenitalium. Next base: position 408,109 of record NZ_JAOXHL010000001.1, on the reverse strand, counting down.
GTTAAAAAAGAAATCGATAAGAAATATTTTCGAAAATCTTTTAAATAAAACCTACATAGAATTTTATTCATCTGTCGACTATTCATAATCATCTACCATCCGATCAATCTGTGTTTCGTAAATGTTTTTATAAAAAGAACATGTATTTAATAATGTCTCATTATTTCCTTGACTAATTAATTCACCATTATCTAAAACTAAAATGTGATCGCAATTTTTAATGTTGTTAATTCGTTGCGATACAATAATCTTTTGTTGAAAACTATCTAGTTTCTTAAGGTCGTTCATAAACGCTTTTTCTGTTAGAACGTCTAAAGCACTTGTTGCGTCGTCAATAATCAATAAAGGTGCTTTTTTACTAATAGCTCGACATAGAGCAATCCGTTGTTTTTGCCCACCCGAAAAATTTGTTCCTTTAGTATTAATTATTGTTTGTTCTTTATCTTCTAAGTTATTTACAAAATCATATGCTTGCGCAATTTTTAAATTTTGAACTAATTCTTGTTTATCATATGTTTTTTGGTTGATATAAATGTTGTTTGCAATCGTATCATTAATTAAAGTAGGTCGCGATTCGCACAATGAATATTGTTGTTTTCAATGGTTAATATCAATATCTTTTAAGTTCTTTTTGTCAACGAATATTCTACCGCTCGTTGGTTGTAATTGGTGTGTTAATAAATCTAATAAAACTGTTTTACCACTACCAGTTTTACCGATAATTCCTAATGTCTGATCGTGTCCCAGGGTGAATGAAATATTTTTTAACGCATAGCTATCTTGGTTAGCAAATTTAAAACTTACATTATCGAAAACGATGTCATTAGTTTCTGTCTTATCTTGACCAGTATAAGAAATTTGGGGTTGATAAGCTAAAAATTGAGTTACCCGATTAAAGTTAATAATCGTTTTTAAAAACAATGATAATGATCCAGAAGTAATAAATATCCCTAAAACAAAAATATTAACTGCTTGGAAAATTGGGAAAACGTTTGCATTAGCAATTTTTGGATTGCTATAAAACATAATTAATAAAATGATCGGTTGAATAATGAAAGATAATTGACTAATCACAACAATTAAAGTAAACAGAATGGCAAAGGCCTTTTGCGATACTTTTTGATAATTTTTTCATTGTTTAACTAAATCATTCAAAAAGAAACTTTGCAATAAGAAAGTTTTGATTGTTCGATAACCATTTGTGTAATCGTTAGTTAGTGCAATAACCGCATCATTTCCCTTGGTCATTTTTCTAAAATTTGTTCGTAAGGATTTAACAAATACGAATTCAATCCCGAAGACTAAGATCATAAAAGCTAAAATAGTAATATATACACTATATGTTTCTTGACTTAATACAACCAGCGCAATAAAACCACCGATAATGTAAACAATTCCAATTAGAAGTCCACGTGTCAAAGCACGAATACCTTCTTGAATTTGTAAAGTATCGTTTGTTGTAATTGTCAATATTTTATCTTGGTTAAAATAACCGTCATCCGCTTTTGTTAGGCTTAGTGTTTTAGATAAAATCGTTTTTTGTAAGCTTCGCATCAATAAAACGTCGACTAAGACAGACAAATAGTTGCCAACAAGTGCAAGTACTGCTCAAATGACTAAAACGCCAAACATAATTAAGCAGTTCTTTACTAATAAGCTTTGGCCATAATCTTCTAAAGTAGGATTGAAGCTATTTTGCATTTGTTTCATAATAATCGGTGAAACAACCATTGCTGATACTTGTATCAAGTTTAAAATTAAGATTAAGACAATTAAAAAGCGACCTTTTTTATTGAGCGTGCATCAAATTAAAGCGAATTTATTTGTTTTTTTATTTCCAAGTTTTGGGTTCGATTTTTCAAATCCGTTCGTTTGTCTCATAACTTTTTCCCCTTTCCAATTCCAACTAATAGTTTTATCTTATTATTCTTAAAAAATAACTTCATTGGAATTAAGTTGATTCTTTGTGTTTTTTGTCAATGTGCAAATTTAATAATTTCATTTTTGTGCAGTAATAATTTACGTTTGCGTAGTGGGTCGTGTTGTTTATGATGTGCAAAATTATATGAGGCAATATGCATTTGGTAAATATAAACTTCGTTCTCACGAATCATAATATATGCTTCGTTTATAGATGCATCATTATTAATTAAAGATTTTACTTCACTCCCTAATAAACTAATCCCAGCCTCAATTGTATCTTCTATAAAGTAATTACGATTAGCATTTTTGTTAACTATGTTCATTTTTAACTCCAATATACAAAAAATAAACACAACTATAAATAGTTCTTGTTTAATTTTTTCTTTGTTTGTTTTTATTTTACTTCATTTTCTGACGGTTGTTCGTCGATATTTGCTGTTTCGTAATTTTCGTCAATTAGTTCTTCATCACTCTTTTTAAAGACTGTAACAGATCTAATAACTTCATTCTTATCTTGGTCTAAGTTAATCAGTTTAACTCCTGAAGTGTTTCGAGATTGTACGCTAATACTTGATATTGCGATTCGAATTACTTTGTTAGCGCTCGTAATAATTAACAATTCTTCGTCACTATTTACTAATTTAATAGCTACAAGTGGGCCAGTTTTTTTATTAACATTCAGTGTTAAAACACCTTTTGCTCCACGGTTAGTTAGTGAATAGTTATCCACACTCGTTAATTTACCAATACCATGAGCACCTATTGCTAAAACATAATCACCTTGTGATAATAGTCCAGAACCAAGAACAAATTCTTTTTCAGCAATGTTGATTCCTTTAACACCAGCTGCATTCCGTCCCATTTGACGTACCTTATCTAAACTGAATTGAACAACTTTTCCGTTGCTTGCTGCGATAAATAAATTATCATCTGTAGTTGCTTGCAATACAGAAACTAATCGGTCATTTTCACGCAATTTAATTGCAATTTTACCTTTTGATGGGATGTTAACAAATTCTTTTAAATCTGTTTGTTTAACAATTCCATTAAGTGTGGTGAAAACTAATGAACCTTCGTCATAATTGTCTATCGCAATAAACGTAAGAATTCTTTCTGTTTTTTCTAATTGTAAGAAGTTTAGGGCCATAACCCCTTTAGCTGTTCTTGATCCTAAAGGAATTTCATGCCCTCTGATACGATAAATCTTACCGTAATCTGAGAACAATAAAATGTCGACGTGTGTATTAGCAATTAATATTTTTTCAACATCATCGTCATCATATGTCTTAGTACCAATAACTCCGACACCGCCACGACGTTGAGCTTTATATGTATCAACAGCTAAACGTTTGAAATAACCACGTTTTGACATTGTAATAACAATGTCTTCTTGAGGAATCAAATCTTCATCATCAATGGATGAACTAATTCCATAAACAATCTCACTTCTTCTTTCATCACCGAATTTTTCAATTAAGTAATCAAGATATTCAACGATGATATTAACTTGACGATCGTAGTTGCTTAGGATATCTTCTAAGTCTGCGATGATAGCTAATAATTCTGCATGTTCATTTTTTAGTTTATCGATATTTAAACCAGTTAATGAACGTAATTTCATTTCTAAAATCGCTTTAGCTTGGATTTCAGTTAATGAGAATGTTGATTGCAATGTTTTCATTGCAATTTCGTCATCACCTGATTGTTTAATAATACGAACTACTTCGTCTATATTATTAACAGCAATAACTAAACCTTCAACGATGTGAATTCTGTCCTTAGCTTTATTTAAGTCAAAGTTAGTACGACGAACTAAAACTTCAATTTGGTGTTCAAAATAATATTTGATTAAATCGTATAAATTTAAGACTTTCGGTTCGTTGTTAACTAATGCTAAATTATTAACAGCAAAATTAGTTTGTAATGGTGTTTGTTTAAATAATTTATTTATTAAAACTTCTGGAATAACATCACGTTTTAATTCAATTACAATTCGAATTCCATCCCGTGAAGATTCATCACGTAAGTCAGAAATTTCATCGATTTCTTTATTAGTTACAAGTTCAACAATTTTTTCAATTAATGTTTGCTTGTTTACCATATATGGAATTTCAGTTACAATAATCGCTTGCTTTCCATGATTTAGTTCTTCGATTTCATATGTACTACGCATTGTTACTGAACCACGTCCAGTAGTAAAGTAGTCATTAATCCCTTGGTCACCATAAATTAGTCCACCAGTTGGGAAGTCTGGACCTTTAATAACTTCTTTTAATTCATCGATACTAACATCATGATTACGTGCATATAATTTAATCCCTTCACAAACTTCTGTTAAGTTATGAGGAGGCATATTAGTTGCCATCCCAACAGCAATTCCGGTTGTTCCGTTAACTAATAAGTTAGGAAATCCTGAAGGTAAAACTGTTGGTTCACTTTCAGAACCATCATAGTTGGGCGCAAATAAAACAGTATCCTTATCAATGTATTTTAATAGTTCATTAGCAATCTTTGATAAACGCGCTTCAGTATAACGCATTGCAGCTGGTGAGTCACCATCAATTGATCCGAAGTTACCATGACCATCTACTAGTAAATAACGCAGTGAAAACTCTTGTGCCATTCTAACGATTGTAGAATAAACAGCACTATCCCCGTGTGGGTGGTACTTACCAATTACATCCCCGACTCATCGAGCAGACTTTTTATATGGCTTATCGTGTGTCATCCCATTTTCATAGGCCGCATATAAAGCACGACGGTGAACAGGTTTTAGACCGTCACGCACGTCAGGTAATGCTCGCGAAATAATAACTGACATCGCATAATCTAAAAATGAAGTTTTTACTTCTTTAACAATTTCGTGGTCAATAATTTTTGAGACTGATAATTGTTCTTTAATTTGTTCGGTTGTTAAACGACTTTTTTTACTTTTTTTCATTGTTAACCCCCTCTATCTAAGCATCAATATTCTTCGCGTATTTTGCGTTTTTAGCAATGAAGTCTTTTCTTGGTAAAACATCATCACCCATTAATAAAGAGAATGTTTTATCTGCTTCTGCTGCATCTTCAACATCGACTTTTAGTAACATACGGTGTTGAGGATCCATTGTTGTTTCTCACAATTGTTCTGGATTCATTTCACCTAACCCTTTATAACGTTGTAAGTTTAAACGTACATTTCCAGCAGTTTCTCTAATTTCTTGTAATTCTTTTTCAGTATATGCATAAAGAACTTTTTTACCAAAACTTACTTTATATAATGGTGGTTGGGCAATGTAAATGTTGCCTTTTTGTACCAATTCCAACATGTATCGATAAAAGAATGTTAATAATAAAATTCTAATATGTGAACCATCCACATCGGCATCGGTCATAATAATAATTTTGTTATAACGTAGTTTTTCGTAATTGAACTCTGAACCAATTCCCGCACCAATGGCTGTAATCATGTTTTGAATTTCTTCATTAGCAAAAATCTTTTCTATTTTTGCTTTTTCAACGTTAATGATTTTACCTTTCAAAGGTAAGATTGCTTGGTATTCGCGTTCACGACCCGTTTTAGCAGAACCGCCGGCTGAATCCCCTTCGACAATGTATAATTCAGTAACTGATGAATCACGATTTGAGCAGTCCGCTAATTTACCTGGCAATGAACTTGATTCAAAAGGTGATTTACGTCTAGTAGCCTCACGCGCTTCGTTTGAACGACGACGTGATTCAGCTGCAATTTTAGCCTTGTTAATAATAATTTTAGCTTCATCAGGATTTTCGTTTAGGAATTTCTCGAAAACAACTGATGTTACATCATTAACAAACGGACGAACTTCACTATTTCCTAATTTCTTTTTGGTTTGACCCTCGTATTGTGGATTAGGATGTTTTATCGAAATGATGGCTGTTAACCCTTCAACAACATCGTCTTTTGTGAATTTTTCATCTTCCTTAATTAATTTTTTATCAATTGCATAACGGTTGATAATTCTTAGAATGGCTAATTTAAAACCCTCTTCGTGTGTACCACCTTCAGTAGTATTTATGTTATTACAGAAAGAGTGAACTGAAGATGTATAGCAGTTACTATATTGGAAGGCCAAATCACAAATTACGTCATAAGTTTGGTCACCATTGTGTGCCTTTACATTACGTTCTTCTTCACCAAAAATTACTGTTTCAAAAAGTGGTGTTTTTTGTTCGTTTAGATCATGAATATATTCAACTAAACCACCTTCAAACAATCATTCTTCTTTGGCGTTTGTAATTTCTGATTCAAATTGAATTCGAATCCCTTTATTTAAATACGCTAATTGACGTAAACGACTCGTGATTTTCATTTCATCTCAGTCGTTTTTTTCCATAATTGAAAAGTCTGGGTAGAACTGAATTGTTGTACCATGTTCTTTTTCATCGTTTTCAGCAATTACACGTAATGGAGCTTCAGCATGACCACCGTTAATAAATTTAACATAGTGTACGCTGTGGTTTTTATTTACTCATACTTCAAACGTTTCACTTAAAGCGTTAACACATGATGCACCAACACCATGTAATCCTCCGGACATTTTATATGCATCGTTATCGAATTTCCCCCCAGCATGAAGAACAGTTAAAACTGTTTCTACACCAGAACGACCCGTTTTCTCGTGGATACCTACCGGAATTCCCCGACCATCATCTTCAACACGAATTTGATTATCTTTTGTGATGGTTACGCGAACAAAACTTGCATAACCTCCCATTGCCTCATCGATTGAGTTATCAACAATTTCTCAAATTAAATGATGTAACCCTTCTGATTGTGTACTTCCGATATACATCCCAGGACGTTTTCGGACAGCCTCAAGACCTTCTAGAACCTTAATGCTCGAAGATGTATAATCTGATTTTTTTTGTTTGTCATCAGTCATAATTTGCTCCTGACTCTTTAGTTATCTTTATTTTGTTGAACTATTTGAAAAATTTCATCTTGAATCTTAATTTTATCGTCATGATAAAGTTTACGCCCACGGCGATTTTCAAAAGTATCGTTAACAAGTATATTGTTAGATAACAAAAAAAATTTAGCTTGCGAACCCGAGCTAATTACATTTGCTAATTTTAAAAATTGGCCAAGTGTGATGTATTCCGTAGTAATTAAAATTTTTTTCATGAAAAGTATTCTTCTAGATAACAAAAAATATATATTTAATATACTCTTTATTATAACATGTAAAAGCTAATATATATAAATATATATTATTCCTTGATTAATGAGATGATTTGTCTGAAGTCAGGATCGTTTTCGTCAATAAAAACAATTATATTTTTATTAACTTCTTTGATTAAGATAATTTCATCATTCATAAAACTTTTTAAAACGTTTGTCAGGATGACGGGATTAATTTTAATTGACACTTCGTTGTTCGAATAATTAGTGATTTCAATTTCTTCGTTAAAATTACCAATTTCGTATGTTTGGAATTTTAATTGAGCATATATGCCGTTGATATCAAAAGACATCTTTGGCTTTTTTTCTTGAGTCATAATCGTCATTCCACGTTCAATGGCTTCAAGAATTTTTTGTTTTGATAATCCGATTTTGAAATCACATTTTGTTTCATCAACTTCAAACAAACTAGTAATTTTTGGATATTCTCCTTCAATTGCTTTTGTAATTAAGTACGCATTATCAAAAGCGAAAATAATATTCTTGTCTTTTAAAAACAATTTAACTTCAACTGTGTTGTTGATGTTATTTTTGAGAACATCTAAAGCAATACGCATTGATTGATAACTAATAATGAAATTATATTCGCCTTTATCAAAAGGTTTGTTAAGGATTGCGGCACGTATTTTATCCGTTCCAAGGATAGTTAAGGTGTTTGGCTTAGTTGTACTGTTAATATTCACTCCTGCGAACGTTAACATCTTTTCTGTACCGTTTAAATTAGGGATTGCAGGAAGAATTTTATTATTTATTTCATTAAACACATCTTTTGGCAAACAAACTTCTTCGCAATTATTTAGATCTAAATCAAAAATTGGAAAAACTTGTAAGTCAATTGTATTAATTTGTGTTTCAAATTTTTTTGTTTTAATAATCAATGTGTTCTCATCGATTAAATTCAAAATAATTTTTTCTTCAGTAACTTTGTTGATTAACCCATAAAGAATTTTTGCATTTATTAGTAACGCAAAGCCTTCACTATCAGTTTCAAAGTCTTCTTTATCTATATAAAAGAAACTAGATAGTTGTGTATTCGTTGCTTTAATTTCGATTCTGTTGTTTTTTAATCTGATTAATACTCCAGTTAGAAACTGGTTTGTAATATTTAAGTTTGCGATTGTTTGGTTGAATTTAATACCTTGAATAAGTTTCTTTGTGTTTACTGTTAATTGCATAATGTCCCTGCTTATCTACAATATATTAATTTTATTATGAAACAAAGCAAAATCAACAAAAAGAAAACTTTTATTTGAATGTTTTTTCTAATATCTTTTTTATATGTTTATATTTTATTCATTACTATTATTACTATACGCTATGTCGATATGTTGATAAGTGTTAAAAGGCCGATAAAATGCGTAGTTTTTGATGATTTATTATGTTTATAAACTTGTCTGTTTAATGCCTATTGATGTCTAGAACTGTCGAAGAGTCGTGTCGATAACGATGGCTAAAAAACCATGATTTTATTAAATTGCTCTTAAAAAACAAAAAATTATCAAAAAACCGCACTTTATTATTAGAAAAATGAGAAATAAAAAAGGTTTATTGTCGATAACCGTGTCGATAGTGTGTCGACAACTTTTTTATTTTAAATTCATGTTTTTTGCCGTCGATATCCTCGTTTTTATCGACAAAATTGCCGTCGATAACTAATAGTTTCTGCTCTTGAATAACATTTTTTATTTATGATTATCTGAATTAACGAAACGTTTGTTAATTTTATTGCTAAATAATAAAAAAAAGTTTAAAGTATATAACAGAAGCAAAAAAACATACAACGACAGGATTTTATATGGAAAAAATTTTAATTGTTGGTTTAGGGAATCCTGGATCAAAATATAATCACACGAGACATAATATCGGTTTTTCGTCAATTGATAATTTGTTAAATTATTTAAATTTAACAATGACTGATCATAAATTTAATGGCGATTACACTAAAACTACCATCAATAATCAAGTAGTTTACTTTGCTAAACCCAGCACATACATGAATTTATCAGGCGATTTCGTTAGTAAATTCATAAACTTTTTTGACATACCAAAAAGTAATGTTTTAATTATTTATGATGATGTGGACACAAAAGTAGGAGAATTTAAAATGCGTTTAAAAGGTTCTTCTGGTGGCCAAAATGGAATGAAAAACATTTTATTACACTTTCCTAATAATGAATTAAAAAGGGTACGTATAGGCATTGGAAAAGAAGAACATAAAGACTTAGCTAATTATGTTTTATCAAGGTTTAAACCAGAAGAATTATCATTAATTCAACCAGTCTTGAACAAAATTACTAATGCAATTATGCAATGATTAAGAGGTGACAGTTTTGAAAAAGTTATGAGCACGAATAATTAATTTATTTAAACATAAAAGCTACGTTGCAGCTGTATCTGGTGGACCAGATTCCATGGCAATGTTAGATATGTATCGCAAACAAATAAAAGCTGTTTGTCATGTTAATTACCACATGCGTGAAGACTCAGACAACGATATGCAAATTGTTGAAGAGTATTGTCATAAATACAATATCGAATGTTATATTTTGCATGTTGATAACAATGTTTTAGATAAGTTTAGCCATATTAATAATTTCCAGGCAAAAGCCCGTGCTATTCGATACGCTTTTTTTGCTCAAATAGCTCGAGAAAAAAACATTGATACAGTTATTGTTGCTCACAATCAAGATGATTTTCTTGAAACAGCTTATATGCAAAAACAACGTGAATCCAAAGCTCTATTTTATGGAATTCGTGAACGAGTAATTATTAACAACGTTTTAATTTACCGTCCTGTTTTAAAATTGCGTAAATCAACACTTTTACGTTATTGTGAAGAACATGATGTTCAATACGCTATCGATGAAACAAACTTTAAAGATATTTATGAACGTAATCAAGTAAGAAAAACAATTGCGAGTTGAGATCATGGCAAAATTTTTAATTTTCAAAAAGAAATTAATAAATATAACAAAGAACATGAAGCTCAAAGTATAGTTATTGATACAACTTATCAAGACTGAGTTAAAAAAAGTTTTGACTATGACTTCTTTAAACAATTAAGCGACACACAACAATACTTTTTACTTTTTTATTTCTTAAACGAAAATAAGATTTCGAATGTAAGTGAAAATAAAATCAATGGGATTATGACTTTTTTGAACAAGAAAGATATTGCTAATAAACAATACCGTTTAAAAGATGATCAATTCTTGATAATTAATAAACAACGCAATCTTGAAGTTATTATTGATCCTAAAATTTCACAAGGCACAGATGAAGCTTTTATCGATCAAGATGAACAACAAACTCAAAAAATTTATCAAAATAAATTTCAGGAATTCAAAGATAAACACTTTCCTCTAGGATTTTATGTTAATTTGACAGACAATGAAAAATATCAACTAATCAAAGAATGATTAGTTGATATTACAAATAAAAATCCAACTGATTATGATATCTTTCCATTAAAAATATTTGTTGATCAAAAACCAGCACCAAATGTTAAATACAAAGTTAATGAACAATTATTTATTTACATTAACGAATATGGTTATTTTAAAGTAACAAACGATTAATTTAATTGTTTCTTATCTTGATAGACACAATCAATGACTCCACCACCAAGACAAACATCGCCTTGGTAAAAGACGGCATATTGTCCTGGAGTTATTGCTCTTGCATATGAGTAATCGATAACAACTTCATCATTTTTAATAAATTCGATATTTACAACATCAATTAGTTTTTGACGGTGTCGGAAGCGAACTTGTAACGGCATTTGAGGTAGGATATTCTGGTTTCAGTTACAGTTTTTAATAACCGCTTTATTTGACATTAAATAGTCTCATTCTAATTCACTAGGGGCAACGTAAATGATTTTGTTTTGCAAGTCCTTTTGGCAAACAAACATCTTACTCTTTTGCCCTCCTAAGTGTAAACCTTTATTTTGACCGATGGTGTAGTACATAGTACCGATATGTTCTCCGATTTTTTTGTTAGTTGTGATATCGATAATATCACCAGGTTGATTAGGGATATAATTATTCATAAATTCAACAAAGTTGCGCTCACCAATAAAGCAGATACCTGTTGAATCTTTTTTATCAAAAACATTTATTTTATTATCGTAAGCAATTTGACGAACTTCTTTTTTTGTTAAATGACCGATTGGAAACAAGGCCTTTTGTAATTGATTTTGTCTCAAATTACATAAAAAATATGTTTGATCTTTATTTTCATCAACAGCTTTTAGAAGGACAGAGTGATCTTTGTCATGTTTTATTTGGGCATAGTGCCCCATGGCGATATAATCACAATCAAAATGCTTCATAGCATATTCTAGGAACGCATCAAATTTGATAAATTGATTACACAAAATATCTGGATTAGGAGTTCGATTATTTTGATATTCATCTAAAAAATGTTGGAAGACATTGTCTCAATATTGGTTAATGAATTCAATGGTTTCGAATCTAATGCCTATTTGCTCTGCTACTTTTTTTGCATCCAGCAAATCTTTTTGATTGTCACAACCTTGTTTTTGTTTTGATTTAAAATTTAATTCCTGGTTAACACTAGCATCTCAATTTGTCATGAACAAACCGATAACATCATACCCTTGTTGTTTTAATAACAAGGCACTGACAGCTGAATCAACACCACCACTCAATCCGACGACAACTGTTTTTGTTTTTTTATTAATCATGGTTATTCCTTGATATTCTTTGAACTTTATTCTATATATAATATAATAATATAATGGACTTTTGTACATATATAAAAGGAGAATTATGAAAAAAGGTATTTTAATTACAACCGCAGTTTTGGCAGCTGTTGCAGCGGTTACAACAACAACGTCTTTTGTTGTCTTGAACAGTAAAGCAAAAAACTACGCTAAAGTGTTAGATGTTACTCAAGTTAACAAACCGTTAACTTTAACATCATTAAAGAATACAAACGCAACATTGCATGAATTAATTTTGGGCACAAAAAAAATTAATAACGGTAATTATATTTTATATATTGGTACGCAAGCAAACTTACAACACACAAACTTCATTTATGATAATGATACTAACAAGATTGGCCATGTTGAATCATTAAAAAACAATCCTCATTTAGCATTTGATGGAGCATTAGCAAAAGTTTTAAATAATCTTGAAAAATACAGTGATGAATATAAAAATCCACCACAAATTGTTTGTCTAATTGATGTTATTAACGAAGAAGTTTTTAAACAACAAGAAACTTATTTAAAAGAATATAACAAATACGCCCAATCATCAATTATTAGTGAAAAAGGTTGAGCCAATACAGCAAGCTCTTCTTATGTTTTTGATCCTCAAGCATCATACACAGACATCAACAATCAAAAAGTTTTTTATCGAACTGACAACCAAGCTAAGTTGATGCGTGAAACAATGGACTACTTAAAAAATTTTATAGGTGCTGAAAAACTTGTTGACCTAAACGCACCTACAGCTCCAGGGATTATTTTATTCTACAAAGAAAACGAAAAAATACCATTCATTTATAATTTTTCAAAACCACAACAAAACCAACAAAACGCACAACAACCAAACAATTATCCAGATGGTGGGATGCCATGGAATTCAAGCAACGAGGCTTTTGGTGGACAATTCAATGCTGCTGTTGGAGCTATTTATCGCAAGGAAGCATAAAATAATTTAAATAAATCTAAGAAACCAATTAACAAAAGTTAATTGGTTTTTGTTTTATAATAACTCTTGTAAGCACTCTTTTTATAGAGTAATAAAGAGGTAGTCATGAAAAATAAAGCACTTGTTTATTTAGGCAATAACAAAATCGAACTTCAAGAAATGCCAATGCCTGAAATCAAAAAACCAACTGATGTAATTGTGAAGATGTTAAAAACATCAATCTGTGGAACAGATTTAGGCATTCTTAATAATAAAAATCCGGAAGTACAAATACCGCGGATACTAGGGCACGAAGGAGTGGGAGTTATTTATGCTATTGGAACAGAAGTAAAAAACTTTAAAGTGAACGACAAAGTAATTATTTCGTGCATTAGTAAATGTCGAAAATGTAGTATGTGTACTAAACAATTATATGCACATTGTCAAGAAGATGATGGGGGATGAAAATTAGGTTATATGATAGATGGAACACAAGCTCAATTTGTACGTATTCCTTTTGCTGATCACAGTTTACATTTAATCAATGAAGAAATAGACTTGAACCTAGCAGTGATGTTATCTGATGCCTTGCCAACTGGACACGAAATTGGCGTGTTATATGGAGAAGTTAAAAAAGGTGATGATGTAATTATCATTGGTGCCGGACCGATTGGACTAAGTGCATTAATTACAGCACAACAATATAAACCAAGAACAATCATCGTTTTAGATTTAGATGTTAACCGTTTAGCAACGGCAAAAAAGATGGGTGCTACACATACCTTCCTTGTTGACGACCAACTAATAGAAGAACTACATGCGTCGCTTAAGTTTGCAGATGCTGATGTTGTGATTGAAGCTGTGGGCATACAACCTACCTGATTATTAGCTGAAAAATTAGTTAGAGTAGGGGGCCATCTAGCTGTAGTAGGTGTCCATGGAAAATCGGTTGAATTTCATTTACAGGATTTATGAATTAAAAATATCAAAGTCAGCACTGGTTTAGTTAATACTAATACGACAGATCAACTATACAATAAACTGCCCGAAATGCAAAAACAAGTTAATCAATTAATTACTCATCAATTTGATTTCGAACAAATTTGTCAAGCATATGAAGCTTTTAAAAACGCTAAAGACTCAAAAGCAATAAAAATTATTATTAATTTTTAAAAAACAACTAATGATTATTCATTAGTTGTTTTCTTCGTTACGCAAAATAAGAATTTGTTGATTTAACGTTTCAATTGTTGTTTGGATTTTTTTAATTCGGTTTTTCAAATCATTTATTTCGTTTTGCAAAACAAGCATTTGCTTTTTAAAATTAAATAAAGTTGTTGTTTCTGTTTCTTTAGAGACTAAAATGGCTAATTGTTTTTCTTTGGCATGAAGAATTTTTTCAAACTCTTTTAAAGACATTTTTTTAGCTAAAACTAAAAAAGAAAGTTTTTGTAATTCTGTGTCAAAACTATAAGATACGTGATGAGACATACAATACCTCCGTAATCATCATACCTTTATTAAACACAAAAACAGCAAAAATGTCTTTGTTTAAGCACCTTTTATTTGTTCAAATATTGACTAATATAGGCTAACAAGACGCCCGTGGCAACAGATACATTTAAGGATTGCACGTGTCCATTCATAGGGATATAAACTTGTTGATCAGCGTTTTTGATAACTAAAGGCGAGATGCCTTTATTTTCATTACCAACAATAATTACGGATTTATTAGCATAATCTACCTGATTATATGCTTGAGCTTGTTCGTTTAATGCACTAGCGTAAACTCAATAACCATTCTCTTGTAACAATTTAATACTTTGAGACAAATTAGCGACACAAATTAAGTTTAAATAATTAACAGCACCCATACTTGTTTTAATAACTAGTTCGTTAATACTTGCTTGATTATTTTTTTTATAAATAACCGCTTGCGCTCCAAAACAGTCGGCACTTCTTAAAATAGCACCAAAATTGTGCGGATCTTGAACCTCATCAAGCATTAAGATTAAACTCTTTGAATCCTTATGGCTAGCTAAGAATTCGTTCAAGCTGATATTTTTAATAACTTGCTCTGTTTCAAAAGCTAGAAATTGGTGGTTTAATTGTTTGCCAAAACGATTAAATCATCCGCGATTAACAATTTCATATGCAATATTGTTTGTTGTTAGCACATCAATAATTTTTTGGTCATATGAACCCATATATACCTTACGAATGCTCACCTTGGCATTAATGGCATCATACAAGGCTTTTTTATTAAAATTTAACATTGTCTATAATAACCCCAGACCGATTAATTGTGTTCTTAATTCATCGGCTTCTTCATATTTTTGGTGTTTAACACAAGCATGTCATTTTCTTAATAGTGCAATATTATCTGGTGTATGTACATTAGTAAATTCGATACCTAAAATATCTAAACAGTAAATAAGTTGTTGATAAATATCGCTAATTTGTAATAAATCTTTAGTTTTTAACGATAAATTGGCATTTTTTAACAAATCAAAAACCACTTTAATCATATTAGCAAAATTTAAATCATTCTCCATATGTTCATCGAAAGCAAGATAAACATTTTTTTCTAAATGTGCATATTCACATTCGCTAAGAACAAAGAAATTGATTAAACGAATTAATGTTTGTTTGATTTTTAAAACATCATTTTCACATTGTTTGAGAATTTCGTGTGAGAAATTTAAAGGTTGTGAATATTTTGTTTGATAAAAGAATCAACGTATAGCTTGGTATGAATATTGTTCTAAAAGATCTTTCATTAGAATGAAGTTGTTTAATGACTTAGACATTTTTTGGTTATCAATATTAATTAAGCCAAAATGCATTCAAATGCGGGCTAAGTTTTGGCTATACATAGCATTATTTTGAGCATTTTCATTTTCGTGGTGAGGGAATTTTAAATCCATTCCGCCACCATGAATGCTAATCTGTTTACCTAAATATTTATTAATTAAGCAAACACACTCAGTGTGTCACCCCGGTCGTCCGATACCAAAAGGCGTGTTTCATACTAAACCTTTATCAGTTTTCTTTCACAAAATAAAATCATTAGGATTGCGTTTTTCCTTAACGCTAACAATCCGTTTGCCGTGGATATTTTCTTCCACTTTGATTTTTGATAATTTACCATAATTGCTTACACAACTTGTGTCAAAATAAATATCATCACCGACAACATAAGCTTTATCTTGTTGTAATAAAGTTTCGATATAAGTAATGATATCATCCATATGATCAGACACTTTAGGATTGGTCATTGGTAATGTGTTTAATTGTTTTTTAATTTGTAAATACGCTTGGAAATATTCTTCTGAAACTTCTAATTCCTTACGGTTATTAGCCAGAGCATAATTAATAATTTTGTCATCAATATCAGTAATGTTTAACACGTATTTAACACTTTTTTTCTTCGCTAAAAGAAAACGGTACAAAACATCCATACTTACTAATGGTCGCGCGTTACCAATATGAATGTGGTTATATACTGTTGGGCCACAATTATAAATGCTGATTTCGTTTTCGTCAAAGTCAACAAGTGTATTAGTATAGGAATCGAATAACTTCATATGATCACCTTTTTATAGTCTATCTTTATAATTATAGACAAAAAAATGTTCCCTCTAATAGGAAACATTTTAATTAACTATTTTTTATCTTCTGGTTCGTTAACTTTCGCTTCGGTAACGTCTTCGTCTTTTGCTTTACCTTGCGATTGACCTGCTTGTTGAGCAAATTGCATTGCTTGGTTAATTAATGTTTTCATTTCATTAACCTTCTTTTCAAGGTTTTCAAAATCTTCAGCGTCTTTATATTTCTTTAGACTTGCAATTTCTTCTTCAAATTTAGCTTTTTGATCAGCTGGGAATTTTTCGTCTTTAGTAATTGTTTCTAATTGGTTAATTAAAGCGTCAGCTTCGTTGATTAATTCTTTTTCTTTTTTAATCTTCGCGTCTTTTTCTTTGTTATCTTCAGCTTCTTTAACCATTCTTTGGATTTCTTCTTCACTTAAACCTTGAGCATCTTTAATTGTTGTCATTGTTTCTTTTTGTGTTTTTAAATCCTTCGCAGTAACTGTAATAATTCCGTTTGCGTCAATACTGAATTTAATTTCAATTTGAGGAGTTCCACGTGGAGCTGGATCAATACCTGAAAGTTCGAATTGACCTAAGAATTTATTATCAGCAGCCATTGGACGTTCACCTTGGAAAACACGAACATCAACAGATGGTTGGTTATCAGCAGCAGTTGAGAAAACTTGTGATTTAGAAACAGGGATTTTTGTGTTTCTTGGAATTAATGGAGTTGCTACCCCACCCATTGTTTCAATTGATAGAGTAAGTGGTGTTACGTCTAGTAATAAAATATCATCAATATCACCAGCTAAAACCCCACCTTGAATACTTGCTCCAATAGCAACAACTTCATCTGGGTTTAATGAACGGTTTGGTTCTTTATTTGTTAATTCAGCAACTAATTTTTGTACTGCTGGAATTCTTGTTGAACCACCAACAAGTAAAACTTGATCAATTTCGTTTAAACCGATTTTTGATTCTTTAATAGCATCTAAAACTGGTTTTTTTAGGCGTTCAATTAAATGAGCTGTTAATTTATCAAAAGTTGCACGGTTTAATTCACGTTCAAAGTTTACTGGGTTTTGGTTTTCATCCATTGCAATGAAAGGTAATGAAATTAATGTTGAATTAACACCAGACAATTCAATTTTAGCTTTTTCAGCCGCATCTTTTAAACGTTGTTTTGCCATTGTGTTATTAGTTAAATCAATGTTGTGGTCTTCGATGATTGATTTTAATAATCAGTTAATTACGACGTCATCAAAATCATCCCCACCTAGTTCGTTATCACCAGATGTTGATAAAACTTCGAATGTTCCATCAGCCATATCTAGAATAGAAACGTCAAATGTCCCCCCACCTAAGTCGAAAACAAGAACCTTTTGTTCTTTATCTAATTTTTCGATACCATAAGCAAGAGCTGCTGCGGTTGGTTCGTTAATGATCCGCGCAACTTCAAGACCAGCAATTACACCGGCATTTTTTGTTGCTTGACGTTGTGCGTCGTTGAAGTATGCTGGCACTGTAATCACTGCTTTTTTAACAGTTGTTCCTAATTTCTTTTCAGCATATTCTTTAATATAAGATAAAATTTTCGCAGAAATTTCTTCTGGTGTATATTCTTTATCAACAATTTTAATTTTTTTATCAGTACCCATAAATCTCTTTACTGATGAGATTGTGTTTGGGTTAGTAATTTGTTGACGCTTTGCAGCGTCCCCAATAATAACTTCACCTTTTTTAAATGAAACGACAGAAGGAACTGTTCGCTTTCCTTCGGGTGTTTCGATAACTGATGGGGTGTTATCACGGTAGACTGCCACACATGAATTGGTTGTACCTAAATCAATTCCTAAAATTATTTCTTTAGCCATAATTTGTATTCTCCTTTGATTAAACTATACTAAATTATAACACAATTTTAGCAGATAGCAACCTCGAGTGCTAAAAAAATAAAAAAATTTTCGAATTGCTTTGCGCGTAATATAATAATGTATGTAGAATCTTAATAATACTAAAAACGGTTTGTTATTTTCTACTAACTGTGTTCTTTTAATCTTTATATCAGTGGCTATAGTATAAATATTAAAAGACAGGTTAAAATATAAAAAACGCCTTTAATAGGCGTTTTTTTCTTTCTTAATTTGCTTCGGCTTCAGTTTTTTCTTTACTTGCTTCTACTGGATTAATGTAGTTTCTATTTTTAATTTTTTTCACAAAAATATCGTTGTTAATTAAATTAACATCAATTAATGGATTTTTCTTTCTTCATAATCAAACAATTGATTTAACTTCTTTAACTAGTTCTTGACGAATATTATCTAGTGATTCGTTTTTAGCTAGTAATGCATTTGTTTTTTCTTTAATTGTATTAGTTAACTTATTAACTAAATTAACTGATTCTTTAGCAAAGAAGCATCCACGTGTACTAATTGTTGGGCTAGTTGTGACTTTGTTTTTGTTAATGCAAACAACTAAATTAACAATACCATCACTAGATAAAATATTTCGTTGTGTTAAAAGTTCATTAAAGTGTGATGAAACGTCAGCACCGTTAATATAGTTGGGTGTAGCATCTAAAAATTCGTTAGTGGCAGATAAAACACCGTTTAGCAACATTAAACGCTCACCGTTAGTTGCTACAATAACTTTATCAGGATCAAATCCTAAATCCACAGCGTTTTGTTTAATACCCTTTAACATCTTATGTTCACCGTGGATCGGGAAAAGATAATCAGGATTTACCGCTTGGATCATCAATTGTTGTTCACTTCTTGTCGCATGACCCGAGGAGTGAATTTTTTTATCTCCAGAGTTTTCACAAACAGTTACACCTAAACGGTAAAGTTTATTAATCATCTTTTCAACTTGCATATAATTTCCTGGAATTGGGTTAGATGAAAGGATAATAGTATCTGTAGGTTTTAATGTAATGCGCGAATGTTCTCCATTAGCCATTACATTTAAAGCTGCGTGTTCTTCCCCTTGCGAACCAGTTAAGATGACACAAATTTCTTCATCCTTATAATTATCGATTTCTTTAATTGAAACAAAAGAACGATCGTCAATATTTAAATAATTTAAACGACGAGAAGTTTTAACGTTGGCTTCCATTGATTTTCCAGCGATAACAATTTTACGTTTCATTGAAACGGCAATCGCAATAATTTGTTCTACCCGTCCTAAGTTCGAAGCAAAGGTAGAAATGAAAACACGATGCTTAGCCTTTTTAATATAATCATGAATATTTTGGATAATGTATAATTCAGATTCAGAAAAACCTGGAATTTCAGCAGATGTTGATTCAGACATTAATACAGCTACACCACGTTGAGCAACTTCGGCAATTTTGTGTAAATTTGTTTGGTCCCCTGCGGTTGCAAAGTCAAAACGATAGTCACCTGTTTCTACGACAATTCCGTTTGGCGTATCAATAACAATCCCGAATGAGTCAGGAATTGAGTGGCAAACTCTAAAGTAATCTACCTTAAAATGTTTTGAAGTAAAACGGTCGTCATCTAAAAAAGAAACAATTTGAGGGGGTTTAATATCCTTGTTTTCTTGCAACCGACGTTCGATTAATTTAACCGCTAAAGGCGGTGCATAAATTTTTTTAATGTTAACACGACGTAGTAAGTGAGGAATACCCCCGATATGATCTTCGTGTCCATGAGTAATCACTAATGAGTGAATTTTATGAGCGTTCTTTACTAAGTAGTCATAATTTGCAACAAGACCATCGAAACCGGGCATTTTAGCATTTGCAAACTTAATACCGCAATCGATAATTAAAATTTCATCATCGTGCTCAATAATATATGTATTTTTTCCAACTTCATCTAAACCACCTAATGCAAAAAGATAAGTGGGAGTTTGTTTAGTTTGATTCATTAATTTCTCCTATATTTATAAAACACCATTTTCGCAAATGGCTATGAATATATTTATTAGTTTTTATAACAAAATGGGATTACCATAATTTATGATTTGTATATATTATAATTTTATATGAAAAACACTGGGAAGTGTGCTTTAAATTAAAATTAAGGAAAAATATCATGAAACATCCATATCTTTTTAGTGATTTAGACCAAACGCTATTGCAGAAAAATAAAAAAATTAGCGAATTTAATTACCAGATGATTAAAGAATATTACAAGGCAGGAGGTACTCTGATTTTTGTAACCGGCCGGTCGCTAGAACGAACAATTGTTATCGCTGAACAAATTTATGAAAATACAGGTTGTATAGTTCCTTATTTTATTTGTTTTGGTGGCGCTCTGATTTATGATAACTTAAATAAGAAGACTCTTTTTTCATCACAAATCGATTCAACACTTGCCCAAGAAGTTTTTGATTACGTTTTAGAAAGAAAATTTGGTTTGTGACCATATAATAATTTATTTTCCAACGACCAGATAATTCAATTCAAAAACGTTCCATATTGACGGTGAATTCGTTTATGACACAAAGAATATCGCTTTGATATCAACCCCGTTAAATTTGATAATACCGGGATTTTTAAAATTAATGTTCTATCACCTAGTATTTTTAGGAAAATCCCCACACGCTTCCACGAACAAATGTCACAACATTTTAATGATAAATTACAAATCATCTTCACTAATCCATGGATTATTGAAATAACAAATCGAAACATCAACAAAGGCTATGCGATTGAATGACTAGCTAATTATATGGAAATTGATTTAAGTGGTTCAGCTTCCATTGGTGATAGTATGAATGATTTGGCAATGTTTTTAAAAACGGACTTACGCGCTGCAGCCAAGGTGCGTAATAAAAAGATTCTAGAATATGTAGACTTAATCATGTCTAAGAAAAATAATAAAAAAAGTGTTGGAAAGTTTATCCGACACTTGTTAAAGGAGTAATCATATGGAAAAATCATTATGAACAAAAAAAGATGATAAATATATTTGTAATAACTGTTTTTACCAAGTTCGCCTTTCTAAAGACAATTATGAAGATCTAATGTTTGAACACGAAAAACACTGTTCAGACATGGATGATGCTTGTTTAGATATTAATGCTTAGTAACTAAGAATAACTCTTCTTTGTTTTTGATTTTTGTTGTTTGATGCTTTGTTTGTCAATCCTTGTATAGCGTTGCAACGGTTTGGTCATCAGCAGCAACTAATTGACGAATGAAGTTGTAAATTTCTTTTTGGTTAGCATCAAAATAATCATTTTCAAAACCAAGATTAATGAAACCGTAAGCACGTAAATGCATAATAAATGTATATCCTACGACATCATTTTTCTTAGTGTAAAAAATTTCTTTTAAATAATCAGGGTTTTTAACATAGATATCTCTAAAATCGTAATTGCTAAAAACTACTCAACTATTGATGTGCATATGCACAGCTCAAAAATCAACAAAGCTAACATAATCTACAAAACGTTCGAGAACTTCACACAACAAGGCGTGAAGTTTTTTAATGTAATTTGTTTCATAAAACAATCACGGTGTATTTGTTGACTTTAGATCGAAATGCTCAAACTCTTTAATATGCGTAGCTGGGGATTGCTGATCGAAGATATTTGGTTTTTCTTCTGTTGTAGGAATGTAAACATGTAGGTATAATTGTTCAAATTGAAAAGTTAGGACATTATCAAATAAGTCCACTTTTTGTTTGTTGTATTTTAGTTTTAGATATTCGAGAATATGTTTAGTATTTGTTTTCGTATCTAAGATAATTGGTAAACTACTGATGTATTTACCTTTATCTTGTTCTGGATAACTTAAATTAATGTAGATTTTTTGACTCATATAGAACGTTTCCTTTTTTATCTCTCTGTATAAAAGTATAATATGTTATTAGGTAATCTTTTCATTTTAGGAGCTTTTATGTATATTAAAATTATTTCAGTCGGCAAGATTAAAACAGAATATTGAACAAAAGCTATTAAGGACTACGTTAGTCGCACTAGTGTTTTTTGCAAGATTCAAGAAGAAATCATTAATGATTTAAAAGAACCAAATAATTTAACTGATGCACTAATTAAACAAATAAAAAAAAGTGAATCAGAAGCAATTTTAAAAAAGATTAAGCCAGAAGAATTTGTGATTTGCTTAGCGATTGAAGGCAAAAGTTTTGATAGCGTGCAATTAGCTGAGCTAATCAAGAATAACCAGAATATATCAAAACCAATTGTTTTTGTCATCGGAGGGTCACATGGCCTAGATGAAATAATTTATAATCGCGCCAATGTTTTATTATCGATATCAAAAATGACCTTTGCTCACAATTTAGCAAAAGTCATTTTGGTTGAGCAGATATATCGTGCATTTAATATTTTGCATAATACAAAATATCATAAATAAAACTATTCAAAATTTTCTTCAATAATTGAACAACCATTTGGTTCGAAACGAACTAAAACGATGGTTTTATTGATTTCAGGATTAATATTTTGAATATCAAACTCGTATAAATTAAGAACTTTAACGTCGTCAAAGTCGTTTTTTATCGTGATCTTATCTTCGTTGATCGAGATAATTTCGTAAATTTTATCATTCCGCTTCTGCGGGTGTATAGTAATCATGCAACTCACTCCTATTGATTGGATAATTCTTGATTAATAGTTTCTGACAGTGACATGGCAAAATCACCCAATGTCATGCGGTAAGAATTATTTGATTTTAAAATCCCTTTAGCATCTAACGCTTTTAATGAAGCAACATTCACAAGTTCTGGTTTTCTTAAGATTAACTTTAATGAATTTAGTGTAGCTGTGGAAGACTCAATGTTTTCTAATCCACCAACAGCTTGGTAAAACTGATTCATGTGAAAAGGAATTTTTTTACTCACAGTTAGCTCTGTATTAGTTTGCAAAGATTTTTGTTTTGCTTTCTTTTTCAATACAAAGTAAGCAATTCCAAAAGTAAAAATAATTAGTAAAACAATTTTTCAATTTTTCATTTTATTTTTTAATCCTTAATAAACGCCTTGCGCAAGGCTGTGATATATGAAATTAACCGATGTTCATTAAAAATCAATAGATTCGTAGGGATTAATTTCGATAAAATATGTTTAATTTTACTACTTATTTCGACTTTTTGCCCATCATTTATGATTTCAAAAGGTTCCTCGTGGTTTAAATTTTGAAATTCTAACATATGATCAAGGTGCAAAATTAAGGGGTTTTGTAAGGATATATTATGCTTAACATTTCATGGCAAAACCTTTGAATATTGATAAACATTTTGGTTTTCAATAATAATAGCACCATTGTTAGATTTGTTGGTTGCTGATGAACCGATTTGAGTACTAACAATGATTCCAGAGCCCTTGAAATACTCTAAATGGTTTTTATTAATACTAACATCTAAGCGCATGATTTTTGGTGTTCATAACATTAATTCGTTAATGCTATGAACCCTAACTTCTTCATTAACGATAGTTTCTAGTACGTTAATAGGTTGAAAAAAATTGACATTAACAATATCCTCAATCACAATGTCTTCTATTTTTTCATAACTAGCATTAAAACCTAGACTGCCAAAATTAATCATAATTACCCGCAGCGGTTTTGTTGAAGATATATATGGTTTTAATTGGTTTATAAAAGTTCCATCCCCACCTAAAACAAACAAGTACGACAAATCATCTTGTTGGTATTTAAATTGGTATGATGGATTGCTATTTAAGCGTTGATGAAGTTCATTATGAATAACGCGATCGTCACATTTTTTTGAACACAAAATAGTGTAATTAAAAATCATTTTTTTATTCATCTCGTAAAAAGATTTCAATCTCCTCGTTGTCGTAACCGACCATTAATCTTAATGGTTTATTAAATTTGTCGTATTGAAAGACAATAGGGCGTTTTAAAAGTTCCGAATCACGTGACAGTAATTCAAGAACTTCGTTTGTATGCATCTCAAATAACTTATTTTTACTAATATTCAATCTTAAAAAGGCTTGTGTTTTAAAACTGAAAATCTCTTCGTATCCGCCAAACGTTAATTCCAAAATGTCCTTAATTAGTTGAATAGGGACTGGATCTTTGCCAAGCAAAATACGATTGAAGGGGATTTGATGAGTTCTAAAAAAACTAATGACGCGTTTACATGAACGCGAGTTTAAGGAATATAAAACAAATATCATATTATTAATTGCCTTTTATTATAATATATATAAACTGATAATTACGAAATAAAGGAACGATATTATGAAAAAAAGACTGCTTTCTGGGATTCAACCCACAAATAATCTAACATTAGGTAATTTTTTAGGTGCGATTTGTAATTTTGTTAATTTACAAAACGAGTTCGAAGTCTTTTTATTTGTAGCTGATTTGCATTCATTAACGACCCAAGAACCACTGCCTAAAAATTTTGGGGACGTTAAACGTAGTATTATTGCCACATATTTAGCAGCGGGTATTGATATGCAAAAAGCTACTTTGTTTTTTCAATCGAGCGTTAACAGTATACCTTTATTATCACATATCTTGCTGTGTATGTCTAATCTTGGGGAACTTGAACGGATGACTCAATTTAAAGATAAATC
Organism: Ureaplasma miroungigenitalium; assembly: GCF_025780085.1. Lineage (GTDB taxonomy): Bacteria > Bacillota_I > Bacilli_A > Mycoplasmatales > Mycoplasmoidaceae > Ureaplasma > Ureaplasma miroungigenitalium. Next base: position 383,187 of record NZ_JAOXHL010000001.1, on the reverse strand, counting down.
TCAAAAGGTTAAAAAGCAAGAAAACAACACCATCTCTATTCCAACTGGTTTATTAACATATCCATTACTTATGGCTGCTGATATTTTAGCATTTAACGCAGATTTAATTCCGGTTGGAGCAGACCAAAAACAACATATGGAACTAGCTCAAAGTTTGGCTGAACGTTTTAACAAGAGATATAAAGTCAAACACTTTCATTATCCACAAACATATATTAATCAAACAACAGCAAAAATTATGGATTTACAGGATCCAAGTAAAAAAATGTCTAAGTCTTCAGAAAATCCTAAAGGAACTCTTTTCTTATCTGATGATAAAAATACAATTATTAAAAAAATTCGTGCTGCTGTTACTGACTCACTGAATCAAGTGAAATATGACCCCGAAGAACAACCCGGTGTTTCCAATTTAATCGTTATTTATCACGCTTTGACTAATAAACCAATTTCTGAAATCGAAAAAATGTATGACGGAAGTAATTACGGTATTTTTAAAAATGATTTAGCAGAAATAGTAGCTAATTTTATTGAAGATTTGCAAACGAAAATCAACTATTGATTAAATTCTGAAGAGCTAGACGTAATCATTGAAAAAAGTAATGAAAAAGCTAGTGAAACTGCTGAAAAAATTGTAAACGAAACAATGAAATTAATGTACTTGAAATAAGATATTTCGATATCTTTTTTTCTTGTGTTCCGATTAGCTTTTTATGTGCTATTATTAAGGAATAGAAGGAGGAATCAAAATGAATGATAACCGATATTTAATTGCTTGTGATTTAGATGGTACTTTATTGCAGAATGACCAGACATTGTCTGAACGTACAATTAAAGATGTTAAGAAAATAATTGATGCTGGACACATTTTTTGTATTATTACAGGTCGTCCATATCGTGGGGCCATCCACATTTACAATCAATTAGGTTTAAAAACTTTAATGGCCAACTATAATGGTTCTTATATTTCTAATCCTTCAGATCCTGATTTCGATCCCATTAACATGAAATTTAACGCTCAAATTGTGTCGACAATATTAAATGACCCTTTTATTAATAAAAATATAACAAATGCGGTTATTGAATCTGACGACCACGCGTTAATTTTTAACGATACTGAAGATGAACAATTTTTAGAATCATTTAAACACTTCTTCCACATTCCATTTGAAACACAAGGCAAAGTATTATTTTCTTTAGATAATTGCAGTCGTGATGTTAACTCATTATTACTATATGTTAAAGACAAAAATATTTTTGATTCAATTGTTTATCATGTGAAGAAGATTGCACCAACATTAGCTGTTCGTAGTTGATCATTACCACAATGAGAGAATTTTGAAGTAATTGAAATTAACTCCGCATTTGCTGATAAGGCAATGGCAATGCGTTATTTATCTTCTTATTATGGCATCCCTTTAGACCGTTGCATTGCTTTTGGTGATGGTGAGAATGACTTAACGATGCTAAATCAAGCTGGTTACGGATTTGCTATGAAGAATGGTACAAGAGCAGCAAAACTATTGGCACGGCACATTACAAAACACACTAACACGGAAGATGGTGTTGTTTGAGAAATAAATTATTTCTTAAGTCAATTGAACAAATAAAAAAACAAAAAAAGGAGTAAGACAAATGCTTATTCCTTTTTTATTTGTTTTTAGAAAACTGATGATAATACAAACCACTGAAGATTAGTGGTTTAATTATTAGGAAGTGTAGGAAAAATGGGGGTAAGCCAAACGGCTTACCCTTTTTTCATCACTTTAAAAATTCTAAGGAGATTTAAAAATGCAAAATTCAAGACATTTAATTCAAGGTTGGGCCATCGATGATTGAACATCGGATAATGTGAGCGGATGAGTCGATGAACAACGTTGTTCAAAAAAAACCTAAAAACAATTTACCGACATTTTCTGACGATGAGTTAGAAGAAGGAACTAAGAAAAATAAAAAATCTGGTAGTTCTAAACATTTGATCCTTCGTGGAATAAAAGGGAACGGTTTCGTACAACTACCAGACTTTGTTTATAACGTATTAGTTGCGAGCAAAAATGCTGCAGTTGTTCCTTTGGTTATACAGTTATATAAACGTCAAACACTCTCATCAAAGAATCGTAATTTTTGGGAGAATGATGATGAATGTTTCTTTATTTATAAACAAACCGATTTGGCTGACGATTTAGGTGTGGATGAAAGAACAATAAGAGCGGGTTATAAAGTGTTAAAAGAACTGCAAATAATCGATGTTGTCCCTCAAGGCTTAGGTCGGCCAGCAAAACTGTATTTTAATTCTAGTGAAACAGTCTATGAAGCAATCGCGAATAATAAGGAATTGATGAATATCATAAAAGCACACGAAGCTAAGGACACGAATGATTTTATGAATCATTTATACAACGAGGTCTTTAATCAACAATATTAAAGGACTGATTACAATAAAAGATTCAAAACTATCAATCTAAAACATTGGTGATTAAATTCATCCAATCGTCTAAAACACGAATAGAAATTCCTATCAAGACAGGAAGAAAAGTTCCGGTAAGACAGGAAGAAAAGTTCCGGTAAGACAGGAAGAAAAGTTCCGGTCCTATATAAAACAGATTGATTATAAACAGATTGATTATAAACAGATTGATTATAAATATATAAGTCTAAGTCTAAGTAGTTAAGTTATGAACTATGGTTTGAGAAGATATTAAACTAAAACAAAATATCAATCGAATTTAGAAAAGTACAAAAATTGATTATTCGTAAAATGAAAAGTCAATTATTCAAAAATATAAAAATAAACGTTTTAACAAACGAAACATAAGTTAATCAACAAATTACTCTAACGTTTTAAAAAAAGCTCTTAAACGAGGTATTAGAGTGTTTTACGAAGGAGTTAGTTTAATGCGAGTATTTAGTAAATTGAATTTTATAACACCTAAAGGTCAATATAAGACCGGTAAGGGAAATATAAGAACTTTAGAAAATTGGGTTCATAATGGCAACATGTTGAATTATTTATTACGAGTATCTGCATCAGTAGTTATGCCAAATGATTTTTTATATGGCAAACAAGAAGTGTTTGCCATGGATGTAAACGAAAAAATAAAAATGGTGCAATTTGTTTTGTTTCGTGTAAAATAGTTATGATGAAACAAAAAAGGTGTTGTATAATATACCCCCAAGTTTCCTACGGTTCCAATTATTAAAATTGAACAGGAGAATAAAATTTCCGGTGGAATAATATAATTGAATAATTTAATTTCTTATTATTTGGTTGATTTTTTTAAAAAACAAGTAAGAATTTTACTTACTTGTTTTTATAAATTGTTATTAGAATTGTCTCATGTATTTGTTGGACTATTCAAAACTTCTTCTTTACGTTTTTTTGCTTTTTTATATAAATTAATACTTGAGATAGCAACTAATCAATCAAGGAAAATAATAGGCAAGAAAGTACCAATTAGACATAATAATGACAAGATATCTCGATCAAGCTTACGCAGTCTTCCTCATAAGACAAACATTTTAATTTTCACAATCAGATATATTAGAGCACTGAGAGCAAAGAAAGCTACAGATAATCATGATAAACCTGGGAACATAAAGCTAACAATTCCCAAAGTTCCTATCAGTGCAGCGGGGTTTCGCTCTGCATTTTGCAGAAATTCAATTACGTGGTGATAATTGATAGCCGCTTTAATATCGTGCGGGTAAGGATAAGTCGGAGCCTTGTAAATGAGTACTTCGTAAAATGCTTGGAATGTTGAAAAACTATACTTTAAATCGCCGGCATGATTTGAATCAGGGTTACCTGAATTAACATATTTTAGTGCTCCATAAAGCGTCGAAAAAGCAAGGGCTAAAAATATTAAAATAAAAATTCATGAAACAATAATGCTAACACCTGTACGCTTAATTTTTTTCATAGATACCTCTCCTCTCGTATTCTAATAATTAAGTATAACAGAAAAAAAATATTTGTTAATACCCTAATTATTAGACTCTAACTGATTTTTTTCTTGTCCCTTAAAAGAAAGTTTTTGGGAGGAAACTTAGTGACGGTTAATATTTGAATTTCTTCTTCTAGATTTTCGTACTCGTTAATCGCAATAGCCGATTTAACTAAATCATCTATTATGAAAGAATGCAAAAAGGCATATGTTGGCAGACTCTTAATATCAGCAACATGCGGTAAAATTAATGTTTTAACAGAAAAGAAATCATCGATTCCAGAAAGAATATATGATCGTGCTAAATTTCAATCATAAACCTTTAGTTTTCAATGAATTTTTTGACGCGAAAAAACATAATGCGTGCATAAAACCTTTTGCTTATGCAAAAAAGTCATTTGATAACAAAAATTAAATTTTTGACCATTAAAATCAAAAGTAGCTATTTCTAAATTTTCTACTTGAATATCTGTTGTTCGTGCATACAAATTAGCTAATGGATAGTTTAAATATGCGTCTATACTCATATCTACATAGTATCCACTACCCTTAACTGATTTTAACAAACAATTACTTTTTAAGGTTTCAAGTGCGTTATGGATTGTAATGCGCGAACTGGATAAATATTGAGCTAGACTATGTTCACTGGGAATACTAGCATAAAGCGCGTACTCACCAACAGCAATTTTATAAAGTATATAACGTAAAATATATGATTTATTAGTCATACATTTCCCTCCTATAAAAACAAAAGACATCACTAAAAGAAGCGATGTCTATTTGGACAAAAAGCTGATTTATTTATTTTTCTTCAGCAGTTTTGTCTTCCTTTTTCATGTCTTCGATTTGTTTGTCTAGTTCCATTTTTTCAGCTAGAGAATCACGAAGATTTTTTTCATATTTAGATGTATCAATTGTAAATTTACCAATAATTTCAGCAACTGTTTTTTCATCTAACAACGTTTCACGTGCAGCTTCATATTGTGCTTTATTTTCTTTGAAATTACGAATTGATTGATTAGATTGTTCATAGTAATTATCTAGAATTGAATCTAATTCTTCATCATTAACACTAATTGATAATTCCTTTTGTAAATCTTTGAAAATTAATCCACGGTAAATAATTTTTTTTAATACTTGTTCAACTTGGTCATCTTTAATTTGATCACCATAAACTTGTTTAATTTTTGGTTCTAATTCTTCAACATCATCAGCGTGAACATCTACATCATAAAAACTAACTAAGTAGTCCATAGCTAAATTGAATGCGTTTTCACGGATTACAATGTTGTGGATTTGTTGAGCTTTCTTTTCTTCTGTTTCATTTGCAAAAACTTGGTTTACACGTTCTCTGTGCATTTCAAGCATTTTTGGATCAATACGTAATTCTTCGATTTCAATTGTGTGTTTTCAATCAATAGGACGTTTGTTTTTAATTTGTGATTTAAATTCCATATTTATATTTCCTTTTCTTTCATCATTGCTGTTGCTTTAATAATTTTAATTATAAACCATAATATCATAGCACGCACAATGTTTAAAATAAACGCATAAAAACAATTAAAAAAAGCTAATTATCGCTTTCTTTTAGTTTTTTGTTAGCCTGTAATTCGAAAATTAGATCTCGATAATATGCTGCCTGTTCGTATTCTTGGTTAAAAGCGGCATCTTGCATAAGTTTTTTTAATTCACGAATCTGTTCATTAAATGTTTTGGGATTTTTAATCCCAATCATTGCCTCATATTTTTTGTAATCTTTTTGTTCAGTTAAATCTACTGGAATTGGTTTTACAATAGTTTTAGGAATGATATTATTAATTTCGTTGTATTTCATTTGGATTTGACGTCGTCTGTTAGTTTCATCAATGGCGGTTTTCATCGCAGGTGTAACAACATCTGCATACATAATAACACGTCCATGAGCATTACGCGCAGCTCTCCCAATAATTTGAATTAATGATTTATCACTTCGAAAAAAACCTGGTTTATCGGCGTCGAATATGAAAACAGTTGAAACCTCGGGAGCATCAATACCCTCACGCAGTAGATTAATTCCAACGATGCAATCAAATACACCAGCTCGCATTCTATTAATAATATATGTTCGTTCAAGGGTTTTTAATTCATTGTGCAAATAAGCGGATTTAATACTCGTATTATTTAAATAACTAGATAACTCCTCGGCCATTTTAATAGTCATTACGTTAATAAATGCTCGTTCATTTTTATCGTGTAAAATATTTAACTCGCGAATCAAATCATCAATTTGGAATTCCGTAGGTCGAATTTCAATTATAGGGTCAAGCAATCCTGTTGGACGGACAATTTGACTAACGACAACCCCATTTGATAGAGCTATCTCTTCGTCGTTAGGTGTAGCTGAGACATAGATAACATTATCTAATGCTGCATTGAATTCATCATAGTTTAGAGGTCGATTATCTAGTGCGGATGGCAAACGAAAACCATAATCAACTAATGTTTGCTTACGAGAACGGTCTGTATTGTGCATACCCTTAACTTGTGGTAATGTATTGTGGGATTCATCAATAATCATTAACCATGGTTCTTGTTTGAAACTAAAAAAATCAAAAATTGTTCATGGTGTTTGTTCGGGTTCACGATGTTCTAGGTGACGATAATAATTCTCAACGCCAGAACAATAACCAAATTCAAGAATTGCTTCAATGTCTTGATTTGTTCGTTGCTCAATACGCTGACTTTCGATCAGTTTATTTTCTTTATTGAAATAAGTGATTCGACTTTTTAATTCAGTACGAATGTTTTGAATTGCCACATCTAATTTTTCTTCGTTAAAAATATATTCAGTGGCTGCATAAATAGTAATTTCATCTAAACTTTCGATTAATTTATTAGTCAATAATTCTTTTTTAGAAATACTAATTATTTCATCAAAATCTAAAACAATTTCTATTTTAAAATCTTCGGCATATCCAAACATTAACTCAATAACTTCACCTTTAATTTTAAAAGTCCCCGGTAATAGGTCGTTTACAACACGCTCATAACCTAATAAAATCAATTGTTTTTTAAAATTACTAAAATCTAAAGTATTATTTTGTCTTAAAAAAACTTGGTGTTTAATAAATTCAGCTGTAGAAACTGAGGCATAAATACACGCCACACTAGCAACAACAATAACATCATTTGATGTTGCTAAAGAGTTGATGGTCGATAAACGCATTCGCTCTATTTCTTGATTGGTAATAGCATCCTTTTCGATATATGTGTCTGTATTAGGCTTATATGCTTCTGGTTGATAGTAATCAAAGTAGGAGATAAAATATTCTACTTTGTTTTCAGGAAATAATTCTTTTAACTCGGTGTACAATTGAGCAGCTAGTGTTTTATTGTGTGCTAAAACTAAGGTTTTTATTTGTGTTTGAGCGATAACATTAGCAACGCTAAAGGTTTTTCCTGTTCCAGTTGCTCCTAATAAAACTTGCCGTTTAATTTGTTTGGTTTGTATATTATTAACCATTTGCTCAATGGCTAACTTTTGGTCACCAGCCGGAGCATGTTTGCTTACCAATTTAAAAGGTCTGTTATTCAACATAGTCAAATTGTTCGAAATTAAGAGCTAGACCATTTTCGTTATTTTGGTCATTATTAAAAGCATAGTTCCACTTACCAGCAATCCGAACGGTTTCTTGAGCCACTTCGTTTTTTAATTCTTCAAATAATTTATCTGTATCTTGCACATAAATATTTAAAGGTACTTTTTGTTCATAAGCACGTAAATTTACCCCTTCACGTACTTTTTGAGTGACATCTAAATGTTTAGTTCATTTCTGATCAATAATGGAAATCATCAAAGTGTTTAAGTCACGATTAAAGAATTCAGGAGTCATATTTTGTTCTTTTTGGTCAAAATAAGCGCGCAAATCATGACGCAATTGATCACGCATTTGTTCGTAATTTTTAGCGATGTATAAATTGATATCTAAACTATAATTAATCAACAATTCATTAGTCGTAATTTCGATTAATTTGTGTGGATCTACAATGTCATGATTAGGAACGTTTCGAGCTTGATACAATAAATCATCAATAACAATGTCTAACATTCGGTAGAACAACACTTTATTATCCTTAGACATTAAAATGGCATCTCGTTGTTTATAAATCAATTCTCGTTGATTACTTAAAACACTGTCATAATCGATTAAATTTTTTCGAGTATCATAATTTAATGATTCAACACGTTTTTGAGTGTTATTTAATAAGCGAGTAAAGAAACTTGTAGATGTAACATCTTCAGAAAACTCTTCATCAGCTTTATTTAATGAGTCAGTAGCAAAACGAGAGAATAGTGTATCTTCCATAGAAATAAAGAAACGTGATTCACCAACGTCTCCTTGTCGACCTGAACGACCACGTAATTGGTTATCAATTCGTCGTGAATCAGCTCGCTCAGTACCGATGACACACAACCCCCCGGCTGCCAATGATTCAGGTGATAATTTAATATCAGTTCCCCGTCCGGCCATATTAGTAGCGATGGTTACCGCTTTGAATTCACCTGCTCGGGCAACGATTTCCGATTCGCGAGCATGGTTTTTGGCGTTTAAAACTTCGTGTGGGATATGAACTTTTTCTAATAAACGGTGTAAGATTTCTGAATCTTCAACAGATGCAGTTCCGATTAAAATCGGTTGGCCTTTTTCGTGACGACGGATAACATCAGCAATAACATATTTTCATTTAGTTCGTTTGTTATCAAAAATGTAGTCAGGGTGATCAATACGTTGAATAGGTTTGTTTGTAGGGATACTTACAACAACCATATTGTAGATGTTTAAAAATTCCTCAGCTTCTGTGATAGCGGTACCTGAAACTGCTGCTAATTTTTTATATAATCGGAATAAAGATTGATAAGTAATAGTTGCTACTGTTAAATTCTCGGGTTCAATTTTTAAATATTCTTTTGCTTGAATAGCTTGTTGTAAACCAGCAGAATAACTACGCCCATCCATAATCCGCCCTGTTGACTGATCAACTAAGGCAATGACATCTTCTCCATTTTCGTCCTGACGCACAATGTATTCACGACCGTTAACAAAGGTATAATTAGCACGTAAAGCATTATTCACTTTGTGGATATTATCTGAGTTTTCAATATTAAAATAATTACTTACATTAAAATATTCTTCAGCCTTTTTGATTCCATAGACAGTTAAAATTACTGATTGTGACTCTGGATCAACAAGATAATCATTTGGTTCAAGTTTTTTAACAAAGCGATCAGCCTTAACGTAATTACTTACCTCATCTTGTGGTTCACCTGAAATAATCAATGGTGTTCGTGCCTCATCAATTAAAACAGAATCCCCCTCGTCAATAATGGCAAAATGTAACCCACGTTGAACTTTATCACTATAATTAGTAACCATGTTATCACGTAAATAATCAAAACCTAATTCTGAATTGGTAGTGTATGTAATATCGCAATTATAATTAGTTCTTTTTTCAAACTCACTCATACTTGCTAAATTAATACCCACAGACATATTTAAAAAACTAAAAACGGGTGTACAGAATTCTGCACCCACTTTTACTAAATATTCATTAACCGTTACCATGTGAACACCCTTTTTATAAAGAGCATTTAAATAACCAACCAAAACTAAGGTTAGGGTTTTCCCTTCCCCTGTCATCATTTCGGCAAAGTCACCAAAATAAACAATAATTGCCCCAATCAATTGAACCTTATAAGCATATTTATTGTGCACTCGGAAAACAACTTCACGAATTAAAGCTAAAGCTTCTACTAAACGATCGTCAAGCGGATTATTTTCACTTAAAAAGTCAACTAAATCAGCAGACATGTTTTTTAATTCTTCGTCTGTCTTGCTAGCAAATTCCTTTTCAAGTTTTAAAACATCAGTGGCAATTAAATTTGCTTGGTGTAGAATACGGTTTTTTGGTGATATTTGGTTGAATAAATTCATATATACCTCGCTTCTTAAGAATCTCATTTTAATTCAGCAACAGATTTTGGATTATCGTTGCGAATTAATTCATGAATGCGACCATCTTTCACTTTTACAACCAAAGTTCCTAGGTCAGCAAAAATTGGGTTGTGGGTTACGATAATAATTGTTGTTTTTAACTCTTTATTAACTTCAACAAAACGATTCAAGATCATTTTAGACATCGTTTCATCAACAGCCCCTGTTGGTTCGTCCCCGAAAATAATTTTCGGATTCTTGGCTAACACACGTGCAATAGACACACGTTGTTGTTGCCCACCTGATAATTCATTAGGATATTTGTTTTGGTATTCTAACATACCAACACCTTCTAATGCTTTTAAAGGGTCGATACGTAAATTTTTATCGCTTTGAAGATCAGCGCCCATTCGTACATTATCGATAACTGATAGTAAGCTTAATAGACCATATTGTTGGAACACAAAACCAACGTTATCTTTACGGAATTTGGTTAGTTGTGATTCTTTCATGTTTATTAACGCTTTGTTACATACACGTACATCACCTGAAGTTGCTCGATCAAGGCCGGACATAATATTCATTAAGGTTGTTTTTCCTGAACCAGATGGACCAAGAATAATTACAAAGTCGCCTTTTTTAATTGAAATATTGATATCTTTTAAAGCCTCGTAGATTACTAATGAGTTTTCAAAAGTTTTACTAACATTAACAAGTTCAATGACGTTTTCTTCATCGTGCATAGGGATATCGATTGGACCTTTGTGTGGTTTATTGGCTTTTTTAATTTCAGCAATTCGTTTCTTTAAAAGTTTCTTTTCTTCTTTATCCAAAGACGAAAGAATAGCTTTTTTATTAGCTCTTTTAGAGATATTAGCTGTTTTTGTTTCTGGAGTAGTTGTTACTTTTTCACTCATAAGTTGATCTCCTAAAATTTTTGAATTATTGCTATAATACTAATATTTAATTATATTATATAATATAGCGCGTTTGAACTATTCGCTTAGAATAGCCTCTAAACGTATAAAAAAGGGAAATAAAAATGAAAAATATTATCAGCGAACTACGTCAACGAAATTTAATTAACAACATTACTAACGAAGAAAAATTAAATAATGCGTTAGCTAGTGGTTATGGAATTTATGTAGGTTTTGACCCTTCTTTTGATTCGTTGCATTTAGGCAATTATATTATGATTATGTTGTTAAAAAGATTTCACCAAGCAGGTATTAAAACAGTGGCCATTGTCGGTGGAGCAACTGGAATGATTGGTGATCCAAGTGGTAAAAGTAAGGAACGAAACTTATTAGACAAAGACACATTAGCACACAACATAACAAACGTAACTCAACAATTAGTAACCTACGCACAAAGTGAAGTTATTAATAATTACCAATTCTATGAAAAAATGAATTTTTTAGACTTTTTACGAGATGTAGGAAAAAGCATTAACATTAATTATCTTTTAGAAAAAGAAATTATTTCTTCACGTTTAAGTACTGGAATATCATTTACGGAATTTTCATATAACCTTCTGCAAGGTTATGACTTTTTACAATTATATAAAAATCATCGGATTGCAATTCAGGCTGGCGGATCAGATCAATGAGGGAACATCACCACAGGTGTTGAAATTATTAGAAAAAATATCGGTGATGATAATCTAGCGTGTGGTTTAACTATCAATTTATTAGTTAACAAAGACGGAAAAAAATTCGGTAAATCAGAAAAAGGCGCAGTCTATTTATCTGAAAAATACACATCAGCATATGAAATGTATCAATTTTTGATTAATCAAGCTGATGAGGATATTGCCCAACTGCTTTATTCATTGACAATGATTAGTGTGGCAGATATTCAACAATTATTAAACGAACATGAACAGCAAAAACATCTTCGTTTAGCTCAAAAGAAATTAGCTGAAACTGTAGTTACTGATGTACATGGAACACAAAAACTTCAACAAGCTATTAGTATTTCTCAAGCCTTATTTAATGGCGATATAAACGCCTTATCACCCGAAGATTTGCGAATTGCTTTTAAAACAATTCCAAGTGTTGAGATTAAAGAACTTCCCCTTTCGTTAGTTGACCTTTTAATTCAAATGGAAATCGCTACATCAAAACGCGTGGCACGAGAATTAATTACGAATAATTCATTATTGATTAATGGTCAAAAAATTAATGATGAACAATACATTTTAGAAAGCAAAGACCTTTTATTAAACCAATATATTTTGGTAAAGAAAGGTAAAAGAAATTATTTTTTAGCAAGTATTACTCTATAAAAACAAGAGATTTATTGCAAAATTAAAATAATTCTTTATAATTAATATGTCATTACAATATTAAGTGGCGTATCTTGTCAGGGGAGAGATCCAGCAGCAATAGCATAATCTTTTTATGTGTAATGACACTTTTTTACAAGTAAAGTTAGCATTTTTGTGCTAACTTTTTTTATTTCTTTTCATGTTTAAAAATGATTGCTTTATAATATGTATAAAAGTAAAAAAAGAGGATTATCATTGTGTACAAAATTATTGATCACCCATTAGTTAAAGATAAATTAACTAGAATGCGTAAAAAAGAAACTGTTTCGACTATTTTCCGAACAAATTTAGAAGAGTTGACACAATTAATGGTTTATGAAGCAACCAAAGATTTAACATTAAAAAATATTCTGATCGACACTCCAGTAGTTGACCAAGCAACAGGTTTTAAATTAAAAAATAAAATTTGCTTAGTGCCAATTTTACGTGCAGGAATTGGAATGGTAGATGGTGTTAAACGTTTAATTCCTACTGCTACCATCGGACATATTGGATTATACCGTAACGAAGAAACGTTACAACCAATTGAATATTTCAAAAAATTCCCTCACAACATTAGTGAATCTGATGTTATTATCTTAGACCCTATGTTAGCCACTGGTGGTTCAGTGATTGCTGCTGCTGACATTATTAAAAAATACAAACCTAAATCAATTAAATTCATCTGTATTGTTGCTTCACCAGAAGGTATTAAAAACGTTCAAGAAGCGCACCCAGACGTTGACATTTATGCTGGAGCTTTAGATGAAAAACTAAACGAACACGGATACATCGTCCCTGGATTAGGGGATGCAGGAGACCGTATCTTTGGAACAAAATAAAAAAATTTATTTCGGTAATGACCACGCGGTTTACGAAATTAAAAGTGAAGTTATTGATTATTTAAAATCACTAGGCTATTTTGTAGAGGACGAAGGACCAAGCTCATGTGATGGTCGAGTTGACTATCCTAACTACGCAGTGAAAGTAGCGCAAAGTGTGCAAGAAGACGCGAACAGCGTCGGTGTTTTATTATGCGGAACAGGTATTGGCATGAGCATAGCAGCCAACAAAGTTAGTGGTATTCGCGCCGCGCTAGTTTATAATGTAAGCTCAGCAAATTTAGCAAAAGAACACAACAACGCCAATGTGGTTTGCATCGGGGCACGCGAACATTCACTTGAAGAAATTAAGAAGATGTTAAAAGCCTATTTAGCCGCAGAGTTCTCACACGAACGACACGAAGACCGCATTGCACTAATTACTGAATACGAAAACAAAGCAAAAAAATAAATAAAAAACCTTGGACAGCCAAGGTTTTTTATTTTTTATAAAAAATCACGTAGGTGATTACGCTAACATATTATGTTTACGTAATGTTTTCATTGTTTTTGCAGAAACTTTAACTCTTTGAGTGCCACCATTTTCGGTTTTAATGGTTACGTATTGTAAGTTAAGGTTTCAACGACGACGTGAGTGATTCATAGCGTGTGATCTAGTATTTCCAGACATTGCCTTTTTGTTAGTTAACTGGTCTCTTCGTGCCATATGTGGTTCCTTTCAATAACAATATTGTGTGATTACACAAATACTTATTTATTTTACTAAAAAACATTGCTTTTGTCCATAAATATTAGACAAAAAGCCGTTTATTTAATATCTAGTGGTGTTTTTTAATTGTATTTAATTATAATATATTAATGTTTATAATAAATCATATTTTGGTTAAAAACAAGATTATTAATTAATTATATGAGTTATTAACACTAGATATTCAGAAGATTTAGGATGATATTATGAAAAAGATACCAATTAGTTTGTTCCGTAAAATGATTTTTGCTGGAACGAAATCGCTAGCTGAAGAATATACATACATTAACGAATTAAACATCTTTCCTGTACCAGATGGTGATACTGGATCGAATATGAAAACAACCACAAGTGGTGCGTTAGACTATGTTAGCGACGAATCTTTAAATTATGCGAACTTTAGTTCAGCATATGCTAAAGGTCTATTAATGAATGCTCGGGGAAATTCGGGAGTAATTTTCTCACAAATTTTCCGAGGTTTTTTAGATGCTTTAAATGCCGAATCAGACACAATGGAAATCAAAGACTTCCAGGAAGGTTTAATTTTAGCTGCCAAAAAAGCTTATGATTCAGTAAGTAACCCTGTAGAAGGGACAATGCTTACAGTTATCCGCATTCTATCTGAAAAAATTCCTGCAATGGAATTTAATAATATAAACGAATTTTTCCAAAAAATAGTGGAAGTTGCTTCTGATGTTGCTAGTCAAACAACAGAAATGTTAGATTCACTAAAAGAAGCTAATGTTGTGGACTCGGGAGCTTATGGATTGCTTACTTTCTTCAAGGGAATGTTATCAGTGCTTGATGAAAAAGCAACAGATAACACCGAAAAAAAATGAGAAGAATACAAACAACATAATGTGAAAAAAACTGATTTTGTAACACAACATGACGAAACAGAAAGTTTTGGTTATTGTAGTGAAATCGTGATGAATTTGAATCACAAAATCATTCCAGATGCGCCAAACAAAAAACCTTTTAATTTGTCTAACTACAAATCTGAATTAGAACAAATTGGCGATAGTTTAGTCTTAGTACATGATGATGACTATGTTAAAGTTCACATTCATACCCTAACGCCACATAAATTACTTCAAATTTCACAAAAATATGGTGAGTTTGACAAAATTAAAATTGAAAATATGACTAATCAATTTTATGAAACATTGAAGCAAAAAGGAATTGCTTTAGAAAAGAAAAAAACTCCAGATTTTGTACACGATCAACAAATTATTGTTAGTGTACCATCAGCTAAGTTCAAAACTTTATTTGTAACCGACTACGGACTAGAACATATTTTAGTGACTGAGGATGAAAACATTCCTTCAATTCAAGACTATGTTGATTTAATTCTTAAAGCTGAATCAAAAAATGTTTTTATCGTTACTGATGATCCTAATTACATTATGGCGGCTGATCACGCAGCTAAGCTGGCTGCTGAACAAAATATTAACTGTTTTATTATCCCAGGAAAAAATGTATTCGAAGCATTGATTGCCATTTCATTATTTGACGAACGAAACAACGCTGTTAAAAACTCGAAAGACATGATCAAGGGAATCAAAAAAGCGATATCAGCCAAAATTTCACGATCAATTAAAAATGTTAATTTCGAAAATCTTCGAGTGAACAAAAATGATTACATTGGAATTATTAATAAAAAGATTGTTAGTGCTAGCAATGATTCATTAAAAAACTTGAAACAAACTATTCAAGTACTAATTGATTTAAAAAAACACCCAGAAATTTGCTACTTATATGCTGGTAAAAATGCTAAAGCAAATGATATTGAACAAATTAATGAATATCTAAGCACGCATCACAACATTTTGTGTGAAGTGATTCATACAGAACAAAAACTTTACGACTACTATATTGGAATTCAATAATATGTACAAAATTTTATTTGATGTGATGGGTTATGAAAATCCACTATCACACGCGATTAATGCAGCCCGCAACTTTGTTAAAAAACATCCAGAAGTAGAAATTACTTTAGTAGGTGATGAACAGTTAATTCGCCCTCTATTTACTAGTCAAAACGAATTTCCTATTCTACATGCTAATGAATTTATTAGTCAAGATGACAGCGTATTGAGTATTCGTCATAAGCGTGATTCATCTTTATCAATGGCTTTTAAGAAATTAAAAGACGATTCTTCTTACCAAGGGTTATTATCTGCTGCTAATTCGGCTGTATTTGTATATTATGCTTATAGTATCATAGGCTTAATTGATCATATTAAAAAACCCGCTTTCATGCCTTTTGTGCCAACTGTTGATGGTGTTGGCTTGAATCTATTGGACGTAGGAGCTTCAATTGAAGTGGACGAATATGATTTATTAAACTACGCAATCATGGCGAAAGTTATCGCAGCTAAAAGAGTTACTAACCCCGTGGTGAAAATCTTAAACATAGCTTCAGAAGAAATTAAAGGTAATGCTTTAGTTAAGAAGGCGAACGCCTTATTTAAAGAACATGATAAAGAATTAAATTTAAACTACCAAGGTTTCATTGAACCAAAAACTATCCTTG
Source organism: Ureaplasma miroungigenitalium (assembly GCF_025780085.1). GTDB lineage: Bacteria > Bacillota_I > Bacilli_A > Mycoplasmatales > Mycoplasmoidaceae > Ureaplasma > Ureaplasma miroungigenitalium. The sequence continues at coordinate 366,840 of NZ_JAOXHL010000001.1, read as the reverse complement.
AACATCCAGCAGACGTGATTGTTACTGATGGGTTTAGTGGGAATTTAGTTTTAAAATCCTTAGAAGGTACAGCAAAAACACTGACTAGTTTCTTGAAACAAGAATATAAAAAGAAACGTCATTGCCTAGCAGCATTATTTTCGATTCCAATTTTTAAAAAAATGAAATCATTTTTTGATTACCGAAACACTGCTGGTGCATTTGTCTTAGGTACAAAAAGCATTTTAGTAAAAGCTCACGGATCAGCTGATGAAAAACAATTTAGCGCTTCGCTAAATGTCTTATATGATAATATTAAAAATAATGCATTAGAGGAAATAACTGAAAATTTAAAACGATTTTATGACCAAAGAGAACATGAGTAAACATCTTTCTGAAATCAGAAAGTTTTTAAAAAAATTACATATTGAACCAAAAAAACTCAGCATTTATATTGAAGCCTTAACACATAAAACTTACGCTAATGAGAATAATTTAGATTATAACTATCAGCGTTTGGAATTTTTAGGCGACGCTTGTATTCAATGAATTGTCACAAACTTTGTTTTCTCGCAAACTGAAAAACATACTAATAAAAAATTAAACGAAGGCGAAATGACAAGAATTCGTTCTAAGTTAGTTTGCTCAGCGACATTGTCGCAAGCGGCCCAATTAATTGGCTTGAACAACTTAATTATTTTTGGGAACGGTGCTGAATTCAATAATAAAGAAAATTCCAAAAAAGCTAATATGGATAAAATCTATGAAGACGTTTTCGAGGCTTTTATTGGAGCTGTTGCTCAAGATCAAGGGATTAAAAAAGCACAACGAATAATTGATGCAACCTTAATTAATTTTTATAAACAAGGACAAATTAATTCGTTGAAAGATTACAAGACTATTTTTCAAGAGATTGTTCAAAAGAACTCTTTGAGTACTATTAGTTATGAATATGAGGAATTATCTCATAATTTAAAACAAGCAACATTATATTGAAATGGTAGTAAATATGGTATTGGTTATGGTCCTAATCGCAAGGATGCTGAACAGGATGCAGCAGCCAACGCTCTAGCAAAATTGTCAGGGAGCGGATATGAAGTTTTAAATAACCTGCAAACAAAAACAAAAAAACCGTCATCAACGAAACAATAATGAACAAATGTGGTATTTACAAAACCACATTTTTTCTTTATAATAATATAGTTTATACCTTTGCTTTGTTTGACATACTCCGTGTTTAACATTGTATATGGTTTATTTTATTTAACAAAGGAGAAAAATATGGCAGTTAGTAAAAAAACTAAACAAGAATTAGCAATTCAATTTGGTGGATCAGCTGAAAATACTGGTAAAACTGAAGTTCAAATTGCAATTCTAACGGCTGAAATTACATCATTAACAACTCACTTAGTTGCTAATAAAAAAGATAAAATTTCAAAACGTGGACTATATAAAAAAGTTGCTCACCGTAAACGTTTATTATCATACCTACAACGTAAAGATATTAATGCATACCGTGAACTAATTAAACAACTTAATTTACGTGGATAATTTATCCAATACATTCTCTACGAAAGAGAATGTATTTTTTATATAATTATTATATAGACCCATTTTATTATGGGTTGTTTTTATTAATCAAATGAGAAAGGTATTTTATGGAAAGAAAACTTAGTGATCAAGAAATAATCAGACGTGAAAAATTAGCACAATTACAAGGAAATAAACAAGACCCTTTTGCAATTACAAAGGTTAAAAGAACACACGATTCAGCGCAATTTGTAGCCGAATTTAATCATTTTACAAAAGAAGAGTTGCATGAACAAACGAGTGCAGAAGTAGTCATGGCCGGACGTTTAATGAACACTCGTCGAACTTTTGGAATTGTTGCTGATTTTGCTGGTAAATTTCAAATTTATATTAACAAAAAAGAACTTAGCTCAGACGTTTTTGAAGCTTTTAATGCGTTAGACATTGGTGATTTCGTTGAGGTTCACGGAACAGCAATGAAGACTAATACACAAGAGCTAACATTGAATGTTACGAAAATCATATTGATAAGCAAGTGTTTAAATGTTTTACCTGAAAAATACCATGGTTTAGTTGATGAAGAAATTAAAGCTCGTCATCGATATTTAGATTTAATTATGAACGATGAATCAAAACAAACATTTGTGATGCGTTCTAAAATCATTCAAACAATTCGTAATTTTTTAGATACTGATGGTTATTTAGAAGTTGAAACTCCCGTATTAAACGATGTTTTAGGAGGAGCGGCTGCTAAACCGTTTATTACCTTCCACAACACTTTATCTAAAAACTATTATTTACGGATTGCTACAGAAATTGCCTTGAAAAAATGCATTGTTGGTGGTTTTGAAAAAGTCTATGAAATTGGTCGAATTTTTAGAAATGAAGGTATGGACAGTACACACAACCCAGAATTTACATCTCTTGAATTATATGCAGCTTATGAAGATTTAGACTATATTATGGATTTAACTGAGAATTTGATTAAGCACTTAGTTAAAACTTTAAAAATTGAAAACGTTTTCTTCCGTGGTTTTAACATCGATTTAAATCAACCTTTCAAAAAACAACACATGGTGGATTTAATTAAAGAATATGTTGGTGTTGATTTTTATGCAGTTAAAAACGATGAAGAAGCTTTAGCTTTAGCTGATAAATACGAAGTTAAATATGAAAAGCACCAAAAAACTTATGGACATATTATCAATTTATTCTTTGAAAAATTTGTAGAAGAAAAATTAATTCAACCAACTTTTGTTTATGGACATCCGCTTGATGTATCTCCATTAACTAAAAAATGTGTCAACGATCCTCGTTTTACAGAACGTTTTGAGTTATTTATTGGTCAAAAGGAATTTGCCAATGCTTATGCAGAATTAAATGATCCAATTGACCAACGAACACGTTTTATGAATCAAATCGCCGAAAAGGATTTAGGGAATGACGAAGCTAATGAATTAGATGAAGAGTTCTTATATGCTTTAGAATACGGGATGCCACCGACAGGCGGACTTGGAATTGGAATTGATCGATTGATTATGTTATTAACTAACAACGACTCTATTCGTAATGTCCTATTATTCCCCCACATGAAAGATCGTAATAATTAGGTATTATTATGGAATTAATTAAAACAAATACCCTGAATTATTTTTATAATCCAGCCGTTGACTCCGCAACATGTAAGGGTAAAATAATTTTTGTACATGGGTATAACGCTAGTCCTCATTACTTCTTTTTAGTAGATAAATATTTTCGGGACTATGATTGCTATTATGTTGGTTTGCCAGGGCATGGTTTAACTTCTTCGAAATTATTAACTAAGGTATCTATTCTTGAAATGGCTAAAAGTCTAGTTGATTTTGTGAATGAATTAAAAATAGAAGAATTTTATTTAATTGGCCATTCATTAGGTGGTGCTATTAGTTGTCTTGTCAATCAGATGATTCCTACACGCATTAAGAAGTTAGTCTTAGCAAATAGCTATTATGAAGGTTTTAATAAATATCTTTTTAACTTAATTTATTTATTCCCCCGTTTTTTAAAAAACAACCCAGCAAAAACGGTTGAACTATTATATTATGATTTTCGAAATAATTCGAACATAAACCCGGAAACCCGCTTTGAAAAACAACACCGACTTTTCCATGAAAAACCTGGTTTTTTAAAGAAATTAATGCTAAATACGGCTTTTGCCTTTAAAACGCGGATAACACTAAATAAAGCGCAAGCAAATTTACAAAATACACCTACCCTTTTAATTTATGGAGATGCCGATAAAATCATTGATCCGCATGGAAGTTATCGGAAATTTAACCGTCCTAAAAACAAAATTTACCAAATTCATTTTGATGAAAGCGGTCATTTACCACACGTTGAACAACCTAGTGCTTTTGCCAAAAAGATTATTTGTTTTTTTGAACATAATGACTTTGATGAAAGTGATATTGAGTGTGACCACTAATGCCAAAGATTAAACAACAACCACTGTTCATTGTGTTCGAAGGAATTGATGGAGCAGGCAAAACAACAATTATCGAACAATTAAAGATTAAACTAGCACAAGACCAGCTGATTGATGCTTTCATTTTTACGCGTGAGCCAGGCGGATATAACAATCAAACTTGTGAAACTATTCGCTCATTTACTCACCAAAACTTAGCTTTTTTTGACAATTTAACATTAGCTTATTTGTACGCAGCTAGTCGTAACGAGCATTTGCTGAAAACAATTAAGCCTGCGTTAGCAGAACAAAAAATTATTATTTGTGACCGTTTTGTACATTCATCATTAGTTTATCAATCGGACGCTCGAACAAGCATGCAAAAAGTTCATGATGTTAATAAAATAACAATCAACGATTTTAGAGCTGATTATATTTTCTATTTTAAAGCGGATGCTAAAAAAGCTATGGAACGAATTGCTCTTGGTAATCAAAAAAATCGTGAATTAAATTTCTATGATCAACAAAAAAGTGATTTTTATGATTCATTAATTGAAAAATATGATCACGCATTTGCTCAATATTTCCAACCTAAAAACAGACACATTATTATTGATGCGAACCAAAATATTGATGATGTCTTTCAAGAAACATATGACCAATTAATGGCCATTTTAAAGGTTTAATATGCACCACGCTAATTTATTGATTATTAATTCGCAAGTTGATTACCTGCAAGCCATTAAAGAAAAAATTATTAGCTTTTGAAAAGAAAAATCTATTCCGAACCTAACCGAATATATTAATAAACTAACAAGTAATAATTATGCTGACTTATTAATTTACGACGGTAGTAAAATGAAGAAACAAGATAGTTTAGACCTACAAAATCGTTTCCTAACGCAAGGTTTAGAAGCTCTTAATGATAAATTTTATATAATCGTTAATATTGACCAAACGTCAAGCACTGTGTGTAACTCACTTTTAAAATTTATTGAACAACCACCTTTACACACTTATGGTTTTTTTACTACTAATCAGTTAAACGCTGTTTTGCAAACGATTACTAGTCGATGCAGTATTCAAAATATTAAAAGTCATGCAGACACCCAAGTTAACCCTAAACTTCTAAATGTTTTTAATGACTATCTTTTATATCAAACATATAATCAAAACAAGACCATAACACTTTTTGAGGATTGAGTTGAAAAAGTAGCTGATCCTAATCAATTTAATTTTTTAAAACAAGAATTTAAAAATCAAACCAACGAAGTTTTATATTACTTCCTACGTTATTGTTTTTATTTTTTGAACCTTAATATGAGTCAAAAAAACGAACTCTACGAATGGATTAATATTTATCAAGACTTAAACTTTAATAAAACAAGTTTGTTAGCCTTGCTAATTAACTTATTTTATTAATACACAAAGAAAGGAATCATCTTATGTTTGCAACGATTGTCGCCTTAGCCACAGCAAATCTAAATGCTGCTATTCATATTATTCGAATTTCAGGGTCTAAAGCCTTTGAAATTATTAATAAGGTCTTAAACAAAAAAGTCCCTTATGTTGGAAACAGGATATTTTATCGATATATCCAGGACGAACATAAAACATATGATGAGGTTTTAATTAATACCTTTACTAATCCTCATAGTTTTACAGGTGAGGATAGTATCGAAATAAATTGTCATGGTGGTGTCTTAGTTGCTCATATGATTATTGAATTATTAATTAAAAACGGGTGTGAATATGCTCAACGTGGAGAGTTTTCCCGTCGGGCTTTAATGAATAAAAAAATGGATTTAACAAAAGTAGAAGCCATTAATAATTTAATTCACGCGCAAAACGAAATAACCATTAATGCCAATATTAACGCTTTAAAAGGTTGAGTAGGTGATGATTTAAAAAAAGTGCGTAAGCAACTTTTTGAAATCATTGGGCAAATGCAGGTTAATATTGACTATCCTGAATATGATGATGTACCCGAAATTGATGAACAAACATTAATTAGTAAGTTGCTAATAATGAATGCTGATATTAAGCAACTACTTGAACGTTCAACGCGTTATATGCCAATTAATGATGGTATTAAAGTGTTAATTATAGGTCAACCAAACGTTGGTAAATCTACACTATTAAACGCTCTAGCTAATGAGGAAAAGGCCATTGTAACAAATATCCCAGGAACTACGCGTGATGTCATCGAAACAGTTATTAATATTGATGGGTTTACCCTGAAACTTTTTGATACAGCAGGAATCCATCAAACAGATGATCAGATTGAACAGTATGGGATAAACAAGGCTTTAAATTTAATTGACAAAGTTGATTTAATTTTATATTTAATTGATAATGATGAAATAGATCACAAGATTTATGATCAAATCAAAAATAGAGTACATTTAATTGTGCATACGAAAAAGGATTTACAGTCAAAATTTAACCAACGTTACATTTATATTAATGCACAAAAAAATGATATTCAAGATCTAATTGATGGTATTAAAGAACAGTTCAAAGTTAATGAATTTGCCGATGTAAACGTTAATGTTTTATCATCACACCGCCAAATCGGTTTGCTTAAACAGGTGCATGAAATGTTGAAACAATGTATTGTTAGTTTAGAAAACGGAGCAACTATTGATTTGGTTTTAGCAGATTTAGAAATTGCGAACATAAAATTATTAGAAATATTAGGCGAAAATAAAGAATATGATTTCTTAGATGAATTATTTGCAAATTTTTGTTTAGGTAAATAAAATGAAAAAATGAGATATGATCGATTTAATCGATACCCACACCCATACCAATATGACACCACTACAAGAAGAGTTTGATGAAATCGCTCAACATGCGCTAGAGAACAAAATTGGGTTCAATATTGTTTCGTGTGATCGAATTATGTGTGAATTAGCTGTTAAACAAGCTGCTAAATATGCACATATTGTTGCATCGATTGGCATTCACCCAACTGAATTAGCAGATATGACAGACGCAGACTTATTGTTTTTAGAAAAATTAATTATAGAACATCGTGATCAAATAGTTTGTATCGGTGAAATTGGTTTAGATTATTATCATGAATTACCATATGATAAATCTGTACAAAAATACTGATTTAAAAAACAATTAGAATTAGCTTTAAAATATGATTTACCAGTGAATTTGCATATTCGTAATGCTCATGATGATGCCATTGAGATTTTGCAGGAATATCAAATTAAGAAGGCTATCATTCATTGCTTCACGGATGCATACAAATATGTACTAATTTACAACAGCCTAGACTATTATGTTTCTTTCCCGGGTGTAATTACTTTTAAACCGACGAACAATAACAATATTAGTGAACTACACCAATGTATTCAGGCTGTAAATATTAATCGTTTATTAGTTGAAACAGATGCGCCCTTTCTAACTCCCGCACCTTTACGCGGTAAAACAAACTATCCTTATTATGTAGTGCACACAGCTAATAAAATGGCAGAAATTTTAGGGTATGAGATGCGCGATTTGTATAGCATTTTAAAAGCAAATGCTTTGCGAATTTTTGGATTTAAAAAATAATATGGTTAGCACGCGCTAACCTTTTTTAATAAACTTGTATATATAAATAAAATTATTATATAATTAGGAATGAGTAAAGTAATACTCACAAACGTTGATAATTAAGGGAACAAAAAAATGAAAAAAACAAAATTTAAAAAATCACTTTTATTAGGATTTTTAGGAACTGCAGTAACAGTTGGTGCTGTGGCTGCAATTGCTACAAGTTGTGGTAATGAATCTGGTGATAGTAAAGATACTACAACTGGTACTACAACTGGTAACACATCAGGTAATACAACTGGTACTACAACTTATGTATTAGAAACTTTCTATAAAGCAACACCAGATAGTAATACATCTTCATATGTTGCTACAATGAATTCATTAATTGATGATGGTGCTCGTTTTATTCTAGCTTCAGGATATACATTTGACAAACCACTTGCTAACTCATTAGGTGAAGATGAAGGGTTAAAAGAAGGAACTGTTGTTGGATTAATTGACCAAAAATATAACGGAAAAAAAAATTATGACCGAATTGCATCTGTAGAATTTAGAACAGACCACGGTGGTTTTGCTGCTGGGATTGCTGCTGCATACTACTTAAATGCTAACCAAAGCGATTTCACTAACGACAAGAAAAAAACTCTTAAATGAGGTGGATTTGTTGGCCAAGGATACGCTTCGACTTTAAGTTTTATTAAAGGATTCCAAGAAGGTGTAAATTACGCTAACGAAAAACTTATGGGTAAAGATATCCCACAAGATAAAGATGCAAAAACAATTAAAAAATGAATTAAAGTTGAACAAGCATCTGCTGGAAATAGCTATGCTTCAGGAGCATGAGGTCCAGGTGAAGGAACTGTTAAAACAATTGTTTCACAATTAATTTCAAATGGTGCAGATATTATTTTACCTGTAGCCGGTGGTCAAACTGTGGATGTAACTGATGCTGCTGCAACAAATAGCGCTCGACCAATTTTAGCAATTGGGGTTGACGTTGATCAAGAAAAGAATGTAACTTTAAATAAAGACAGCCAAACATTCAAACAAGTTAACGAAGGTAAAACAATTTTATTCTCTATTAAAAAAGAAGTTTCATTAGCTGCTGAAGCACTTGTAACTAACGCTCTTGACCCTAAACCATTAACAGGTGAAGCAACAAAAAATGCTTTACGTTTAGGAACTCACTCATTAGTTGGATTTGAACAAGAATCATACTTTAAAGGTAAAGCATTAGTAGGAATTTCTGAACCAGGGAAAAAATACTTAATTAATGCTTTAAAAACAGCGGGAATCCCAAACGTTACTGATTATGATTCAGCAATTAATGCTTTAGTAGATTCTAATCAATTCGCTAAATTAACTGTAAGTAATACTTATGTCGGAGCAAATGGTGTTAAAATGCCTTATGAATTTAATGAAACTACTTTCCTTGATGCTGACGAAACAAAACGTAAATCATCAGAAAACTTCAAAAATACATGAAACGCTGCTAAAAACAACGACGAAAAAGCTAAATTGGTAAAAGTGGCATTGGGTGATGCAGGTTCTAGAATTGATGACCAATCATTCAACCAAAGTACATATGAAGGTTTAAAGAGTTTCTACGAAACTAAAAACATTATTATTCCATCTCCAACTGGAAAAAAATAATTCAAAATCTTATTAATTAACGGAGTCTTACAAACGAATGCAAAACAAAAATAATAACGATGTTTTTGCAATTGAAATGCACCAAATTACCAAAACATTCTTAAATGGAAAAATCGTAGCCAACAAAGATGTAGATTTATTTGTGAAGCGTAATGAAATTCATGCGATTATTGGTGAAAATGGTGCTGGTAAATCAACTTTGATGTCAATTTTATTCGGCATCTATAAACAAGATTCAGGTTTAATTAGAATTAATGGTGAAACTGTCAATTTTTCATCAGCTAAAGATGCTAATAAATACGGTATCGGTATGGTGCATCAGCACTTTAAACTAATCGATTCATTAAGCGTTTTAGACAATATAATATTAGGAAGCGAAGAAGCTGGTATTGTGAATGTTATTCCACGACGTTCAATTACTCGTAAGCTAACTAATATTATTTCGTCTTATAATTTCAAATTAGACCTTAAAAAGAAAGTTTCCAATTTAACGGTTGGGCAACAACAAAAAACAGAAATCTTAAAATTATTATATAAAGATATCGATATTTTAATTTTCGATGAACCAACAGCAGTTCTATCTGAAGACGAAATTCAGTCCTTCTTAGAAATGTTGTTAGACTTCAAAAGAGACGGTAAAACAATTGTCATCATCACCCACAAATTTAATGAAATTAAACAAGTGGCTGATAGTGCAACAGTTATTCGTCGTGGCCAATTTATTGACCGGTTTGATGTTAAAGACAAAACGATACCTGAAATGGCTGAATTAATGGTGGGTCGAAAATTAGTTGAAATTAAAAATGAGGATGAATACCAACCTGAAGGTAAAAAAGTTGTCTTCAAGGTTGAAAACCTAAACCTATTTAAGCAACTAAAAGCTTCTAGTAATGATGAAACAAAGATGTTAAACTTTCAAATTCACGAAGGTGAAGTCTTTGCGATTGCTGGTGTTGAAGGAAACGGTCAAAGCCAGTTAGCATTAATTATTGCTGGTTTAGCTAGCGCAAACAGCGGAGCTAAAATTATTCTTAACGGTGTCGATATTACCAAATTTTCAATTGCGAAACGGTACAAATATGGTCTCTCACATATTCCAGAAGACCGTCATAAACATGGATTAATCCTAGATGACACTATTATGATGAATAGTGTTTTACAAGAACTTAACCAACCACCCTATAGTCATTATGGTTTCTTAAATAACAATAAAATATTAGAAAAAGCCATCGATATTATTAATAAATATGATGTCCGTGGGACTGTTATTGGTGACAACCTAGCGCGAGCACTAAGTGGGGGTAATCAACAAAAATTAATCGTTGGTCGTGAGATTGAACGAAAACATGATTTAATTATTATGGCTCAACCGACAAGAGGGTTGGACCTGGGGGCAATTGAGTTTATACATGAACAAATATTGCGCGAAAAACAAAAAAATAACGCTGTTTTATTAATTTCTTATGAATTAGATGAAATTCTAAGTATTGCGGACACAATCGCTGTAATTCATAATGGACATTTCATTGGTTACGGAAGTTCACAAGAAATGACAAAACAACGAATTGGAGAATTGATGGCAGGTGAGCACAATGCATAAATACGCACGCAAATTAGCGTTTCATAAGATTTTTTGTAGTTTACCAGCGAAAAATAATTACAAAAAAACTCTGTCGACAATTTTTGCCATTTTCATTTCCATTATTGCCGTAACTATTTTTATGGGAATTATTGGTTATGATCCGAAAGATTTTCTACAACGTTTATTTACAAGATGAATTGGATCTTATGAAATTTATTTAAATAAGGTTGCTGTGGTCGGAATTGCAGCGCTATCATTTATTTTTGCCTTTAAAGCCGGTTTATTTAATATTGGTATTTCAGGACAAATGATTGGCGCTGGTTTAGTCATGATTGTTGTCGTCCGGCATATGCAAATTAGCCACCTAAATGTGCCCAATGGGGTAGGACAACTTTTATTATTCCTAGTTGCTCTTATTTCTGGAGCCATGATTACGATTTTTATTGGAATTTTAAAAATCTTTTTAAAAATTAACGAAGTGGTTTCCTCAATTCTTTTAAACTGAGTTATTTACTTTATTGCTAAATTCACAATTTTAAAAGCAAATAATGGGTTGTATGCCCAAAATGCCACTGTTCCCCAAGGATCAGTTAACATTCAATGAAACTTTGCTTTAAATGGCCTAGTTCCCGGATATGGATATTTATTTGCTTTAGGAATTTTCATTATATTAGCGATTGGAGTTTTTGTCTTATTGAAATTTACAGTTTTCGGACAAAAAATCCTTTCAGTAGGGCGTTCATTTGACGCTTCTAAATATGCTGGTTATAAAACACGAACAATAGCAATTTCAACATTTGCTATTTCAGGAATGTTAGCTGGTATTCTAGGATTTGTTCTTTATACAGCTAATAGTCAAGGACAAGCAGTAGCTGTAAAGGATAACGTGGACATTCTACCTAACGAGGGTTATGATGGTATTGCCATTGGATTAATTTCTCTAGCCCATCCTCTAGCAGCCATTCCGATTGCTTTCTTCGTCGGTCTTTTACAATTTGGGGCCGATTATTTAGGGGGAGCCTTCCCAGCTGAGGTGAGTGGATTAATTATTTCGTTCATTATGATTGGGGCTGCCATGTTTATTTTATTTGAGAAGATAACCCCGATTTATTACATCATTCGCTGAGTGTATGGTAAAAAAGGTTTAGATGATTACAAGAATTATGAAAATAAACTAAATGCTATTATCTCTTCTTATAACGGACTTTATGTTCGTCATAAAAAAGCCTACAAAGATGCTTTAAGTGAAATTAAAACGCGCGTTAAAAACACAAACGTCGATAAAGAAAAATTACAGCTATTAATTAAATTAGTTCATCAATACTATGGATTAATCTTTGATAAAGCATATAACGAATATGTTCAAGCAACAAAAATTAATTATCAACAATTACAAAAACACTGATTAATGCAAAGTGTTAACAAAACATTCTTCCCAGAACAACAAACATTGCATAAAGCGAAACTATTCTATCAACGTATTTCCTTAAAACACTCGAAAAAAATCAGTGGTTTACGTGACAAATTACTTTTAGACAAAGAAACAATGTTACGAAATGCTTTAAATTTCTTTAAACAACATTCTAAAGAAATCGGTTTTGATTACAATGAATATCTAATGTATGTTCGTCGTAATCACTATGAAATATGATCAGTTAACGCTGAAAACTTAGCTGACTTCAAACACATTTTCTTAGATTCAAAATTCAAAGAAATTGCAGATAAAAAAGAAATTACCAACGAAAATTGAGAAAAATTACAAACAATGATTAATGTAGATGAATTTTTAAGTCACTTTGATCCAGAAATTAAATCAATTTACGAAATTCTTGCACACAAACAAAAAATTACGCATGATGAATGATTACGTGTAGGTGCTTATTTAAAAGGACGAGATAAACACTTTAGAACCATCTTCGCTCTTTATGTAAAAACTTACAAACAATATCAAAAACTTCTTGATCAAAATAATGATTTCATCGGAGAAGCTAAAGCGTATATGAGTCAGCACTTACGACTACCTAAAAAACAAAACATTGAACGTGTTTATAAATTTAGTTTACGTCGTGCGCAAAAAATTGGTTTAGAGACAAGTCAAAATAGTTTATTACTGATTTGATTGAAAACCTCTTATCAACAAGCTCTTGAAGCAAATAAAACAAAAATTATAGAAAAGGCGGTTATTTAAAATGGCTTATACAGCATTAGACTTTAACTTAACAACGCTGATTCTATTTATTGGTGTTTTTAGCTTAGGAGCAATGAGTGGTTATTTCAGTGAACGTGTCGGGATTGTAAATATTTCCGTAAACGGACAAATGATTTTTGGTGCGCTCTTCTTCACTATTGTAGCCTTTAGTATGAAAAACAGCTCTTCGGTTTTTAGTGAAGGGAAAAACTTTGAATATAGTTTAATCTTGCCACTAGTAGTCGCTGGTATTGCGACGATTCCGGTTGGTTTATTATTCGGATTTTTAACAATTAAATTAAAAACCGACCAAATGATTGCTGGTACAGCGATTAATTTATTAGCTACAGGTGTTGCTTCGTTTGTATGCAACCCCATTGCCAAGAGTATTACAAATTATCAAAAAACAAGTTTAACAAGTGACTTCCGTGGTTTCTTGGAAGTCTATGACAAAAATGGTCAACCAATCTTCTATTTTAGTGCCTTAATTATTTTGATTGCGATTATCTTAATCATCTTCGCATTCTACTTTATGATGAAGAAAACACCATTTGGTTTACGTTTATATGCGATTGGGGAAAACCCTAACGCAGCAGACGCTCAAGGGATTAACGTTCATAAATACCAATGAATTGCTATTATGATTTCAAGTATCTTTGCCGGATTCGCTGGAGGATTATTCATGTATCAACGTGGAGCAGCCTTCTATGGAACGGTCGATGGTATCGGATTCCTATCAATCGCCATTCTAATTGCTGGTGGTTGAAAGATTCCATTAATTATTATTATGTCTATAGTTTTTGCAAGTATTAAAAACATTATTCCTGGACTCGTCAAGAACGAGCATTACACACATATTATAAAAATCATTCCATATATGATTACTATGATTGGAATGATAGCCTTTGCAAGGTATTCGAATGCACCCAAAAACGCGGGGATACCTTTTGACAAAACCAAACGATAGAAAAAAAGAGCTTAACGGCTCTTTTTTTATTTTTTTTGGCATTATAACATATAAAGATAAAAAAATCTCAATTATAGCTTATTAAAATACGTAAAAATATAATAATCAAAAAAAGTGGAACATTTTATTGACTTTTTTGTTTTTCGGGGTTTATAATATAGTTATTAAATGAAAAAAGCGAGGTTTTTATCATGACTTATATTAAATTATCGTCAAACAATTTAAATTGTGGTTCTTGCTTACATAATTTGCAAGGTATTTTAGATAATAAACATTATCAAGATATTAGCATTAATTTGTTAGATCGAACTTTTTCATTTCATTTCGATGAACAAGCAGAACAAAAAGAAACTGTATTAACTGATATCAAAAAGAATGGCTTTGACAATATTGTATTAGAAGAATTTGTTTATTAATAACTTATGTTTAAAAATATAAAAAACAAAATAAACTCATGATCACCGGCTAAAAAGTTATATGTCAAAGAATTAAGTATTGCTTTAAGTGCGTTGATCATTAGTTTGCCTTTAATGATCTTTGAAATCCTTTTCATGTTTTCATCACATAACGTGATGGGAGTGAAAGGATTTTTAATTTATAACTGAATTATTTTTTGCCTGAGCTCATTTGTTATTTTCGGTTTAGGATATCGGTTTTATCGTGATGCCTTTTATGAAGTTTTTAAATGAAAAAAAATTGGCTCAAACCTGCTGGTTTTTGTTTCCACATTTGTAGCATATATCTATTCTTTATACGCGTTGATTAACAATCAGATACATTATGCAATCAAAACCATGGGCTTTTTTGAAACAGCCTGTATGATCGTAGCTACTATGCTGGTAGGGGGATTAGTTAATGCTCGTATCAAATTGAAAGCTAATCAAGATTTAAGTAAGTTAAATGAATTAGATATTAAAATGTACAATGCTTATGACGAAACCACTAAAACGCACACTAAAAAAGTAGTTTTTGCTGGGAAAGTTAACGAATTAGTATTTGTACCTAAAGGTGGAATCATCCCCTTCGATGGGCAATTATTATCTGATTTTGCTGATGTTGATGAATCATCATTAACAGGTGAAGCACGACCTATTTTAAAAGCTAAAGGACATGAATTAATAGCTGGAAGCATTAATTTAGGTGAAGGTTTTATCTTTAAAATCACTAAAAAATATTTAGACTCAACAATCCACAAAATTTTAAGCAAGATTAGCGATATCGAAAAAGCTAAACCAAAGGTGCAAAAGATTGCTGATAAATTAGCAATTTGATTTACACCCCTAATTATTGCCATGGCTATTTTATCTTTTGTATTACAAGTTTGCATTCCAAGTATTCAAATGTGGGATGTTTACTTCTTTAATACTCACCAAGTGGCGATTGGTGATAATATTGATCCTCATTTAATAACTTTAGATGGATTGATTGTTGACTATGATAAAGCGGTGCACGTGGCGATTTCTGTTTTAGTTGTATCGTGTCCTTGCGCCTTTGGGATTGCTATCCCATTGGCCGTTTTGATTGGATCAGCTAAAGCAGCGCGCAATGGGATTGTGTTCAATGATGTACAGATTTTTGAAAAAATTAAAAAAGTTACTGCAGTAGCTTTTGATAAGACAGGAACACTGACTACAGGTGTTCTTAAAGTTCAAAAAATATATGGTGACAAGCAGTATCTACCATTGATATATCAATTAGAAAACGTTTCATTACACCCTCTTGCAAAATCTTTCATCGCCTATTGTTTACAAAATAATATAATTATCGCCGATCAAAGTGTTGAAATTCAAGAACGAGCGGGTGTAGGGATAATTGCCAACAATGGTCAAGATCAGTACATATTAACGAACAAAAAATATTTATTAGATCATGGATATGATTTTAATGAACTCGAAATTTCAAAGATAAATGAACCAGAAGATGAATTAGTTTCGGCAGTCTATTTAGCAGTTAATAATGTAGTGAAGACCATGATTACATTTAGCGATGAAATTCGCCAAGATGCCTATGAAGCAATTCAAATTTTAAAAACTTATAAAATTAAAACATATGTAATTAGTGGTGACAATAAAAAAACTGTCCAACGCTTAGCTAAAGAATTACAGATTGATGAGTACTATGCTGAAGTTAAACCAGAAGAAAAAGCAGCCATTATTGAAAAGATTCAAAAGCAAAAAGAAATTGTGATGTTTGTAGGGGATGGTATTAATGATTTACTGGCACTAAAACAAGCTGATTTAGCGATTGCGACCGGCTCAGAAAATCAAGCAGCAAATGCGGTATCAGACGTTAATTTAATTAATCAGGATATTATTAATATCGCTAAATTAATTAAAATTACAAAACAAACAAGATTATTTATTTTACTAAATCTTTTGTGGGCATTTGGTTACAATCTGTTATTTATTCCGTTAGCTGTTTTAGGTATTATTCCCCCTTTTATATCGATTTTAATTATGACAACATCAGATATTGCTGTTGTTGGAAACTCCATCGTTTTCAAAAGTTTACCTTTAAAAATGCACAAGGATAAACAAATAAAGAGCAAACTTCTCTAAAAGTATGCTTTTTCACCCTTTCCTTAATAGACTTTTTTTGTTATAATTAAATAGTTTATTTTCTTTAAATAAACGCTCTTGTTAATTTCATGTAGATTAACTATTAAAAATATCCAAAGGAGTAAAGAAACTATGGCAAAATATGAAATCATGCTTGTTGTTCGTGGAGATTTAGATCAAAACGAAGCAAACAATGTAGCAAACGAATTAAAAGCAACACTTAAAGGTGTTAATGTTGAAGAAAACAATTACGAAGGTTTACAACAATTAGCATACGAAATTAAAAAAGTGAAAACTTGCTACCGTTATGTATATAACTTTGAAACTGAAGACGCTTCATTGATTAATGAATTCCGTCGTTTAGCTGTAATTAATAAAAATGTGTTACGTCACATTATTATTAATTTAGAAAAAGATTACGGTTACAAAGCAACAATCAATCCTAAGAAGATTGAACGTAATGAGAAAAAAGCGGTTGTTTTTGAAAAGCAACAAGCCGAACGTGAAGAACGTGAAGCGCGTCGTGCTGCTGAACGTGCAGAACGTCAAGCATTACGTCAAGCTAATGCAAACAACCAAGAAGAATAAAACAAATTTTTTGTTTTTAAAATAAGGACTAAATAATATGAATAAAGTATTTCTATTCGGTAACTTGGCCCGAGACCCGCTTCCATTAAAGGAAACAAGCTCAAGCAATGCTTACACTCGAATTACTGTCGCGGTAAGTAACCGTAGCACAGCAAATCCCAACACTGATTTTATTTCATGTACAGCTTGAAATAAAACTGCAGAATTTATTACTAGCTACTTACACAAAGGCGATAGCGTCATTGTTGAAGGTTCACTAGTAACAAGCAATTATGTAAATAAAAACGGAGAACGCGTTTATGATTTATCTGTTCGTGTTGATCGTTTACAAAGTGTGCGTAAGGCCAATAATAACCAACCAAGTCCTTCATTTAATAACCATTCAATAAATGATGTTTCAATGTCTGAGCCTATGGGGAACCAAAATTCAACATTTAGTGTTTCAGAATTGGACCAAGAAGATGATTTTTTTGATTGAATCAATCAAGAAAAATAAGATAGGAGCTAATTATGGCAAATTATAATAATTTTAATAAACGTCGTCCACGTAAAAAAATTTGTACTCTTTCTGCACAAGGGATTGAACACGTTGATTACAAAGACACTGAATTACTTTTACGTTTTATTAACAACAACAACAAAATTTCACCACGTCGTGTAACAGGTTGTTCAGCGCGTATGCAAAGACGTGTAGCTAACGCAATTAAGCGTGCACGTTTTGTTGGTTTATTACCATTCGTTAAAGAATAATATTTTTAAACAATAACAAACGAAAATATCTGAATTAGATGTTTTCGTTTTATTTATAATATAGAATAAGAGGTGTTATTTTATGAAAGTTATTTTACTAATAGACGTCCCTAATGTCGGGAAGAAAAATGATGTCGTGGAAGTATCTGATGGGTACGCTAAAAACTTTTTAATTAAAAACAAAAAAGCGGTTTTATTTACTCCCACATCTTCACACCACTTGGCAAATGATTTAGATAAGTTAGATGCAATTGAACAAGAAAAAAGATTGCAAGCCTCAATTATCAAAAAAACAATTGAACAAGAAGTGTTGAAATTTGAATTGAAAACAAACAATGACCAAGTGTTTGGAACAATTACAAACAAACAAATTATCGATAAACTAAACACAATTACAGACAACAGTATTACTAAACACATGATCAAAAAACCAAATAATTTAGAAATAGGTATTTTTGAAGTTGAAGTAGTATTATACAAGGACATTGTCGCTAACGTCAAAATTAATGTTAGTGCGAAAAATTAATGGAAACAGATCAAACAACGAATGTTTTGATTAATGAAGATGACGCAGCAATTTTTAATCGAAATCAAGAAGAATTAGCTTTTGCTGAGAAACACATTATTGCAACATGTTTACAAAACAACGCAGCCATTGAGGATATTCGTACGAATTTAGAACCTCAGCATTTTTTAAGTGTTGTTCCACGAGTGATTTATACTCAAGTATTAGCTTTGAATCATCATAGTAACATGAATGCGATTAATGATGCAACTATCATTAACCAATTACGTACATGTAAAGAATTTTTATCGAACCAAACACTTTTCTACAACTATTTAAATGATGTTCAAAAGATTAGCTATTATGTTGAACATGTCCACACTTCTATTCGTATTGTAAAGAATGCGTATATCAAAAACCGCTTAGATAATTTATCAAAAACGATTTTAAAAAGCAATATTGCTATCAGCAATTCCAAAAATTATTTTGATAAGTGACTAACTGAGTTCCGAGAAGTTTTATTAAACCAAGACGCAGAACAAATTGATGATATTAAAGACGTGGCACAGGCCTATTATGAAAACATGTTGGAAATTAGACAACAAGGTTTCAATCATAAGGCTATTATGTCAGGCTACAACGAATTAGACAAACTCACTAATGGTTTTAAACCAGGCCAACTAATTGTTTTAGCAGCGCGAGCGGGGATGGGTAAAACATCTTTTGCTTTGAATATTATCCATAATATTATTCCAAGCATTCAGGCCTACAATGCCAATCAAACAGAAGAAAAAGAAAAGAAAAAAATCTTATTTTTTTCATTAGAAATGAATAAGAAACAAATTTTAGATAAATTCACGGCTTTAGAAACAGGGATTAGTGCGCGCAAGTTCTATGCCAAAAATATCGAAATTCACAATAACCAAAAAATTGAGAATGCAATTGAAAAAATTAAATCATATCCCCTACAAATTGCTGATCAAAACATTAATACAATTAATAGTATTGAATCACAGATATATGATTTACACAAAAAGAACAAAATTGCTTTAGTTGTTATTGACTATTTACAATTAATCAATTCAGAACGTAAAACTAACCAGTCGCGTGCGGAACAAGTAGCTAAAATTTCTAATACACTGAAGCGATTGTCTTTAGATTTAGATATTCCTATTATTGCGGTAGCCCAATTAAATCGTTCGGCAGAATCGAATAAAAATGCTCCGCCGGTTAATGCTGCCCCATGACAAAAATCGTTTAATCAAAACCAAACAGCCAGTGTTCCTGTACAACCACCATTACTATCTGATTTAAAAGAATCTGGAGCCATTGAACAAGATGCTGACTCTGTGATATTCATTTATTATGATCGTTATAAACAAATTGATTTTAATAAAAAAGATAGTGGTAACCCAGATGCAACTAAAGAGCTAGCTAACATGGTATCAACCAATGTTTTAGTAGCGAAAAATAGAGAAGGACCGATTGGTCAAGTAAGTCTTTTATTTCAAAAAGATACTGGTCATTTCTACGGAAAATAAGGAGTTTTTATGAAAAAAACAATAAAAAGAAAAATTTTATGAGCAAGTCTAGCTGGATTGTTTGTTTTAAGTACAGCTATGATTGCTTCGGCATGTTCTTCGACGGCAAAACCGGGGGTTAGCGAAGCGTTTTTAAATTATAATGCTTCAACAAATAATAACGAATTTGGCAAAGTAGCTATGAAAGTTAATATTGACCAAAAAAACCCACGTAATAAATCAATTCATGAATTTGTTTTTGGTAAACAAAATAGCGTTTTAAAAGACGAATATTTTGCTATTGGTGATTTAAATTACACTTACACAAAAGACAACAAACGTTATGATGCTAAAAATAACGAAATTGACGCTGATGGATTCTTATTGCAAAATGATGCTGCGGGGATTATGAATAAACAATCTGTTTGAAACAAAAAAGATTTTGACCAAGCAGGTTATTTAAAACCTTTCAATATGGATATGATTCGTTCAGAATTAGTTCGTCAAGTTTATAACAAATTAGAATACCCTCAAAAAACAGACGACAACGCCTTAGAACCGACAACTTTTTTACCGAATAATTTGGTAATTAACAATAATTTTAACCAAGCTTTATTTAGTTCAAATTTATTAGAAATTAATAATTTGGCCAATTTATATAATCATTTATTAGTGACGGACAGCGTTTATACACACCTGACATCATTCACAGATCTTTTGATCAAATATTTAAACCAAGATACTGGAACAAAGATTTTTAATTTTTATAATAAAACAAACAACCCGGTAGCGAAAGAATTTTTAGTTGGTTTAGCTGGTGGTGTAGGTGAAGGTAAATACACTTATAAATTAGCTTTATACAATATCGATTTTGACTACGAAATTGTACCTAATAATCCTCAAAGTGATTTAAAAAATGTATCAGATTTTGCTTTTGGAACAAAAGTTCCCACACATTATTTAGTGAATCCAGAAGACAATAATGTGTTAGTAAAAATCACAAACATAAAATTACAATATGCTTGATATGATTCATCAAGTAAGGTTGGTGGCTCATTTATGCTCCCTGACCAAGAATTTAATGAAACTGAACAACTTGAACGAATTAACGACCGTTTATCAGCAGCTAACAAGCGTATTTTCCCATCTCAAAAAGTTGAACATTTAGTTTATGATTTACCAATTAGTGATATTGTGATGAACTTCCGTCCATCAGTTTTAAGCTCTAATGTTTTAGATGAACAAGCAACTAATCAACAAATCCAAAAATGATCAACATTGTTAGAACGTGAATTAACAGATGACGAAAAGAAGGTTGCGCAAGTTTATGAACAATACTATGCGGGATCATTAGTTAAAGTGGATGCCTTTAATGTTTTAGGCTACAACTTGAAAAAATCATTAGAAGCTAAAAATGAAAAGACTAAGGCAGATGATGAAAAATTCAATGACCTAGCTTACTATCCACATGACCGAGGATTAGATGCGGTTTATCCTTATGCTTTCTATCCACAAGCGCAAACTTTTGTTACGCGAGACGATTTTGTTCGATCAGCTCTGTTTAATGAGTATGCTAAAAATTCAATGGAATCACGTCATTTATATGGTGAGGATGGCATTCATCACGATATGCAATTAGCTGCTTATAGTTTAAGTCATAAAAATGTTCCGGAAGGTTTAGAGTTTAACGAAACATTGACTAATGAACTATACACAGAATTCACTTCTTATGTGAAGTTAAACGATATGCAATCACCAACTGATCTGAAGGATTATCGAGTTGAATGAAATCTTGAAAGTCGTTTATTAAAGAACAATTAACAAAACCTTACATGCAATTGATTTTAAACAAGGTACAAGAAGCTCGGCAAACAACTAATGTTTTTCCTACTGAACAGGAAATGTTTGCGGCTTTTAGAGACTTGCCAATCAATGATACCAAAGTGGTGATATTAGGACAGGATCCCTATCCCACAAAAGGTTTTGCCCATGGCTTAGCCTTTAGTGCGCAAGCACAAGTTAAACAGTGCCCTAAATCATTACAAAACATTTTTAAAGCCTTATATAATGACCTAGGAATTACACGCACCCAAACAGATTTAAGTGACTGAGCAAACCAAGGCGTCTTATTGTTAAATACCATTTTGAGTGTTAACGAAAACGAGCCGCTCTCACATGCCACATTTGGTTATGAACAATTAATGCAACATGTTTTTATGCAATTACAGCAAACAAAACATGTTGTTTACCTTCTTTGGGGGCGCAATGCACAATCATACACCCCTTACATTAATGCTGAAGAAAACTTGGTTATCACAAGTTCACACCCCTCACCATTAAGTGCCTATCATTCATTTTTGACAACCAAACATTTTTCGCAGGCGAATGATTATTTAATAAAGCATAAGAAGGGTTTAATTAAGTGGTAAAATTAAAGACAAGGAGTGAAATATGCAAGTTCTACAAAGTATGTTAACGGCGAACACAAGCACAAACCCTGTTGACACAGGGATTCCTGGTTGAAAAATATCGTTAATATTTTTATCTTTTTTAATAGTTTTTATCCTTGTAACAATTATTAAAAAAATTTATTATTCCTTTCGTTACCAAAAACGTTATTACATTATTCCTAAAGTTTCAGTTAAAGGAATTAGTAATATCGCGATGGTTATTTCGATTTCGGTAGCTGTTATTATATTGCTAACAGTTTTATCGGCTAACACAGCATCAGTTATTTTTAGGGCTTGACCCGGAACAAGAGTAACTCTTGAAGGAATCTTGATTAAAATTGGTGGGCTGTTATTTGGTCCTATTTTGGGGATTTTTATTGGAGCTATGACTGATTTATTATCAGTTGCTCTAACTGCTGGGGTTTTCCATTATGGTTATTTAATTGCTGCAATGGCCTTTGGTTTAATTGGTGGTTTAATTCGAATTATTTTAACAACAAGTAAACGAAAAGATGTTATTTTTGCCATTTATAGTTCAATAGCCACCCTAATTATTGGTGCAGGAATTTTATTATTTTTAAAATTCGCGACAGGCAATGAAGGCTTTAAGATTGATTTATTCGGTTTAAATATTGCCTTAACAACTAACCAAATGATGATGATTATCGGTTCATTCTTTGTGCTCTCTATTGCCATCGTCTGATTGGCTTTGGGTTTAAAGAAAATCTTAGCTAAGACATATAAAAACCATAAAAAGAAACATAAACAAGACTGATTTATTATTTTCACACCAGTTTTTGTCACTGTCATATTAACAGAAACAATTGTGAACGTGATGATGCTACCATCGTTTGATGCAGAATTATCAAGTTTAAAATATTCACAATGATTATCTATTCGGTCAATTTTATTAATCCCCATGGTTGTTTTCAATTTATTCTTAATATACCCAATCTTCAAAATTGTAGTACCACTAATTAAATACGATTATGAAAAAGACGTTGTTGAAGACAAAAGCGTTCCCGTTTATGTGGATTAGAAAAGGAGAAATAAATGAGCAATTATATTAAAAAAGCCATCGACGCTGCTATGTTTAGTGCCGGCGAAGATGAAGAACAAATTATTACTAACAAAATTAATAGCCTAAGAGAAGATGTGCAATTATTTGATCGTTTTATTAAAGAAACAACGCCATGACATGTCTATATTGCTGCTAGTCCAACAAACACTTTTAGAGATGATAAATTAGTTTATAATAATCCACGCGCCTTAGATAGTTTTATTGAAGTGCAAAATGGTTATGGAGTTTTAAAGAATGAAAAGTAAGACAATTTTAGAAATTCACAACGATCTTTTAAATGAATCAACTAGTGTTGTTGAATTAGTTCAACAAGCAATCAAACAAGACGAAAGCGTGAAAAATTTAAACGCAGTTATTACGACGAATTATGAGGAAGCATTAAAGCAAGCAGCAACGCTTGATAAAATGCCCAACGATCAAAAAAACGATCCATTATTTGGAATTGTTTATTCACTAAAGGATAATATTTGTACAAGAAATTTAAGAACGACAGGTGGGTCATTATTTTTAGATAAATATGTTCCTGTCTATAACGCGACTGTTTATGATCGTTTATTAACAAATAATGCAGTTTTATTAAATAAATCTAATTTGGATGAATTTGGTTTAGGTGGCTCAGGTTTATATTCAGCTTATGGTCAGGTTAAAAATCCTTTAAACTCTGAACAAGTAGTTGGAGGATCTTCTAGTGGTTCAGCTGTTTTAGTACAACAAGGTGTTGTTCAATTCGCCATCGCAACAGATACAGGTGATTCAATTCGCCGACCAGCTTCGATTATGGGGATTATTGGTTACAAACCGACTTATGGTCTAATTTCTCGTTATGGTGTTTTACCTTATGCGCCATCAATGGACCATGTTGGTATTCTAGCGCGTCATGTGGAAGATGTGGCAGTGGTTTTAAATGCTGTAACCGGCTATGATGATAAAGATAATACAAGTATTGATACAAACAAAAATTATTTAACTTTATTACAAAAAAAAGATATTTACACAATTGCTGTTTTAAAACCATCCTTAGATGAATTAAAAGACCCAGCGATTAAAAAGCTTTTCAAAGATAAAATTGATCAGCTGGCTGTGGAATACACAATACGCGAAATTGATTTTGATTATGATATGATCAAAACAATTAATTCGGTTTACCAAATTATTTCGTATACGGAAGCTTTAAGTTCATACGCTAATTTATCAAACATTACATTTGGTCAACATGATGTAGAATACAACAACTACGAAGATTTAATTAAGACAGTGAGAACCCAATTCTTAGGTCAAGAATTAAAACATCGTTTTGCCATTGGTGCTTATGTTTCAACACCACAAAATTTCGATGAATTTTTAATTCGTGCAATGAAAATGCGTCATGTATTAGTTAGTGAAATTAATAAAATTCTTGAATCATATGATTTTGTCCTTTCATTAGGAGCATATGATTATGCTGAAAAAGTAAGTGACGTTTTAGCTCATGAATACGAAGCACCTATTTTAGACAACATTTTACAACTAGCCAATTTTGCTGGTCTACCTTCTTTAACAATTCCTTTCATTAGCAATGAAAATGGTAATATTGGTTTAAATATTACAAGTGGTTATAACAATGATGATATTTTGCTAAACATTGGATACCAAATTAATTTATTAAATAAGAACGGAGACCACCATGCGTAATTTTGAAGTTGTTATTGGAATTGAAGTGCACTGTGCGCTAAATACTAAAACGAAAATGTTTTCTAATGCTTTACTAGACCACGAAGCACCGGTTAATACAAATATCAATGAAATTGACTTAGCTTTAGTGGGGACAATGCCAAACGTGAATATGCAAGCAATTCATAAAGGTTTATTTTTAGCTAAAGCGTTACACATGCAAACAAACCATAAATTTATTTCTTTTGATCGTAAACACTATTTTTATCTAGATTTACCCAAAGGATACCAAATCACTCAACAATATTATCCAATTGGTTATAGTGGTTTTTTAGAAATTAAAAACGAACATAATCAAATGCAAAAAATTCGGATTAATCGTATTCATATTGAAGAAGATACTGCGAAACAAACCAATTTAGATAATAAAGTTTTATTAGATTACAACCGTGCTGGTTGACCATTAATTGAAATTGTTTCGGAAGCTGATATTAGAAGTGCAACCGAAGCTGCTAGTTATTTAGAAGAATTACGTAAGATTCTACTTTTCCATAATATATCAGATGCCAAAATGGAAGATGGATCTATGCGTGCAGATATTAACATTTCAGTGCGTTTAATTGGGGATAAGAATTTTAATAATAAAGTAGAAATTAAAAATATTAACTCTATTTCGAATGTTATTAAGGCGATTGAATTCGAAAAACAACGACAAATCAATGCTTTATTAGCTAATGAAACAATTAAACAACAAACGCGTCGTTATGACGATCAAACGCAATCAACAATTTATATGCGTGATAAAGGTGATGCTATTGATTACAAATACATTCCCGAACCAAATATTGCCCCAATTTCATTGAGTGATGATTATTTAAACGAGCTATATCTACAACAACCCCAAACAATTAATGATGTACGTAATCATTTCTTAAACGAACAATTAAACCCTGAATTCATTGAAAACTTGCTAGCTGATCAAGAATTATTTGAAGCTTTCAACTATGTTAATAAGCAAGTGCAAGCAACAGTATCTGTTTATAAATGAGTTTGTTTAGAATTCTTAGGGCTAATTAAGAAAGATAATAAATCTTTAAAAGATATCAGCAAAGATCTATGAGATAAAATTGCTACAATGATTAGTATGTTCGAAAAGGGCGAAATCAATGGTAAGCAAGCTAAGAGTTTATTAGAAGAGATTTATAAAACAAACAAAGACCCGAAAGTCTTGGTTAAAGAATTAGGTTATGAACAAATTAGTGATCCAGTTGTTCTTGAACAATTATTATCAAAAATTTTAAACGAAAGCCTTGATAAAAAAGAACAATTCAGTGATCGAGCTGATCGTTATGAAAAATATGTTATGGGTATGCTAATGAAAGAAACTAAAGCACAAGCCAACCCAGTTATTAGTTATGAAGTTTTAAAGAAACTATTAGGACAATAAAAAACAAACATAAAACAAAAAACACTCCTTTATGTGAGTGTTTTTTGTTGTTATATATAACAAAGCCTTAGCAGACTTGTTTTAAGCGTTAGAGAGTATTTTAAAGCAGTTGTGTCCTGGTTTTTAAAGTACTGGTACAAAAAAACCACCTTGCATAGGTGGTTTTAATTTGTTTTAATCAACTAGATTATATTCAAAAGTGAATTCATTCTTTTCATCAGGTGATTTAAAGAATTGTTTTAAAGTTGGATCATATTTATTTTGTGCATTATAAATTTTTGTTTCGATAAACAAGTAATTTCGTTTAATAACATATAAATCTTTTTTACTTACTTTTTTGTTTTTTAATTCGGTTAAAAGATTGTTTAATCAACCTTGTTTTTCTTGCAATTTATTTTGTGTGATTAGTTCTTTCACTGGTTGCACTGAATCTTGAGGCTTTTTCAAGAATTCTTGAATAGCTTTTAATTGATTTAAGTTAGTTTGTTCATCTGATGTTTTTTCATAAGCAGAAGATAAATCTCTCACAAAGAAGTTAATTAAATTAACACTCATGTTTTTTAAATCATTCAATTGCATAATTTTATGAATATTGATAATTAAGTTATCATATGTTTTACGCACTTCTTGTAAAGCTAATAGAACGTTCTCGTTGTCTTTTTGCTTGAAAGTATCTAATTGTTTGTCTAAAACTTGTAATTTATCATTTAAGTCTTTCAATGGTTCAAAACCTAAAGCCACTTGATTTTTTTCTAAAATGGTTTTTAAAGCCTGACTTGTTAAATCTGTGTTTAAAATTGCGTTAACTTGATTCAATAAGTCATCAACTAGAGCCATTTTTTTAGCAATTAATGGTTTTGTATAAAGTTTATTAACTTCCATTTTGAAGAAGTCGTATTGGTATGTTCATACATAACCATTTACACCATGATAGATAGTTTCTAGTAAAGTATTTTTCTGAACATCATCAAGTGATTCGACATATTTAATAACTTTGTCTTTAAAATCAGTTCCAGATTGTTGATTAATCTTTTCTAAAATGTCAGCGGGAATTAATTTGTTTGCTGCTTCCATAATTTGCTTCTTTAAAGTTTCTAATTGTGTTTTTTCTTCGTCATTAAAGAAGTCTAATTGCATGCTTGAAGCTAGATCAATATATTTTGTACTTAAATAACCATATGGTGTATTTGTTTCGGGTAAATAATAACCAATGAATTCAGCAAGGATGCTAATTAATAATTGATCACGAGTGATTTGTTGGTCTGCTTCATAAGTGTGGCTTAAAAGTTGTTTTGTGTCTTTTAATAATTTTTCGTGCCCGAAGCTTTCAGGATCAATGTAATTAATTAATTGTAAAGTACGTGTTTTAACGTCTTCATCAATTGTTGAGTTTTCCGGTTTAATTTGACTTTTTTGGTCTGCTGTAGCTTTTAGATTTGCAAACAATAAGTTTGTTAAATCTAATTTTTCATCCAAGTCATTATTTAATGCTTGAATTAAAAAGTTTTTGAAAACTACATCATAAGATATTTGATTTGTTAAAAGTGTTTTTTCTGAGCTGAATTGTTCTTTGGTGATTTTATCCTGAATAATAGTTTGAATGCTGATGTTAGTAGCATTTTGAATATTGAAATTAATAGCGGCATCCAAAGAATTGATTGCCATTTTGCTACTGCTTGCTTCTAAGTCTAAAATCTTATACAACACTTTAGAGTATTTGTTTGAAACCAATTTGAATGACTGATTAGGACTGATAATAATTTCAACTTCATCAGTAATAGTTTTATATTTATCATTGATTTTTGGAAACTCTAAATAGAAATCGACTTGGTTAGTTAGTGGATTATGTTTAATGCTTGATTCCAATGCTTTTGAAGATTGGTTAGCATAAACCTTCTTAGTTGGTTTATTTGCTGTCTGCACCGGTTTGACAATAACGCTAAAAGTCGTTTTTTTAATCAATTCAATCGTGTTTTCGTTGCGGTATGGAACAGACACGTGCACATATAGCCGATTGTCTTTAACCATCGTGTCTTTAACCTCTAATGTAAGATCGGCACGATCTACACCACACGCAGCTGCCACAGCAATAACTGCGGTACTAACGATAGCACTTCCTAGACATAATCCGATTATTTTTTTATTACTTTTTTTCTTTTTCATAATTAAGTTTTCCATTTCTGTGTATATTTAAATACACAATTTTGTTGTGTGATTAGTATTCTTTGGCGTACATTTCTTCCCCAAAGGCAATAACTTCACTTGGATCTTTCAATCCAGTACCAGCCGGAATTAAGTTTCCTAGAATAACATTTTCTTTTAAACCTAATAAGTAGTCACGTTGTGAACGTGCGGCTGCATCAGTTAATGTTTTCTTTGTATCTTGGAATGAAGCAGCAGATAGGAATGATCCTGATTTAGCTGGTGCATGGTCTAGACCAAAGACTTGATTAATTGCTACTGGTGGAGCTTTGTCAGCTTGCAACATTTCTTGAGCAATTTTGTTGAAGTGGTTAACAGTTACAGTTTCTCCAACGAATAAACCAGAGTCACCAGGGTTAGTAATCGTTAGTTTATTTGTTAATTGAGCGATAATAACTTCGATATATTTATCTGAAATTTCAATCCCTTGTAGACGGTAAACTTTTTGCACTTCTTTAATAATATAGTGACGAACATTTTCGATACCAGATGTTTTTAATAATTCGTTAACATCAATTGAACCATCGGCTAATTTTTGGCCTAAAGTTACTTGGTCATTTAATTTAACCCGTAGAATTGGTGATGGTTTTGTTGTGTAAATAACACTATCATCATCGTTATATGCAACTTCGATTTCGTATGTACCCGTTGCTTGGTCCTTATCAAGACGAATAACTTTACCTTTCACTTCAGAAATTAAAGCTTTTTCGTTTTCTTGTGGTTGGATGCAATCGAATAATTGTTTAATTCTTTCGAAACCTTGAGTAATATTGCTATCTCCAGCAACCCCACCGGTATGGAACGTACGCATTGTTAATTGGGTACCAGGTTCCCCAATTGATTGAGCGGCAATAACCCCGATAGCTGTTCCTTTATCAATTAGTTTGTTTGTTGATAAGTCGATACCGAAACATTTTTGACATAAACCAGAATCACTTAAACAGTGTAATGGTGAACGCACTTCAACTTCTTTAATATCGGCTTGTTCAATTTCTTTAGCTTTTTCTAAAGTAATTAATTGATCTTTACCAACAATGATGTCACGTGTATTAGGGTAGTAAACGTTACTAATTGCGTATCGTCCAACAATTCTATCTGACAACGGTTCAATAGTTACATTTTCCTTTGTATTACGGATTTCACGAACAAGAATTCCGTTACGTGTATTACAGTCTAATTCATGAATAACAACTGATTGAGTTGAGTCCACTAATTTTCTTGTCATATAACCTGATTTAGCGGTTTTCATCGCCGTATCGGTCATCCCTTTACGTGCCCCGAATGAAGAGTTAAAGTATTCTGAAACTGATAAACCTTCAATAAATGAGTGTTTAATAGGAATTTCAATCGTATCACGAATAACGTTTGATTGGTGTTTCTGGTCATAGTTATATGATTTAGACATCAACCCACGCATCCCTGCTAATTGGGTAAAGTTTGAAGTATTTCCCCGTGCTCCAGATTTAGCCATAATAACAATAGGGTTTTCAGCATATTCTTCAGATTTAATTAATTCTTCGATATCTTTTGTAACCTTATCTTTTGTTTGTGATCAAATGGCTACTACTTGTGTATATCGTTCATCATCAGTTAACTTACCATCTAAATAGAATTCTTTTAATTTCGCTACTTGGTTGTCAGTTTCTTTGAAGTACTCATATTTTTTATCATATGAAGGAATATCAAATGCTGAAATACTTGTAGCTGAAATCATTGAATATTTGAACCCAAGTGCCTTGATTTTATCCATTGTTTGAGGCACGAATTCTAATTCATATTTCTTGTATAAACGGTCAATAACAGAAGATAATGTTTTCTTTGTTAAAGGTTCATAAATTTTGTAACCAGCAAAGAAGTCATTAAAACTTTCACCATTACCAATGATTTCGTTTTTATTGTTATCGTATAAGTTGTTTACGCTATTAATATATGGGAAATCAGTTGGGAATGCTTGGTTGAAAATAATTTTTCCAACAGTAGTAATTAAAATTCCATCTTTTTCGAAATGTTTACTTGCGAATGCACGAGTTGTAATCCCGATAGTTTGGTGAATATTAACATTCCCAACTTCATAAGCACGAATCGCTTCTTCTTGTGAAGCAAACACACGTAAATAATTACGGATATTTTCGTTTTGTGGATTGCTCTTTAATAAAGTTTGGATTTCAGAACCGATTTTTTCTTTAGTTAGATAGTAAATCCCTAACACCATATCTTGAGTTGGCGTAATAATTGGTTTACCATCTTTTGGTCCTAAAATATGTCAGCTTGCTAAAAGAATTGAACGTGCTTCAGCTACAGCTTCTTTACTTAAAGGAATATGCACAGCCATTTGGTCCCCATCGAAGTCGGCATTGAAGGCCGTAGTTACTAATGGGTGTAAACGAATGGCTTTACCATCAACCATCTTAACTTCGAAAGCTTGAATCCCTAAACGGTGTAACGTTGGCGCACGGTTTAAAATAACTGGACGTTGTTTAATAACTTTTTCAACAACTGGTCAAATAATTGCGTCTTGTTCAAGAATTTTTTGTTCAGCAATTTTAATGTTTGCGCAAATTGGTTGAATGTCAAACCCTTCATCATCTTTCTTACGAATTAATTCAGAAATAATGAAAGGTCTGAACAGTTTTAAAATCATTAAAGCAGGAATTCCTACTTCATACATCTTTAATTCTGGTCCAACCACAATAACACTACGTCCTGAGTAGTCAACACGTTTACCTAATAAGTTTTGACGGAATAAACCTTGTTTTCCTTTTAGGTGGTTTGATAAAGATTTTAATGGACGCTTATCCTTACCTACAACAGGTTTTTTACGTGAGTTGTTATCGAATAATGAATCGACTGCTTCTTGTAATAAACGTTTTTCATTATCTAATAAGATATCTGGTGCGTCAGTGCCAATTAAAGTTTTTAAACGTTCATTACGGATGATAATCTTACGATAGAAAGTGTTTATATCACTTGTTGTAAAACGACCACCGTCTAATGAAATAATTGGACGAGCTTCACTTGGTGTAATAGGAATACGTGTTAGAATCATTCATTCAGGTTTTGATCCTGAATCTTTAATTCATCGCACACATTCTAAACGACGAAGCAAACGACGCGTTTTTTGATCATTAGCATTAGCCGAAGCTTGAATTTCTTTTTTAATTTCAGCATGTTCTTTTTCTAAGTCAAGACTTGCTAATAATTCACGAATAGCTTCAGCACCGATACCAAACCGAATCCCTGTTTGGTCTTTAATGAAGTTCATAATTTCTTTAATAGAGAAAGGAGCGTTTGAATCTTTTAAAATCAAATCATAAGTAACCGCTAAACGGTATTCGTAATTTTCTTTTAAATCATCTTTTTTATCAACTTCAGCTGCAATTCGTTCTTGAATATTACGTAGAATACGACGTAATTTATTACGTGAAGTAATTGAATTTTTTGCAGATGTTAAGTCTAAAACTTCCTTCTTTTTAAAGACTGTTAAATCTTGTCATGAGTTGTCACGGTGACCTTCATCTAAAACAATGTAGTTAACAAAATAAACTACTTGGTCAACTTCTTTATATGTAATATCTAATAATAAAGAAATTTTTGAAGGTGATGGCAATTCCTTTGTAAATCAAATATGAGCCACAGGACTTGCTAATTCAATATGTCCCATACGTTCACGACGAACAATTGCTTCGGTAATTTCAACCCCACAACGTTCACATGTTTTCCCTTTGTGTTTTACTTTACGGTATTTACCACAGTAACATTCGTAGTCCTTGCTAGGACCAAAGATTTTTTCATCAAATAAACCATCTGGTTCTGGTTTTAATGATTTATAGTTAATCGTTTCTGGTTTAGTTACTTCACCATATGATCACTTTAAAATTTGTTCAGGAGAAGCAATCCCTAATTTTAGTGATTTAATACTTTTGCGTTTCATAATTTAATCTCCTTTGATTTTAAAAGTTATCTTCTAATAAATCTAAATCGTCTTCGTCTTCGTCGAAACGGTTTTCATCAAAATTGTTTTTAATGACAAATTGACGAGTTTCTTGTTGGTGTTCTTCTTCGTCTAAACGATCTAACTCTTCTTCTTTACGTTTGTAGTCATTTAGCGTGTATTCATTGATATCAATTTCACCTTCATCAGTTTCAACTGACATGCACAATGCCAACCCTTGGATTTGTTTTGTTAATAAGTTGAATGATTCAGGCATTCCACTTGAAGTAATATCACGGTTTTTAATAATTGCGTTATATGCTTGATTACGTCCTTGCACGTCATCTGATTTGATTGTTAGGATTTCTAATAAGTTATAAGCAGCACCATAGGCTTCTAGCGCTCAAACTTCCATTTCCCCAAATCTTTGACCACCATTTTGTGACTTACCACCTAATGGTTGTTGTGTAATCTTAGAGTAAGGACCAACAGAACGTGAGTGAATCTTATCATCAACCATGTGGTCTAGTTTTAACATGTAAGTATGACCGATTGAAATTAAACCATCGAAAGCATCACCCGTTCGTCCGTCATATAATACTTGTTTACCTTTTTTCTCTTCGATATCAATTTCTGCTTCATTCATAATAGCTACTAAGTCATCTGTTTTAACACCATCGAAAACTGGTGTAGCAACTTTAATGGCCACATCATCGAAAGATAGACCAAGACTATTTAAGATGATTAATTGATCTAAAACATCAATTTGTTTTGGATCAGTAATGTTTTTGTTTTTGATAAAGTCTTGAATTTTATTGTATAAACGTTCAGCAACAATATCAGTTAAACCGAATAGTGAAACATATTTTTCATATCCTTCATTTTTGAATGGAATGTTAATTAATTGTTTTTTACCAATTTCACTAGCTGCATAACCTAAGTGTAATTCTAGGATTTGCCCAATATTCATCCGTGAAGGTACCCCTAATGGGTTTAACATAATGTCTAATGGAGTCCCATCAGCTAAGAAAGGCATATCTTGGATTGGGACAACCTTAGAAACAATACCTTTGTTACCATGACGCCCAGCCATTTTATCCCCAACTTGGATCTTACGTTTTTGAACAATGTAAATTTTAACAATTTCTAATACATCGTCTGGTAATTCGTTATTGTTTGCATCAGTAGCTTTAATTCTTTTAACAGCTGCAACAATACCTTCTTGACCGTGTTTAACTTTCATTGATGAGTCTTTAACGCTCTTAGATTTGTCACCAAAAATTGTTTGTAATAACTTATCTTCCGGGTTAACATCAATGTTACCACGAGGTGTTGTTTTACCAACTAGAACATCTCCCTCATGCACTTCTGCTCCAACAAAAACAATTCCGTCTTTGTCTAAGAAACGTTTAGCATGATCAGAAACGTTTGGCATATCACGAGTAATTTCTTCATCCCCATTTTTTGTTTTAACACATTGCAATGTTAATTCATCAATATGAATTGAAGTGAAGACGTCCATAGAAACAAGACGTTCTGAAATGATGATAGCATCTTCGAAGTTATAACCAGATCAAGTTGTATAACCAACTAAAACGTTACGTCCTAAAGCTAATTCACCATTTTGCATAGCTGGACCATCAGCAATTGTTTCGTTTGCACTTACTTTTTGGTTTAAAGAAACAATTGGCGTTTGATTATTACATGTATCTTGGTTTGACTTACGATATTTAATTAATTCATATGTGTGATCAGTTTCGTTTTCATCAGTAACGACAATTTTTTGAGCATCAACATAACTAATTGTTCCACTAGTTTTAGACACAACAGCCATTCCTGAATCGTGTGCAATTTTGTATTCTGTTCCTGTCCCAACAATTGGTGCATAAGGTTTAATTAAAGGAACTGATTGACGTTGCATGTTTGAACCCATTAATGCACGAGCCCCGTCATCGTTTTCAATAAACGGAATTGCAGAAGCAGCAATAGAAACAACTTGTCGAGGTACGATATCGATGTAATCAACTTGTTCAGGTTTGAATAAACCAGTTGAACCACGGTAACGACAAACTACTTGTTCGTTTGTAATACGGAAGTTTTCATCCAAGTTTACAGCTGATTCAGAAATAATAAAGTTATCATCTTCGTGAGCTGTTAAATAAACGTGTTCTTGTGTTACAACACCGTTATTAACTTTAAAGTATGGAGCAACGATGAAACCATTTTCGTCCACTTTGGCAAGCGAAGCTAATGACATAATTAAACCAATGTTCATACCTTCTGGAGTTTCAATCGGACAGATACGTGAATAATGTGAGTGGTGAACGTCACGAATATCTAAGTTCGGGTCTTCCCGGCTAATACCACCAGGTCCCATAGCAGAAATACGACGTTTATTTGTTAATTCAGCTAAAGGGTTTTGTTGATCGATAAATTGAATTAATTGGTGAGAATTGAAGAAATCTTTAATTAATGTTTGGAATTGTTTAGTGTTAACAATTGACTTAACAGTAACTGCGCGTTTCTTTTCTTCTTCTAGTTCATTTTTTTCATCTTCATCTAGGTTTGCGTTGTCAGTATAGTTAGCAATATTAGTGTTTGAACCATCTGAAATAGCTAATTTTTCGTTGATGAATTTTTCAATACGACTCATACTTGTTGCTACACGAGCACGTAACAATTCGTGGATTAATTTTAATCGTTTGTTACCTAAATGGTCTACTTCATCGAAATCACCAATATCATAATTTAGGTTATAAATGTAACTACCAACAGCCACTAAATCAGAAATTGTTAGAGTTTCTAAGTCATTATTTGTACCAACACCAATAATTCTTGTCGTTTCTGCACGTTTATCATTATCTTTATAAACGTCGACTGCTTCATAATCGAAATATTGTTTTAATGAAGAATCGATTGCGCTTGGTAATAAATTAATTTTCTTTGATCACTTCAAGTTATTTGTTTTTGAAGCTTCTTTAATTAATTCAATATGTTCTTTAGTAATTAATGTGTTTTTTGGCACTAAAACAGTGTTGTCTTTTGTTAAGATGTCTTCAGCCACAACACGCATGAATAAACGTTCAGTTAATAGTAATTTCTTTTCGAATTTATAACGTCCAGCAGATGAGATGTCATATAAACGTTTATTGAAGAAATGATGTTGTAATGCTAATTGATATGAAATTTGACGATTATCAACAAGAGTTTTTAAATATTCAGTATTTTTAATATTAATAGCAAGTGACTCAACAATGTCTTTAGCAGCCTTTTCAGAAATAATTTCTTCAACTAACGAAGCAATTTCTTCGTATAGTTTTTTATTTGCTTTTTTAAATTCAGCTGACTCTTCGTTGTTATTATCGTGTAATAGATCATCAAGTTTATTAGAAGCTACAAGGTAATCGAAAACTAAAACCTTTAATTTTCCAATTAAAGCCGTATTTAGGGTGATTAATTCAGAACGTAATTCTTCAGTTGATTTGTGATCGTTTTTATCTAAATATTCGTTGATTTCACCCATCATCTTACTAATAGTTTCATCAGCGATACTACTTTCAAAGATTTCTTTATCATTATATTTTTCTTGAGCTAATGATTCGATAATTTCTTTTTCATTACCATAGATATTTAAAATTTCTTTAGTAGTTAAACCAAACGCTTTTAAAATTGTTGTGATTGAGAAAGCAATAGCGTTGTCTCCTGATGAATCACGAGCAACAATTTGCACAAATTCTTTATCTTTTGGTAAGAAACCAAGCATTAAAGTACCTTTAGATGGAAAAATTTCACAAATACGGCCTTCAAATAAACGCTTACGAGAACCGTTTAATTTAATAGCAGATTTGCTTAATACATAGATACCAGGTGAACGAACGATTTGAGAAATAACAAATTTTTCAATACCATTAATGATGAATGTTCCTTGTTCAGTCATTTTAGGAATAGCACCAAGGTACATACCTTCTTCATCACGTTTTTTTGATTTTTGAACTTTTTTAACTTCTCCGGTTACGTTGTCAACTAACTGTAAATCAATATAAACTGGTGTTTCATATGTTTTACCTTCGTTACGACAAGCGCGTTCTGATTTAATTGGTTCTTTAACTTTTAAATCAACAAATTTTAATGTATAACGACCTTGTGGCGAATTAAGGGGAAAGATATTAGCTACGACCTCTCGTAAATCTTTTTCCATAAAACGTGCGAAAGAGTTTACTTGGACCTGTAGTAAATTCGGTCCTTCGAAGTCTAATTTCGTTTTTGAATAGTCTCGACGGACTGTTTTTCTAGTGATTTGTTTTTCACGATAATTTTGATTCATATTCTAACCTCTTGTGTAAAATGAAAAAGCCTAGATAACAAAAATGTTAAATAGACAATATACTTTTAAATTATACTATAAATATAATATAATATGATAAATTATTAAATATTTATGATAAGCAATTCGAACGCGTCTTCGTTTTCTTGCAAGATTTCTGCTAACTCTTTCTTAGTTTTAATCGGATTTTCATTAAAAATTAAGTTAACATCACGCAGAATTAGGTTATTTCTAACATGTTCTGTAATATTGAAAATCGTTGTAAAACCAAATTCGTGTTGTGCAATATCTTGAATAGTGCGTGCTTCTGTTTGAACAGTATTTACAAGCAGATATTTAGGTTTTTTAGATTTTTGTAAACTAAATTCTAAAACATCTTTTTTTAGTTTGCGTTCAATTTCTAAGTGACAAATATCTTTTTGAATAATTTTTGAATTAAAGAAAGTTTTTTCGGTTTCAAAAATAATTTTGTTTAATACATTAACCGCATTGACCGGATCAATTCCCGCTGCAGTTTCGCCTGATAACATAACTGCATTAGCACGAGCTTTAACAGCATGATAAACGTCGTTGACTTCTGCTCTAGTTGGCAAAATATTTTTTTCTAATGAATCAAGCATCTGAGTAGCAACGATTACTGGTTTCTTAGCTAAACGGCATAAACGAATGATTTTTTCTTGATAAAAAGGAATGCGCGCATAGTTAATTTCTAACCCTAAATCACCACGAGCAATCATAATAGCATCAAACTCTGCAATTAGACTGTTGATGTTATCAATCGCCTCTTGGTTTTCGATTTTAGCGATTAAACGGATAGATGTATTAATTTTTAGGGAATTAATATAGTCATAAACTTGTTGTAATTGGGTTGAGTTAGCAATGAAAGAAAGGGCTAAAAAATCAATTTTATTCTCAATAGCTTTTTTAATATCGTTTTTATCTTTATCAGAAAGAAAAGGAATTGAATATTTAGTATTTGGTAAGTTAATCCGTTTGTTCGTTTTTAATTCAAAACCATTATATGATTTAGCTTTAATAATACCGGCTTCTTGATCAACTTCCACAGCCTCAAAAACTAGTTTTCCATCATCAACTAAGATTTGAGAGCCGACTTTAACATCATCAGCCATACTATAGGTATTTGTTACGTCTGATACAGAAAAACCTTTGTCATCTCCGACAATTTGTTTTTTTGTATAAATAGTTAAAATATCATTAGCTTTAACCATGGCATTATTGCTCATTTGACCAACACGGATTTCTGGTCCCTTTGTATCAAAAATGAATTGCACACTTATTTTTAAACGTTCTGCAATTTCACGAATTCAATTAGTGATGAACAAGTGATTATCGATTGTGTTATGCGATAAATTTAAGCGAAAAATATTCACTCCACGCAAAATTAAATCTGTGATTTTTTGCTCAGCAACGCGGCGCTCTTCGGCAAATTGTTGGTCGTGGAACCGATGTGGATTGTTGATTGATCCAACAATCGCAGGTCCTATTGTAGCAATAATTCTAGTTTTTAAAAACATAATAATCTCCTTTTCTTTAAAACTTTTTATGTGGGGTATAAATTAGTTGTGTTTGTAATTCGGCTTGAATTTCCAGTATGCGATTATACTTTGCAATACGTTCACTACGTGACAATGATCCTGTTTTGATCATTTCTGCACTTACCCCAATAGCTAAGTCAGCAATAAAATCATCTTCTGTTTCGCCGGAACGGTGTGAAATGATGATACGCATGCCCATTTTTTGAGCCAATTGAATAGTAGCAAGAGTTTCGCTAATACTTCCGATTTGGTTCGGTTTAATTAAAATGGCATGGCTTGCTTGTTGATCAATACCCAACTGTAGATATTTCATGTTAGTTGTATACAAATCATCACCGACGATTTGGGCAAAGTTTTGCTTTGTTAATTGAATAAAACCGGTTCAATCATTTTCGTCGAAAGGGTCTTCGATTGATATGATGGGATATTGTTTAGCTAAAAGCATTAAGTGTTTGGCTAATTCGTTTGTATTTAAGCAATGATCTTCGTTAGCAATACGCATTCTATATTGATTTGATTTATGATCAAAAAATTCGGAAGCTGCAACATCTAGGGCCAAGCCTACATTGTTTTGGTTTAAGTTTTTACCTAAACTTTTAGTTAAATCACATTGCTTGGTTAACGAATAACCTGCTTGTAAAATAGCCTGAACAATTAAATCTAAAGCCTGTTTGTCTGTGGATAATTGAGGAGCGAAGCCTCCTTCATCTCCTTTATTTGTATTTAGACGATGTTCTTTTAAAATTTTTTGTAATTCATAGAATATTTCAGCGCCAGTTTGTATGGCGTGTGCGAAGTCATGTGCCCCTACGGGCATAATCATAAATTCTTGAATACTTAAATCATTATCAGCGTGCGCCCCTCCATTAATGAAGTTCATCATGGGGATAGGCGCGTAATAATATGGATCAGAATTATTCATTAGATCTTCTTTAATATATTGATAAACAGGTTTTTGATGAGCATGAGCACACGCTTTTACTAAAGCTATACTGCAGGCTAAAATAGCATTTGCACCATATTTTTCTTTTTGAACATTATCACTTTTAACCAGTAATTCATCTAGTTCAAAGAAATTCTTTAATTCGCGGTTAAGCAATAATGGAGCTAGATGTTCTTTGATATTCCGAATAGCTTTTAGAACAGATTTATTAGCAAAATATTTAGGATTATTATCGCGTAATTCTAGAGCTTCTTTACTACCAGTGGAAGCACCTGAAGGGATTTTGGCGTGAATATACGTATTATCAGACAAACGAAAACGGACGGCGACGGTTGGGTAACCACGCGAATCAAGGATTTGGTAAGCTAAGATATTTTTTATGTACATTTCGGCCTTCTTATAAATCTAATTCTTGGAAGATGCGTTCTAGATCTGTATCAGGAACAGCAATCATTTGTTTTTTGTTTTTCTTAGAGCGATCAATATTTAATTTATTAGGATTATATTTCCGTTGTTTAGCAGGTTTCTCTTTAATGGGTAGGAGATTAATAAATTGGATGGTTTGAATTAAATAAAAAATAACCATAACAACGAAGAAAATTGCACTGATAGTATAAGTGAAATAAATTAATCCAGTGGCGTAATAATTGTTAGCAAAGCTATATGAACCATTATAAAAGAAGATGGGACGCATAACTTGTGCATCATTAATTTGCTTTAACATACTTGTAGAATCATTAATGGTTGCTAAATTATAGTGCTCTATTAGACCGCTAAATAATTCTACCTTTTGACCAGCTGTTAGATTTAGATGATTAACAATAATTCGTTGATAATCATAATAGATTTGATTCAGTAAAACACCAATTTTTGTTTGAACAGAACTAACTATGAATAAATAAATAATTAAAAAGTAAAAAAGACTTACTAAAACGATAAAGACGAGTGTTTGACGCACTAATTTTAATTTAATGCTTAGTCCTAAAAAATAGAAGAAGGATGTATGAAAAATTAATAAAACAATAATCATAGCAATCCCATTACCACTTAAACTAATGTTATATTCAAAGTGGTTATTTTTTAGAAAATCGAAATTACTTGTTGGAACCTGATAATCATACATAAAAGTTGCATGATGGGTTACTTGGCTTTGATATGACAAAAAATCAAGCTCATTTGGTCTTGAAATACTTGCTACAAAGAAATAACAAAAAGTTAGTAATGATAGCGCAATAAAGAGAAAAATTGAAGCTTGATAATGTTTAATTCATTTGTTCATAAGTTCACCGGTGTTTCTAATTCTTTATTTTATCATTTTTTTGTGAAATTTTCAATTAGAACAATTTTTGTACATAAATGTACAGGGTGATTATTTATCTTTATCGATCATTGAAGACAGCATTTCTTGTGGAACTTTTAAATTTCAATAATCGAGAATAGTGGCAGCAATATGAGCAATGCTAAAATCTCCACTTCTTAGTTTAAGGCTAGGATCTGTGATGATAAAAGGTACAGGATTAGTTGTATGACTCTTGCAAATCGAATTATCCTCATACATGACTTCTGCATTCCCGTGGTCAGCTGTTATAATCATAGTTTGTTGTTTTTTGCTGACAAAAAAGTCGTATAAATCTGCTAATGTTTCATCTAAAAGTTGAATACTTTTAATAGTGGCTTTTAGATCACCGGTGTGACCTAATAAGTCAGCATTGGCATAATTAATAACAAAAAAATCGAAATTATCATATTGTTCTTTAACAGTTTTTGTTAATAAGGATGCACTCATGCCGGGGGTTTGTTCATAATTTTGAACACGTGGTGAGGGGATGTGAAAAAACTTCTTAAATGGATGTTGGCGCTTAGTTTGCGCATCAAAAAAATAAGTTACATGAGCATATTTTTCAGTTTCAGCTATGCGTGCTTGTTTAATTTGGGAAGCTTGCAAAACGTCGTCAAGAATATTTTTTAAAACAGGTTGTGAAAAAAGAAAGGGTAAATCAGTTTGTTTCAAGTGTGTGAGACTAAAAATATTTATAGGCTGTATGTGCTGAGGATTAACATAAGTAAATTGACTTTGTGGTTTTAATAAATGAATTAATTGTAGAATCCGATCAGCACGATAATTAGTAATAATAACCGTTTCGTTTGGTTGCAAAACCTCATCGCCTAAACTAATAGGTTCTACGAACTCATCGCTAATATTTTGTGCTTGTTGGTCATTGATGAACTTTTTTAAATCAGTTTGCTTGTGTTGTATAAACATTGCGTTATATGCTTTTTGCACACGTTCTCAACGTTGATCACGATCCATTGCAAAATAACGTCCGCTAATAGATTTGATACTAATTTTTTGATCTTTTATTAGTTCATTTAATTCTTCGTAATGATTTTTAAAGACCATGGGTT
Source organism: Ureaplasma miroungigenitalium (assembly GCF_025780085.1). Taxonomy (GTDB): domain Bacteria; phylum Bacillota_I; class Bacilli_A; order Mycoplasmatales; family Mycoplasmoidaceae; genus Ureaplasma; species Ureaplasma miroungigenitalium. The sequence continues at coordinate 325,032 of NZ_JAOXHL010000001.1, read as the reverse complement.
TAGTATCTCGACCGTCAATAATTAAGTGCAAAAGAACGTGCTTGTTTTGTTGGACAAGATAGCGAATTAAAAACAAAATGTGTTCATGATTACCATGCACTTGTCCGCGGGAGTAAATTCCTACTAAATGGACTCGCTCACCTTTGATGTTATCAAGTAAATCATGTTGAAAATTTGGTTGTTTAATTTTCTGATTAACATACATATTATCAGTATATATTATGCGACCTGCACCTATGGACATATGGCCGTGTTCTGAATTACCGAATTGGTCGGGTTTTAAACCGACTTTTTCTCCTGATGCATGTAGTTTTAATGAAGGATATTTAGCAGCTAGAGAATTAAGAAATTTTGGTTGAGCTTGGGTGATTGCGTTTGTAGATGAATCCTTAGCGATTCCATAACCATCTAAAATAACTAAGGCAATTTTTTTACGCTTCGGAGTCATCATTTTTATCTTTTAAATAATTAATAATCGTGTTTGTTTGTTGAACATCCAGACAAGAACTACCGATTAATAAACCATCAACAACTTTATTCTTTAAAATTTCTTGTGCATTATTAGAATTGACACTGCCACCATAAAAAACAGGAATGTTAAAGTTTGTGCAATTATAGAAATATCCTTTAATACCCTTTAGCATATAGTCAATATGTTGACTAGTTGCACTTTGTGAACCACCAATTGCAAAAATGGGTTCATAAGCAATCATTAAATTTTTGTAATTAGCAAAATTAACCGTTTCTTTAATTTGGTTAATGACAAATGCTAGGCTGTTGTTTTGATTGTAAACATGCATGTCTTCACCAACGCATAAAATCACTTTCAAACCAGCTTTTAAAGCTAACTTAACACGTTGATCAACGCTTTGTTGATCCATAAAACAACGCTGTTCACTATGACCAATAATTACGCCCGGAATATTTAGTTCCTTTAATTGACCAATACTATTTTGCCCCGTAAAGGCACCTTTTTCATGCTCTGAGATATTTTGGGCAAATATCGGAATGTGTTTTTGCTCAAACTCTTTTTGGTATAAGGCTAGATAAAAATCACTAACCCCTAAAATTAAACTCACTTGGGATTGGGTTTCTTCTGAATAGTCGATTCTTTGTAAATAATCTTTAAGTAAAGCCTTATTTGTGTTCATTTTAAAATTAGCAACCAAGTATTTCATATTATCTCCTTTGTTTATTTTAATTATACAAGTAAGAAAAGTTTGTTTAGAAAATAATTGTTATTGCGCTCTTATTTGTTTTTTAACAAATAAAAAAGAAGGTCTTAAACCTTCTTTTTAAAATCGATTAGTTGATTTTATTCTTCTTCAACTTCGCTAATTAAGTGGTCAGCTAAAGAATTGTTTGCGCCACAGCTTTCGATAATATCGATAACAGTAGCTACTTCACTTGAATCTTTAACACCATCTTTAATGAATCATTGTAAGAATTCGAAAGATTCATAATCATTAGCTTTTAAAGTTGCAGCAGCAGCTTCTTGTAATTCGACACGTACAGCTTGTTCATTTTTTAAAACTGCTTGGAAAACATCTAAAACAGTTTTAAATTGTGAATCGTTAGCTTCGAAAGCAATATCGCTTGTTAATGGGACATCCGCATTTACAAAATAAGCTAACATTTTGTCTTTATGAATACCAGTTTTGTCAACGCTTAAGTTCATTAAGAATTTACCAGCGTGTGGCATTTTGAATTTAGTTTCTACTAAATAAGCTAATTGAGCGTATTCTAAACCCAATTTAAAATTAACGTTATAATGTTTATTTAAAACACTAACAACTTCTTTTGTTTTAATCATAATTTCAACTCCTTTTTTTATGATAAATAAAACATATATATTTTAACAAATGCATAACTATTTTGGATATCTATAATATAATTTTTAATATAAAGGATGAGAGAGTTAGATGTTTAAATATAAAATTCAAGAAATGATTTCTGCAGCAGAAATTCAAACAGCTGTGCAAAAAATCGCTGATCAAATTAATCGCGATTATGAAGGGAAAGAAATTGTCTTAGTAGGCCTATTAAGAGGCTCAGTGATGTTCTTAGCCGATTTAGCAAGACACATTAAAAATCCCCATATTACTATAGATTTTATGAGCGTTTCTAGTTACGGTCACGAAATGCAAACAAGTGGAGAAATTAAAATTTTAAAAGATTTGGATGAAAACATCAAAGATAAAAATGTAATCATTGTTGAGGACATTATTGACACCGGTTTTACTTTGGATAAAATTTCGAAATTATTATGATCTAGAGAACCAAGAAGTTTAACAATTGCCACATTATTGGATAAACCTGAATGTCGTATTAGTCATGTAGATGTTCAATATATTGGTTTTCAAATTCCCAATGAATTTGTAGTAGGATATGGAATCGATTATGCTCAAATGCATCGAGCCCTACCATATATAGCAAAGGTGATTAAAGATGAAAAATAGTTATCAAACTTATGTTGTTGTCGGTTTACAATTTGGAGACGAAGGTAAAGGAAAAATTATTGACGTATTAGCAGAAAAAGTCGACTACGTTGTACGTTATCAAGGTGGAAATAACGCTGGTCATACAGTAGTTGTAAATGATCAGAAATTTATTTTGCATTTACTACCATCAGGTATTTTAGCCCCGACTGCAAAATGTTTAATTGGCCCTGGGGTTGTTGTTGATCCGAATGTTTTATTAACAGAGATTGAAGCGTTAGAAGGGCGTCAAATGACTGCGGACCATTTACTAATTGATATGCGTGCGCACATTATTATGCCATACCATTTACAGTTAGATAAATTAAATGAAGAACTGTTACACCACCAAAAGATTGGGACAACTTTAAGAGGAGTTGGTCCATGTTATATTGATAAATTTAACCGGGTGGGCGTGCGTGCTATTGACTTAATTGATAAAAACGTTCTAAGAAACAAAATTACTACAAATGCTATGTTAAAAAACCCGATTTTAAAAATTTTTAACTATGACTTAATTGATGTAGAAAAAACTGTTGAACAATATTTTATGTTAGGTCAAAAAATCAAACATCGTTTAGTAAACGGAACACAATTAATTAATCAAGAAATTGATGAACAGAAAAAAGTGCTTTTTGAAGGAGCGCAAGCATTAATGTTGGATATTGATTATGGAACATATCCTTTCGTTACTTCATCATCACCATCAGCTGGTGGTGTGTGTACTGGTGTAGGAATTCCACCATATAAAATCAATAAAGTTTTTGGTGTTTTTAAAGCTTACATGACACGTGTTGGTTCAGGTGTTTTCCCGACATACTTAGATAATTCAATTGGTGCTCATTTCCAAGATAAAGGCCATGAATACGGTGCTACTACGGGACGTAAAAGAGACTGCGGTTGATTAGATTTAGTGATGTTAAAACATGCTGTAATGATTGACGGAGTAACGGATTTAGTTATTACAAAATTAGATATTTTAACAGGTATTAAAAAGATTAAGGTAGCGACAAAGTATATTATTGATAATCAAACATATGGTGTGATGCCTGCATTTTATTTAGATGATAAAAAAATTGAAGTAGTTTACAAAGAGTTTGATGGCTGAGATGAAGACATTAGTAAAATGCAAACTTATGACGAACTGCCAGCTAACACAAAACGTTATTTAGAATTTATTGAAAAAGCTGTTGGTGTAGAAATCAGTTTAATTTCAATTGGACCAGATCGTAAACACAACATTTATAAAAAGGCACAATTAATTTAAAATGAAAACATACAAAAACCCCTTAACAGATCGTTACAATACCGAACAAATGGCTTATTTATTTAGCGATGAATTTAAGTTTAGAACATGAAGATCGCTATGGGTTAGTTTAGCTCAAAACCAACACAATTTAGGATTGGAATTTATTAAGCAAGACCAAATCGATGCTATGAAAGCTAAAATTGATGATATTGATTTTGCTTTGGCTCATGAATTTGAAAAAAAGTTTAAACATGATGTGATGGCTCATGTTCATACTTTCGGTGAACAAGTACCCAGTGCTGCTAAGATCATTCATTTAGGAGTTACCAGTGCCTTTGTTCAAGATAACACCAATTTAATTCAAATCAAGCAAGCGTTGGAATTAATCCGAACGCGTCTAGTGGTTTTATTACACGATTTATGTGATTTCGCTCTAGCAAACAAGGATTTAGCAACTCTTGGTTTTACACATTTTCAACCAGCTCAATTAACTACTGTGGGTAAACGTGCATGTCTATGAATGCAATCATTCTTTATGAATCTAGAAGAATTAGATTATGTTTTAGATAATTTAGCCTTTCGTGGAATTAAAGGGACCACTGGTACACAAGCAAGTTTTCAAACACTTTTTGATAATGACTATGCTAAAGTTGTTCAATTAGATGAACTTGTTACCAAGGATTTTGGCTTTCAAAAGCGTTTATTAGTGACAGGTCAAACATATGATCGTTTACAAGATACACGGGTTTTACAACTGTTAACTAATATTGCCACATCAGCGCATAAATTCACGAATGATTTTCGTTTGCTGCAACATTTAAAAGAAATTGAAGAACCATTTGCTAAGAACCAAATTGGTTCATCAGCTATGGCCTATAAACGTAATCCTATGCGGTGTGAACGCGTTAGTTCACTAGCTAAATTTGTCATTTCTTTAGAAGCTAATGGTCCATGAGTAGCTGCTACACAATGATTTGAACGAACACTTGATGATTCAGCTAATAAACGTTTGAGTCATCCACAGGCTTTCCTTGCTACTGAAGCCCTTTTAAACATTTTGACAAACATTGTTGATAAATGTGTTGTTTATCCCCAAATTATCAAAAAACATGTGAATGATGAATTACCATTTATGATTACTGAAAAGATCATGATGCAAGCCACAAAAAATGGGGCAAATAGACAAGAAGTACACGAAATTATTCGCAAAATTAGTATGCAAGAAAGTCATTTAATTAAAAACGAAGGTCTGCCAAATAATTTGATCGCTCACTTATTAGAAGAACCACGTTTAAAATTAAATAAAGAACAATTAGAACGAGAATTAGACCCTCAATTATACATTGGTTTTAGTGTTCAACAAACAGAAGAATATGTTGCTCATGTACGAGCTTATATTGGAGAAAAACCAACCAAAGAAACGAGCACAAAAAACTTTGAATTATAATAAAAAACCAGCTACATGCTGGTTTTTTTGTTTTCTAAAGATTAAAACTTGATATGACAAATTACCTCAGGGTGTTTGTCAGTATAATTCTGATGTTCTTCCTCAGCTAAAAAATAATTAGTAATTTTTTGAACTTCAGTGACAATAGGTTTTGCATATTGTGGACACAGACTGTTGATTTTTGATTCAATAACAGTTAAATCATCGTTTAATTCATAATAAACACCATTACGATATTGAGTTCCAAAATCATCGGCTTGATAATTTAAAGCAGTAGGATCAATAACATCAAAAAAATGATCTAATATTTCTTGTAAGGAAATTTGGCTTTCTTGATAATATATTTCTAATGTTTCAACAGCATTGGTTAGTTGTTTTTTAACTTGTTGATATGTAGGATTGTGGATGTTTGAATTGGCATATCCCACAGTTGTGAAAACTACACCATTCAGTTTTTGAAAATATCCTTGCATCCCTCAAAAACAACCGCCCGCTAAATATATTCGACGCAAATTAAACGACCTCCCTTATGTAATTGATGACTTGCGTAATACTTTGTGTTGTACTTGTGTTGCCAGCATTATTTATGTTGTTTATAACATCTTGGTCGATCACAATAATTAAGAAACCAATACAAATACTGAAGAGAATTGTTGATGTTACCATGTCTAATAAAGTGGCTAAAATAGGAGTTGACATAACCGTAGGATCAACTTTAAATTTGGTTGCAATAATTGGTAATAAAGCCCCTAAAACTTTTGATAATACAATTGATATTCATAAAGCTAATGAAGCTCCAGCACTAACAATCGTTCCGATGATTATTGGGCTTTGAATAGTTGTTAAGTATTGTCCACCTTGTTGAATTTCGGGTTGAATAATTAAAAAGAAAATAACTAATCGAACGAAGTTAATGATGGCCAATACTAAGCCGACAATATTCCCAACTAAAAATTCTTTCCACATGACTTTGGAGAATTCTTTTTTCGTAATCTCGCCAATCGATAAAGCCCGAATGACCGAAGCAGCGGTTTGACTACCAGCATTTCCACTAGTCCCTGTCATGGCTGGGATAATCGGCACAATCACTAACGAAGATAAACCAGCAGTTCAAACTTGCCCGATATCTTGGAATTTAGAAATTAAAAAAGACGTAATTGTGGCTGAAATTAGCAAAATAGCTAATCACAATAAACGTGATTTAAACAAAGTAATCACGCTGGTTTTCATATACGGAAAATCTAATTCCTTCATCCCGTACATTTTATAAATATCTTCGGTTGTTTCTTCATTAATAACCGGCAAAATGTCATTATCTGATATATAACCTAACAGACGATCATTTTGATCGATGACTGCAAGCTGTTCAATTGAATATTTAGAGAAAATTTCAATTACTTGATCCACTGGCTCATCACTACGCAGATAAAAAACATCTTCTTGCAATATATCTTTAACGTATTGTTGATTATTAGTTTGTGCAAAAAATAAATCATTAAAGCCAACTAAACCCTTTAATCTACCAAATTCATCGACAACGAAAATATAGTTGTTACGCTCGAAATTATCATATTGTTTTTTGATATCAGCAACAGCCTTTTCAATTGTTCAGTTAATATTCAATGAATAGAACTCACTGTTGATTAAACTTCCGGCTTCATCTTGATCATATTCTGACATCTGATTTAAGGCTGCACGTTGTTGTGAATCCAATGATAATAAAATTTTTTTAATTTCCTTAGGAAATTGATAAGTTAAATCCACAATGTCATCATTATATAATTCAAATAAAATAATTTTTAGTTGTGGAATGGTACTGGACTGGATAACAATTAATTTAGCCGAGTGGTTTAAAAATTTAAAAATTTCCCCACATCGATCATCCTTTGCTGTAATTAAACAGAAAATTGTCAATTGCGCATCATTTAAATGTTCTAAAGCTTGAACAACCAGGTCAATCCGGCGGTTCTTAAGTAATTTTTTTAAAGTGTTAACATCCTTTTGTTCATACGCTTTTTTAATTACGTTAGCAAACAAATTGATGTTATCTTTGTTAATTGTTTGTTTATCTTTTTTCTTGAACATCATCAGCACCCCTTCCTTGCTATATTAATCTTTATCTATTATAATTGTTTTTAATGCTAGTTAGAAGCAAACCGTAAAATATTCATAAAAAATAAAAATAAAAATTTATGCTAAAATTTAATTTTTTATGCTAAAAGAATATTATAATTTTAGTAAAGACCTTTGGGTCTTTTTTAATTATGTTAATGAAAGTGGGTATGTAAATGAAAAAAGTGATATTAGTTTGTGAAGATTGCCTATCTCGCAATTATCACACAACGCGAAATAAATACGCGCAAGAACGGCTAGAATTAAAAAAATACTGCCCTCGTTGTGAACGATCTGTATTGCATAAGGAAACAAGATAATGAGTAAAAAGACTAATAAGTTTGTCTCTGTGCAAGAACGTGAATACGAAATGAATGAGGCATACGAACAAGAAGTTAAAAAACAACGTAAACAAGATTATATAAACGAAAAAAAGATTCTTGATCAACAGAAAAAAGTGATTAGCCATCAAATGGAAAATCGTAAGAAAAACATTTTGATTATGCAAAAGGATAGCACGGTATCTAAGGAAGCAATTAATCAATATAGTCAACAGACTAGTTTATTGATTAAAATGCTTGTTGAGCAATATTATCAAGACGTCCGAAATTTAAACGCCAAATATGAAAAGAATAACTTCCTAATTGAACGTTGATTCTATGGTGTTAATAAAGAATTGCGAAGAACAACATGAGCGAAGAAAACAACAGTGATACTTAGCTTCATCATCATTATTGTCATAGTATTAATTCTAATGGGAATTTTCTATGGTATTGATGCAGCATTCATTCGTTTGAGTACAAAATAAAAGAGGTAAAATATGGCAAATTATAAATTAAAAGACCACAGTCAAAAATGACTAGATGATTTAAAAATTGATTTAAATCATAACCATCACCAATGATACATTATTACAGTGGTTGGTGGTAATGAGCAAAAAGTAATTGCTGACCTAAAAAACAAAATTAAAGGTTATGGTTTAGCAGCTTTCTTTAGTGATATCAAAATCATTAAACAAAAAATTAAAGAAGTAAAAATTTATGAAAAGGACGGCGCTCCTAAAAACATGAAGAATAAACCCGATGTAAAATGGGAAACTGTCATGATTGATGGAGTTATTAAATATCGTTGTACACGTATTAAAGAACAAAATAAGTTCCGTGGATACGTGTTTATTAAGGTTGATATGACAAGTCAAGTATGATATTTAATTCGGAACACTCAAATGGTGACTGGTTTAGTTGGTTCATCTGGAAAAAATACTAAACCTCACCCAGTTAGTGAAGATGAAATCGTGAAAATGATTCATGAAAACGATCGTGCTTCAGCTGAAGTCAAGTTAGAAGAAAATGTTGAACACTCACCAGTTGAACAAGATGAAACTCATGGCAAAGAAGTAACTTTAATTAAAGATCATGAAGACGATGTTGTTTATGATTTCAAACTAAATCAATCTGTCCGAATTTTATCTGATAATTTTTATGATGAAATCGGTACAATTTCTAAAATTGACAATGCCAAAAAAACAGTTGAAGTTCAACTGGAATTCTTTGGCCGTTTAAACACTTTAAATTTATCATTTAAAGATATTGCAATTTACGACGAAGATGAAGCGTTATAATTTAAGTAATAATCCACTCTAATATAGGAGTTTAATATGCCTAACACAAAACCCAATATTATGATGAATGAGGCATCAAACACACAACCAAATGATGCGAACGACAATATTTTGTCACGATTGCAAAGAATCGAAGAAGAAAACATGTGCCTAAAAATGCAAAATCAACAACTAGCATTGCAATCGATTCCTTCTAATCCAATTACACCGATTACACCGGTAGAAATCACTCCGGCTGTTTATAAAAGTAACACAAATAAAGACATTCATCCCACCGAAGCTTTTGTGATTGACGTATCACAAAACACAAAAACTCCCGATTTTTATGAAAAAGAAAAGTATTCTAGTCTTTGAAAATTAAGTTTTTGAGTTTTTTTAATGGGTTTAATTGTCGGCGTTATTGCTTATTTCATTTATAAAGTTGTTGAAGAAAACTTTACACCATGAATTTTTCTACCGTTCTTAATGATGTTCGTGGTTTGTTTTTGCATGACACTCTCCGTCTCTTCTGATTATCGCAATTTTAAGCGTGAAGGGAAAAATTTAAGCCAGAGTCTTGATGCTTGCAACACATCCAATTTCATTTTAAAAATTTATAAGAAGCTCGTAACCGCTCCAATCATTATCAATTGAATTTCAGCATCTTTATATTTAGTTTTAGGTTTTTGTATTTTATTTACTTTTTTGTTAACATACCTAATTAACTTAATTAACAATGGAGCTATTCATTTAAACGAAATATCGTTTGGTGATTTACGGATTATAAAGGATCCGGTCAATTTAAATAATCCACAAAATGTGAAAACGCCTTTATATGCAGTAATTAGTTTTGGAACGCTGCTTTGCTTTGTTTTCGTTACACATTTGATGATGATTACAAGCGCTAAAATTCGTTTAGATAGAATGAATGTTTACTACACTCAGCCTATTATTACGAACGAGGACGAATTAAAATTAAAACAAAGCGCTTTTAAAAAAGGTTTAATAGTGTTTTGTATACTGTTAGTTATCATTGGCATCATTTTACTAGTCATTTATTTAGTTGCCTTTAAACATAAAAAGAATCGTTCATTAATTAAAGAAGAGGTGTTAAGTCGTGGATAAAATCCTAAATATTATTAAAAATCATGAATTAAAAGTGGCAGATTATGATCTGTACGGAGAATATATTGCCAAAATCAAGGCAGTATCATCAAAAAAAGATTCTTGTCGATCAAAAACGCAAACAAAATGTTCGTCGCAAAAAACTAAACCATCATTAATTGTGGTGACAGCTATGAACCCTAATCCGGCTGGGGAGGGGAAAACAACCACAAGCATCGGTTTAGTTGATTGTTTAAATAAACACAATGTCCGTGCGATTGGTGCACTACGAGAACCGTCTCTAGGACCCGTTTTTGGAATGAAGGGAACTGGCTCTGGTGGAGGGTGCAGTAAATTAGAACCATTTGCGAAAATTAATTTACATTTTACAGGTGATTTACACGCTATTGCTACGGCCAATAATTTAATTGTTGCTGTTTTAGAAAACGAAATTTATAACAAATCACCTCTAAATATTGATCCACAAAAAATCTTAATTAAACGTTGTCTTGATATGAACGATCGTTCTTTACGTGAAATCAATTACCAAATCAAGCAAGAACAAATAAATACCGGCTTCAACATCACGGCTGCTTGCGACTTAATGGCATTAATTTGTTTAGCACAAAACAAGGAAGATTTCCAAAAACAATTAAAAGCAACAGTAGTTGCCTATACATATGAAAATCATCCTGTAACTATTGCAGATTTAGAGATTATAGAAAGTCTAATGATTATTTTAGAGGATGCTCTTTACCCGAACTTAGTACAAACAGCTGAAAACAACCCTGTACTTGTTCATGGTGGACCTTTTGCAAATATTGCCCACGGATGTAGTTCTTTAATTGCAACAAATATGGCCAAAGAGTTGGCAGATGTTGTTGTTACTGAATGTGGCTTCGGTGCAGATTTAGGTTTAGAAAAATTCATGAACATTAAAAGTCAGTTAGGCGCAGTTGATGTTGACTTAATTGGACTAGTCATTTCGTTAAAAACAATTCGTCATCATGGGACTTATCAATTCGATAGTCAAGACTCATTTGCAATCATTAAAAACGGCTTTAAAAATGTTTTAGCGCATATTAACCATATTCAAGGCTATAATATAAAATATATGGCTTATATAAATGTGAATGAGGTTACTGACACGCCAGAAGAATTAGCTTTCTTAGAACAATTGCTTGATGAGCACCAAATTGCCCATGCTCGCAGCTACGCTTATGCTTACGGTTCGCAAAAATCGCAAGAAATGTTTCAAAAAACAATGGAACAACTAAACAGTTCACACAATCATTTACCCGTGTATTTGTATGATGTGAAAAACGACAATGTGGTTGATAAAATTAACAAAATTATTACACATGCATACCACGCTCAAAAAGTTATTTTCTCACCAGAAGCGCAAGCTCAAATAACCAATTTAAGTCGTCAGGATTGATTTGTATGTATGGCTAAAAACCCTTATTCATTGACGGATGACCAAACAATTTTAAATGTGCCAGAACCATTTGATATTCACGTTAGCCATATTGAATTTAACAATTTTGCGAACTTGTTGATTGTCATCACGTCGAAAATTTTTCGGATGCCTGGTTTAAACAAAATTCCGGCAGCTAAAAATTTCATCATTAAATAACATTAAGTAAGAAAGGAATTGAAATGATAAACAATGAAATAAAAGAAAAAAAAGTTTTAAAAAAACTTGAAAAAAATAAAAAAGTTTCATTAATTGGGTTCGTTTTATTAACGGCGAGTGCAATTGTTGCTTTTTACACTTTCCCGAGTTTATCAACAGCTGGTTGAATCGCAATTATATTTGCTTTTGTAACAGCCTTTTGTTGATTTATTCCAATTGGTATGGCCGCTGCTGAAATGGCAACCATTAAAGGTTGGACCCACGGGGGACTATTTACCTGGGTAAGGAATTTAATTGGTCCACGTGCTGGTTTTTTAGTTACATGATTACAATTTCAAGTAACTTTTGGTTTTGTGGCTATGGTTCTTTTTATCCTATCATCTTTCTCTTTCGGTTTTGCTGGAGGAGCAGGGTATAACTACTTTAATACCCTAAAATTAGGAACAACCTTAAACCAAGCAAGTAGCATAAATTTATCAAAGACATTTAATAGTGGTTCTGCATATGGAATCGCGATTGCTGTTTTATTCGTATTAATTATGCTTTCATTATGGGGACAAAAACGTGTTCACCAAATGGGACAAATTGCTTTAATTATTGGTATTTTATTACCATTCGCAATTGTTTTAGGATTCTCATTCTACACAATTGCTAATCTAGATGACCCTTTATACTACATTGGTAAGTCATTCTTAAAAGAAGGGCATTTATCACCGAATGTAACCGGTTCATCATATGAACTAAATAAAACATTTATGTCATCAACTGTGATGGCATCATTTATGGCTTTTAGTTTTAGTTTACACGGGGTTGAAGTATCTGCGATCGCTTCAAACCGTATGAATAACCCATCTAAACAATATCCACGTGCGATGGCAATTGTGGTAGCAATTGCTTTAATCTGCATCGTTATTGGATCAATTATGATTTCAATGACTGTACCAACATCTACATTATCATTCAACGGAGGACTAGTTCAAACTATAATGTTTAACTTGTCAGTTGGAGGGGTTGATGTTAAACTACCAAACGAAACTGATGCAACACACTTTACGACATTAGCTCACGCTTATGAAGTTGTTGAAAGAGATTACGGAACAGCTGCAGCTAACCAAGTAATGTACCAATACATCTATCATGAATCTCTAAACGATGTATTAGCTGATGCGAATTCACAAGCAGCAGCTGGTCTATTAGTTAAGTCAGATGAATTAGCGAATCCAATTGCTAACCCAAGTCAATTTATTCAAGTCATTGACCGTCCAATTGACCACACAGCAATGCGGGGCTTCCAAACGATTTCATTCTTTACAGGAATTGGGGTTTTAATTGAAGTTTCTGTTTGAATGAGTAATCTATCAACAGGTTTAAATTACGCTATGCGTCAAGCACACTTCCCTAAATGAACAACTTACCAAATTAAGAATGGTTCAGCATTGACTGTAAGTTTCCTATGATTTATTTTATTATCTGGAATTTTTGCAGTATATATGTTCGGGTATAATTCATTATTAGGTTATGAAGGAAAAACAATTACAGATATTTTAGCAAATGAAGGGGTCAACGCTGATGGTGAAAAACTAAACCTATCAACTGCACAATTAGATAATATAAAGGAACAATTCCGAGCAATTTATCACTACGACGCTAATAATACTAAGGCAATTATTTACCACTTTGACTTTAATCATATTTCAAACGAACAAGTACAAAAAGTCATGGACAATATTGCCAACGTTACTGGTTACCAACCAGTGGCTTCAGGGATTCCAGCATCTGTAACAAATATCGGATTTATTTCTAACGTTGTTTCACAAATCTCAATGTACTATATCGGTTACAACATTTTCCTAATCGGATACATTCGTTTTGTGATCAAGGCAAACTACTTGAAACGTTCATTCAGAATTAAACACCGTTGATTACAAATTCTATTAGCTAGTTTAGCAATTGGTGTTAACTCATTTGCAGTGGTAGCGACATATTTACCTGCAGCCCCAGAATTATATCCTGGAGCAACAGCTTACTATGTCTTCATCTCAATTGCATTACCAATGTTCATTTGCACTTTAACATTCGGATTAATGGTGTACCTAATCAATTACATTTGAAACAAGAAGCGTGGTGTCAACTTAAAAGAAATGCCAAACTTATCAAACGTTGATCAAAATGTACTTGATTTAATCAAAAATCCACAATTATATGTAGATGATTACCGATTTGCTGACAAGCAAGCGCGTATTGCGTTTATGAAATATAAATATGAACAATATTTAACACTGAAAAATAAAGATGAATTAAGACGTGCTAATAAGGAATTAGCATACTTAAGTCAAGAATTCGAAAGATCATTCCCAATCGAAATCGAAGAATAGTTATTGCATTTTTGTGATATAATAATTAATTGTATAAAGAAAGAAGTGGAGTTTAGCTCTGCTCACCTGATTTTCGCAAGTGAAGATGGGTATCATGCTTTCAGTCTTATTGAAGTTAATATTATATTAATGAGAATACAAAGATTTTCTTTATACATTGAATAAATAAATAGTAGGAGTTTTAATGAATAAAGCACCAGATACAAGAGATCCTCGTACAAGAGATAACCAAAAACAACCGTTAATTAACGAAAATATTCGTTTCCGTCGAATGATGGTGATTGATGAAAATGGAAATAATCTTGGCGAAATGGATCGTGATCAAGCATTACGATTAGCCAATCAAGCAAACTTAGATTTGGTTTTGATTGCGCGTCGCGAAAACAAACCCGTAGTGAAAATTTTAGATTACGGTAAGTTCCGTTATGAACAAAAACGTAAACAACGTGAAAATCGTAAAAACCAAACAATTACGAAGGTTAAAGAAATCAAGATCAAACCAACTATTGGAGATCACGATTTAAATGTTCGAATTGAAAATGCTAAAAAATGATTAGCGGACAAAGATCATGTTAAATTTGTAATTGTCGCACGTGGTCGTATGGCCTCAAAAATCGATATCATTAATGAAGCTTATCAAAAATTTGCAAGCGCTTTAGAAGGCGTTGGAAACTTTGTGCAAGCAAACAAAAAAATTAATGATATGCGTTATGAAACACTCATTGAACCTCTGAAAAAATAAAAAGGAAAGATAAACATGGCTAAAATTAAACAAAAAACAAAACGTGCAGTTGCCAAACGTTTTAGCGTTACTAAAACAGGTAAACTAAAAAGAAAACACGCATACCGTTCACATTTAGCTTTAGGTCGTTCTACAAAAGCAAAACGTCAATTACGTAAAGACACATTAGTACATGCTAGTGATTCTAAACGTTACGTTCAATGCTTATAGGATAAGGAGAATTTTATGAGAGTAAAAGGTGGAAGTGTTACACGTCAAAGACGTAAAGGTTGATTAAAGAGAGCTGAAGGTTCTTGAGGAACTCGTCATACATCTTTTAAAACCGCTAAACAAACAGTTATTCGTGCAAGTCAATACGCTTACCGAGACCGTCGCAATAAAAAACGTGATTTCAGAAAATTATGAATTTCAAGAATCAATGCTGCGGTTCGTGCGCTTGGATATACTTATTCAGCATTCATGAATGCATTAGTTAAAAACAATGTTATTTCAAAAACTGATAACGCTGGTTTAAACAGAAAAATGCTTTCTGAATTAGCAATTAATAATCATGAAGCATTCGTTAACTTAGTTAACCAAGTAATGGCTAAATAGGCGAATAAAAACATAAAAAGAAGATTGTCCGCGACAATCTTTTTTTATCTATTTGATAATAAAAAAATAAAACCTTGCTATTTAAAAAGGTTTTAGATATAATTATAAAGGTTTTGTTATTGTTAAGATTGCTGATACACCGAAATGAGTTGTCACGTATCAGGTAACTTATTAATAATCAATTCTATGATTCAATTATCATTATCAAATGTGAAAGGAAGACAACAAGTATGAGTCAAGAATTAAACAAGAAAACGAACGCTAAAAAAGAATGACGCATTCGTTTACAATCTTATGATCATAGACTATTAGATGAAACTGTTAAAAAGATCATCGAAATAGCTTCTAAGAAATCAAAGGTAAGAGGACCTATTCCATTACCTACAAAAAAGGAAATTTTTACAATCCTTCGTTCACCACACGTTAATAAGCCAAGTCGTGAACAATTCGAAAGAAGAACACACAAACGTTTATTGATTATTGAAAGTCAAGATGCGAGTACAGGTGCTGAATTAAAACGTCTTAGCATCCCATTCGGTGTTGACGTCAAGATTAAACTTTAATATTATTTGGAGGCTATAAATGAAATCATTATTAGGAACAAAAGTTGGTATGACTCAAGTGTTCAGCGAAGATGGTCAAGCGTTTGCTGCGACTGTTGTTTATGTTGAACCAAACGAAGTTTTAGCAGTTCGTACAAAAGAAAACGATGGCTATGACGCAGTTCAAGTGGGATACCACACTGTAAAAGAAAAAGCATTGAATAAACCACAATTAGGTTTATTTAATAAATTAAACGTTGAACCAAAAAGATATGTTAAAGAATTACGTGATGTGGCTGGAAATGTAGGCGACAAATTAGATGTTAATACTTTTGCTGCTAACGAATTAGTAAATGTGCAAGCAATTACAAAAGGTCACGGATTCACTGGATCAATTAAACGTCACAACTATAGCATGGGTCCAATGGGTCATGGTGCTGGTTATCCTCACCGTTACGTGGGTTCAATCGCATGTGGTCGTGGGGGTTCACAAGCACAACGTGTGTTTAAAGGAACAAAATTACCAGGACATTATGGTCATGAATTAGTAACAATCAAAAACTTATTAGTTTTAGATGTTCGTCCAGAAGAAAATTTAATTTTAATTAAGGGTGCTATCCCAGGACCTAAAGGTTCTTTAGTTACTATTAAATCAGGGACAAAAGAAAACAAAGCAAGTCCAATTGCTATTGTAAATTATTCAAAAACAAATCAAACACAAGCAGAAAAATAGGAGTTAAAAGATGAATAAGATTAAATTACTATCTGTCGATGGGTCATTATTAGATGCTAACTTTGAAGTAACTGCTGATCTATTTGTTGAAGAAGTTCACAAACAAGCAATGTTTGACGTTGTTCTAAGTGAAAACGCAGCAGAACGTCAAGGGACACACTCGACATTAACTAAAGGTGAAGTACGTGGTGGTGGTAAAAAACCATGACGTCAAAAACATACAGGTAAGGCTCGTACAGGGTCAACACGTAACCCACACTGAACTGGTGGGGGTGTTGTCTTTGGACCAAAACCAAACCGTAACTATGCTAAGAAAGTAAACCAAAAAGTACGTTTATTAGCATTCAAATCAGCATTAACTATTAAATTAAACAATCAAGCTTTATATGCTTTAGATGCGAACGCTGCTTTAGAAGTTCCATCAACTAAGAAAATAGTTGAATTCATTAATACAGCTAATTTCCAAGATAAAAAAGTGTTAATTGCTTTAAACGATAAAAACGAAAATATCGCTAAATCAAGTGCAAACTTACAAAAAGTTATTGCTAAAAAATGAAATCAAGTATCTGTGCGAGACGTAATGCATGCTAATGTAGTTGTTGTAGCGCAAGATATGTTAGCTAAGAAATAATAAAGTTGGAGGGATAAAATATGGATATTACAACAATCATCTTACAGCCATATCGAACTGAAAAATCTGAAATGTTAAAATTATCAGAAAAAGAAACTTTAACTTTTTTAGTTGATAAACGTGCTAACAAATACCAAATTCGTGAAGCATTCGAAGCAATCTTCCGTCAAAAACCTGAATCAATTCATACAATCAATCGTGATTCAGTTAAAACAAGAACAGCTTCTCGTAATCCAGGATTTACAAAAGCGAAAAAAATCGCTTACATCACTTTACCAAAAGGTGTAAAGATTGCAATTTCTAGCGAACAAGCTGAAGCTATGAAAAATAGTGAAGCAGCCGTTGAAAAAGCAACTGCAAAACAAGATGTTCAAACAGTTGAATCTTCAGCTGTAAAAACTGTAAAAGAAAGCGTTAAAAAAGCTCCAGCTAAAAAAGCTTCAGCTACAAAAGACGCAAGCAAAACAACAGCTAAAAAAGCTGCAACAAAAAAATAATATAACAGTCGAAAAGCAAATACTTAAATAAGGAGCAAGCAATTATGGCAGTTAAGCGTATTAAAAATCGCTCAAGTGGTAAAAGACAAACAGTTTTAGTTGATTACAAATCTGTTTTAACAACTAACAAGCCTGAAAAGTCTTTACTAACAAACTTGAAATCAAAAGCTGGTCGTAATAATCAAGGGAAGATTACGATTAGACATCACGGTGGAGGTCACAAACGTCAATATCGTATCATTGACTTCAAACGTAACAAAGATAACATTCCCGCAACTGTGAAAACAATCGAATACGATCCAAACCGTACTTCATTCATTTCATTAGTTGTTTATGCAGATGGTGAGAAAAAATACATCATTGCGCCAAAAGGAATTAAAGTTGGCGACAAAATTATTTCAGGAAAAGAAAATGTAGATATCTTTATCGGTAATACATTACCTTTAGAATTAATTCCTGAAGGTACAATTGTTCACAACATTGAATTATATCCTTTAGGTGGTGGACAAGTAGCTCGTAGTGCTGGTGCTGGTGCGCAAATCTTAGGGTTTGACGAAACAAATAAATTTGTATTAGTTAAATTAAACTCTAACGAAGTACGTAAATTCCCCAAAGAATGTCGTGCAACAATCGGTTCAGTATCAAATGACGAACACAACTTGGAAAACTTAGGAAAAGCTGGTCGTTCACGTCACTTAGGTATTAGACCAACAGTTCGTGGTTCTGCAATGAACCCTAATGACCACCCACATGGTGGGGGGGAAGGACGTTCTCCAATTGGGATGGACGCACCTCGTACACCTTGAGGTAAAAGACATATGGGTGTTAAAACTCGTAATAATAAAAAAGCTTCTACGAACTTGATTGTTCGTCGTCGTAAATAATAGTAGAAAGGAACAAACAGGATGTCTAGAAGTGCAAAAAAAGGTGCTTACGCTGAACCTAGTTTATTAGCAAAAGTACAAAAAGCAAATGCTACAGAATCAAAAAAACCAATTAAAACTTGATCACGTCGTAGTCAAATTTTCCCAGAATTCGTTGGTTTAACTTTCGAAGTACACAACGGTAAAGCTTTTATTAAAGTTTATGTAACTGAAGATATGATTGGGCATAAACTGGGAGAATTTGCTCCAACTCGTAATTTCAAAAACCATACTGAAGCTAAACGTTAAGCAAGAAAGGATACTAATATATGACTACTCAAGTAAAACAAAACAATATTCGTATTTCTGCTCGTAAAGCGAAATTGGTAATTGATTTAATTCGTAATAAACCAGTTAACGAAGCATTACGAATCTTAAATAACACAAACAAAAAGTTTGCTCCCATCGTAGCTAAATTATTGAAATCAGCTATTGCTAATGTGGAACACAACTCTAAAGATATGGATCCAACACAACTTTATGTTTATAAAATTGTTGCTAACCAAGGTCCAACATTAAAACGTATGTTGCCTCGTGCTAAGGGTGCAGCAGACCGTATCAAAAAACGTACAACTCACTTAGTTATTACGTTATCAGATGATAAAAATGAAAAAATCACTGAACAACAAGCAATTAAAGAACGTTTAGCAAAACGTAAACAAAACAAAACAGGAACAACTTGCAAAACTGTGCAAGAACCTGTTAAAACAGTTTCAGTTGACGAACAAGAATTAGCAAAACGTGAACAACAAGTATTAAAAGTTGTTGAACCAACAGAAGTTAGTGAAGCAGACAAAGCAAAAGGTATCAAAGCACCAGTTATTGAAACTGAAAACATTATTATTTCAATGACAAAGAAAAATGCTTTAGCTTTATTTGAAAACCCAGAAAAGAATGTTGTTTTCTACAAAGTGACACCTACTAACCCAGTAAAACGTGTAATCGTTTATGCTGTAGCGCCAGAAAAGAAAGTGTTAGGAGAATTCGACTTAGAATCGATTGATATCGGAGCACCTTCAACAATCTGAAGAAAATACAACAAACAATCTGTTTTAGTTAAAAAAGAATTTGATACTTATTTTGTTGAAAGCAAGAAGGCACACGCCATGATTGCATCTCGTACATTTAAATACCGTACACCTAAAAAATTATCAGATTACAACATGAAAAAGGGTCCGAGTGGATTCCAATATTTAAAATAATATAAAGGAGAAAATTATTCATGGGTCAAAAAGTCAATCCAAATGGTTTAAGATTTGGTGTTAATAAACAATGATTATCTCGTTGAGTGCCGATTGATGAAGCACAAATGGGACAATGATTAATTGAAGATGATAAGATTCGTACTTATATTACTTCAAAATATAAAAACGCTGTAATTGATCATATCGAAATCGAACGTGATCAACAACGTGTTCATGTTTACGTATATGCTGTGCAAGTAGGGTTATTAATTGGTACAGAAGCTAGCGAAAAGAAATTAATTGAATTAGCAATTAACAAAATCGTTGGCCGTAAAAAAATTGTTTCACTAAAAGTTATCGAAGTTCAAACACCAGAATTACAAGCTGCTATTGTAGCGCGTGAAATTGCTGACGCAATTGAAAACCGTGTTTCATTCAGAATTGCGCAAAAATTAGCAATTAAAAAAGTTTTAAAAGCTGGTGCTAAAGGTATTAAAACGAAAGTTTCAGGGCGTTTAGGTGGAGTTGAAATGGCTCGTGTGGAAGGTTATAATCACGGATTATTAACCTTACATACATTACGTGCAGATATCGACTACGCTTTAGCTGAAGCACATACAACTTATGGTATTATCGGTGTTAAAGTTTGAATTAACCGTGGTGAATTGTTTACTGATCGTTTAGTTAACAACGTAGAACACGCTGCTAAATTAAATAACAACAAACAATCAAAACCTCGTCGTAACTTCAAACCTCGTAATAACAGCGAATCAAAACCACGAGCATCACACAAAAAAGAAAGCCCAAGTGCTTAGTAAAGGAGATTATTAAATTATGTTACAACCAAAAAGAACAAAATTTCGTAAACCTCACAAAGTAAGTTACGAGGGTAAAGCCAAAGGAAACAAAAAAGTAGATTTTGGTGAATACGGATTAATGGCTTTAAGCGGTGCTTGAATTGACGCACGTCAAATCGAAGCAGCTCGTATTGCTATTTCAAAACGTTTACAAAAAACAGGAAAAATGTGAATTCGTATCTTCCCACACATGTCATTAACGAAAAAACCGTTAGAAGTACGTATGGGTTCTGGAAAGGGTTCACCAGAAAAATGAGTAGCAGTTGTTAAAGAAGGAACAGTAATGTTTGAAGTAGCAAATATTCCAGTTCCATTGATGCGCGAAGCATTAAGAGCAGCTGGTAACAAACTACCAATTAAAGTAAAAATTGTTAAAAAGGAGTTAAGTCATGAGTAGTGTTGCAAAAGATTTAGCCAAAAAAACATCAGCAGAATTACAAAAAATCGTAACTGATTTAAAAGCTCGTTTATTAGAGTTACGTTTTGCTGCTGCTAATGGTGAAAACGAAAAAACGCATAACGTTAAAGAAATTCGTCGTACGATCGCTCGTGCTTTGACAATTTTAACTGAACGTGAAATGACATTAGAACTTCAAGATCAAGGAGTGTTAACTGATGGTAAGAAATAGTCATCGTAAAGTTTTAGAAGGTGTTGTTACATCTGATAAAATGCAAAAAACTGTAACAGTAAGTGTCGAATCAAAAAGCTTACACCCGATTTATAAGAAATTAGTAATTTCACACAAAAAATACCATGCTCATAATGAAAATGATGATGCAAAAATGGGAGACCGTGTACAAATTACTGAAACTCGTAAATTGAGTGCGACAAAAAACTGAAGAGTTAGCAAAATTCTTGAAAGAGCGCGTTAGTAATATAGGAGGTTATAATTATGATTCAACATATGTCAAGATTAGAAGTTGCTGATAATACTGGCGCAAAAGTTCTTGGTGTCATCAAAGTATTAGGCGGTTCTAAACGTCGTTATGCATCAGTTGGAGACATCATCATTGGTTCTATTAAAAAAGCAACCCCAGGTGGAATTGTTTCTAAAGGACAAATGGTTAAAGCAACAATTGTGCGAACTAAAAAAGCAATTCGTCGTCCAAACGGTGCATGATTAAAATTCGATGAAAATGCATGCGTTATTATTAAAGACGATAAAACACCACGTGGTTCACGGATCTTTGGACCAGTAGCAAGAGAAGTACGGGATGCAGGTTTTGTGAAAATCGCTTCACTTGCTCCAGAAGTTTTATAGAAAGGAGATACTTACATGAATCGAATTAGAAAAGGAGATAGTGTTATTGTTATCTCTGGTAAACATAAACAAAAAACAGGAATTGTAATTTCAGTTGATCCTAAAAACGAAACTGCGATTGTTGAAGGTGTTAATAAAGTTAAAAAACACCAAAAGAAAGATCAAACACACGAACAAAGTGGAATTTTAGAAAAAGAAGCGCCAATTCGTCTTTGCAAATTAGCCGTTCTTGAAACGAAGGGTAAAGACAAAGGGAAGCCAACAAAAATCAGCTTTGAATTCAATAAAGAAAATAAAAAAGTACGTGTTGCTCGAAAAACACGTTCTGAATTAGAAACGAAAAAATAAGGAGGAGTAATTGATGTCATTTTTAAAAGAGCTATACAACAAAACTGTTGCGCCTAATTTACAAAAAGAATTTGCTTACTCTTCTGTAATGCAAATCCCAAAAGTTGAAAAAATTATTATTAATGCTGGGATTGGAAACGCTGTGGCTGATGCTAAAAATTTAGAAGCAGCTGCAAACGAATTATTGTTAATTACAGGTCAAAAACCCGTTTTAACAAAAGCTAAAAATTCAATCGCTACATTCAAACTACGTAAAGGACAAGCGATTGGTGCGAAAGTAACTTTACGTGGAGTAAAAATGTGAGCTTTCATGGAAGTTTTATTCAACATTGCTTTACCACGTGTGCGTGACTTCAAAGGGATTTCAAATAAATCATTTGATGGACGTGGAAATTACACTTTAGGAATTAAAGAACAAATTATTTTCCCACAAGTGGTTTATGACGATGTGAAATCAGTTCGTGGTTTCGATGTTACATTTGTAACTACGGCAAACACGGATGAAGAAGCTCGTGCTTTATTATTAGGTTTAGGTGCGCCTTTCCAAAAACAAAAAGGAGTTAAATAGTTATGGCTAAAAAATCATTAATTGCAAAACAATTAAAACACCAAAAATTTGAAGTACGTAACTATACACGTTGCTTACGTTGCGGAAGAGTACACGCTGTTATGCGTAAATTTAAAGTATGTCGTTTATGCTTTAGATCATTAGCATATAGTGGATCTATTCCTGGTGTTAAGAAAGCATCTTGATAAGAGGAGGATTTAGAAAATATGTTATACGATCCAATTGCTGAATTAATTACGAAAATTAATAACGGCCGTCGTGCGGTTAAACAAGACGTAATTGTTCCCACTTCAAAATTAAAAACAGCTATTTTAAAACTGTTGGAAGCCGAAGGATATATTAAAGGTTTTGAAAACAAACTTTCAGCTGATAAAAAACCAATTACTATTATCAAGTTGAAATACAAAAACCAAACTTCTTCTATCAACGGATTTAAACAAATCTCAAAACCAGGTTTAAGAATTTATTCTAAATACCAAGAGCTTCCTAAGGTATTAAATGGTTTAGGAGTAGCAATTATATCAACTTCTAAAGGTGTAATTAGCGATAAACAAGCAAGAAAGGAACAAACAGGTGGTGAAGTAATCGCCTACGTTTGATAAGGTATTTCAAATATGTCTCGTATCGGAAATAGATTATTACAAGTTCCAAGTACTGTGAGTGTCAATGTTAAAGAAAACGAAGTTATCCTTTCAGGTAACAACCAAACTTTAACAGTGGCTTTTCCAAGCGATGTTATTAGTGTAAAGTTTGAAAACCAAACACTAAAAGTAACACGTGCAAACGATGAAA
Organism: Ureaplasma miroungigenitalium; assembly: GCF_025780085.1. Lineage (GTDB taxonomy): Bacteria > Bacillota_I > Bacilli_A > Mycoplasmatales > Mycoplasmoidaceae > Ureaplasma > Ureaplasma miroungigenitalium. The sequence goes on along the minus strand of NZ_JAOXHL010000001.1, from coordinate 301,359 downwards.
AACAATCTCGTATGTACCACGGAACAGTTAATGCTAATTTAAACAACGCTATTGTTGGTTTAACAACAGGTTGAAAAAAAGAATTAGATATTAAAGGTGTTGGTTTCAAAGCTAAAGTTGAAGCTAACAAACTAAATTTAGGATTAGGTTTCTCACACCCAATTATTTTGGATATTCCTAAAAATTTAAATATTAGCACACCAAGCCAAACTGAAATTGTGATTGCGGGTGCTGATAAAGCAGCTGTCGGAGCGTTCGCTGCCACTATTCGTGGCTACAGACCACCTGAACCATATAAAGGTAAAGGTGTGATGTACAAAAACGAACACATTATCCGTAAAGCTGGTAAAACAGCAGATAAGAAGAAATAGGAGTTTAAGTAAATTATGAAAAGAATTAATTTTAGTCGTAATTATAAGAGAACACTTCGTGCTCGTCGAATTGTGAAAAAAATTCGTGCATTACAACTTTATGAACAACGTCCTGTTTTAGTTGTAAATAAAACAAATGCACATATCTGAGTACAATTGATCGATTACAACACAAATAAAACACTAGCTTCATCATCTTCTTTAGCTTTAAAACTAGTTAATGGTAACAAAGAAAATGCAGCCAAAGTTGGCGCAGACATCGCTAAAAAAGCAACTGCGTTAAACATTAAGAGCGTTATTTTTAATAAAAACGGTAATGAATTTCACGGTCGGATTAAAGCATTAGCTGACGCTGCACGTGAACATGGTTTAGAATTTTAAGAGGAGGAGAGTCATTTATGTTAGATACTAATAACCAAACAACTAATAACGAAGTTATTGAAAACGAAAATGTAGCTGAAAAAGCAACAACAAAAACTCACAAACCTCGTCGTACAAATTTTAAACGTGCTGAACAAACAGTAAGTCCGTATGAAGAACGTGTAGTTAACATTAAGAGAATTTCAAAAACAACAAAAGGTGGACGTATGATGCGTTTCAGTGCTTTAGTTGTTATTGGCGATAAAAAAGGAACAGTGGGTTATGGAATGGGTAAATCAAACGAAGTTCCAGATGCAATTAAAAAAGCTATCAAAAACGCTCACAATAACTTAGTAAAAGTTAAACAAACTAAGAATGGTTCAGTTTACCACGATGTTTACGGACGTCATGGTGCTTCAAAAGTTATGTTATTACCTGCACCTCAAGGTACAGGGATTATTGCCGGAGGATCTGTACGGGCTGTTATCGAATTAGCAGGATTTACAGATATCTATACAAAATCACGTGGTTCAAATACAGCAATGAACGTTATTCGTGCAACAATCGATGGTTTAACAAAACAAATTAAACCAAGCGAAATTGCAAGACTTCGTGATAAAGATGTTAAAGATTTATAGGAGGTTTGATCATGGAATTATCAAATTTACAATATACGCCAAAATCACGTAATCACAAAGAAAAACGTGTAGGTCGTGGACACGGTTCAGGTCTTGGTAAAACAAGTGGTCGTGGACAAGATGGTCAAAAAGCTCGTAAATCTGGACAAGTTCGTTTAGCTTTTGAAGGGGGTCAAACACCTCTTTACCGTCGTACGCCAAAAGTTGGTTTCAGCAACTATAATTTTAAAAAACAATTTAATGTTATTAGCTTACACCAATTATCATTGATTACAGACGCGTTAAAAGCTAAAAAAGGCTTAAGCGAAGATTTTGTTTATGACTTAGCATTCTTTAATGATCATGGGTTAATTAAAAACGCTCAATGACCTATTAAAATTATTGGCAACAATGATGTTATTCAAAACACAAAAGTTTATGCTCATGTATTCTCAAAAGGTGCACGAGCAAGTATTGAAAAAAATCAGTCAGAAGCTATCACTTTAGATAAATAATTAATTTATTAATTATTTATTTTTTCAATTTTTAGGAGTTTTTTATGAAAGTAAAAAGTAATAAAAAACAAAGTATCAAACGCTTTTTTGCGATCTTTACAAACAAAAAAGTGTTAGTGGCCATTGCTGTTACTTTGTCGATCTTAATTCTATTTCGAATTGGATCAATTGTGCCGATGCCATATATTAAGATTAATGGTAGCTTAAACCAACAGGGTTCATTCTTTGCTATCATGAACCTTTTAGGTGGTGGAGGGTTATCGCAATTCTCAATCTTTGCGATTGGGATAGGCCCGTATATTACTGCACAAATTATTATGCAATTATTATCCACCGAACTCATTCCACCTTTATTTAAATTAGCAAAATCAGGGGAAAGAGGACGGAAAAAAATGGAGGTAATTACGCGTTTAGTTACCCTTCCATTAGCTATTATGCAAGCGGTTGTGATTATTAATCTATTATCACAAAGAAGCGAGTTCGTAACTATTGTGAATGCTCCGTTTGCGATTAATTCGCCCCTTTTCTATGTCACTTTCATCTTTTTAATGGTGGCAGGAACTTACGTTTCGTTATTCCTAGCCGATATTATTTCAAAAAAAGGTGTTGGGAACGGAATTACCTTATTAATTCTGACTGGAATTATTGCGAATTTATTTAATCAATTTAACGGTGTCTTTAACCGTATGGGTGCTTTAACACCTGATGTAGCTAAAAAAGTTATCGGCTTTATTCTTTATGTTGTTTTCTATTTATTAATCTTATTTGGAGTTACTTTTATTAACAGTGCAACTCGTAAGATTCCTATTCAACAAACAGGTCAAGCTTTGATTAGTGATTACGAAAAGCTACCATTCTTGCCCATTAAGATTATGACCGCAGGGGTCATGCCTGTGATCTTCGCTTCTTCACTTTTAGCTATTCCAGCGCAAGTTAGCGAATTCTTAGATAAGGAAGCTAATGGGTATTACATTATTCAAAACTATTTCATTGTTGATTCATGAACTGGTTTAGGGATATATGTCATTTTAATTATTTTGTTTACCTTCTTCTTCTCATACGTTCAATTAAATCCTCCGCGTATTGCGGAAGATTTAAAAAAATCAGGTCGGTTCATTCCGGGTGTAAAAGTTGGTTTACAAACAGAGAATCACATTAGTAAAGTGATTTTTAGAATTAATTGAACAGGTGCCATTTTACTAGCTGCACTAGCTGCGCTACCACATTTAGTGGCGCTGATTGCAAAAACAATTAATAACAATCAACCTGTGATTGCTTCATCGCATATCTTTGGTGGAACATCTTTAATTATTATGGTTTCAGCCACTTTAGAATTGTGAAATGCAATTAAATCAACGGCGACATCGTCAACATATTCATACCAACGACAAGCCATTGAAAATAACTTGCAATCTAATAATGATGCAAGTAAATCACAAATTTGATAGGAGTATTATGAAATTATTATTTTTAGGTCCCCCAGGTTCTGGGAAAGGATCAATTAGTAGTTTGTTAATTGATCAATATCAGTTTGAACATGTTTCAACAGGAAATTTATTCCGAGCACTATTCAAACGTAATGACGATTTTGCCAAAGAAGTGCAAAACATCATTGACCAAGGTTTATTAGTTCCTGATGAAGTAACAAACAAAATTGCCCACCAAGCGATTGATCCGCTGTTAAAAAACCAAGCTGATTTTATTTTAGATGGTTGACCACGGACAATTAATCAGGCGCAAGACTGTACTGCTTATATGCAATTAGATCATGTGATTTATTTTGATATCCCTGAAGATGTGTTAATCAAACGAATTACTGGTCGTTATTCATGCACTGCGTGTCCAGCGGTTTATAATATATTTTATAACCCACCAAAAAAAGAGTTGATTTGTGATAATTGCCAACACCCGTTAATGCAACGGGGAGATGACAACAAAACATCACTAAATATTCGTATGCAACAATTTAAAAAATTAACTTTACCGATTGTTGAATATTACGAAAAAGTTGGTTTATTAGTTCGTGTAAACGCTAATCAACCATTGGAATTAGTTTACGAAGAGGTCTTAAAAATTATTAAGAAAAAATAAAATATGCAAATTTATATTAAAACCCCCGAAGATATTCAAAATATTAAACAAGCTATTAGTATTTGAAGAAAAGCCAAACAAGCTATTTTAGATAACGTCCGTGTCGGAATTAGTTTGTTAGAATTAGATGCGATTGCTAACCAAGCCATTGTCCAAGCAAATGGTGTGAGTGCATTCAAGGATTATCTTGGTTTTAAACATCATATTTGTATTTCAGTGAATGAGTGCGTCATTCATGGAGTCCCAACCAACTACACCCTAAAAAGTGGAGACAAGGTCACATTTGATATTGGTGTCAAATATAATGAACGTTACTGTGATGCGGCGTTCACAGTCATTGTTGACAACGCAAATGTGGAAGCACAAAAAATTTCAGATGTTTGCTTATTAGCAATTTATGAAGCAGTTAAGATGATTAAACCAGGCGTAACGAATTTTGATGTGGCGCGCACTATTAACAAATTCGTTCGTCAACATGGTTATTATCTTCTAGAAGATTTTACAGGGCACGGATGTGGCGTTCAGATTCACGAAGAACCCGCTATGCCCAACTATGTTAGCTATATGCAATTTCGTGAAGAGAAACTAGAAGAGAATATGGTTTTATGTTTAGAACCAATGATCATGACTAAAAGTAAAGCATACTACATTGATCCGCTTGATCAATGAAGTGTAAAAGCAAAAAATAAACTATTAACTGCGCACTGAGAACATATGGTATTAGTGACCAAAGACGGGTGTGAAATTCTCACACTAGATGAATAACATAAAAGGAAGTAATATGTCAGACACACAAAAATTAAAAATGATTGGACGCATCACAGAAGTGCTGCAAGGTGGTAATTTTAAGGTTGAACTTGATAACAAGATTATCATTAATGCCCATGTGTCAGGTAAAATGCGAGTACATAAAATCAATATTTTACCGGGCGACATGGTCGATGTCGAATTAAGTCCATATGACTTAACGCGAGGTCGTATAATTTACCGTCATAAATAATTAAACATACGAAAGGAACTTTTTATGAAAGTTAGAGCTTCAGTAAAAACAATTTGCAACAAGTGCAAAATTGTGAAACGATCAAATATAGTACGTGTGATTTGTGCCAACCCTAAGCACAAACAACGTCAAGGTTAGGAAAGGATTAATATGGCAAGAATTTTAGGAGTAGACATTCCGAATGATAAACGTGTAGTGATTTCTTTAACTTACATCTTTGGAATCGGTTTATCAACATCAAAGAAAATTTTAGCGCAAGCTAACATTAGCGAAGATAAACGTGTTAAAGATTTAAGCGAAGAAGAAATTGCTGCAATTCGTAAAACAGCTTTATCGTTTGTTGACTACAATGGCGACAAGCTGTTACTAGAAGGTGATTTACGTAAAGAAATCGCAATGAACATTAAACGATTAATGGAAATTGGATCATATCGTGGTATGCGTCACCGTCGTGGTTTACCAACTCGTGGACAACGTACACGTACAAATGCACGTACACGTAAGGGACCAAGAAAAACAGTGGCTAACAAAAAAATTGAGTCTAAATAATAAATAAGGAGCAACATAATGGCTAAAAAGAAAAAATTAAGTTTTAGTAACGGGATTGCTCATATCCACACTACTAAAAACAACACGATCATTAGTATAACTGATGAACAAGGACAAGTAATTTCTTGAGCATCATCAGGTTCAAGTGGTTATAAAGGGGCGAAAAAGAAAACTCCTTTCTCAGCTGGAGTTGCTGCAGAAAACGCAGCAAAAGCAGCAATTGAAATGGGCTTAAAATCAATTGAAGTACATGTTAATGGTACAGGTGCTTCACGTGATACAGCAATTCGTAGTTTAAGCGCTGCAGGGTTAACTGTTTCAAAAATTAAGGATGTAACACCGATTCCCCACAACGGTTGCCGTCCACCTAAAAAACCAAGATAATGCACAATTTATTATCGTTATTAATTCGTTAAGGAGATCACGATGCAAAAATTTTTAAAATATAATATCACTATCCCAACGATAGAACAAGAAGATCAATCAAAAGCACGTGTGATCATTGAACCACTAGAAGTTGGCTATGGACACACATTAGGTAATGCTTTACGTCGGATCTGCTTGTCTTCTATTCCGGGTGCGGCTATGTTTGCAGTTAAGTTTGCAAACCACCCCCATGAATTTGAAACAATTGTTGGTGTAAAAGAAGATATCACAAACATTATTCTGAATTTAAAATCATTAGCGATCACAATTGATACTAATATGTTTAATGAAGAATACTTTAATAGTTTAATTATCGACAGATGACCAAAGATGGTAATTAACTTCCAAGGTCCTGGTGTTGTTACAGCTAATGACATCATTACGCCTGTTGGTTTTGAAATTATTAACAAGGATTTAGTCATTGCTGAAGTGACAGAAAAAATTAATTTCCAAGTTGATATTTACGCCAAATTAGGTCGTGGACGTGTGGACTTTGCAACTAACAAAGATTGCATTTCAACACTTCACATTATCCCTACAGATTCAAACTATTCACCAGTATTACATTACAAATACGATGTACAAACAGTGAAGGATTCGAAATATTCAAACTCTGAGATCTTAACGATTGATATTGCTACTAATGGAACTATTTCAGGTGCTGATGCCTTAGCAATCAGTGCTAAAATTCTACAAGAACACTTAACACCAATCATTAACATTAATGAACGGATTAATGAATTAGTAGTAACTAAGGAAAAAGAACAAGAAGAAAAGAAAACGTCTTCAAGTATCCCAATTGATGATTTGGAATTATCAGTTCGTGCTTATAATGCCTTAAAACAAAGTGGGATCAATTCGACAAGTGAACTTATTGAAATGAATAAATGAACACTTGAGAAAATTAAGAATTTAGGTCGTAAATCAGTTCTAGAAATCATTGAAAAATTAAAAGAACACGGTCTAGAATTAAAAAACGATTAAGAGGAGATTTTTATGAGTTACATTAATAAACCTGGAAAAACGCGATCATGAAGAAAAATGGTTACGCGCCAACAAGTGTCTGATGTAATTAGCCACGGTTCTATTGTTACAACAAAAACCAAAGCTAAAGAAACACAACGTCACGTTGATCACATCATCACTTTAGCAAAGAAAAATACACTAGCTTCACGTCGTGCAGCAGCTGCTATTTTATTGCGTACAAACGAACACACTGTAGATGAACTATTAGCAAAACTATTTAATGAATTAAATCATAAATATAAAGACCGTGCTGGTGGTTACACACGAGTTGTTAAATTAGGTTCTCGTTTATCTGATAATACTGAAGAAGCTGTATTAGCTTTAGTATAAGAATAAATAAATACCAAAAAAAGCAAGGAAGAAACAATCTAATGATTGAATTCCTTGTTTTTTTATATAATAATATTATGTGTTATGTTTACCAAAGGATTAAAATGAAAAAAAGTCAAAAAATAAAACTCCTATTTACAGGCCTTTTAACGGCTAGTGCATTAGTGGCTGGAACAGTTGCTGTGGCTAGTTGTCAAAATACAAGTTCATCAAAACGTCTTTATCATCTAGCTAAAAGCGCTAATCCAGAAGACAAGTTTGTACCAATTTACCACGTTGTGGTTTATATTCCAAAAGTCATTCACCAAGTCAGCAAAGAAGTGATTTTATCGGAAAAAGATGTCCAAGAAGCTGTGTTTCAAGTTACTAGCAAAAGTGTGCAAACAACTAATAAACAAGATAATTATCTAAAAAAAGAAATGTTATTTGATTTACACCGCGATAACGAAGATTTTTATCGAGTATATTTAGATTTGCCAGTGAAAACAAATGTAAGTGCCAAGCAAACATTTAAGGTGACATCTAATTTAAAAGGATATGAAAACATTATTGAATTCACATTAAGTATGGATGATTTTGACAATGTAATCGATTTAGAAGGCTTACGTGTTAGTCATGAAAACTTGGAACAACTTGAAGCTGATTCAACGAGTGTTAAAAACGCCATAAAATTATTTAATGAATTTCATAAATTAATGCAAAAGCATTTCCGTAATTACACAACTTTATTGCAAGCTGATTTTAGTTTAAATAAAGAACAAGCTACTTTTTTAAAGAGTTATAAAGATGCTTATAAAGCTGTACGAGCACTTAAAGGTAAAGAATATAAAATTAACGGGATTAATGTTGATTACAATCAAATGTTATTTACTATCCGTAGTATTTTTACTAACGATACACAATACAAACTATGAATGAAAGCTTTAGAAACGTTTATCAACCAAATTGACACACTTCAAAAAAACATCCCTGAATATGATCAGTTAAAAACTTTGGCAACACAAGCGACTACAGATGAAGCATCGAAGAATGCTTACAATAAAATCATTGACGAAATCTACCTAGCTTGTAAAATTGAACAATTAAAAGATACTGATTTATTTAAACAAATGATTGTTCATGCCTTTAGTAAAAAAGCTTAGTAGTAAATAAAAAAAGAACCACACGGTTCTTTTTTATTTAATGTTAAAGCGAAAGATAAACTGATGTTGGTCTTCGTCAGTGAATACTAAAGCCTTAACCTGTGGCGTATCAACGAGTTTTATTTCCTTGATTGTGTTTACTTGAAAATCATTAAAACCAGTGATTAAACCAGGACTAATGAAATTAAGTATCTCAGCAGACGCCATGTTTTGGTAATTATTTTTCAGATTTCCAAACGCTTCTGAACTAATGGTTAAGGTTGTTTGGCGGTGTGTTTGTAAATAGGTAGGTAAATAAATGCGTTTAGTTTTTTGATAAACATCTAGATATCGGAAATAGTTATCTAACAAGTTTTGTTTATCTTCATAAAAGAAAGGGGTAAAGTTTCCATAAAACTGTTTTTGTCCCTGCTCTTTGATTTCTAAACCACCTCAATAAATACCTAGATGATTACCATCCTCATCACTAATTAATGATCCGCTAGCTCCAGCCCCTAAATTAAAGTTGCGTAGACCAACATCATAACTACTATAAACTTGTTCAATTAAATGCTGATTTCGATAATATTGAACAGGATTATCTGCTCGATAATTTTGTTCGTTGGCATTTAATATTTGGTTGGTAAAATCACTCATATAATGTTCGTTGAATGATAAATCAGTAAATTGCGATAAACGCGGATAGCCAATACCTACAACATTTTTATTTTTTTGCAGATGAGCAAAACTAATGCCAACTGACGGATCGAAATTTTTAAAGACGCGCAGTTTTTGAAAAATATTTTTATCGACTTGCATTCTTAGGATAGCGATATCAGAGGCTTTATTGTCATAGATCGGCGCGCTCTTATCTCCTATAACAAATAACTCATACTGGTTGGAGTTTTTATTGATTCAACTACCTGTACGAATACCGTGTAGTATTGAAGAAGGATTTTGCACATATTGAGCTTGGGTATTATGTAAATCACTAGGATCTAAATCAGTCTCACCTAAAGATAACTTTCAATTAACAACATCCTGTGATACTTGTGCAATGACGTGGATATTTGTAGCGATATAAAAAGTCCGCAATTTGCTTGTTTCATTATATTCTTCAAAATCCAAGATAAACCCAGTACCATATGTATGATCAATAGTTTGTTGTAATTCGTTTTTCTTAAAAAAATGTAATGATAATGTATGGTTATAACCATTTTTAAAACCGTGATTTTGTTTAACAACGGATTGAGTAATTACCTTATTAGTTCGTTCGTATTTCTTTTCAAAAAAACAACCAACCATACTTACACTAGTCAAACCAATTAGGCCAATACTTGCTAAAAGAGGGAAAAATACACGTTTATGTTTTTTTCAATTCATTCGGCTGCACCTCCTTGTTTTATATTATAAAAAAGCTTTGATATAAAAAAATAAAGATTATTAATTTAATTATATGAATATAGTTTAAAATTATATAAGATAGTTAAATAAAAACCTATAAAAGAAAATAGTATTGTTTCGAATAAGACGACAAATACCGATACCCTTGAAAAGATATTTTATTTTTTTCTTGACAATTTATAAAAAAATAACTATAATATTATAGTGCTTTTAAGAGCATATGGCTACATAGCTCAGCGGTAGAGCAACCGGCTGTTAACCGGTTGGTCGTAAGTTCGATCCTTACTGTAGCCGCCATGGCCTGTTGGTGAAGCGACTTAACACACACGCCTTTCACGCGTGCATTCACGGGTTTGAATCCCGTACAGGTCACCATTAAAATTAATCAAAACAACATTGTTTGTTTCTGGAGTGCTAGCTCAGTTGGGAGAGCATCTGCCTTACAAGCAGAGGGTCGGGGGTTCGAGCCCCTCGCACTCCACCATGCCGACTTAGCTCAATAGGTAGAGCAACTGACTTGTAATCAGTAGGTTGTGGGTTCGATTCCTATAGTCGGCACCATTAGATTATAAATTCCTATCTATCAACGTCGATAGGTAGGAATTTGTGCTCTGTTAGCTCAGTCGGTAGAGCAACTGACTCTTAATCAGTGGGTCGCGGGTTCGAACCCCTCACAGAGCACCATTAACGCGCTTGTGGCGGAATGGCAGACGCGCTAGACTTAGGATCTAGTACTTTGCGGTGTAAGAGTTCAAGTCTCTTCAAGCGCACCATTTAAATTTACACCTTGTCTTAGACAAGGTTTTTTTATACCTTTAACATCTTTTAATGTTTATAAAAGAGTCATCTTATTGCATAAGAGCTGGAATCGGCATTAATCTAGACAACAGGAATGTTTATTCGCATAATACTTGAATCTCATGTATTAATGAAGTAAAAGTTGTACTTAGTAATCAGAGATTTCTGAAAATTAAGAAATTAGCCGAGTTTTTTAGAGTTTTTTGCTCATTGAAATAGCAATATATCCATATTTTATTTATAATATTAAAAGAGAAATCAAAAAATGATTTATATCAATACAAGAAGGAAAAAAATATATGACAAAAGTAGAATTAGTAAAAGAATTACGTGCACGTACGCAAGCTGGTATGTCTGATTGTATTAAAGCTTTAGATAAATCAGATAATGATATTGAAAAAGCTATTGTTTGATTGCGTGAAAACGGAGCAATAAAAGCAGCAAGCAAATTAAATAATGCTGCAACAGACGGTGTTGTTTTAACTAAACAAAACGACCACAAGGCAGTGATGATTGAAGTAAATACACAAACTGACTTCGTTGCTAAGAATGAACAATTTTTAGCCCTTGCTAACCAAATTTTAGAAGTAGCATTAAACGAAGTAGAAAACAATGAAGATTTTGAAAAATTACAAATCAACAACAAACCAATCGCTGAAGCTGGTTTAGAATTAACAGCTATTATTGGAGAAAAAATCGCTTTCCGTCGTGGTGTTGTTTTAAAAGCTAACGAAAACCAAACATTAGGTTCATATACTCATAATAACAACCGTGTTGGTGCAATCGTTTTATTAGATGCAAAAGTTGATACAGAAGTTGCTCGAAACGTAGCAATGCATGCAGCTGCAATGCGTCCAAAATACTTAAACGTTGATCAAGTGTGTCCAACATGATTAGCAAATGAAAAAGAAATTATTACTAACCAAGTTCACAATGACTCCGAAGCATTAAATAAAATGAGCAAGTTAGACGATGCGAAAAAAGCAATGGTTTTAGAAAAAACAGTTGAAGGACGTTTAAACAAAATTTTAAAAGAAAATTGTTTAGTTGATCAATCATACTTCAAAGAACCAAGTTTAACAATTGCTGCTTATTTAAAACAAAATAAAACAAATGCAATTGGCTACTACGCTTATGAAGTTGGTGACGGAATGGAAAAGAAACCAGAAATGAGTTTTGCTGACGAAGTTGCAGCTCAAATGAAAAAATAGTCATTAACCAACAAATAGAAAGTTCGCCTTTCTATTTTTTTCAATTATTTATAAACGGAGGAAAACATGCAGAATAAAAAACATATTTTAATCAAAATCTCGGGAGCAGCATTAAAGACTAATGATGAATCCATTTTAGATGTTAATAAAATTAACGACCTTGCCAACCAAATTAAAATTTTAAAAAAAGATTACGTAATTTCAATTGTTGTTGGTGGTGGGAATATTTGACGAGGGAAGATTGCTAATGATTTAGCAATGGACCGCAGTATGGCTGACAACATGGGAATGCTAGCTACAATGATTAACGGCTTGTCAATTGCTAATGTTTTAAAAAATCACGAGGTTGAATCAGTTGTTTTATCATCGATTGACACCCCAGCATTTCTAACATATGCTAGCACTAACTCAATTAATCAGGCCATCAAAAACGATCAAGTAATGATTTTTGTTGGTGGAACAGGTTTTCCTTTTTTCAGTACGGATTCATGTGCTGCTATTCGGGCTGCACAAACTAATTGTCAATTAATTTTAATGGGTAAAAATGGTGTTGATGGAGTTTATAGCGCCGATCCCAAAACAAATCCAGATGCAATTTTTTATGAAAATCTAACTTATCAAGAAGCATTACATAAAAATTTACAAGTAATGGATCAAACAGCCTTGGCATTATGTCAAGAAAATAAAATTGAAACGATTGTTTTTAATATTGACAAAACAGACTCAATTATTGATGTTCTGAATAACAAAACAAAATATACATTAATTAAATAAGAGGTAATTTATGGATTTCAAAATTTACGAAAAACAAATGAACGAAGAAAAAGAACATGTGTTTAAATGAATGCACAACGAATTCGCAAAGCTGCGTACAGGACGTGCAAGCCCTGCGATTTTAGATGGTATTTTGGTTGACTATTATGGGGCACCTACACCAATCAATCAATTAGCTAATATTAGTGTTGTTGACGCACGTTCATTAATGATTAAACCATATGATAAGAGTAGTATCAAAGATATTAATACAGCAATTAATGCTGCAAATATTGGTATTAATCCACTTGTTGATGCTGATGTGATTCGTTTAACATTCCCAGCACCAACTGAAGATTTAAGAAAAGAACTAGCAAAAAAAGCTAAACAAGTGAGCGAAGAAGCAAAAGTTAAGGTTCGTAAAATTCGTCAAAATTTACAAGATGAATTTAAAAAAGACACAACAGCATTAGAAGACGATAAAAAATTCTTCCAAACAAAACTTGATGAATTAACAAAAAAAGTTAACAAAGAAATTGAAGAACTTTTCGCTAACAAAGAAAAAGACATTCTAACTATTTAAAATATGTCAGCAGTTGAACTACAACCAAATCAACAATTAGATAAGAAAAAAAGACAAGATTTTAAATCCCGTGTTTTATGTGGTATCGGAATTTTACTTTTCTTTTTAGTTTTTATCACACTGAACGCCTTTGCAGACTTTAATGTCTGATCAATGCCGAACAACAACTGATTTTCTTTTTATGAAAAACTAGGCTTTTTAATTGCAGGTATTGTTTTACTAAATGTAATTATCGGGCTATGTGCTTATGAATTTAACAAGGTTTTTTATCGTAATAAAAAAACGACCTTAATTGCCAATGAATTTCTCGTTCTACTCGCTTGTAATGCGAGCATTGTCAGTACTGTTTTGTTGCGTGTTTATGATGTTAATACAATCAAATATTTTTTCTGATCAACCCAAAATTATTGAGCAATCAATTTTGCGTTGTTGTTTATTGTTGTTTTAATTAATATCTTAATGTTAATTAAGAACAATCATTTGGCGAAAAAACAAAAACTCTTAGCGGTTTTAGTGCTTGCAATTACCTTCTTGTTTTTTAGCAACGTTTATTATTTGATGCTTTTACGTAGTTGAATCATTTGATCATTAATTGCTGTGCTAGTGATTCTGACGGATACTTTTGCTTATGTCGGAGGCAAATTATTTGGCAAAGCGAAGATTTTTCCTAAAATTTCGCCGAAAAAGACATGAGCTGGTTTTATCACAGGAATTGTTGTAGCGAGTTCAATAGTGTTTTTATTGTGTGTTCTAGTTATTTGAAAAACTAAAACAAATAATAGTAATCAAGATTCATTGGATTTAATTCATAACCATTTCGCCCGAGACTTCTATGGTTTTAAATTCTTATGATCAATGACGCCAAATTCTTGGTTAGTACTCTTTTTATTAATTATGTGTTTCTGACCATTACTAGCAATCACAGCTGTTTTTGGCGACTTATTCTTTAGCTATGTAAAACGTTCGTTAGAGATTAAAGATTTCTCGAATATTCTTAAAGCACATGGCGGTATTTATGACCGTATAGATGCTTTGATGGTTACTACTGTCGCTTATACTTTCTTTGCGTTAATTTCTGATTTATTTTAAAATCAATTTATATATTAAGGGCATGTCATTAATTAGCAATTGAACTTTGTTTTGTTGCAAATTAAAATCCTTTAATGTTAACAAGACGCGATTATTTTTTAAAAATTTATATTTATATGCACTGGTATATAGACGCTCTTCGTGTTTATATGTCAGTGCTTTTTTATTTTTAAGTAACTGAAAAACAGTTTTAGTAACAATTAAAGCATGGCTTGTTGGATTAATTTGACAAGTAATGTACTGATGCGTTTTTAAACCACACACCAATCCAATGACCAAACAAAAAAGTATTAATAAACTGATAATCAACGTTTTCTTTCAATGTTTAAAACTCAAAGTTAATCACTTCCTTAAAAAAATTATTCATTTGAATATCGTGGCTAACACAAATGACAAGGTTATATCGTTGCAATACAGGCATGAATGCTTTAAGGAGTAAACCCTTAATTTCTCAATCAACATTTGCCAATGCTTCGTCCAAAAGAATTAGATTATTGCGTTTTTGCAAAAGCCGTAAAAAATTCACAATTTGTCTTTGACCAGTTGACCACTGTTTATCATCATACAGACTAGCTAGTGTGTTGATTTGTGCCTTTGTAAGTAATTGAATTAATTGATTGTTTGCGTTAATTTCAGCATCACTAATTAATGCGTGTCAATTTAAAGGGAAAATAGTGGCATCGCCAGGCAAATAAACAATTTTTTGTTGTAAAAAACTATTTGCTAATTGTTCCATTGGTTGATTATTAAATAAAACACTTTCGCCATTTAAAATTTGTTTAAGTAGAGTCGTTTTGCCACAACCATTAGGTCCTTTGATGAGGGTATGATTATCAATTAACTTTTTTTGTTTTTTTAAATATATGTTTTGAATACGATCAATTAAGAAACCATAGTTATTAATTCGGTTGTTCATTACACTAATTTTGTATAAGGTTTCATATGCGTATTTATAGCCAGGTATCAACATAAAAAAATGAAATATTTTTTGATAGTTTTGATTAATGTTTTGATGTAAAAAAATTATGTACATCAAACTGCCAATGTTGATATTTTGATTTCGCTGTATAACAAGGAGGCTAGTTATAAGAACTAAAAAAAGAAATCCAAAATCCTGGGTAATATTGGCACAAAAACTAATAATTGATTGTTTAGTAACTACTCTTTTTTGGTTATTGACGTATTGTTCATTGTGGCGTATTAAATCCCGCAAATAAAATGTCAATTTATGAACGTCAGATTCTTTTTGAACGAAACTAAGAAGTTTCTCTAATGATAAAAATTTGTCATGATTATTCTTAATAATAACCAATTGATTTTTCTTATTCGCTCCATACGCCCAAAAATTGATTAGGACACTTAATAGACCTATGATTAATGAAATGATGAATAATTGTGTGTTGTATTTTAACATTAAAACATTAACAATCAAAGCGAAAATTAAAGCGCTAATGAAGTTGGCTAGCGCACTAATTTTAAAGTTAATAATTGTTTGAATATAACCTTCTAAACCTAACAGTTCACTCAGATTCGTCTTATTAAAAAATCATTGTTGTTTATTTGTTAGTCGTTTTAATGTAAAATATAGAATATATAGAGTTATTTCTTCGGATTTTTTATGAATGATAATTTGAACAAGTTTTTGGCGAACTTGGTTCGTTAAGAAAATAAAACTAAAAAGTACAGTTAAAACAACCGCATTTCTAATTTCTTGTTCAGCTATTCCTCAATCAATAATATAAGTAACAAATTTACTGCTAAGAATTGAAAACCCGATACCAAGACCCTCAAGAAAGATTAAAAAAACAATTAATTTCCAAGAGAAAATTTTTGAATCATTAAAAAGTGGCTTTAAATTAAATTTTGGCGGCAGTTTTTCGTTTTTTTCAAACAATATAGCTACGTTTAAAAAACGTTTTTGTAAACTAGTCATATCCGTCTGATGATATCCGTTCTGAGGATCGTAAACATCGATTTTTTCACGGTTATAAATTTGAACAATTATAAAATGGTTGCGCCCTTCGCTTTGAACCATTAAAACAAGATATTTGTTAGGATGTAGATTTAATAATTCATCTAGATGACATTTATAAGACTGAGCACTTAAACTAAACTCAGCAGCCAAACGCTCAAACTCATTTAGATTCATTCCTTCTTCAGAAAGAACAGATTTTTCAAGAACGTGGATTTTACTTATTTTTTGTTGGTATAAATAATTGAACATCATGGTGATAACACAAACACCACACTCATTCTTATTAGTTTGTTGAATAACTCGCATTTAACTCATCTCCTTTCTTTGAATAATCGGAGAGAAAGTTATTTTTACTATTAAAAATTTATTTATATTACTTATGAGGTAGAAAATATGGCAAAAATTAAATTATTAGCACTAGGTGGACAAGACGAAAAAGGGAAGAATTGTTTTGTCTTAGATATTGACAATGAAATTTTCATTTTTAACGCTGGTGCAAAGTTACCCGATAACAACATGTACGGAGTCAACAATATCGTAGCGGATTATAATTATTTACACAAAAATGTTAAACGGATTAAAGGGGTGTTTATAGCTACTCCTGTCTATAACAACTTAATGGGTCTAAAACATTTATTAGCCCAAACAGATTACAATCTGCCAATTTATACATCACCGATTGGTGCGATTGTGATTGAAAAAATGTTTGAGACAAAAATCAACAATAAATTGGTTAAACCAAACATCGTGCAGGTGAAAACGTTTGAAGACTTAAAAGTTGGTAATATCATCATCAATGCTTTTAAGGTTACGAACTCAATTCCCAATTCATTGGCCTTTGTTTTAAAAACTAAGGACGGTAATATTGTTTATGTAGATGACTTTATTATTTCAAATGATAAAAACAAAACTTTCGAATCACAAGTCATCAACGCTCACCAAATCTTACGCAATAATACTTTAGCCGTGATTATGGGTATGAATAATGCTGGTAAAAAAGGTTTAACCGCACCACACCACCGTAACAAAGGTTTTTATGAAGATGTATTATCGAAAACAGAAAATCGTATGTTTGTCGGATGCTACGCGCACGATGTTTATACAATTTTTAGTTTAGCAACATTAGCTAAACAAACTAACCGACCATTCATTATTTACTCACAAACATTTATTAATGTGTTTAACGGAATTATTCGTCAACGTTTATACTCGCCAAAAAATCTAATTTCTTTACCGATTAGTGAAATTAATAAAAACGATAACGCCATCGTTGTGATTATCGAAAATCAAGATAGTCTTTTCCCACGTTTAAACAAAATTCTAGATGATGAAGATAAAATTGTTCACCTAAACGACAAGGACAGCTTGGTTTTAGGTGTAGGTATTACTCCAGGATATGAGTCACTAGCTGCAGACTTATCAGACCATGTTCATAAATTAAATATTCCATACTTCACATTACCTAAAGCGATTTTACCAATGCAGGCTTGTGATGAAGATATCAAACATTTTGTGAATGTTATGAACCCTAAATATGTAGTACCATTGGGTGGTTTATATAAAACTGAAATGAAATTTGTGGAAGCTTTAAAAACTACAAAAGTTTTACCTGACAATATTATTAGTTTAGATAACGGACAAATTAAAACTATTGTTGATAAGAATTTAGAAAAAGATGTTGAAACAATCCATTTAGTTGAAAAAATGATTTCTAACTTTAATACACTTGATGTGGGTGAAGGTATTTTATATGAACGTCGACAAATGGGAGAAAACGGTATAATTATACTGACAATGGCTTTTGATAAAAAACACCAACGTTTAATCGATTTCATTGATTTTAAATATTTTGGTGTGGTCAATAAAAATAAATCAACAAACGAAGTTGTTAAAGAAATTGAAGACAACTTTAAAACTAGTTTAGCTGAGTGCATCGTTTATGATAAACAAAAACGTTTAAACATGAAGGAAACGAAAAACAACGCTCGTCGCTTATTAGCTAAATTATTTGAAAAGAAATTTAATAAACGTCCACTTGTCCTACCTACTATTATCGATTACTACGAGGCATAGTTATGAACCAAACTAACACTGTTGTAGCAATTAATCAACAACCGATTAAAAAAGCTTTGAAAACAAAAAAACAATTACATTTAAAATGACGTATCTTGATATATGTAAGTTTACTGCTTTTATTATTAATGACGATTGCCAAGGTGCCGTATTTTACAGCAGCAATTGATTATGTAATTGAATATTTCTTTGGTTTTAGCCGTTATTTAATTTATTTGATTTTATTACTCTTAGCCATTTTTTGATGAACCAAAAAACTGCGGCGCAAAATATTTAATCGTTTTACGATTTGATTTTATGTTTTTAGCCCGATTTTACTAAGTATTTTTCTAGGTTATATATCAAGTTTAGCTCTGAAACATAGTGATTATCTGTTTGTTGAAGGCAGCTATACCGAAATTTTTACAAATCTATGAAAAGTTCATTTAATATCTGGGATTTCTCATCTTCAATACTACTTCTTGTTATCAGCATTTGGTTTTGGTGGTATTACAGGTTTTATTAATCTGGATCTATATACTCAATACATTGTAATCTTTATGGTAGTTTTATTGAGTTTCGTTTTAAGCATAGTATTAATCATCTTCATTTTATACACTGTACGAAATAAACGCTGATTCTACCAAACTAAATTACGTATCATTAACAAATTGATTAAAAACGTTAATAAAGAGTATAACCAAGCCTATGAATTAATTGATCACAACAGTGTTCTTGAGGACAGTAATCAAGTGCAACAGGCATTAGTTGATACTCCATTAGTACCCAACAACTTAGAGACTAATAAGCTTATTGCTGTTGATCCAACAGTTACTAATGAACCGCTGGATAACCCTGCTAATAATTTTAAGGAACCACAGCCTTTAGAACATCTTGAGGCAGTCAATACTGCGCCAAGCAGACAAGAGCCTGAATTGTTGATTCAAGAGGCGCCAATTCTTAATTCACCACACGAACCTAATGTTGAATTACAAAAAGCTTCTGAAATTGAAATTCGAAAGGATATTCCAACTCCTATTGTTCCTGTAGTTGTTGCGCCAGTTAATAATCCTGAAGTTCCTCAGGTTGAGAAACCGTTAGTAGACAAGACACCAAGTAGTTTTAAGCGAACGCAAAAATTCACTTTATCAATGAACGATATTTTTGAAGATCAAAAAAAATTACAAGATGAAAAAGTGCTTTTTGATGGTGATCAAGATTATTATCACGAATTGAATAACATGATTAATAAAATTGATTTCCGCTTTGAACAATACGCCAAAGCTAATGGCATTGAAGCGAAAATCATTAGCAAACGTACTTACTTCTCTATGGCTGAGGTTGTTTATTCACTAAACAACATTGATATTCCCACATTTATTTCACAACACAATTTGGAATTAATGCAAATACTAGCTTCTCAAGAGAGCGATTTAAGAATTAATTTATATCAGCAAAATAAATATTTAGCTGTGCAGGTATCTAGTATTAAATTAGCAAGTTCATTTACCTTAAAAAATGAAATTAAATTACTAGACGAACAAGAATGAGACAATTTCAATTTAATTTATGGTAAAGACCATGAACGTGAAGTTATTTGATCAAACCAATTAGATGGTAATTTAATTGTTTATGGTTCAGCTAAGGGTGCAGGCCGTGCGATGTTGTTATCAAACTTGATCATGGGTTGTTTATTAACACATAAATCATCAGAAATCGAATTATACTTATTTGACGCAAAAACTAAATTAACAAAGACGTTTAGCAATCTAAACCATACACGTAAAATTACGGATACTTCTGACCCAGCGGTGGTCATTGAAGATTTACGCAGTTTACAATTAAAATTCAATGACATTAAAAAAATAATGCAAAACAAAGGCGTTGATAATTTATTTGAATTAAACCATATGAGCCAACAAGCTTATAAGATGAGCTTAATCGTTTTCAGTGAATTTGCTCATATTCTAGATAGTCCATATAAAGATAAATTCATCATCTTGTTGCAAAATTTAATAACACTAGCTCCAAGCGTTGGTTGTCTAATTGTCTTGGGTACAGAGATAGTTAATGAGCAAACAAGTGCATTTAAGGCGATGTTTGAAAACATTGCAATTCTAAAATTGAATAACGAGTACGAATCGACTCTAATTTCGCCTCATAATTGATTACATAATTTATATGGATCAGGTGATTTAGTTCTCATGAAGGCGAACATCAATGAATTATTGCGACTACAAATTGCAAAAATTACCAATGACGAAATTAATTCGTTGCTCCAAAAATTATCAACAGATAACTAATAAAAAATAAAAAAACACATCCTTTAAATAAATAGGATGTGGATGTATTAAAATAAATATAACGATTTATATTTTAAGGAAAGAGATAATATGACATTTAATAAAAAAGAAAATTTCATTTATGAATTAAAAGCAGTATGTGAAAAACACAATATTGCAGGATTCGAAAGTAATACAAAATTACACGAAGTGTTTGGTAATGTTTACGAAAAGAACCACCACATTGTGTTAAACGAAGATTTTGACACAAACGAATTATGACGTGCTTTAGTTAAATTCTTATCAAAGGCTGCTAAACCAGTTTCAGTTGATTTGGATTCATTCTTAGCATTAGTTGATGAAGAACAACACGAATCAGTGATTGGTATTGTTGTAGCTGCATTAGAATATGTAGAAGTAACTCCATATTCTGAAAAAACTAAACAAACACCAAAGAATATTCACAACTTAGTGTTCGATACTAAATTACAAAAATTAATTGACAAACACTTAGTAATTGCACAAGCTCAATCATTTGCACGTATGTTGCAAGATACACCATCAAACAAGATGTCTCCTGGAGATTTTGAAAAAGCTATTCGTGCTAAATTTGCAGATATTAAGAATGTAAAAATTAGTGTTTTAGACCGTAATGAATTACAAACAAAAGGTTTCGGATGCCACTATGGTGTAGGTAAAGCTGCTGTTTCAGAAGATTACCAACCACGTTTATTAGTTTTAGAATACAACACTAAACCATCTAATCAAAAATATGCTTTCGTAGGTAAAGGGGTATGTTTTGATACAGGGGGAAACAACATTAAAACAGGTTCTCACATGCGTTGAATGAAATTCGATATGTCAGGGGCTGCTATTGTTGCTTCAACACTATTTGCTTTAGCAAAAAATAATGAAGAAGTTAACGTTGTAATGTTATGTCCATTAGTATTCAACTTAGCTGGTATCGAAGCACAGAGACCAGACGACGTTGTAACTGCTTATAATGGTAAAACAGTTGAAATTGACAATACAGACGCTGAAGGTCGTTTAATTTTATGTGATGCTTTAACTTATGCTGCAAAAGACATGAAAGCAGATAAATTAATTGATATCGCAACATTAACTGGTGCAATGATTTATGCTTTAGGGGAAACATATTCAGGAGTTTGAACAACAACTGATTGCTTATGAAGAGCATCAGAAGCTGCTGCTAAATTTGCAGGTGAATTAGTATGACGTTTACCTTTCCACTATGACTTTAAAGATTTATTAAAATCAAATGTAGCAGATATTGCTAACTCAGTAAGTGACCCACGTGGTGGTTCTTCACGTGCTGCTGCATACTTAAAGGAATTTACAGAAGACAAACCATATGCACACTTTGACGTAGCAATTACTGCCGATGTTGGACACCAAGGTACTGGTGTTATGTTAAGAACATTCTACAAAATGGCTATTGACCAAAAATAATTGCTATAAAACAAACAAAAAACCAAGATTTTATCTTGGTTTTTTATTTACATCACATACAAAGAAAAAAGAAAAACCAAGATCTTGTCTTGGTTTTTTTATTTTAATGGCAGGGGTAGTAGGACTCGAACCCACAACACACGGATTTGAAGTCCGTAGTTCTACCAATTGAACTATACCCCTAAGAATACCCTAATATTATAGCATTAAATAATAAAAAAAGAAACACTAGACGTGTTTCTCAAAAGTTTTAATCAAGTCCCCTAGAGTTTTGATACTAACTAACTCTTCATCACTTAAACGGACATTTAGAGCATCCTCAATATCAACAATTAAATCCATAGCCGCTAATGAATCGATACCTAATGACTTTAAGTTAACATTTTCATCAGCTAATTGGTTTAAATTAATCTTTTTTTGTTGTGCAATTTTATTGATTGTTTGGCGAACATCCATATAAAATTCTCCTTATTGTTCTAAGCTAATACTTAATTGATCGTAAAATTGTTTTTTCACGCCGGGCTCTGGTGTGTTAATTAGTCAGTTGACCAACACAATTAAATGATTATCAATTATTTTATATTTTACACTATATTCAAGATAGTTTCACACTCTCTTAAATTGATCAAAGCTAAGAATTGCTTTAAACATAATTGCTTTGAGTTGTTCTTGAATAATAGAATCATCAAAACCTAACTGTGGATTTTCTTTTCTGAAATATTTTTGAAAATCAATTAGAGAATAAAACTCGTTCATTTTTTGGACAACCGGCTTGAGATTGAAACGAGTTAATTCGACATGCTCTACCTCATTCAAATGTGTTTCAGTCTTTTTGTTGCTATCATTTTCATCAGCGGTTGTGCTCGTATGTTCAGTTGTATGATTCGCGTGCTCATGTAAATCGGTTGCTTGTTCTTTATTTTCGTTCTGTTCAACGAAAATATTAGTGGGGTTATGATGTTCAACAATTACCACCTCTTTTTTGATCGGTTGAATTTGATTATTTTCATCTAATTGTTTTTTGTTATTCTCAATAGCAAAAACATTACTGCTTGGTTCGTGTGTATTTTTGGGTACCAGGGTTATTTGATTGTTTACTGGTGTATATGCTTGCTTACTAGTTTTTTGCCCCTTAAAACCTAAACTAACTCCAAAACCCACTGCAGCAGCAACAATACCCACGCCTAAACAGCAAAAACCAATTACCTTGGTGCGCGGATTTTTAAAAAAATGTTTAAATTTGTCGGAAACCTTCATAATTGTTAATTTCCAAACTACTAATTTTAATTAAGGGGTGTTGTTGACTTGTGAAGTCGCTTTTAAACTCTAATGTTGTTCGCGCATAATAAACACTAGGGCTTCGATAATTTGTTTTAATTTTCATTTTCAAATCAACCTTTTGTGCTTTGGGCAATCAAATACCTTTAAAACCAGTTTGATGATCAATAACCAACTCGTCATCCAAAAAATCATATTTAAATAAAGATTGCGGTTGAATATTAAATGTAGAATGTTGCGAATCATAATATTTATCAATATTTTCTATTTTTTCCTCTCATTCGAGACGTTTAGACTCGTTTCCTAGCGATTGGTATTCAAGACTATATTTAATACTATAAACATCGCCGTTTTGTAGATAGACACCATCATCTACTTTCAAAGGTTTTATATCTGTAGCACGACGTGATTTGCTATAGACATAATTGGCGTATGTTTGCAAGGCAAGAATACAAGGGGCGTGGTATGTGTCTAAATCTAAACGAGTATTTAAATTAAAAGCATTGGCATAATAGTATGTATGATTATACAAACGCTGTCAAGATAAAGAACGTCGTAGATAATCTCGTTTGACTTCATAATTTATTTGGTCATGTAATTCATTGTCATCAGTTACCTTTAAATTTAATTTAAATTCAATTAACTGTTTGAGAATTTCCTTGGTTGATAAGCCCGATTCATTGATATTAATTCGTACACTAGACACATAAACATGTTGTTGTAAGGTGGCGTGTGTGAAATGTAATTGCTCTATCTTTTCCTCCTGCAAAGTAATGTTGCGAAAAGAACCAATCGATGAATCAATATCCAAATAGAAATAATTCGGTGGTAGTTTAAAATTACCAACGATGTTTATTTTGAATTGCATCGTGAGCACGTCCTTAATTAATTGGTTTTCAACTTCGTATTGATTAATATAAATACCAAAAGGTCGTCCCTCAAAATAATCACGTAATTCGATAGGTTTATTAAAACTACGAATATAATATGGCTTTTGTTGATCGGCGTTATTAGAGTGCTTTGATTTGGAATTATGATACTGATAATGTTTTACATAATATTGATTAATGTTTTCAACCATCCTTAATACCTACCTTTCATCAACTTCAAAATAAATTGACAAGTATTTGTTTTTGTCAAATATATTTATCTCTCCACGATTGACATCAATGGTTAAAAATTGTTCAATAGCACAGCATATTAAACAAACTCTTTTTTAAAAATTCTTGAAGAATGTTAAATTTCTTAATAAAAATCACCTCATTATACTAATCGAATGATTTAAGATTTTTACTAAAAGAATTTTCTTTGCCCTTTTTTGAGCACATTAATTTATAATATATAGAGTATTTTAAAGCACCTGTAGCTCAGTAGGATAGAGCATACGCCTTCTAAGCGTACGGTCAGGGGTTCGAATCCCTTCAGGTGCGCCATTAAAAAACTAATCTGCAAAAGCAGATTTTTTTATTATAATTAATAAGTATGCACCCATAGTTCAATGGATAGAGCGTATGTCTTCGGAACATAATGTTAGGGGTTCGAGTCCCTTTGGGTGCGCCATTAAAATTTAATAGACCTCTGGTCTATTTTTTATTACATTTGCTGTGTTTATTTTGATTGCGCACTATATAATATAATTAATGTGCTTAAAGGAAATTTATGAAAATTAATTACGATAAAGAATACCCATTAGCAAAGAAAAAACAACGTTTTAAAGCTGCGACACTTGACTTTTTATTGGTGTTTGTACTTTCCATCGCTTGTTCATTTTTAGTTTTTATTAATGCTGAATTTAAAATTAAGGATTTATTTGTTTCACAAAGCAATACAACATTAGATAATGTGATGAGCAAACCCGCTCTAGAGCCGTGAAGAGTTTTTGTGATGGCTTTGATTGCCTTTGTAATCTATTTTGTTTATTTTCTTGTGATACCAACGTTTAATAATTCAGCAACTTTATTCCGCAAGATTTTTAAGTTGCACACCATTTCGCTGCATCGACAAAACCACCGGGGCGTTTTGTTTCTTGCGTTATTAAGACAATCATTAATTGTTTGATTCTTGTTCATGATTATTGCAATTTTAGTAGCAGCATTTTGTTTTGCTTATAACATTCATGACCAATATCAAAGATTCCAATATTTATTATTTATTCGGGGAGCAATGTCATTGCAAATCCCGAATGAAGCTGACACTAATACAGAAATTATGGCTTATTTAAGTAAAAGCTTATTTTCAATCGTCGGTTTATTAAGTATTATTGCATTGATAACAATGCTTTTAAAAAAGGTTGAACGTCCTTTTCAAGACCATGTTGGCAACGTTGCTGTTTTAGATATTAAACAAGAAGAAACAGAAATTAGTAAACCGAAACGTCCATTTACAAAACCAGTAATTGATCATTATAATAACGTCTTATCAGAAATAGATAAGATCGGTACACGTAGGAGATCTTAATATGCATATCCAAGAATCGATTAATAATTTAAATCAAGAACAACATCAAGCTGTCGTTGCTGATAAAAAACCTTTATTAGTAATCGCGGGTGCTGGTACAGGAAAAACCCAAGTGCTAACACTTCGTATGGCTTTCATGATAAATTATTTTGGTATTTCACCAGACCGTATTCTTGGATTTACATTCACAAATAAGGCTGCACGGGAAATGCGTGAACGGGTTCAGAAACTGATTAACGTCAATATTGCTCAACTAGGGACATTTCATAGTTTTTGTGTGCGTGTATTACGAGAAGATGTTCATCTTTTAGATTACGACAATAATTTTCGTATTTTAGACACAGCAGCGGCTATTGATTTATTACACTTGATTTATGAAGAACATAAAATTGATTACAAAGAATACCCTTATAAAAAAGTTTTAAGTTTCATTTCTAGTATGAAATCAAGTAACGGTGAATATATCAACCAGAAGTTTCAGTGAAAAGATAACGCCGCTTCAATAGGACAAGTTAAAAAAGATTTAACATTAATTTTTAATTTATTTGTTGAAAAGTGTGCCACTTTTAGTTATGTTGACTACGATGATTTATTAATTTTAACTTACCAAATTTTTACTCGTTTTGAAGATGTCTTGAAGAAATGACAAAACCGGTTTGACGCAGTCCTGGTGGATGAGTTTCAGGATACTAATGAAATTCAATACCAATTAGCCTATTTATTAGCGCGAAAACATCAAAATATTTTTGCCGTTGGTGACCCCGATCAAACGATTTATTCTTTTCGAGGGGCTAAGGCTAAAGTTCTAGAACAATTTCAACACGACTTTCCTACATCAGAAATCATTGTATTAAAAATCAATTATCGATCAACTCAACAGATTTTAAATGCGGCTAATCAATTAATTAACGTTAATCCGCGGAGTTTAAAAAAAGAGTTAGAATCCTATTTTGGACAGCACAAAAAGCCGGTTTTCAAAACATGTTACAACATTGATGAAGAAGTTGAGTTTATTGTAGATAAAATTAGTCTCTTAATTGATGAACACTGTGTTAAACCAGAGAATATTTGTGTGCTGTTTCGATCAAATCAAATGTCACGAGCAATTGAACAGGCCTTGATTGAGAATGGTATAATCTATAATCTTTTTGGTTCTCGAACCTTCTTTGAACGGGAAGAAATTCGCGACATTCTTGCCTACTTCCAGGTTATTAATAACTGAGACGAATTGGCATTAATTCGTATTATTAATAAACCTCGTCGAAAAATTGGGGGCGAAGCTTTTGATAATTTAAAACGTTTTGCAAAAGAACATAAATATACATTAGCAGAAGCTTTAAGTCATATTCGTGAAAACAATTCTTTGAACGACCAACAAATGAATCGTTTTATTAATTTTTATGACCTAATCTTGGATATGCAAAACTATAATGAAAACCATGACTTAGTTAGCACTTTCTATTATTTAATCGATAAAATTGCTTATAGAGAATTTTTAGACCTTAAACCAGATACTGCAGATAACAAGTGAGAAAACGTTATGGAACTAAGAAATGGTTTAGAACGTTATTTACAAAATATCCCTGGAGCCTCTCTGAACGATTATTTAAACGACATTGCCTTATATACAAATGATGATTCAAAAAAATTGAAAAATAATGCAATTAATTTAATGACTGTTCATACTTCAAAAGGGTTGGAGTTTGAATACGTTTTTTTAATGCGTATGAACCAAGGTGATTTCCCTAGTTCTTATTCGATTGCTGAAGCGAATGGTATTGAAGAAGAACGTAGAGTTTGCTATGTGGCTTTAACGCGTGCTAAGAAGGAATTATATATTACAGCTTCACTGAATAATTCTTTCAGAAACGAATACGCTGGTCAAATCTCACAATTTATTGAGGAGATAGGTGTCAATAATTTAGAAAACCTTTCACCGCATCTGAGCATGCAAAAACCCAAAAAAGAAAACTTAATGGCTAATTTAATGCAAGCGCGTTGGGGCGAAATGGATGAATTAGAACAACTGTCACGTTTTACACAAACTCAAAAAATAGTTGATCAAAACTATCATGATGGCAACAACAATTACGCCATTAACGACGAGGTTGAACACAAGATTTTTGGATCAGGGGTTGTTGTTGGAAAAAACGATGATCTTTTAGATATTTACTTTCATAAATCAAAAAAAGTCTTGAGTATTTGCTATAATATCAAAAGTTTAAGTAGAAAAGAAAAATAACGTTATGAAAATTCTAATGTTAGGGGATGTTTTTTCAAAGCAAGGTCGAATATCTTTACAAAAAGAAATCCCCATAATGAAAAAAGAGTACGGAGTTGACTTCGTCATCGCAAATGCGGAAAATACAACTCACGGAAAAGGTTTAAATCTTCGCCATTTTGAAGAGTTACAGTCATATGGTGTGGACGTTTTCACAATGGGTAATCATACTTGAGACCAAGATGAAATTTTTGAAATGTTAAAAACCAAAAATAATTTAATCCGTCCAGCCAACATTGAATTGTCACATCCATACGCTGAATTTGGTTATGGTTCAAGAGTTTTCCAAGTTAAGAACTTACGTGTGCGTGTAACCAATTTATTAGGTCTTTCTATTGATATGAAAGGTTTACAATCTAATCCCTTTTTATGTTTGGATGAAATTGTTGCTAAAAATAATTGTGATATCCATATTGTTGATTTTCACGCAGAAACAACTAGTGAAAAAAATGCTTTATTTTTGGATTTTAAAAATAAAGTTACTATACTTTATGGAACACATACTCACGTACCCACAAACGATGCGCGAATTTATGAGGACACTGCTTTTCAAACCGATTTAGGAATGTGTGGTCCAAGTAATAGTATAATTGGGGCTGAACCTGCTGAAATCATCGAGCGTTTTCGTAATCCAAACAAACGTTTCATTTTAACACCAAGTAACAACCCTTATGTTTTTTGTGGGATTGTTGTTGAAATTGATGAAAAAACGATGAAACCAATTCATATTGAATCCATCGTGCGTTATCAAAAACCACCTAAAAAATAATTTTTTAATGCGTTCGCAAAAATATATCAAATAATCCTTGCAATTATTTTATTGTTTTGTTATACTATATTAGTATGTTTTAAAGCATATATGTTAATGGTGTATGCGCATTATTATTAATGGTGCCATAGCCAAGTGGTAAGGTCAGGAGCTGCAACCTCCTTATTCGTCAGTTCGAATCTGACTGGCACCTCCATATGCATCCTTAGCTCAATTGGACAGAGCGTCTGGCTACGGACCAGAAGGTTATGGGTTCGACTCCTTTAGGGTGCGCCATTAAATTATTACTAGTTTATTAATAATAAACTTGTTTATCGGGAAATAGCACAGCTTGGTAGTGCACCTGGTTTGGGACCAGGGGGTCGCAGGTTCGAATCCTGTTTTCCCGACCATTTTGGCTGGATAGCTCAATTGGTTAGAGCGCTCGGTTCATACCCGGGAGGTTCTGAGTTCGAATCTCAGTTCAGCCACCATTGCTTCTATAGCTCAATTTGGTTAGAGCCCCCGACTCATAATCGGTTGGTTACAGGTTCAAGTCCTGTTAGAAGCACCATTAAATTAAATGCAAATTCATCTTTATATTTGTTATAATATATAGATGTATATATGGAGAAATACCCAAGTCCGGTTGAAGGGATCAGTCTTGAAAACTGAGAGGCGGTGTGAGCCGCGCGGGGGTTCGAATCCCTCTTTCTCCGCCATTTACAATAATCTAACACTTTATGTGTTTTCATATCGCGGGATAGAGCAGTTTGGTAGCTCGTCAGGCTCATAATCTGGAGGTCGGTGGTTCAAATCCATCTCCCGCAACCAATGGTTCTGTGGTGTAGTGATTAACATGCCTCTCTGTCACAGAGGAGATCGCGGGTTTGACTCCCGTCAGGACCGCCATGGTTTCGTAGCTCAGTCGGTAGAGCAACGGATTGAAGATCCGTGTGTCGACAGTTCGATTCTGTCCGAAACCACCATTAATATTTTTAAACTCCTAGTAATAGGAGTTTTTATTTTGTTTATTAATCTTTTTTTAGCTATTTTAAGAAGTATTTTTTAATCAATTACGCTAATAATTTATAATTATAAATTAAGGTGATAAAATGACAGATGTAGTACAACAACAAATGCATGAGTTAATTCAACTAATGCAAGAAAAAGAATATAGTGAGCATACAATTAAGGAAGTTCAAAATGCTTTTGAATTTGCTAATAAAATGCATGGTGACCAACAACGTAAATCGGGCGAGCCATTTATTATCCATCCAATTACAACAGTAAAGACCTTAGCTTCGTGGTTAATGGATGAAAAAACCTTAGTAGCAGGAATGTTACATGATGTAATTGAAGATACAACTTGTTCAGAAGAAGAATTAAAAAAAGAATTTGGCGAAGAAGTGTGCAAATTAGTGATGTTCGTCACTAAAGTTTCTATTTATGCACGTAACCAAAGAAATACAATCAATAAAGATAAAACTTTAGAAGTTTATTCAATTAAAGTTTTTATGAGCATGACCGAAGATATTCGAGCGATGATTATTAAATTAGCGGACCGATACCACAATATGTTAACCATTGAGTATTTGCGGGAAGAAAAACGTCGACGAGTTGCTAAAGAAACATTAGAAATTTATGCCAATATTGCTGGTCGATTAGGGATGTACAAAGTTAAAACTGACTTATTGGATATGTCGTTTGCGGTTTTAGATCCTGATAATTACTACAAAGTCAAAAACACACTAGATGAAATCATTAGTCTCAATAAAGTTAAATGAGATGAAGCTACTTCACGTTTAGCTAAAATTCTTGAAGCCAACAACGCAACTGCTACATTAGAATCGCGAATTAAAGGTATTTATTCTACTTATAAAAAAATGACTCAGGGTTATGAAATTAAAAATATTCATGACATTTATGCCTTACGATTAATTGTTGATGATATTCATCAATGCTATCATTCATTAGGTTTAATCCACATGAATTTTACTTATATTATTAATACTTTCAAGGATTATATATCTAACCCCAAATGAAATCTATACCAATCTATTCATACAACAATCTCATTTGAAAATACTTTATTTGAAATTCAAATTAGAACTGAAAAGATGAATACATTTGCTAACTATGGTTTGGCTGCGCATTGAAAATATAAAGAAAACAATCCGGAAATGATTTCTAATACAATCGATAAGACATTGCTGATGCGTGACTTTATTCATAATGAAATCAAGGATGTCAAACAAGTTAAAAATATCACCACTGCAACCATTTATGATGTTTTAATCATGAACTCAAACGAATGGATCACTATTACAAATACCCATACCTTATTAGATTTAGCTTATCGATATGACCAGAAAAATTTCTTTAAAGTGATGGCCATTTATTTAAATGGTGAAAGAGCCCATTTTGATGCTCATGTAGAATCGGGAGACACTATTAAAATCGTTTATTCACAAACTAGTGAAGTGGTTAATCAATCTTGATTACGGGCTGCGAATAACGAAGTTGTTAAAAAATATATTAAAACAAAATTAGCAGATTTAGAAGATCATAAATTAGCTAACAAAGAACAATTTATGCGGGATGCTAGTTTTTATTTAGATGATAAAATTATTACATTGCAACAAGCTAGCGAAAGAATTCAAAATGAGTTTAATATCCATGATTTCATGACGTTTATTGATCTAACAAATATTGCTGAAATCAGCGATAACGTTAAATATAATGTCTTTAGTGATAATAAGCAAACAAGTAAAAAAGCCATTAATATTATTAAATCCAAAATATGAAAATGATTAATTGCAAACTCTTATTTTGATGGTTTAGAAAACTTGTATTTTAATGAGTTAATAGTGACTCCTTGTTGTTCTAAAGTGCCTGGTTTTGATTGTGTAGCTAAACTCATTCGCAACAAAGTGGAAATCCATCGTTCTGATTGCAAAAAGGTAAAAAACACACGAGCAAAAACCTTAGTTGTTGATTGATCGCAAGAGAAATTAAAACAGCGTCCACGTTATTTTTTATGTCAAATTGAACTAAAAGGAAATTGAAGTGAATCAATTGGAAACATCATTGCCCAAGTTTTAATTAGGCATCGTGCCAACCTATCAACCATTATTATCAATAAACATAAAATTAACAAAACACACAACACAAAATTAATTATTTATGTTAAAAACAGTAATCATTTACAAGTGATTATTGATGAGTTTAGAATTAAAAATATTATGTATGAATGGAAGTTAATCTAATGAGTCAAAAAAGTCAAAAAACAAAATATATATTTATTACTGGTGGAGTTTATTCATCATTAGGGAAAGGTGTTAGTGCGAGTAGTATTGGCCGAATTTTAGTTGAATTAGGCTTTAAAGTCGCTATGCAAAAACTAGATCCTTATTTAAATGTGGATCCAACATATCTATCACCATACCAACACGGTGAAGTGTTTGTAACAAAAGATGGTAAGCAAGCGGACTTAGACCTGGGAACATATGAACGTTTTATCGATATCGATTTAAACGAATATGCATCAATTAGTGCGGGGAAAATTTACTCTGAAATTACATATAAAGAACGTCATAACAAATTTAAAAATGTAACTGTACAAACAGTACCTCATGTAACTAACCACATTATATCTTATGTGCGTAAAGTT
This sequence comes from Ureaplasma miroungigenitalium, assembly GCF_025780085.1. Classification (GTDB taxonomy): domain Bacteria; phylum Bacillota_I; class Bacilli_A; order Mycoplasmatales; family Mycoplasmoidaceae; genus Ureaplasma; species Ureaplasma miroungigenitalium. The sequence continues at coordinate 268,899 of NZ_JAOXHL010000001.1, read as the reverse complement.
AGTGAGACTTTAGACGTTGACTTTGTTATTGTAGAAATTGGGGGAACAATTGGGGATATTGAATCTTTACCATTTATTGAAGCGATTACTCAGTTTATTCACCAGTATGGCCGTGAAAATGTAATGAGTGTACACTGTTCGCCATTAATCTACATTGACAATGTTAAGGAATTAAAAACTAAGCCAACTCAACACAGCGTTCACACATTGCGATCATTAGGTATCCAACCTGATATTTTATTATTACGATCAACACATGAAGTAGACAAACAAACAATTGAAAAATTAGCATGATCTTGTTTAGTTCCACATGATAATATTTTTGTAGCACAAGATGTTCCGTCTGTTTATTTATTACCGAACATGTTGTTTAAACAAAAAATTCACAAATCAATTTTAGATTATTTCAAATTGCAAGTTAAAACAGCTACGTTGAGCCATTGATATACTTTTACTAACCAAATTACTGCAGCGAAATTACATCATCTAAAAATTGCTATTATTGGTCAATACATTGAGTTACCTGATGCGTATAAATCAGTTATTGAAAGTTTAAATATTGCTGCATATAGCTATAGTGTTGATTTAGAGTTAATTCTCATTCAGGCGAAAACAATTGAAGAAGCTAATGTAGCAGCACAATTAGATGGATTAGATGCCATTATTATTCCTTCGTTTGTCGGTAATGAAGATGGGTTTACAGGTAGTGTTTGCGCATTAAAACATGCTCGTTTAAACGACATTCCCACTTTAGTTATCGGGAACAGTATGAACATTTTTGTGTATGACTTTTTAGCTAATATCAAACACGAAATTCCTCAAACAAAATTTGATAAGGAACATTCAGTCCTTTACTTAAAAGATTATTTTGACTTAACTAATAATGTGAAATTCGGTTCATATTTAACAAATCTATCTAAAGATTCGCGTAGCTATGAGTTTTTTAAAAAAACTAAAATCAATATGCGTCATTTACAACGAACAATTATTCATAAAGAACAACTAGAAGCAATTCTTTGTGATGATTTGATTATCGCTGGTTTAGACGAAGATCACAATATCGATGTTTTAGAATACAAGGATAAAAAATACATGATTGCCTGCAGCTTTAATCCTGAATTCTCAACACGACCATTTAAAGTTAATCCCTACTTTAGTGCCTTATTAAAAGTATGTATAGAAGGAGTATAAATGAAACAAATTATCAATAAAATCCGCGGAACTGTGGATTTATTTAAAGATGACATGCGGCTGTTTAAGACTTTGGAAAACCATTTATTAAAAATCGCTGATAATTATGGATATGAACAAGTTAAAACACCCGTCTTTGAACATTATGAATTATTTAATCGTTCAGCTGGTGAAACTTCTGATCTAGTATCGAAAGAAATGTATGTTTTTAATGATAAGGGTAATCGTATGATTGCTTTGCGTCCAGAAGGGACAGCTGGTGTTTTACGAGCTGTGATTGAAAACAAATGACTTTTACAACACCCATTACCATTAAAACTAGCCTACTTTGAACCTTGCTTCCGCTACGAACGTCCGCAGAGTGGTCGTCAACGAATGTTCCACCAATTCGGTGTGGAATTATTGGGATCAGATAGTATTTATACAGACTTTGAAGTTATTTGTATGGCCTATGAAGTCTTAACATCAATTAATATTAAAGATTTCGTTTTAGAAATTAACTATATTTCTACACCCGAAAAAAGAGCATTATGAATCAAGGCACTACAAGATTATTTTGCGCAATATATTGACCAACTAGAAGTTATTAGTCGCGAACGTCTGCAAACAAATCCGTTACGCATTTTAGATGATAAAATTGAAAGCCAAAAAACTTTCGTACAAAACGCTCCGAAGATCAGCGCTTTTTTAGATGAAAAAGAAAAAGAAGAGTTTGCAACATTATTGAACGCACTTGAAAAGCAAAATATCAAGTACAAAATTAATGAAAATTTGGTGCGTGGTTTAGATTATTATACTGGCGTTGTTTTTGAATTTATTAGTTTGTCTGAACGTCTTGTTGGTCAATCGACTATGATTGGCGGCGGGCGTTATACTAAATTATTAAGTCAACTAAATGGACCAGATTATAATGGTGTTGGCTTTGGTTGCGGGATTGAGCGTTTACTAATTGCTTTAAAAGATGTATCATCAAACGAAACCAAAGAATATCATTATGACTATATGATCGGATATACACAGAATGAATTAGCGACATTTGCACACAGCTTAACTAATAATATGCGTACGCATAATTTAAAAGTTGATGTTTCTTATGAACCATTAAAATTTGACAAAATCTTTAAAAAGGCAAACAAAATTCAACCACGCTTCATTGTTTTATTTGCTGAAAAAGAGTGAGCCGATAACCAACAAATTTTATTAATAGATGAACAAACAAAACAACAAACAACAATGTCTTACATTGATATATTAGAAAAAATAAAAAAAGGTGAAAAAAATGAAAATTAATAATAACCAGATAAGCGATGCGTATCTGCAACAAACAATCACTCTAAAAGGTTGAGTTAAGAAAGTTCGTAAACTAGGAAATCTTGTTTTCGTTGACATTCGTGATCGATATGCCCTAGTTCAAATTTTCGCTCATCATGATGATCTGGTTTTTAAACAACTAAATGAATTAAATCGTGAAGATGTGATTTATGTCACAGGGGAACTATTAGTTCGTAAACAAAAAAACCCAGACCTTTTAACAGGTAATTATGAATTGCACGCCCACCATGTGGAAGTTTTGTCAAAAGCGAAAACACCACCTTTAATTATCGAAAACGAAACCGATGCTAACGAAGATGTTCGATTTGCATACCGTTATTTAGACTTGCGACGCCCTAAAAACCTGCAAACATTTCAATTACGTTCAAAAGTGGCACACATCATCCGTTCGTTTTTACATAGCTTAGATTTCATTGAAACAGAAACACCAATTTTAGGGAAACCAACTCCAGAAGGGGCGCGTGACTTTTTAGTACCAACGCGTAGTCATAAATTTTATGCTCTTCCTCAATCACCACAAATTTTTAAACAATTATTAATGGTTGCTGGTTTTGAAAAGTATTTCCAAATTACTAAATGTTTTAGAGATGAAGATTTACGTAGTGATCGACAACCAGAATTTACACAAGTTGATTTAGAAATGAGTTTTGTTAACGAACAAGACATTCAGGATTTAATTGAAGTATTATTAAAACGTGTGTTTGCGGAAGCTCTAAACTACGAATTGAAAACACCTTTCCTACGTATGACTTATGCTGACGCCTTCCACAATTACGGAACTGATAAACCTGATTTACGATATGAATTAAAAATTCGAGATACAAACAATCTTTTTGCTGAATCATCTTCAAAAATTCTACAAAACATTGTTAGTGAAGGTAAGGTTGTTAGATATCTTTACACTGGTGAATTATTAACAAAAAAACAAGTCCAAGATTTAGAAAAATACGCTAAAGATAAGCAAGCTAAAGGTTTAATTTGAATGCGAATCGAAAACGGAATAGTTGTTGACGGTTCTTTTGCAAAGTTAAAAGAAGATCATTCATTATATTTACAATTATTAGATAAACACCAATTAACTTCAGGTACATTATTATTAGTTGCTGACAACTATGAAATTGCTACAGAGGCGTTAGGAATTGTTAGAACTCAACTAGCTAGCGTTTTAAATTTAAAAAACACTCAGTCATATGCGTTTGTATGAATCGTTGACTGACCTTTATATGAATTCGATCAAGATACAAATCGTTATGTGGCTGCACACCACCCTTTTACAGCACCACAACAACAATGCATTAATGACTTTGATACAAACCAAAAAGATGCTTTAGGAAGAAGTTATGACATTGTATTAAATGGGTATGAATTAGGTGGGGGATCAGTGCGAATCATTAATCCAGATGTGCAAAAAAGAATGTTCAGTTCTATTAATTTAAGTGCTCAGGAAATTGAACAGAAATTTGGATTCTTATTAGAAGCGTTTAGTTATGGTGTTCCTCCTCATGCCGGGATTGCTTTAGGTTTAGATCGTTTAATTATGATTTTAATCAATAGCGAAATGATTAAAGATGTTGTAGTGTTCCCGAAAAACAATCAAGGTGTTGATATGATGATGCATGCACCAAGTTTTGTGAGTGATGAAGAATTAGTGGACTTAGGGGTACAAAATGTTAAACCAAAACCTGAAAAATAAAGCTTTTATAGAAACCAAAATTCGTAATTATAACGAACATGTTCAAGCCATTAATGAGCTATATGTTTTGTTAACATCTAATTTAAAAAAATTGTTCAACGATCAAAAAATACCAATTGAAGGTAAACAAAAAAACGAACAAATAACAGCTGTTAACAAATTAGCTGACGTCTTCTTTATCGCCGAAGGATTTGTTGATCTGCAAAGTAATATTTATGAGCAAAACCTGAATCAGCCATGATTTGCTAACACCCTTAAATCATTTTTATCATCATATTTTGAGATTACAACTGACCAAGAAGCTTATTTAGATTTGTTGCACAAAAACCATAATTTCAATAATGACCTAGATGTGGCTAGCTTGTTTTTAATTTATGACTTACAAAAAGAGTATGACTGATATACTACATTAGGGTACAAAGACTTTGAAGGTTTTGAATTAGATTATTTAATGGTGGATCTTTTAAAAACCAGAGTTAATGTACACTTTATGATGACTAAAAATATCATTGAAAACATCTTCTTATTAAAAATTGGGAAGGCGTTAAATTATATTGATGAGGACATGTTTGACTCATTAATTTTCAAAAATATTCAAATCATCAAACAACATTTTGCTAGTTTAGAAGATTTTTTCCTTAATTATTTGGTGAGCGTTTGTTATGAAAAAATAAACAAAAACAATCCTCAACGAATTATTAGTTTGGCTAATGCTTATATTAATGTTTTATATGTTTTATATAATGTTGATGCTACAGCCAAGTAATATGTCTTTTTAAAGATTTTAATAAGCTTAATCAATTAAAAAGTCCAGGAAAAATTAATTCCATAGAAATTCCAAAAGAATCCAATCACTCATGATGGATTCTTTTTTCTTTCTTTTGTAAAAAGTGTTGGTATAACAAGAAGATACTAATTGCATAATATTTATTTAAAGATAAGAAGCCAATAATAACAAAAGCATAACCGCGTTGTTCGTGAATTAACAATAGATGTTGCAATTGGTGATCCTTGATTTGTTTTAAATCAAAAGTTGAATCAGTTGTTTGTTTGACTTCAAAGTCATAATAACTTCCATCATAAAAACCATAATAGTCGGCTTGCGATTTCGCTTTCAATGTACCCAATACATGATTATTTTCAATTTTACGAATGCTGACACTAACATCACGCTTAATAAAGAATCCTGAATACTCCTGAGTAAAGAGTTGTAAACTACGATTAATCAGCGTTTCCAGGAACATCCCTTTATTTTTAACTCACATAGCTACCACCAACTTAATAAACGTTGCCCAATGAATTTTTACTATTTAAAACAGGGTTAAGTAAAAAAACTTAACATATAATAAAAAAATGTATTATAATTTATTAAGTCTTTTAAAAATAAAGAGGTGAATACATTGGTAAAAATTAGATTAACAAGAGTTGGTACTCATAAAAAACCTTACTTTAGAGTGGTTGTTATGGATGCTAAAGCTAAAGCAAATGGTGCTTATATTGAAAATTTAGGACACTATAATCCAATTACAGGTGATGTTGTTTTAAAGAACGATCGTGTACTATTTCATTTAGAAAATGGTGCTCAACCATCTGAAACTGTAAAACAAATGCTTTCTGCGCAAGGCGTATGAAAAGAATTTATTGCAAAAAAAGATGCTAACAAAAAACGTAAAGCATTAATGCAAAAACAAAAAAACGCGTAGTTTATGAAAATTTCTTTCTTAACTTTGTTTCCAGAAATCATTGAAACTTGATGCAATCACTCAATCATTAAACGAGCGATTGATGCTAATAAAGTTAGCGTTGAAATTGTTGATATTCGTAAATTTTCCAAAGATAAAAGACAACGAGTAGATGACACACCGTATGGTGGTGGACCAGGAATGGTTATTTCTATTGATGTAGTAGTACGGGCATTGCGATCTGTACGAACTCCAAATAGTTATGTCGTTTATACTTCCCCACGGGGACAAGTCTTTAATCAGAAAAAAGCAATTGAATGAAGTAGTAAAAAAGAACATCTGATTTTTATTGCTGGGCATTACGAAGGTATTGACGAGAGAATTAAATATTATGTTGATTCTTACATTAGTATTGGCGATTTCATCTTAACTGGTGGCGAATTAGTTTGTATGATGATGGCAGACAGTGTTATTCGTTTAATCGATGGAGTGATTAACGCTGATAGTTTAGTGGATGAATCTTTTAATAACTATTTATTAGATTATCCTGTTTATACTAGACCAAAGAAATATCGAAAGCACGAAGTTCCCGAAGTGCTTTTAAGTGGTCATCACGCTATGATTAACGAATATCGTAAGCAAAAACAAGAGGAATTAACAAAGCGATATCGCAAAGATTTATATAAAAAATATATACAAACAATAACAAAGAAGTAGGTGTTAAAAAATGGGTATTTTCAAAATTAATAAGGGTGCAATCTTATCATCTGTAAATCAATCAAGCATGAAAAAAGATGTGCCGAACTTTTCAAGTGGGGACACAATTATTATTCACAACAGAATTGTCGAAGGTAAAAAAACGAGAATTCAAAAATTCGAAGGTGTTGTATTACGTCGCCGTGGCTCACAAGCTAATGAAACAGTTATTATTCGTAAAGAAACTAACGGGATCGGAGTTGAATTAAACTTCAACATCCACTCTCCATTAGTAGAAAAAATTGAAGTTGTGCGTTATGGTAAAGTGCGTCGTGCTTATATCTCATACATGCGTTCACGTTCTGGTAAATCAGCACGTATTAAACAACTAAACAAATAATTTTAGAAATAATAACAGTAATTTGATTTTCATATTATTGTTATTTTTTTATGTTGATGCACAGGAGAATGTTATGAACATGAACGGAATTGATAAAACAAATCGAAAAAAACACAAGAGACGAATTAAGATCATTCAAACTGATCGCAAAATTAATGATCTTTTGAAACAAGTTAATCAGGAATACATTGAACAAGAACAATTAAATGCTCAAACAGAAACCATCAAATTTAAAGCTGGTATTTTAAAGTTTGCTAGTTTATATACAACTAAACGTTTGTGAGTGCGCTACCTGATCATTTTGATTCTCTCGATGACAACTTCTGTGATTTCTTTATTTTTAGTCCAAAACACAGGGATTTATTCGCCGGGAGTAACTGGTTTATCACAAGGTTTTTCGCGGTTAATTCAAACAGTGATTATTTATTTAAATCCATCGCTTGTAACCCAGGCCCAGATTTCATATAATGTCTTATTCTGGTTGCTAGTGATTTTGATTAATGTACCATTGCTAATTTTTTCTTATTTAAAATTAGGTAAACATTTTACATTAATGACGCTTTTATACTTAGTCGCTACACAAGTATTTGGTCTTTTATTATCTTTTATTCCTAATACGGATAAAATCATGATTTTTGGGGATAATAAAATTACTTATCCAAAAGTAGACAATTTCTTTACGCCCCGAATTTTGGCTCACCAAATTAGTGATATTAAATTAGCTCCAGAATTGCTAACAATTAGTAATGAGGCAAGTATCACACCAGATCGTCCAATCAATGATTTATATATTAAAATCAATGAAATTAAAAACTTGGAAACAAGACAAGAATACTTAAACCTTTTATATGATAATGCTAAGCCATTATATTACTTCCATCCATTAATTGATAACAGGGTACAAGTTTTACCGTGAACCGACCCTGATCAAGCATCAAAAATTCCATCGATTTTTGTCTATGCAATTATTTACGCCATTTTTGATGCCATTCTGATTTCCCTAGTGTACATTGTTGGGGGAACAAGTGGTGGTACAGATATTATTAGTTTCTGATATTCAAAAAAGAAAAGCAAACCAATTGGTAATATCTTAACTTACTTTAATGCTTTTACTTTATTCATCGGAATTATTTTAGGGTCTTTTGTGCCAGCTTGCTTGGCTAACAAAAAATTCTTTAATGTGGAAATTTTCTTTTCACCAAACCTAGTTGCTTCGACTCTAGTGTCAATCATTTTAGGGATAATAGTTAATATATACTTCCCTAAGAACAAATCATTAAAACTAGAAATTTTATCGAAAAATGTTGATAAAATTGTCAGCATCCTTCATGAACACGATTTCAATAATTCGATTACAGTAACTAACTCTAGTAATCTAATTTCCAATAAGACGAACCAGTCGCTTGAAATTATTAGTCTATATATTGAATTCCCATCAATTATTCAATTAATTAGACAAGTTGATACTAATTGTTTAATTGTCATCTATCCTATTGTTGACATTGATGGATCAATGGTTGTACGGAGAAGTAATTTTAACTAAATACATTTACACCATAAAAATATTATGTTATAATATTATGGTGTAAACGCAGATGTAGTTCAATGGTAGAACGCAACCTTGCCAAGGTCGAGACGCGGGTTCGATTCCCGTCATCTGCTCCATTAACTTATAATAACGTCGCTCTGACGTTATTTTTTTTATCTTTGTAGCTTTTTTGATAAAATAAATTTTACACCATTAAAATGGTGTTAAGAAAAGGAATATATATGAAAAAGACGAATATAAATAAAAAAATATTGTTTTCATCTTTAGGTTTATTAGGTGTTGTAGCGGGTGTTACTGCTATCGCGACTAGTTGTCATAAACCTAAAGAAAACGATCAAAACGAACAGAGCTTAATAATTAATAAAGCGAATCTAGATACATACTTTGAATATGATTTAATTAACAATGTATACTTTATTAAAAAGATTAAGAAGGATTTCCCAACCAATAAAGAAATCATCTGAGATTTAAGCGAATCACCATCATTCAAGAGATATGCAAACCAAAGTGATGCTAAATTACGACAATTAGCAAGTTTGACTTTATCTAATGTCCTAACAGTTGCTGATAACGCTTTTGCCAACGCAACATGATTAGAAAATATTAAATTAAACAAGGCCACAGTTATTGGGAATGCAGCTTTCATGAAAACAACCCAATTAAAATCTGTGACAGCCAATGCTGTGGAAACTGTTGAAGGTTTTGCATTCAGTGAAACGGGATTAACTAATTTAACTCTTCCAGCAGTTTTAAACATCCAAGGATATGCATTCTACAAGACTGCTAACTTAACTAATTTACAAGCTGTTAAGGCTAATGTATTAGGTGATCAAGCCTTTGCACACGCCACACAGTTAACAACATTAGAAACAGCTAATCTACAAGCAATCGGATTAAATGTATTTGAAGATACACCATTCTTTACTGCCTTAAAGAAAGCGGCAACTAACAACTTAGTAGTTTACAAAAACACATTATTAAGTGCATATGAAGCTTCTGGTGATGTGGTTTTAGATAATGTTGAATTAATGGCTCCGCAATCTTTTGCTAATGCCAATGTTGTGAGCGTAGCTATGAAGCAATTAAAGGCTGTACCGAATGAAGCATTTATTAACAATCAAACATTAACGACTGTTAATTTTGACAACGTAATTGAAGTAGGATACAATGCTTTTAAAAACAATACGGCTTTAAATGACGTGCGATTACCTAAGGTAACAAAAATTAATGCCTCAGCTTTTGAAAACAATACAGCTTTAAAAGATATTAAATTACCTGAATTATTAGAACTAGGAGCAAGTGCTTTTAAGGGTTCTACGAAAATAACAACAGTTGTTTTACCCAAAGTTCAAATTATTGGTTTCTACGCCTTTAGTAATGTTGCTAGCCTAAACAAAATCACAGCACCTAAGGTAGAAAAAATTGGTGAATTTGCTTTTGAAAACTGCGACTTATTATCATACCAAGGTGCAACATTCCCACCAGTTATTACAGGAGAGATTTTCACAGCTATTGTGCAAGAAAATAAAGCCTTCCCTGAACCAAAAGAGGAAGATGAACACGAACATGCAGCTGCACAAGAAACAAACAATAAGTAAAGCGAAAAAATCAACTGAGAATAAAAAAATAAACCGTTAAAGGTTTATTTTTTCTTTGCTATACGTAGAATTGTTTTTAGTTTAATCTTTTGTGTTTTACAAAAAATGATGAAGAATATGAAATAAATTAAATTGGCAAATAAAAGAAAAATAAATAAGAAAGCCAGATAAACTAAATGACCATTGACAACGCTTCATAAATTGGTGATTAAGCCGTAAACAGACACATTACCAATTAAAGGAACCATCAGAGCATATAAGGTATATAAAATTAAGTAACCAATGAATAATTTTCATGCATGGAAGTAATTTAATCGAATGCTTATTTTATGAGTTTTAAAGATATATCAGCATAATATGTGAAACATCAATGGTGTTACTAAATGGTTATAGAAGCCAGTTAAATAGTTGACTCATAAATATTTATTACCCAGATGAGCAAATGGAAAAATGGCAATTAGTCATACAATACTGATAATGCTAATATAAGTTAAACCAACTAACATTAAATACCCACGATCTAAAAAACGGGCAGTGGGATTTAAGAAAATAAAGAAGGCAATGCAGATACACAATCAATTACCTTGGGTGGTGAAATAATGTAAATTATTGAATCATAAATCATGTGTATAAATTATGTGCATTGGCGTATGTTCATCAATAATATTAATTCCTTTGACTAAATTCGTTGGAACATAATCAAAACACGAGAAGATGATGAAACCGATACTAATGATGAGATAAACGAAGGCAATAATGCTCTTTTTGTTTTTCATATTAAAACGAATACGATTCGAATTATCTAACAAATAATAAAAGGTTGTGATTCAATAAAGTTTATATCCTTTAAATTGTCGGACTCAATAAGCATAAACTCAAGGGTTAATTAAAACAAAACCAATTAACAAACACCAAAAAGTTTTTTGACGCGTACAATGATATTGTCCTAAGAAAAAAATGCTAAGAATATTTAAACAGGCATATCATAAAAAACAATACAAGCCAACAGCACCAATACTTTGGATGGGTGCATGATTAATTACATTAATATCATAGACGATGTTATCACGCTCATATCCACTAGTTAAATAGACACTGAGAAAACAAACACCTAAAATCAAAAATCAATTATTCAGCCATGTTAAGTTGAACATTTTGACACTATAAGAAGCCGAGGTTAAACTCTTTTGTTTGACATTATGGTAAATAAACATAGGTATTCCTTTATAATTATATTTAGTATTAAATTATAAGGAATAATCATGATTTCTCACATTGTTTTTGCATATGTTTTCTTGATCTTAATTGCCCCAATTTTAGCTTATTTAGTTGGTTCATTTAATTTCAGTCTTGTTTTTAGTTTGTGATGAAAAAACAAAGATGTTCGGAAATTTAACTCCCAAAATGCAGGAGCCACGAATATGTCTCGGGTTTTTGGTAAGAAGATGGGAATCTTAGTGTTCTTGTTTGATGCCATTAAACCAATGGTTGTCATTGCGTTGGCATATTGTGTTTTACGTTATGGATTGCATGATGCACAGGTTAATCCATGAAATGACTTTCATTTAAATATATTATTGCACTTCTCTGGATTAGTTTGCATGATTGGTCACATCTATCCGCTTTACTTTAATTTTCGAGGGGGCAAGGGTGTAAGTACGTACTTCGGCTGGTTATTAATTATGAATCCTATCGTCGCTGTCTTATATTTCATTATTTTTTATATTGTTGCGCGGGTTAAGAAATATGTTTCTTTAGCTGCCATGGTTAGTACAGGCATTACGAGTTTACTCATCATTGTGCCTGGGATAAACTATACGCCACTATACAATGAGTGTTTTGTTTCATACTTTGCAGACCTACATTTAACAATGATCAACGTTAGCTACTTATTATTGTTTAGTGTGCCAGCGGCTTGTTTGTTAATTATTTGTCACAAGAGCAACATTATTCGCTTACGCTTAGGTATTGAAAAAACGAATCGTTTTATGATTTTTAAAAAATTCATTTAAACATTCGTTTTTTTATTTACTAATTTTCAAATTCACAACGATTTCTTAACATCTCAAATCGTCGTTTATTATTTTCTGTTGATTCATGATTGATACTATAACCTTTTGGTTTTTCTAAAATAACAAAGTCAGGATTTTGTTTTGTCATTAAAGTATTAACGAATCAGAAAGCATAATCATAAATTAATAACTAATAAAAAGATAGATAATCGTTTTTTAAAAAATAATTGTTTCTTTTTCATATGTATACTCGTTAATATCGATACAATATTCCTATTAAAATAACACATAATCCAGCATTATACAGAAAAATGTTTTGCTTTTGCATAAAAAAAGATTGTTGCAAAATCAACAATCTATGATCTATGGTAATTGTAAATGGTTTTTTAAAATTTCAATAATGCTTTGAGCTTTGTTTTCGAAATAAGTATATCAGAAGGTTTCGTTATTATATTCTGGTTCGATTAAATTAACATAGATTTTAAATTTCGGTTCTGTTCCTGATAAACGGAATTTAATTGTACTATCATTTGATAAGAATCAAGTGACATATTTGTATTCTTCGTTATACTCCACACGCTCAATTTTTAAATCTAATAAATGAGTTAATGTATTGTTTTGTAATTTCATTAAAAGCTCTTGAGCTTGGGGTTTTCAATCTTTATTTTTAAAGACAAATGGGTAAGTATGAGCATATCAATAACCATATTGTGGGAATATTAATTTACTAAAGACATCTAAAAGAGTAAGACCTTGGTTTTGGTAGAAGGCAATTAGTTCTAAAATGAAAGCGGCTGATTGGTAACCATCTTTATCATTATTCATATCGATTAAGTTAGTTCCAATAGCTTCTTCAAAAGCCACAACTAAATCAGCTTCGTGACGCAATTCAGCAATTAAATTACCATGGTGTTTGAAACCCACGCCAACATAATAAGCTTTTGTATTGAAGTCGTCTGCAATTCTTTGAACGTATGTATTAGAAACAATAGTAGAAATAATGTATTTATTCTTATGATATGTTTTGTTATTTAATAAGTAATAAGCAAAAAGGACGCCCGTTTGATCACCACTTAAATAATATCATTGGTTATCGTGCAACACTGCAACACCCATACGATCAGCATCGGGGTCAATACCAATCATTACTGTAGCATTGTTGTTTTCTGCGTATTCAAGTGCTTTAGTAAATGATGCTTGGTCCTCAGGGTTAGAACTCACATCATTGATAAAGTCTGGGTTTTCAAAGTTTTGTTCATTGACATTAATAATTTCATAACCCAATGATTCTAAGAAGACAGGCATATTATAAGAACCTGCTCCGTGGTGAGTTGTTAAAACAGTATTAAATTGTTTTTCACTGTTTTTATTTGTATGAATTAAATTTTCTTTAATGGTATCAAAGTAACCAGTAATTTCATGTTCATCAATGAATAAAATTAATTCTTCATCGACTTCAAAATCAAAAGCCATAGCTTCTTCATATGTGGGGATAAATGTTTCAATTAAATCAGTAACCGCAGTTATTGGTTGCGCACCAACGTTATTATAAACCTTAAATCCGTTGTCGGTCTTTGGGTTATGTGAAGCTGTAAACATAATCCCCCCATCTAAATCTAATTCATTAATTAAATAAGAAACAATGGGTGTTGCTAACATTTCATAGTCTTGAGGAACAAAGACTTCGAAACCAAAGCTTGAAAAGATTTGTGAAGCTAAAATCATCGCCTCACGTGATAAATAACGATTATCACGACCTAAGACAACACGGTGAAATTCATTGTTTTTAGGCGGGATTGTTTGTAAGTACTTAATATAACCTAAAATTAGTTGGGTATAAGTGAAAACGTTTAATTGCCGCGTTCCCATACCTAATGGTAAACGGATACCAGCTGTTCCAAACTTAAATTTATAGTTTGGGTCGAATAATTCGTTTTGTTCTTGTTCACTTAATCCTTCGATATAGGTTTTCTCTTCCTGACTAATTAAATCGGAAGCTAAAGTTTTGGTGACTAATTGATTCATTTTTTTGACTCTCCTATTTTAAAGACACATTTGCGCTTCAACCAAACGGTAATAAGTCTTCTAAAGTAAATTCACGATACGACCCATCTTGGTTAAAAACAACTACGTTTTGTTTAGGGTTCATAAATTCAGATATAACTTGACGACAAGCACCACACGGCGTTCCCGTATTGTTATTGTCGTTTGTAATTAAATAGATTGACTCAATCTGCTTTTCGCCGTAAGCAATTGCTTGAAATATAGCATTGCGCTCAGCACAAACTGTTAAACCATAAGAGCCGTTTTCCACATTTACACCTGGATAATAATTATTTTGGCACTGCACAATTGAGGCGACAGGGTAATGCGAATAAGGGGCATAGGCATGAGCTTGTAAAGCTTTGAGTTTTTCGTAAATTGATTGATAGTTTAATTTTGTATTCATATCCATAATTTTACCATTTTATAAATCATATAAAAGCAAGAAAAGAAAAAACGCGTAATGCGTTTAATTATGCTGCCACACGGACAACAGCAAATTTAATTGTCTTATTGTCGTATGTATAACCAGGGCTAATAACTTCTAGGATGGTTAAAGCTGGGTGTTCATCCGTTTTAATAGTTTCAAAAACTTCCATTGTGTCATCATCCAAAAGTTCACCCACTACAGGATTAACTATATGGATACTTAAATCACTTAATCCAGCTTGCATTTGGTTAGCAATCATTTGGAAACCAACTAAAAAGCCTTGTAATTTAGGGTCATCATATTGGTTATTTACAATTTTGCTGAAATGGTTAATTTGTGTTAATAACGTATCCATATCGTATTTGAAAATTTTGAAAATACCCATTTTTACTTCATCAGCGAATCGTGCTTCTAATGCTTGTTCTTTGGTTTTTAATATGCCCTTAATTTCTTCTGTTTTAGCAGTTAGCTTGGAAACATAATCCTGATTTAACTGGTCAATTTGTTTTTGCAGTGTTTGGTTTGCAGCCAACAAAGTGTTGTTTTGTTCTTTTAATTCACTAATTTCTTTTAAAAGAGCTTGCACATTATACTCTTTTTGCTCAGGTTTTGTTGTGTGATCATGATGATCGTGTTTTTTGTTTTTATCAGCCATTATTTTTGCACTTCCTTTAATCATTTATTATTATAGTCTTCGACTTCGGGATTTTTTTGTTTATTCATGTTTTGAATAAATGCCAATTGTTCAGGCGTCATTTTTTTAGTCTTAGCATATTTAATCGTGATGTAAGCATCACCTTGTTTTTTATTAAATAAGTTGTTTTTACGGTTTTTCAAACCAATACCTTTAATTTGGAATTGTTTGCCATCTTTGGTGTTGGCAGGAATGTTGAAACTGTGTTTATTATAAGCAGTAACAAATTCTACTTCGCCTCCAACTAAACAAACGAAAGGATCAACAAGAACTGTAATATATAAGTCTAGTTTGTTTGTTTTAAAGTATTGGTGTGGAATAACATTGATATGAAGATATAAGTCATGCTCAACACCATTAACATTATTACCCTTACGGCTGATTTTTTGTTTTTCTTGATCTAAAGTGTTAGGTTCAATCACCAAACTAATTTTTGTAGGGGTTTTAATGGTTTTATTTCCCCGACATTTTTTACAAGGATTTTTATTTGTTTTTCCTCGTCCTCGACAAGTGTCGCAAGCTGCTTGTTGTTGGAAAACACCAAAAGCTGTTTGAGTTTGGAAAACAACCTGACCAGAACCATGACAAGTTGCACAGGTACTAATATCAGCTACGCTTGGTGCACCGACTCCGTGACATTCATCACATGTTACTTGACGGTCATATTGAATTTCTTTTGTCGTACCTTTAATAGCTTCGAAGAAAGTTAAACGTAACGCTAAATGAATATCGCCTTGAATTTCTTCTTCTTCTTCAAAAGAATTAAAACCTCTTGCTGCTCCGGTATTAAAGAAACTTGAGAAGATATCTTCAAACCCACCGAAACCACCGAAACCGCCTTGTTGATGGAACCCTTGATTAGCTGCATCATGACCAAAACGGTCATAATTAGCCCGTTTAGTTTCATCACTTAAAACTTCATAAGCTTCATTAATTTCTTTAAAACGGTTCTCAGCATCGTGCGAATCGTTTTTATCAGGGTGATATTCTTTAGCTAATTTCCGAAAAGCTTTTTTAATTTCATCTTGTGTAGCTGTTTTGCTTACACCTAAAACTTCATAATAATCGCGTTTACTCATATTTTCTCCTATTAAAAAATGACATACTTTAATAAATTATACACTAATCAGTCATTTTTTAGCAATGTTTCTGTTTGATTGCTAAAACATTAGTGGCTTAGTTTTTTGCTTTTACAAAATAAAAAACCAACAAATTGGTTTGTTTAAATTTTGAAAGGTAAAGGGTTTAAAGGGTTGGCATTATTGGGTTGTGTAAGAACAACATCCTTGATATTAGGTACTTCTTGCATAAGGATTTTTTTTAAATTTTCCTCATAAGTAACGTTGGTCAAAAAACAACCAACGCAAGCACCTGATAACTGGATATAAACGATTTGATTTTCGTATCGATCAAAAATAAAATCACCACCATCCGCTTGGACATAAATACGTAAATCATTCAACACAGATTGAATTTTCTTTAAATCTTGTTCGTGCATGTCAGGGGTATATTTATTTGGCATAAATACCTTTCTTGCGGTGGTTATGTGCACTATATGTAATGATTAAATATTCTTGTGAGTTTTCAGTCACTAAAAATTGAAAACCAGGGTTATAAGGATCTATAAAAAATAAATGATTAGGATTCTGCATTGATCGTGATGGTCGGATGTTAGCGAGTCAAGTATTAATTTCTGATGAAATAATTAAACTAGAAATACCTGGATTATCTTTAAATTTGGGATGACGTTCACGGATTCTTTTTAAGGCGTGATCAGTAATGACAAATCTTTTGGTCGTAATACGTTTCATTTTATAATACGCGATGATGGAAAACATCAATCAATAAATCTAATGCAGTTTGATTTTTTTCGCTTCAGGGAACAATTATATCCGCGTTGATTTGTGATGGTTTAACATATTGATCATACATTAAAGAAACAGTTGTGCGTCATTGTTCAGCGATCGAATCGATATCACGCCCACGCTCTTTTAAATCTCGCAAGATTCGGCGCATTAAACATTCGTCTTTAGGCGTTTGTACAAAGACTTTTAAATCAATATGATCGTTAAGTATTTCATCATAAATGGCATAAATACCCTCGACAATTAAAACATCGACACCTGCTAAATGATAGGTTTCTTTTTGACGTTGATGCTTAACGTAGTCATAGATTGGGATGTCCACTGCTTGGTTATTTTTGATAGCAAAGATTTGCTGGCGCATTAATTCTCAATCAAAACTTTTGGGGTGATCAAAATTGACAACACCATTTAATTTTTCTTGAATAATATTGACTGGGTGATAATATGAATCTTGACAAATAATTGCACATTTTTTACCTTCAGGCATAGCATTCATAATTGTTTGGGCAATTGTGGTCTTTCCCGAACCACTTGCTCCGGCAATAGCAATAATTAAAACAGGTTTTCTCATTTTACATCAATCCTAAAAAACGTATAATATAATAATTATATATAATGTAGAACCAATTAATAGTGGTTTTTTTGAATTTTATATAGTATAATATTTAAATGTATTACAAACACACAAATACTTATTTTTAGAAAGAGGCGATTAGATGGCTGTTCAACAAAGAAGAGTGAGTAAATCACGTCGTAATATGCGTCGTAGTCACGATCACTTAGAAGTTGCGATTACAACTTCATGCCCTAGTTGCGGGAAAGCACTATTACCTCACCGTGCTTGCCGTGATTGCAAAACATATCGAGACAACAAATTCGATATTTAATTTCGATCCTAAGAACTTTTTCTATGATCAAAAATAAAAGTACAACGACTAATAAAAAAATGGTTGCTAACAAACAATCAGAACAATTAGCTCGTGTCTTGAATATCCCCAATATTAGTCAGTATTCCGAAAAACAAATTAAAAAACAATCTAAAAATTTTGTTATTAATTTAATTATTGCGATTACAACTATGTTTATCACAATTGGGATCATTATTGTTGTCGCTATTATTATCGGTATTAAAAAAGGTTAGTGCTCGCATTAACCTTTTTTCTAATTTTAATAATAAAAAAATTAACATATTTACATAATTGTGATATATATTAATGCATTTTTAAATGGATTAATTTATAATTAAAGAGTATTTTCAAAGATTATACATAAGCAAAAACACAGGTGAATTAAAAATGAACAAAATAAACAAACACAGCTCAACTTTGTTTTTAAGCAAAAAACAAGCAGAAAGTCTTGGTATCGTTGATTTAGAAAACCAAGAAATAGTCGTGAACAATCGATTTGTTAGCGCAACCAGCATTAACTCATTTGCTGATGAAATTAAATTAGATAAAATGGTAACAAAAGCCTTTACTTTTTATAATGAACAAGCAGCAGATAAAAAAACATTATTAGATATTTTTGATGATTATGATTACGAATCTCAAAATATCTCATATTTAACGTATTATGAATCACGAGTTTATGATTTAATACGTAAATATTTTTTAGGGCACAAGTTAAAAACTACTCAAATCCTTGATTGTTTTTTAGCTAACGAACCATATAAAAATAAAAATCTAGATGACTTAAAAGTACTAGAAGAAAAAGTCTTAAAATGTTTAGATGAACTATCATTAAACATCAAAAACATGAAATACGATGTTCTAGAATTAGAAGACCACCACATTACAAAACATATTCATGATGAAGAAGATTTCACAGAACAAAAAGCAGAATTGGAAGCGTCATTAGATATTCAATTGATTCTTTTATATTTATTATCAATTATTCAAGCTAAAACTAATCCTGAATTTGAACAAGAATGAGCAAGTGTTGGTCTTGGTGTTGACCGGATTCCAGCAGAGTTTACTGAATATGACTACCGTGTTCGTAAAGATTTCCTAAACGATCGCAATTTTCAACAAATGGTGTCAAAACTAAAAGACATCCCATCATCTACAACACCTGTTGCGCCACAAGGCAATGCAAAATTAGAATCAGATAAAAAACATTCAGATTTCCAACCAGAAATTTATAATAATTTACCAATTGATGAAACTGCTGCACCAACAACATGTTCAACAAGTACATTGAAAAGCGATGTTGATGTGAATGATATTTCCTCAGCAGTAATTCAATCTGCTAGCGGTTTAAAGGTTAATTTCAACCAACCGATTTTAGAAACAGTAGAAGAAGAATCTATAGAAGCAACTAAAGATCCTTTAATTGATGAAAATCGTGAACTTGAACAACCGGTTTACTTAAACAAAGAAGAGCAAGCTAAATTAGAATCAGAATACAATGATTTTTTAGAAAAATACGAAACTCAACAAACAGTTAGCGAAAAAGAAGCTTTAGCTGATAGTGTTGGTTATGAAGAAATTCTAATTGAAGAAGATTACTTACACGCAATGCATCAAAAGGATTTAAATGCCAATGCATTACATCACGAATCTGAACCTATGTGAAAAAACGAAGCGAATGTGGACATGATCTTTGAAAAAGACACACACCATAATAGTGAACCAGAAATGGTTAATGATGAAGAATTAGACGACGAAGAAGAAGAAATCGAAAGTAGCACAAACAAAGAAAGTTTATCTATTAAAGATTCACCAAAAAAAACCACCGCTGTCAATGAAGACATTAATTATTATGTTGACAAAGAAATTAAACATTATGAATCAATGATTAAAGACTTAGAACATAAACAAAATGATGGTGAAGTTCAAGAAGTAGTTGCTGAATCATCGCCAGAAATGTTATTAGTGAAAAATGTAGTTACTGATGAAGAAATTAAAATTGATGTTGACCCAGTTCCGACAGGCTCACAAGAAGAATTACAAAAAGAAAAACTGGATTTAATCAAAAAATATTCTGACGAAGAAAACGCTAACGTTAATAATAAATTCAAAATTTTAGATCAACGTCAAATTATTTTAGATAATATGAAAAAATATCAAGAAACAAATGACGTACATTACTTAAAAGATGAACAACCACTTAAAGCTGGCGATGTTTGTTTAAAAGACTTTAATGAATTACCAAAAAACGATAAACCAGAAAAACACGAATCATCAAATGTTGATAATGATTATGATGATTTATTAGCATTAGAATATGCTGAAATGCTTGAAGCTTTCGAAAACGATCAATTAGATGTAAAACAAGTCGAAGTAAGCAACGAATTCTTAGTAAAATCGCACGAACAAAAAGAACCGACTGAGAAAAAACGAGTACCATGATTTAAAAGAAAGAAAAATAAATAGAGGAGGGAAGAACAATGAATAAAACATTTGAAAAATATGTTGAATTAACATTCGACGAAGAACGAGTGCTTTTAAAGAGAGGCGATAACCAAATCTTTAGAAAACCCGAAGAAACTTCACAAGATAACGTTCTTGACCCTTTTATTAAAACGGATGGTTTAAACAAGGTACACTCACACCATGATTCTGTTGCTGCTTTAATTATCAATAACAACGAATTTGACACTAAAGGTGTAGAAAATTATCGTCAAGATATTGAAGATAAAGTTACTGAATTATACGAAGATATTACAAGCGCTTACTTAAAGAGCAAGGAAACAAAGAAACACAAAAAAGATGTTCCTGACGTGATTAACAACCAAAAAATGTTAAATAACCATATTCAAAATGTTCAAACAGTTTGCAACCGTTTAGCTTTTGAATGAGATGCACATTTACTAACTGCAGTTAGCCACGAAGAATTTTTAGAAGTTGAAAAAGTTAAAGTCAAGTCTGACAAACTACTAAAACGTAAACTACGTCGTTATTACCAATTAATCAATCACGAAAATTTAGATACAGACTTTACTGATATTAATTTAACACCTCGTGAACAAAAAATTTACGACAAAATTAGTGCAAGTGAAGAAGAAAAAACAGAAATGTTAAGAGCTCAATACGATGAAAAACGTAATGATGTGATTGACGCTGTATGATCTGATTTATTAATTCACAAGAAAAATATCAACGATACTTCTTTTGCAAACAGTTCATCAATTGCTTTATTAATCTCTGGACAATTTGGTTTAATTAATGATTTAGAAAAATTATTAAACGAACAAGAATTATTACGAATTGGTTTAATTATTAAACGAACAAAATTACAACGTGAAAAATTAAACAATTACTATGAAAAAGATGAAGTATATGAACAAGATCTATATGCTTTACAATTAGAATTCTTAAAAGTCATGGGTGCGGAAATTACAATTTTATCAGCTATTGAAAAAAATATTGATTTACTAGAACGTTTATTATCGACTTTAAAACAAGCAGACCACCCATTAGCGTCATATGGTAATTACGTTACAATGTTAACAAAAATTTCTAAAATGGTTGCTAACTCAGCTAAGAATGCCATCATTTCTTCTGATAATGAAGAAAGATTCGTTCATGAAATTGTGTTAGATGAAACAGGTTATAAAAATGATCATGAACACGATGAAGTGATTACAAACACAGTTTATAAACAAACAAAAATTATCCCTGACTACCATGTAAACGTTGTGACAAATGAACCTCGTGATTTATTCATGAATGCATATGTCAACGAAATTCCTGTATCTGTTAAGATTAAAAAGAAATAATACATGAAGCGAATAATTAATGATTTATTTATCCAATTAAATAATGAATTAAAAAACCAAAAGAAAGATCATCAGAAAGTAATTCATATTTTCTATGATTCTTTTTTTGTGCCCCGGGATAGTTTGTATTTGCGAGTTAAGGAAAAATATGCTCAGCAATTAAATATTCCCTTGGCATTTTATGACCTTGCTAATTTTACAAATAAAGCTGATTTTGATAAACTCATGAAAAAGATTCATGCGCAGAATGACTTTCTTTTTTACGAACTGCCCATACGTGTAGAAACAAGAACTGGTTTAGGTTTATGAGATTATTTAAATCTAGATAATGATATTGATGGGCTAGATTCTTTTAAATATTTAGAAGATAAACAAGATCAAATTATTTATTATCCGGCAACTGTTTTAGCAGTTATGACATTATTTAAGGCGATTCAACATTGATTCCCATCACGACCTACTTTATGTGTTTTAGGTCGATCTGAACATTTAGGGAAATACTTATATACTCTCTTAAAAGACGAATTTGCTCAAGCTTTTTTAATTGGGCGGAATAATGAACAAAAAGAAGCTGTTTTGCAAAACGCTGATTGTGTATTGGCATGTATTAATCAAGCCCACGCCTATGACGTGCGAGATTTAAAGGATAACAGTTTTTTGATTGATGTTACTTTAGAAGAACAAGAAAACAAAATTTTTGGCGCTTTTAAATATAATCCTGAATATCAAGAAAAACACAAGATTCACGTTAGTCCTTCGCCAGGAGGCATAGGCAAACTAACCACCCTATGTTTGTTTTTAAACTATTTCAAAAAAATAACAAAAAAATAATTATTTTATAATAATCCTTTAGTAGCTCAATGAACTATGCTTATCATGGTGATTCATATGCTACAAGGGATTTTATTTTTAATCAAACAAAACGATCAACTAGTATTGTCGTGATTTTATCAACGTTTTTACAAGATGTTTTATATGTATCTTGGTCGTTGAGTTCAAAAGAGTTTCAATGCTCATCTTATTAAACTGGATGAGTATGCTGTTTTCGTCTATCAAGCAATTAAGAAAGGGGCAAATAGTTTATTCGCTCAGCCAACTAATTGAGCTTTGACTATTGGCTTTATGAAGAAATGTTTATATTGTTTATTCATAGATGAACAACGTAAAAATCAGAATTCTAAAAATAAAATCCTCTCCAATTGTCTTGCAGAGGATGAAAAATATAATTTAATGAATTTAAATGATAGTCAAAATGACTTTGAAACCACATTTTGAAAAAATTTTTATACCAAATCATTTGAAAAACATTTACAATTAAATCATCCGCATTTACACCTTTTCTTTTTGTCAATCAAAAAGCACTATAATGTTGATGAATTAGCAAAACGTTTTCAAAAGACTAAAAAACAAGTTTATAATTTAGTTCAAAAATTAAAAAAACTATATGCTACTTTCGTTTGTATTTAAAGCAATTTTTATCTTTATAAAAAAAATTAAAAATATGTTGCTTTTTTAGGTGTTATTGTATATAATTATATAGTGCTTTTAAATGGACAGATAGCGAAGTGGCCAAACGCATCCGGCTGTAACCCGGCTCCGAGAGGTTCGTAGGTTCGAATCCTACTCTGTCCACCATTGGCCTGTAGCCAAGCGGTAAGGCAGAAGATTTTGATTCTTCCACGCGCAGGTTCGATCCCTGCCAGGCCAGCCATTAAAACATCACCTATATAGATTTCTATATAGTTAACGCCTCATTAGCTCAGTGGTAGAGCATTTCACTTTTAATGAAGGGGTCGTAGGTTCGAACCCTACATGGGGCACCATTATTTCTAACCATATATTATGTATATGATATATGGCATTTTGCTGGAGTGGCGGAATGGTAGACGCATTGGACTTAAAATCCAATGACTTCACGGTCGTGAGGGTTCAAGTCCCTCTTCCAGCACCATTTTGCGGGTGTAGTTCAATGGTAGAACTATAGCCTTCCAAGCTATTAGTGTGGGTTCGATTCCCATCACCCGCTCCATTGGAGCTTTATGACCGCACTGCGGTCATTTTTTTATACTATTAACATTTTATAAAGGATTCATAAATGAAAAAAGCATGAGTTAAAAACCAATTAGGTTATGATACAGGTTTATTCTTATACCAAGATAAAGACCAATTTAATTTTTCTATTGATACGTTGTTATTAGCTAATTGAGCTAGTTTAAAAGCCAAAACCAAAAAAGTTTGTGAAATTGGCTTAAATAATGCTGCTTTATCAATATTACTAGCAGCTCGTAAAAATGACATGACTATTGATGGTATTGAAATTAATGAGCAGGCAATTGATTTAGCTTTATATAACATTGAATATAATCAAATGTCAGACCGTATTCGCGTTATTCATGCTGATTTTAATGAATATGTACAAAACAACCATCTAGATGAAAAAGACCGTTATGATTTAGTTGTTTGCAATCCACCGTATCATTTACCATCCGGATTAAAAAATAAAAATATTTCCAAAGCAAGCGAAAATGCTTTGTATGAACAGTCATTAACGTTTGAGCAAATTATGCTTGGAGTACAAAAAATATTAAAACAAAAAGGTGTGTTGAGCATGATTGTTTCAAGTGTGCGTTTAGCTGACATTATTTGTTTAATGCGTCAGTATAAATTCGAACCAAAGCGATTAAAAATGATTTATCCGCGACCCTATAAGCCCAGTTGTTTAGTTTTAATCGAAGCTATCTACAACACAACTCCGGGATTGGTGGTGGAAAAAAGTCTTTTATTGCACAACGAAAAACCGAACGATCATTCATACACTCCCGAAGCTTTGTTTTATCACCGCATCAACACTTATGAAGTGCCGAAAAAGACCAAAAACAAGCCTAAAAAATAGTTTATAGATTAATTAGATTTGTATTAAAACAAAGAATATAGTATAATATTTAATGCTGTGTATTCTTGTAAATATGCAGCTTCAACCACACAGAAAAGGTTTACAAATTTTACTAGTTAAAATACCTCTATGGTGAGTCTAAGTTGATAAAAAAAAGGAGAACTTATATGTTTGCTATTATTCAAACTGGTGCAAAACAATATAAAGTTCAACAAGGCGATATTATCTATGTTGAAAAACTAGACGCAGAAGTGAATGCAAGTGTTAAACTTGACCAAGTAGTAATGTTAGAAGACCAAATCGGAAACCCATATGTTCAAAACGCTTACGTAACAGCAACCGTTTTAAAACATGGGAAACAAAAGAAAATTAACATTATTAAACACCAATCTAAAAAACACCATATGAAACGTCAAGGTCACCGTCAACCATATACTCAATTAAAAATCGAAGCAATTAATAAATAATTATCACTATGATTTCTATTAAAAAATACTTAAACGCCTTAGTTATCGAAGGTCATGCACACGCTGGAAAGTACGGACAAGACATTGTTTGTGCTGGAGTGAGTGCAATTAGTTTAAGTGCGTTAAATTGATTTGATGAAGATGCGATCAACGTTGTTATGCGTGATGGTTATTATCATTTAACCATTAAGCAAAAAAACGAAACTAATCTAATGTATTTAAATTTAATTTACATACAATTAGCTAGTGTAGCGCAAAGTTATAATCAATATATAGAAATTCAAGAATTTACATATGAACTAACAAAGGAAAAGTAAAATGAAAAAATTATTATGAAACGTAAATCTACAACTTTTTGCATCTAAAAAAGGGGTAGGTTCTTCGAAAAATGGTCGTGACTCAAATCCCAAATACCTTGGTGCAAAATTAGGTGATGGTCAATTCACTAAAGCTGGTCAAATTATTTATCGTCAACGAGGAAACCGAATTTATCCTGGTTTAAATGTTGGACAAGGAAAAGATCATACACTTTTCGCAAAAGTGGATGGCACAGTTAAATATACAAAATTCATGGGATCTAAAACAAAAGTTTCTGTTTTAGTTTCTGAAAATAAATAATTAATAATAACTCAACGCAAGCCGCGTTGGGTTTTTTTATTTGCTAGATATCTTCATGGGTCTTTATTTATTTGTTAATATGTTATAAAATAATCATATTAGGGGGATTATAGATGAAAAAAGTTTTTGCTTTTGATTTAGACGGAACGTTATTCATGCACGCTAATAATATGCATGATGAAACGCCAGAAGCATTAAAAAGAATTCGTCAGGCTGGCCATGATGTCATAATTTCTACAGGGCGATCACTGGGGAACATTTTAGAGGCTATTAAAGGTCATGAACATTTATTCACATACATTGTTGCTTCCAACGGTGCAGTGATTTATCACGTAGCTTCACAAGATTTAAAAATTGTTGGAAAAATTAATATTGATGCCTGAGAATTTTTAATGGAAAGTGCCTTAAAAAATCATCTTTTAGCACGTATTGATACGCTGGAATGTTCGATGAGTTATTTAAAAGATGACCCATTACCAGTTTGAACAGTAGAACAGAACATGGATTTTAATAAACACGAATTTATTGATTTGCAAACTTTTAAAGAATATGCAAAAGATAAAAAACATGAAATGATTCAAGTTGCTATTCGTGGTGGCAAAGAAATCATTCAACAAGAATATTTAAAAACATTAGAACGCTTTGGTGATGTTTATCAAATTACACACACAAGCGATTTTTACGTAGACATTAACGCTAAAAATATTAATAAATGAACAGGGATCTTAGAGGTTGTTGAACAATTAAAACTAGATCCATCACAAACAATCGTTTTTGGCGACTCTGGAAACGATATTCAAATGTTAAGTAATGCTGGTGTAGGGATTGCTATGGGGAATGCTACACACGAAGCTAAAAAAGTTGCTGATATCGTGATTGGGGAATGTACTACCAACGCGATTGCACAAACACTATTAAAGTTAATTTAGATAAATGCTGTTGTCGGCATTTTTTTTATTTTCTAAAGAATTTTTTTATTTTCTAAAGAATTTTAATTAACCGGGTGCTTGCACCCATTACAAAGAAGAAAAAAGTAGAGGATATAAATTATGAAATATGATGTTTTAATTATTGGTGCTGGACCAGGAGGGATTTATTCAGCATATGAATTAATGAAATTAAGACCTGATCTAAAAGTGGGTATTTTTGAAAAAGGACCAGATCTTGAAAAACGGATTAATGGTAATTATTCAATCATGAATGGTTTCGGTGGTGCTGGAGCCTTTAGTGATGGTAAATTTAATATTACAAATGAATTTGGTGGTACATTATACGAACACATTGGTAAGGATAAAGCGATTGAATTGATGGAATATGTTGATCAAATCAATTGTGAAAACGGTGGCGATAAAGCTAAAATGTTCACAAATGTGGATAGTCATTTAAAAACAATTTGTTTAAAAAATGATCTTTATTTATTGAGTGCAAAGGTGCGTCATTTAGGGACAGACATCAACCAAATTGTGCTTAAAAATCTATATGAATTCTTAAAAGATAAAGTTGACTTTTATTTTGAAAAAGCGATTGTTGATGTTGATCACCGAGCCGATGGTAATTTTGTTTTAACAAATGAAGATAACGAGGTTTTCACTGGTGAAAAATGTGTTATTAGTACGGGGCGAAGTGGTTCAAAATGAATGGAAGAAATTTCTAAGAAATTATCAATTCAAACGAAAAGTAACCGGGTTGACATCGGAGTACGTGTAGAATTACCATATGAAATTTTTAAGCACTTAACTGATATCTTATATGAATCAAAACTAGTGCATCAAACCAAAACATACAATGACTGAGTTCGTACATTCTGTATGAATCCTCGTGGATTTGTAGTGCAAGAAGATACGGATGGGTTATTAACTGCTAATGGGCATAGTTATGAAGGTGAAGATATGTTGTCAAATAATACTAACTTCGCTTTACTAGTATCTCAAGAATTTACTGAACCATTTAAAAATAGTAATGAGTATGGTGAAAGTATTGCTCGACTTGGTAATATGCTGGGTGGAGGCGTGATGGTGCAACGTTTCGGTGATCTAATTAATGGTCGTCGATCGACACAATCACGAATTGACAAGAGCTTTTTAACACCAACTCTAAAGGCCACTCCAGGGGATTTATCATTAGTTTTACCAAAACGTTTATTAGATGATATCGTTGATATGATTTTTGCCTTAGACAAAATTGCACCCGGAACTGCTAATGATGATACATTACTGTATGGTGTTGAGGTTAAATTCTATAACATGGAAGTGGATGTTAATCAACATTTAGAAACTACTTTACCAGGGCTATTTAGTATTGGTGATGCATCAGGTGTGACCCACTCTTTAAGTCACGCATCAGCCTCTGGTGTTTATGTTGCTCGTTATTTAGCAGAACAATTGCCGAAAAGAAAATAAAATAATCTAACAATTTTTGTGCTTTGTTCTTATAATAAAAAGATATGTTTGGAAAAAAAGGGATAAAAATATGAAACTATTAGAACAACGAATCAGAAAAGATGGCGTTATTTTAAGCTCAAGTATCTTAAAAGTGGACACCTTCATTAATCACGCAGTGGACCCCATTTTAATGGATCAATTAGCACAGGCTTTTTATGAACGTTTTAAAGATCAAGCAATTACGAAGGTAGTAACTATTGAATCTTCAGGTATTTCGATTGCTGTGCTTGTTGCTTTAAAATTGCGTGTACCATTAATCATTATTAAAAAAACGGTAAGTGTTACCACAGATGAAAATGTTTATAGTGCTAATGTTTACTCTTTCACAAAATGTATTGAATATAAAGTTAGCATTGCTAAAAAACTTTTAAATGCCAATGATAATTGTTTATTTATTGATGATTTTTTAGCTAATGGACAAGCTTGTTTAGGGGCTGTTGAACTGGTTGAACAAGCCCACGCTAAAATGCAAAACTTTGGTATCCTAATTGAAAAAACTTTCCAATCAGGACGTCAATTATTAGACGAGCAAAATTATAATGTTTATTCATTAGCTCGGATCACTTCTTTAGATCCGCAAGCTGGTGTTCAATTTATTGAGGAGGAATAGTATGCATAAAATTTTAGTTGTTGACTTTGGTAGCCAATACAACCAATTACTAGTTCGTCGGATTCGTGAACTAGGTGTTTATAGTGAATTAATTGATCATAGTGATGCCCCTAAATACTTTCATGACCCGAGTGTTTTAGGATTCATCTTATCGGGTGGACCACACTCTGTTTACGAAGAAAATGCCATGACAATTCATCCACAAATATTTCAATTAAACAAACCAGTTTTAGGTGTTTGTTATGGAATGCAATTGATGATGCATTTATTAGGTGGAAAAGTGCGCCAAGCAGAATGTGCAGAATACGGTCATACCCAAATTACAATCAAACCATCATCACACATCGGTGCGAATTTAAAAGATGATCAAAAAGTTTGAATGTCACACGCTGATCGTGTAATTTCCTTAGCCCCTGGTTTTGAAACTTATGCTACTTCATTAGATTGCCCACACGTGATTGTAGAAAACCAAAAAGATCAATTATATGGAATTCAATACCATTGCGAAGTAAACAACACGCCAAATGGTCGTGACATGTTAGCTAACTTTGTTTACAATGTTTGCCAAGCAAAAAAAGAATGAACGATGAACGACTTTATTGACCAACAAATTGCAGCAATTAAAGAAGAAGTGAAAGATCAACAAGTTATTTGTGCATTAAGCGGTGGTGTTGATTCAATGGTGACTGCTTCATTAATTAAAAAAGCGATTGGTGACCAATTAACTTGTGTGTTTGTAGATCATGGTTTATTAAGAAAAAATGAAAAAGAAAACGTTTTAGAAATTTTCTCTAAACAATTTGGTAAAGGACTTGTGTATGTTGATGCAAGTAAAGATTTTTTAGATGCACTAAAAGGTGTTAGTGAACCAGAACAGAAACGAAAAATCATTGGAGCAATGTTCATTGAAATCTTTAAGCGTGAAGCTCAAAAAATTAAGAATGTGAAGTTTCTTGCACAAGGTACTTTATATACAGACATTATTGAATCAGGAACCAAAAATGCTGTAACAATTAAATCACACCATAATGTTGGTGGATTGCCAAAAGATTTAGGCTTTTCTTTAATTGAACCACTTAAAACCTTATTTAAAGACGAAGTGCGTGCCTTAGGGAAAGTCTTAGGTTTAAATGATGCTTTTATTAACCGCAAACCTTTCCCAGGACCAGGGCTAGCTATTCGTGTTATCGGAGACATCACAGAAGTTAAATTATTTTTAGTACGTGAAAGTGATGCGATTTTCCGTGAAGAATTAGAAAAAGCTGGACTAGACCAAGACATCTGACAATTCTTTACTGTTTTATTGAATAATAAATCGGTTGGAGTTATGGGTGACCAACGTACATATGCCTATACTTTAGCCTTGCGTGCAGTTAACTCTATTGATGGAATGACAGCAGACTTTGCTCATATTCCCTTTGATGTTTTAGCTAAAACAGCAACACGGATTGTGAATGAAATCAAAGGCATTAACCGGGTAGTCTACGATATTACAAGTAAACCTCCTGGAACAATTGAATGAGAATAAAAAGATCATTTAGTTTTAAATAGTCGAATCAAAAACGCTCGTCAGATGTTTTATCTGGCTAGCGCTTTTTATTTCTAAAAAATTTAAAAATTGTTAGGAAATCAAGCGACACAAGACAGTGCAACACTATATTTCTAGTGTCTTTTACATTCGATAAATTAAAGATAATAAAAGATTCAAGTCTAAAAATAAGGTTAAAAAGAAAATATTAAAACATGAAAAAATAGAAAAATTGTAAAAAAAGGATATTAAATTTCATCGACGAAAATTAGGTAAAAAAAGAAGGTTATTTTTTGTAAAAAATTTGTATCCGAAAATTAAATATTTTTTTAACGTTTTTATAATGAATTTATAAAAGCAATTGTAGGCGTTGTTTTTCTTGATTTAGAGAGTGTTTAGAAAAAGATATGAAACAGATAAAAAATATATTTATATATACAACTTTGTATCAATTTTTATTAATATTTTGCGGATTACTATGTAATAATTCTCTAATAATTCATATAAGAAAAACGCGTTTTTGTGTTTTTGTTGTTTATATGCGGTTATTTTGTTTAAAATATAATAGAGCATACAAACGCTCGTTTTTAGATAAGTGAATTTTATAAAAAAGGATTGAAAATGAAAAAAATTAAACTTAATAAAAAACTATTATTCTCAACATTGGGAGTTTTAGGAACAATTACTGCTGTTACTGCTATTGCTACAAGTTGTGGTGGAACTAGTGATGATAAAAAAGTTGAAGCAAAAGCACAAACAGTTAACTCAGGAAGTTATGCAACTCAAATGAAGTCATTGGCTACTGGGGAAATTACAGTAGCTGCTGGTTGAGGGGATGCTGCTGCAGTTTATGCAAAAGACTATAGAGATGACATTATTATCGTTGGTGCAACTACACCAATCTCAAACGATGGTATTCAAGTTCGTGGAGACTTGAAAAAAGGTGATATTCAAGCTTTACAAGCACTGTTCATTAACACAATTAAAGTAGCTAATGAAAATTTAAAAGCTGGTAAAGAAGAATTAACAATGAAAATCAAAGACAAAAATAAAACTGTCTTTGCTGTATATAACCACGACGGATATTCAGCAATTACTGATTTAAGCGCTGAAATTCCAATCAACCCAAGTGGGGATATGAAAAAATTATATTCAAGCGAACCTGCTGAAGGTAGTGATTACTTAACTGTTTCACCTGAAGGCGTAGTGTCTAAAGTTGAAGGTTCTAAGAATTTAAAAATTCAATTTATTCCTTCAGGAGATCCAGCACACGTTACTGCAGCTGTTGGTAAAATTAGTGATTACTTCAAAAATACTTTAAAATTAGACAACATCGAAATTACTGTAGGTACAGATTATAATGCTGCAGCTATTGGTATTGAAGAAAAATCACTTGACGTGGCTTTCTTGCCAGTAGATACATGAGCTACTAAATCACCAAGCGCAAACTTCATTGTACAAGCAGGTCGTGAAGTTCAAATTGTTGACCCATATGTTTCTGTAAAGAATGTATCAACACCAGCAATTAAGGATGAAAAAATTCTAATTGACGCAATGAACAATTACCGTACTTTCAATAAGGTTGACAACAAACCAAATCTTTATGTACAAGGAAACAATCCAACTGCTGAAACTGAAGGATACCCCAAAGCATTAAAAGACGCTGTTGATAAGATTGCAACTGAAGCAGGTAATGATAAAGCAAAATTACCAGTTGTAGGATTCTACCGTTCTTATATTTATGTTAAAAAAGATAGCGTATTCGCTAAAAAAGTTTTAGCAGCTATTAAAACACAGGGAACAAATTGAAAATTAGAATGAAAAGATGTAGCCGGAGATGTAATTTTCGGATATACTTCAAAAACTTCATCAGCTTCTTATACTTTTGCTGAAAAATGATTCCAAACCCACTTTAATGGATTCACAACTTTCGAAGAACAAAAAAATAAATAAGATTTATGAGTACTAACAAAGCAAATAATCATCAACAAGCTGATTGAACGATTAGTTGACAAAATGTTAGCAAAACTTATCCCAATGGGACAAAAGGGTTAATTGACATCAATTTAGATATTAAACAAGGCGAATTTGTTGCAATTATTGGTCTTTCCGGTGCCGGAAAGACCACTCTTTTAAAAACAGTTAACAAAATCAATACAATTAGCGATGGCGTTTTAAAAGTTGGGCCATATGAAGTAAATAAATTAAGTGGAAAAAAACTGCGGGAATTTAGAACAAAAGTGGGTATTGTTTTCCAAGGTTATAACTTAATTGAAAATATTTCTGTTATTAATAATATTTTGGCTGCGCGAGCACCCCAAATGAATCGTTTAAAAGCTTTCTTTGGTTGATATGCAAAGAAAGATTTAGATTTAGCATATCGAGCTTTAGCTAAAGTAAATATTTTAGAAAACGCTTATGACTTAGCTAAGGATTTATCAGGTGGACAAATGCAACGGGTAGCCTTAGCACGTACGTTAGCACAAAATCCCAAAATTATTTTAGCTGACGAACCAGTAGGGGCCTTAGACCCTATTATGGCGAAGAGTGTAATGGATGGTTTCTTATTTGTTAACAAATCAGAAAACATTACAGTTTTAGCTAATTTACACCACGTCGATCTAGCATTACAATATGCTGACCGTATCATTGGAGTTAAAAAAGGTCGCATTGTTTATGATGGACCTTCAACAGATGTTAATTTAAATATCTTAAAACAAATTTATGGGGAACAATTAGAACAGTTTGATGAAGAACAATTCATTGAAACAAAACGCAAGCGTTTAGTGATTCAAAAGGACATTCAAGATAAAATTGCAAATGAACAACAAACAACAAACGTTAACTAAAAATTCTTATCGCCGGGCTAAAATAGTTTTTTTATTTCAAAAAATTAAAAATTATTTTCAACCCAAATTTATTGATATTAATGGCCAAAAAGTAACCAAGAGTTTCCCCTGGTTTAGTGTCATTTCTATCTTAGCCAGTTTATTAATTATTGCCGTTATTATTTGGGCTGTTAAACCTAATTTTAGCGGTCAAGATATTTTTTGAAAAAATATCGGCGAATTCTTTGATTTTAAAACGACAGAAGTAGCGGGATATAATTATACGCCTACAGCAACATTTATCCATGCATTAAAATACCTGTGAAAAACAATTAGTTTTTCGATTCTTGGTACATTGCTAGGGATTTTAATTTCAGTTCCCGTAGCTTTATTGAGTTCAAAGAACTTCATTAAAACACCATTAATATACATGCCAATGCGTATTATTATGTCGATTGTGCGTGCTATTCCTCCAATTGTTTTTGCTTTTGGTTTTAAAAATTTAGTATCAAAAGAATTAGCTGCAACCTTTGCTTTAGCATTATTTGTTACAGCTGTGATGGCGAAATGATTGTATGAAGACTTAGATACTTATGATGTTTCGGCATATCATGGTATGCAAGCTATTGGGAATACTAAATTAGTTGCATTCAAAAATTCAATCCTTCCTTATCTAAACAAACGAATCTTTGCATACGGCTTTTATTCATTTGAAATGGTAGTACGATTTGCAGCTATTTTATCAATTGTAGGGATACCTACCATTGGTGAGTCAATTTCCAATTACCAAGAACCAAGTAAGTTTGGTGGATTAAACATTGTTTTATGAACATTGATTACATTCATGGTAATCCTTGAGACTTTAAACTTCCTTGTACGGAAATATTTCTTAGAAGCTGTTCCCAAACGCCCTGTCGTAGACGAACATCTTCCATATGATGAATATTTAAAAGCGTTGAAAAAACAACGTCCAAAAATTTATTTATGAAAAATTGCGCTAGCAATTATTATCATTGCTTTATCAATTGCGGCGTTATTCCAAATTAAATGACAAGTAGCTAATAAAATTCAAGTCTTTTATTTTGTAAAAGGGATGCGTGCTTTCTTCAGTCCTGAATGATCTTTATTTAGTGTCTGAGACCACCAAAATGTTTTCCGTTTAGGTTTTGATGCTTTAGCTGTGGCTATTTTATCAACTTTAATCGGAACGGTTTTAGCAATTCCCATTGCTTTATTAGCGTCATTTAACATTACAAAATGAACATCATTAATTTTTAAATTAGTGATCATTATTTTACGGGCTATCCCCGCCTTTACCTTTGCGTTCTTATTCTTATTTTTGTCAAAGGATTCCATTGTTTTTGCAGGGGTATTAGCATTAGGAATTCACTCGATTGGTATGATGGGGAAATTAACTACCCAAGCTATTGAAAAAATCCCCAAACGTTTCTTTGAATCGCTTGATTCCATCGGTGCTAATACATGATTGAAATTTAAATATACTTTAAAAGAAATCATGCCAACAGTTATTTCAAACTTCTTATACCGGATTGAAATTAACTTTAAATCAACAACAGTGATTGGAACAGTTGGTGCTTCTAAATTCGGTTTACAAATTAACATTTTCTCTGGGGATCCAGAAAACTGAAACCGTTTATCATCTTATTTAATTTTCACAATTGTTTTATTAATTATTTTAGAATACCTATCTTCGTTATTAAGAAAGAAAATCATGACTGGTTATTTCTTTGGACAAGGTGTATGATTCAAACGTCTATTGCGTTATTACAAAACAGTTAATGCCCTAGCAGTGGCAAGAACATTCGACATTAGTTTTGCAAATCACTATAAACCAATTAACTATAATTTAGCTTATCGTGATTATATGTTCCTGACCGTTTATCGTTTAGGTGTTAAATATCCTGAAATTGATCAAACAACATATGAACAAATGGTCCACTTGCATCAATTAAGTAAACGCGCGTATGCTTTACAACTAAAAAATGTGCGTAGTGAAATTAATGCCATTAAATTAAAAACAAAAAACAAAGTTTTAAATAATATGCAAAAAGCACATCTTTTAAAAGATCGTCACAAACAAGTGAAAAAAGCACAATTCTATGCTATTAATCACTATTTAAATGAAAGAGCGATTGATTATCATGTTTCTTAAAAATAATGAGAATTTAATTCACGACTTAAAAACTTTTTGAAATTATGTTACAAAGGCCAAAAAAGTCGTTTTATGTACCCATGTTGAACCGGATGGGGATACATTAGGTTCAGCGATTGCTTTACAAGAGTTAATTCGTTTAAACCTTCCTGACAAACCAGTACAAATTAGTGGGTATGATTATCCACGTAATTTACATTTTTTAATCGATGAACCGATTAATTTAGTCAGTGATGATTTCTTTGATGATGCTTTAAAAATTGTGGTTGATACTTCAACACAACGTCGAATTCAGGATAGTCGTGTGCAAACACAGCATGCCCTAAAATTTGATCATCATCAAGAAGAGGGTGAATGATTGTTTGCTATCGGGGGAGATCATTGACCTGCAACAGGTGAACCATTAAGTATTTTAGCTGCAACATTAGACTTAAAGGTTAATGAAAAATGTTTAGAGGCTTTAGGTACAGCGATTTTAACAGATACAGAATTCATGCGCGAACGCAACATTTCCGACCAAACATTCGCGGTTATGGCTTGATTAATTCAAAAAGGTTTAGATTATTTAGGCTTGTTAAAAAAATTGCAATTAACAACCGATGAAAAAAACACCATTTTTAATTATTTAAACCAAAAACAAACAACAGAGGGAATTGACTTCCTAGTAGTTAATGAAGTGGTATCTAATGATATTGTTCGTCCTTTAACAGCTCAATTTGCACAGTTAGCAGGCTCAGAAGTTTGCTTTATGTTACTAAAGAAACCAGATGGCAATTACCGTGGCGAAATACGTTCAAAAACAATTTTTGACGTTTCACGTGTAGCCAAAATCTTTGGTGGTGGCGGACATTTTAATTCTGCAGGTTTTATTGTTGATAGTCCAGAACAAGCAAAACAAGTGATTAAAGAAATTAAATTATTATCTTAGAAAAATAAAAAGTGTCGCTACATCGACACTTTTTTTATCACATACAAAGCTCAAGGCATAAAAAAATAAATATTAAGACAGAGACGAATCAACTCACCAAGTAAATATTTATAACTTTTATTCATGCATAGACAAAAGGTTAATTACACCTTTTGATTACTCTAGGTTTTACCCAAGGAACTTGGCTTTGATTTTTCTTGCACAACAGATTTTCGTTCCTACTTCTCGACAGAAAACTTATACGCACCACGCGGTGTTTCAACTGTAAATATCTAGTTGGCATCGTTTGCTAACAGCACCACACTTATTAGAAACCTAAATACGTTTTTCGAGAATCATTTAAAGTTATAAATATTTATTTCCACACAATAATTTTTGCTAATACGATAGCTCAACAGAACTCTAGTTAACAACTACCATTCTCAATCATGATTACCTTATGAGCAAGCACCCATTATTCGGTCATTAATATTTATTGGTAATATATTATACACCAAAATTAAATTTTCAGAATTTTTTTATAAAAACAACAATTTATTTCATGAATACACCATTAAATTCGCTAAAAAAACTCATCATATCGAAAAAAACATTTTTTATAAAAGTATAGATCAGGAAAGAGATAGAATGAACTTAGAAAAAAAGGAACAAAATATGAAAAAAGTTAATAAACGTTTTTTGATTGCTAGTATTGCTTCATTAGCAATGATTACCGCAACAACCGCCATTGCAGCTAGTTGTAAAAAAGATACAGGTAAAGCGAACGAAAAAGATATCGTTGATCCCAAACAAAATAATATAGTCAATAAAGATGATAATGAAAAATTTGATGGTTTAGTTATTGATAGTAGTAATTTACAACAATATATTGATAACGGAATTATCGTAAGACCAAAAGGTCCGGACGGAGCCATGTCTCATATCCTAAAAAAACCAATTAATGGTGTGACTTCGATTAAATGAATGTTACCTGGTACTTTAAACTTAGGCGCTAAAACAAATATTATTAGTTTATATTTGCCCAAATTAATATTATCACTCGAAGAACATACAAATGATATAACTGCATGTGAAACGCTAAAAACGATTTATGCACCTAACTTAAAAGCAATAGTTGGTGGGTATAATTATCCGAATTTGCAAAATGTTATAATGCCAAATATAAAATTTATTAGTTCAGGCGCATTCTTAAGAACACCTTTTTTGGCGAACTTAATAAGCTCGAACCCAGATAAATTAGCCATCGTTAATGGTATTTTATTTAATGGAACACAAGCCGCAGGTAACTTGAAAATTCCTCAAAACGTCAAACAAATCTCTGCTAATGCTTTTAATCCCAAAATCTATGGGAGCCACCAAGATTCTACCATCTCATATCCTGCATTAACAGAACTAAAAAGTGTAACGATTCCAAATATTTGTGAATTAGGAGAAGCAGCTTTTAGTGGTTGTGAAAAGCTAGAATTTATAGACATGCCAAATGTATTTAATGTTCCAGTTGATACTTTTTGAGGATGTGAGTCATTATCAAGGGTAAATTTACCAAATGCTTATAATGTTTACAATGGTGCCTTTGGAAAGTGTAAATCCTTGACAACTATAAATTTACCAAAGGTGGAAATAGTAGGATGGAAAGCTTTTGATTCTTGCATTAATTTAACAGATATAAATATGTCAAATGCGAAAACCATTTTTAATAGTGCATTTAAAGGGTGTAGTAGTTTAACGAATATTAATCTCGAAAATGTTATTGAAATTGATCAATCAGTTTTTGCCGACTGCGTTTCACTACAAAATATAGAACTACCAAAGGTTACTCGAATATACGATGAGGCTTTTAAGGGTTGTAAAAACCTTAAATATGTAGGGGCACCTTTCGCTAATGTTATTGGTAGTAATGTTTTCTCTGAAACGTTATTTGAAAAACAATTAATGAATGATAATAAGTTAATTATTTTTTAATAACATTTTAATAGATGGTAGTCAAGCTACGGGTGTTGTTAATATCCCCGAGCATGTAACAGCGATTAATAATCGTGCTTTTAGTCAATGCACTAATATCACTGAGGTAAATGCACCGAATGTAGTTTTAATCGGGAAACTATCTTTTAATGGATGCAAAAATATAACTCATGTCAATGCACCTAAGGTTGTTACTATTAGTTCACAAGCGTTTTCAGAATGTTCTAATTTAACTGATTTATACATTCCAAGTACTACAAAAATAGAATCACAAGCCTTCCGTGACTGCATTCAATTAGAACATCTTGAAATCAGCAAAGTTAACACTATTGGTTCACAAGCTTTTGAAAACACACCTTTTATTAAAAATTTAATTCAAAACAATAATCAAGAACTGGCAATTGTCAATAACATTTTAATAGATGGTAGTCAAGTTACAGGTGCTATTAGTATTCCAGAAAGCGTAACATCAATCACAGATAGTGCCTTCGCCGGTGCTAATAATATAACTAATTTAAACGCTCACAACGTTCTTTTGATTGGCGATTCTGCTTTTGCTAATTGTAATAGTTTGATCAACGTAAACACTCCCAATCTCTTGAGTATCAATTCTTCTGCTTTTACAAAATGCAACAATTTATCTCATATAAATGCACCAAACGTGCTTTCAATTGGTTCAAATGTTTTTTCTTCTAGCAACTTAACTAATATTGATTTCCCCAACGTGACAAACGTTGAATCTGAAGCATTCTTAAATTGTAAAAAATTGTCTGTAGTTAATATGCCTAAAGTGACTTCCTTAGGTGGTTATGTTTTTTTGGCACGAAATTCTTAGATAATCTAATAAGCTCTAACCCGAACAAATTAGCAATTGTTAATAATATTTTAATAGATGGAACAAAAGCGGTTGGCGATATAACAATTCCTGAGAACGTTACAGCAATTGCTCCGGATGCTTTCGCACAATATGAATCTATTGAAAGAAATCTCTTAACCAGCGTTAGTATGGCGAATGTGGTTACTATAGGGTATGGGGCATTTGCTTTTAATCTTAAATTAAGAAAAGTTGATATGCCAAAAGTAACCGTTATTGGCGCTAGAGCATTTTCAACATGCATAGGATTAACGAATATGAATATGCCAAGTGTAACTGATGTGGAGTGGGCTGTTTTCGAATGAACTCCATCTTTAGATTTTGAATATACCATTTTACCTAGTGCAGTCAATAAAACAGAGTTTCAAAAGCTGAAATATTCACCGCAATGATCATTACGAGAAAAAGACACATATTTAATAGCAGAAAGAGAATAGAAATATTTATATGAAAAAAACAAGAGACTTTTATGCTCTTGTTTTTTGTTTTTGTAGATAAATTTATAATTAAAAATTAGCCCTAAAAGCTATGGATAAAAAGGAACAAATGCAAACAAGATTATTAGGAATTTTTTATTATAGTATTTTTAGAGGAAGTGTTTGTGAATATTTGCATTATAATGAGCGCCGAATTTTAGATGGAGGTAAAACCGGTTAAATGAGATAACGTATCAAAACTTTTCTGACAATCGGATTATTGGTTCTTAAATAAATTGTTCTTTGTCATAATTTTAAAACTATACAATATGTTTAACTGTAAGAAGATCGCGAAAGCAAACACCAATGTTTGATAATTTACTGATTTGAAAAGCTTATTGATAAGTTATAAGAATACAATAAACTGTATAAAAACAAAAATATACGTGACACGTGTCAAGCGGTTATGAAATTAAATAAACAATGTTTTATAAAAACGAAAACTTATAATCAAAAATCAAAGAACCGTTTTTAATTAGATATAAAAACCGCTGTATTAGCAATTATCAAAAATACATTTTAGGATAAAAAGATACCAGGCGTTTAGTTTTTGTACACTTATCAAGCGCCGTGGCGACTTTTTTGTTATGATTACTAAAAATAGATAGCTTGAAGGATATATTAATCTATGAAAATGAAGAAAAAAATAATACTTGGTTCTGTTATTTCTTGTTTGTTTTTATCAACCGCTACACTATGCATCGCATCGTGCGCTAATAACAGCCATTTGATTAAGGATATGGAAAAGTTATTCGTTGCGATGGAACAGTGATATAAACAAACATCTGATAAGCACAAAAGCATGATTGCAAATAAATATTATGCAGAAGCGAAGAAAATTAAAAACAACTTTGATGAGGCTAAAACAGATTTGGAACGCAAATATTTTATTGACGAGATGATCAAATTATACGATAAAGCCCAAAAATCACAAGAACCCGATAATCTGGCACACGTCCCACAAGATCAACCGCCAGAAGGCGAGTTAGTTAATAAAACAGAAGATGACATTCGGTTTACTAACAACGGGAAAAAATGATTAGCTTCAAAGCTAGCTTATCCAAACCAATTTTTAATTGGTCAAATTCTTGGGCCGAATGAGAATTACGACGGTTTAATGATATATAACTGAACTGCTAAAATAAATTGAAATGAAGCTCTTCCACACACCCATTCACATTCATATTTGAAATTAGAGTTAGAACGCGTAGAGAATCAAATTGATGAAGGTTTTAAAATCGTAGAAGCCAAAGATAAAAACCTGAGAATTATTATCAAAAAAGACGCCCAAACGGGCATGAAAAAAGCGATCATGCCTAATACATTAATAAGAACAACGGAATTGGACGGAATTCGTCAAACGGGTTTTGATAGTATTATGTTGCGTTTTGATGGGATTGGAACAAGCAGTGACATTGTTTCAATTTATAAAGATGAAAAAAGAACAGAAGATAAATTAGAACGATCAATTGATAGATTATATCCACCCTATATTATGGACTTTGAATTACCTGTTGATTACGTGCAAAACAAAAGCAGCATTTTGCTGACAGCTATATCTTTTGAACATATGCATGGTATAAATATTGGTAATCAATGAACCATTCAATTCAAAACACCTATTGAAATTATTATAGAAACAGTTGAATAAGTAATTGGTTTTTTTTATATATATATATATATAAATCTAACTTATTAGAATTAAAAAAACGCAGAGAAACCTTTGCGTTTTTTTAAAATAATATAATGTGCTACTTTTGCTTATAAGCTGTATTTAGAAAACTAGATTCGTCAATCTCGACATTTTCAGTCGGGATAGAGATATTGACTAATTTCGTGCAATCCTTAAATGCTTCTGCTCCGATTGTTTGAACCGCAGGGAAATCAACACTAGTTAATTCAAGATTTTTTTCGAATGAATTATCTCCGATGTTTTGGACATTTTTCCCTACAATACTAGTAACTTGAGAACCTATGATTTCATCAGAATGTTCTTTTTTATAATTAAACGCATTGTTAACAATAACTGTTACATTATCAGGAATAATAACATCACCTGTGGCTTTGGAACCATCTAATAAATAATTTTTGTATATAACTAAATTGCTTATATGCAATAGTTCATTTAATTTAGGGCAATTAGCAAATGAATCGGGAGCAAAAGTCTTTGCTTTAGGGCTATTTAACTCTTCTAAATTTATACAATTGGCAAAAGCACGCTTAGAGATGCTTGTTACATTGGGTAAGCTAATATTAATTAAATTGGTACAATTAGCAAAAGCGCCATCACCAACCTGCTTAGCGTTTGGTATTTGCACAGTTACTAGATTTGTACAATTCTCACAAAGACCAGGAGATATTGAACGTAATCTTTTATGTGGTAAATTAATTGATGTTAGATTTGTACAATTGGCGAATGCGAAAAAACCTATTTTATTTGCTTGAGGAAAATTAATAGTTTTTAAATTAATACAATCCCTGAAAACATTTTGATATATTTTCTGAACTTTGTTAAACGAAACATTAGTTAGTTGTTTAGCTCCTTTAAAAGCATTGCTTTTGATGCTAATAATTCCTAATCCAACAACTTCGGTTATTTTTAGATTATCAGCAAAGGCATAACTACAAATATCAGTCACCTCTGCAGGTAAAGTTATTTTACCTTCTGCTTGTGAACCATCAACAACAACATTGTTGAAAATTGCTATTTTTTGTTCATTAGTAATAGATTTTAAAAATAATGTATTATCAAATACTTGAAACTCAAAAGATTTTAAATTCGGAGCTTGGACATCTTTTAATACCACACAATCTTTAAAAACTTGTGAAGAAATATCTGTAAGTATAGGCATATTTACGGTATCTAATGTATCGCAAGCGTTAAAAGCTAGTTCCCTGATTTTTTGGAGTTTTGGCATAGTAATTTTTTTGATATTTTTACAGTTTTTGAACGCTTCTGCTTTAATTTCAACTACACCTTCTAAAGTTATGCTCGATAATAAATGACATTTTTCAAATGAACGTTCTCCCACAATTTTCATGTTCGGAAAATTAACGTTTGTTAAATTAATACAATTGCTAAATGCATCATCGCCGACTTCTTCAATATTTTTACCTTGGATATTAGTAAGTGAGGTGTTATCGCTAAAAGCACCATTACTAATTTTTGTAATGTGTTCTGGAAGATTTATTGCTCCATTGGCGCTTGAAGCATCAACGAGGATATTATTAATAATTGCAAAATGATTAATTGTATCTTGTTGAATTAAATTCTGTAAAAAAACTGTATTCGCGAAAGCAAATGCTCCGATTTGTGAAACCTGATCACCAATAGTTACATCTTTTAATGATTTACAATCAAAAAAAGCTTTTTGTTCGATCACCGCTACATTTGGGATTGATATTTTTTTAAATCGATTACATTTGCTAAAAGCGCCCGCCTCAATAATAGTGGCATGCGGTAAACTCACTTCTTCTAAATTTTTACAATCTTTAAACAATTCACTACCAACCACCTTATATTTTGGATCTTCTAAAACAATTTTTTGCACTATAAAGCGGTCACTGACATTTTTAAAGCCAACAATCTTGTTATTTTGGACTTTAAAAAATTCTTTTGCATCAGTTAAAGTTATTTGAAGCAGCTTAGTAGGCTCTTTATTTTTGGCATCTAGGATGGCCTTTGTGAGCATATTTTTAGCATTCATCAAATCGTTATATGTACTCGCTTGATTATTCAACACACTTTCAGCTGCTTGATATGTATTTTCTAATTCTTCTTTTATTATAGAAAATTCAACCGAGTTATATGCAGATAAAACTGATTCTTTATGATCTATTAAGTCTTTAAGCTCTTTTTGTATTGCCTGCTTATTTGGTATTACTACTTGATCCTTATTCTCTTTATCATTGTTGTTCTTACTTGATACATTATTATTTTTGCAACATGTTGCAATACTAACGACAGAACCAATAGCTAATAATGATCCCAATATACTAATTAACATTAAATTTTTATTTTTTTTCATATTAAACCTCAAAAACATCAGTTAATAATGCTTTTTTAAAATTTTATTGAATACTAAAAAAAAAATCATAATTCAGGTACATTAACATATAAAAATGTTTGCGGATTGTTTTTTGCGCTTGTTAATTAATATATTTTTTCATATTTGGTTTTTAAAAAAACAGAAATACCTTCAAAAGATTAAAAACATACTTGTATCTAGTAAAATAAATAGGATATATATTTTACTAGATACAATAAAGGGATATTATGAATAATAAAATAAACAAAGAAGAGTTAGCTAGACAATTGTGAAATTCCGCAGTTAATATGCGAGGTTCATTGGAACAAAATGATCACAAAAACTTTTTACTAGCAA
Source organism: Ureaplasma miroungigenitalium (assembly GCF_025780085.1). Lineage (GTDB taxonomy): Bacteria > Bacillota_I > Bacilli_A > Mycoplasmatales > Mycoplasmoidaceae > Ureaplasma > Ureaplasma miroungigenitalium. The sequence continues at coordinate 224,811 of NZ_JAOXHL010000001.1, read as the reverse complement.
TGCTTTTCTACAAATTTTTATCACAAAAACAAGTGGAATATTTTAAGAAAGAAATGCACTGAATGACTGAACCATTAACTTTTGAACAAATTCAGTTAATTGACTCTGCATATATTAATCCTGAGACTGAACTTATTGATGAACTAAACATTAGCCAAGACTCTATAGATCAATTGATTGAAGGTTCGCAAAGCAGTTTAGGTTTTTATATTCAACCAAAATATTTGTTTGAAAATTGAATTAACCAAGAAACAAAATTTGGCGTTGAACTAATTAGTGATTCCATCAAATCTTTTAACACTCATTTATCAACACAGGAAAATATTCGTATCTTATTCGATGGTATTTTTAATGTTTATGAATCTGAACTAGGTAAACTGGGACAAAACCCTAGAACCCAAAGTGAAAATTTAAAGAAAATTTTAAATGTCATTAAAGATATTCCGACGGGTAAACAAGATTTTGATGTCTTGGGTTTTGTTTATCAATACATGGTTGAACAATTTGCTGGTGAGGCCGGTAAAAAAGGTGGAGAATATTATACACCCCATGAAGTTTCACAATTAATGTCAGAAATTGTTGCGCGCCATTTTAAAAATCGTGAAAACATTTCGGTTTATGATCCCACGTCTGGGTTTCATGTCATAATTATGACAACGGCAAATAGATGCGATGATATAAGGGTTTCAAAGGCTCTATCAAAAATAAAAAAACATTGGTGTGTTGCTTAGAGCAATTTTTTTAGAAAGATTTTTCTAAGGAACACATCAGTGTTGGAGGATAGTGTGAGAGGATATAGAAAAAAGTATAAATTTGAAATGAGGTGTTGAGATGAAAATAATAAGAATATTATTCAGGATTATTCTACTTCCTGTTCAAATCATTTTGACATTACTCGAATTGTTTTTAACCATGCTTCTAGAAATTGGTACAGGAGTTTTGTATCTTGTAATGCTACTTGTTCTAGTAGGAACGGTAGGGGCATTCATACAAGGAGATACAAGAACGGGAATACAAGGAATCTTTTTAACCTACCTGTTTAGTCCTTACGGGCTACCATTAATTGGAGCCTTGGTCATAGTGCCAATAGTGATATTAAAAGAGGGTATAAAGGCAATATAAAAGGTTAATGAGGTAATGAGTTTGACTTTATGGAGATATGAGAGGATAAAAAATTATGATCAATAAAAACAATCCAATCCCGATAAAAAACAGAATCAAAGAGTTGTTTTTTGATTATCTGGTTATTCTTTTGTATCTGGTGTTTTTATTTGGGATAACCATGTCAGTCTATATGTTTTTTTTCAAAGGGATACCTGAAATGAACGAATTACAGGCCCAGTTAATTGCCACAGTAACATCAGTCCTGCCTATCATTTTGATTTTTTCTTATTTAGATTTTTCAAAAGATGGAAGTCACGGAAAAAGAAAGGCTGGTTTAACCCTTGTTTATAAGGAAAAATCTATTAAAGCTAGCCTAATAAGAAATGCCATAAAATTTTTCCCCTGGCAGTTAGGACATATTTCTACAATTCATGGCATATATACAAACTTTGATACTTTATCAATTATGCTGTCTATTGTAAGTATGACATGTGGGCTACTATTGTTGTTAATGGCTATTTTGAGACAAGATAAGAGACACTTAGGTGATCTATTTGCAAATACTCAAGTTCAATTAAATGTTAAATAATTCTAATGTACAAAACCAATAAAATTTAATAAACATCATATTAGACGATAGAAAATAAAAACTCTATCGTCTTTTTTTATGCAAGAAAGGAGGTGCTTGATGGAATTTGATTACTTTTATAATCGAGATGGAGATCGATATAGCTTTTATATGTTACCTAAGATTTTAATTAGTGGAGACATCTTTAAGAACCTGTCATCTGATTCCAAAATACTTTATTCCTGTTTATTAGAACGAACCAGTTTATCTGCAAAAAACAACTGGCTAGACGATGAAAAGAGAGTCTATATCATCTTTACCATTGACCAAGTAATGGAAGTGTTAAACAAGTCCAATAAGACCTCAGTTAAGGTATTAGATGAGTTAGAAAAGATAGGTTTAATCGAACGAAAAAGACAAGGACTAGGCAAGCCTAATTTAATCTATGTGAAAGATTTTATGACGGCAATAAATGGCGAGTGTAAAAATTACACTTCAGAAGTGAAGAATTTACATTTCAGAAGTGAAGAAAGTTCACTTCAAGAAGTGAAAAAACTACAAGGAAGTAATACTAATTATAATAAGACTGATACTAGTAATAAGAATAAGAGGTGGGAGACCCAGGCTTTAGGTAGATTTCAAAATGTTTATTTAAGAGATAATGAGATTCAGGCATTAAGAGAAGAAATCCCCTATCAGCTAGACAACTATATTGAACGATTATCAGCCTATATGAAAAGTACTGGTAGAAGCTATAAAGACCAGATTTTCTAAGTTTTACAATTTACCAGAACTTATGAATATGTTTCGTGAAGTGGCTGATATTCAAACAGCAGATATGTTAAATCTTCCTACACCAGAGGCAGAATTTCAGGTTTTAAAAACAGAGCCAACAGATGAGCAAAAAGAAATCCTATCTCCTTTAGCAGAAAGAGCGGATAAGGTAAGAAATAACGAGGTAGAACCTGAAAAAGATAATATGTTAAAGATAACCAATGATGGGAAGAAACTCGCTCTTGATCAAAGACTTATTAACCCTTTACTTCCAGATCATCCTGATAGCAAGGTTAATGTGTGTGAAAAATGTCTTTTCCATTTGGGATAAGACTAGGGAAAACAAATCAGCTCAACTAATATTTTCTGATATGTCCACTCCAAAGGGAGATGGGGAATTTAATATTTATGACGATATTAGACAAAAGCTAGTGGAACTAGGTGTACCAGAAAAAGAAGTAGCTTTTATTCATGAAGCTAATTCAGACAAACAAAAAGAAGAACTCTTTGCTAAGGTAAGAAAGGGTGAGGTAAGAGTTCTTTTGGGTTCAACGCAAAAGATGGGAGCTGGTACGAATGTTCAAAACAAGCTGATTGCTTTGCATGATTTAGATGTACCCTGGCGTCCTGCTGATTTAGAGCAACGAGCTGGAAGAATTGTAAGACAGGGTAACGAAAATGAGAAAGTAAATATTTATCGTTATGTTACAGAGAACACATTTGACAGCTATTTATGGCAGACGATTGAAAACAAGCAAAAGTTTATCTCTCAAATTATGACTTCTAAAACACCAGTAAGAGCTGCGGAGGATGTAGATGAAAGCTCTCTTAATTATGCTGAAATTAAGGCTTTAGCAACAGGCAATCCTTTAATCAAGGAAAAAATGGATTTAGACAACCAAGTAACTAAACTAAAAATGCTAGAAGCTAACTATAAGTCTAATAAATACCGATTAGAAGATAGGGTAAGTAAGACCTACCCTAGAGAGATAAAAGCTACAGAAGACCTGATCCAGGCAGTAAAAGAGGATATAAAGATAGTAGAGCCTAAATTAAGTGGAGAAGAAAGTTTTAATGGGATAACAATAGCAGGAGAAAAAATCCTAGATAAAAAACTGGCAGGAGAAAAACTATTAGAAGCTATAAAAACGGTAAAGATGGGAGAAGAAAAAGAAGTTGGTTTATATCGCAATTTCAAGTTAGAGCTTTCCTATAACTCATTTCTTAATGAATATAACTTTTCCTTAAATGGTAAAGCCAAACATCAGGGTAGTCTTGGGACGAGTGCTGACGGGAATCTTACCAGGCTAGATAATGTCCTTGGTAAACTAGATGAAAAATTAGAAAGATTAGAGAATAAGCTAGAAACCACCAAGGAACAATTAGTAAATGCAAGGGAGGAGCTAAATAATCCATTTGAACAAGCAAAAGAATTAGAGGATAAAGTTTTAAGACTTGCTGAACTAAATAAGCTATTAGATATGGGTGAAGTGGAGGAACTAGAAAATAAGACCCCTCTTATGGAAGATTTAAAAAGAGCTATTGTTGAATTTTGTAATGAAGAATATGATGGCAATGATTCTTATGAAGACTTTGACAAGCTTTACCCAGACCTTGCCCATGTTGGAATAGCCTATACAGAAACACCTGACGGAAGAAACTCTATATCTTATGAATTAAACCTTGAAGAAAAGTCCTGGTCTTTATATTTAGACGAGGACATTTTAGTATCAACAGAAAAGTTTGGAGAGGAGGGAATGTCGGAAGAAGAAATCATTAAGGAAATGATAGAAAGTATCCATCAAGCAGAATTTAATGATCTGGTGTATATGGATTCAGAGGATCTTATTCAAGCAACTGGCTTAGCCATAGATGATGAAGGTAACCTATATGATCCATTAGAAAAAGATTTAGATAATGATGGAATTATCGACCGATATGACCACGATTTTAAGGATAGTGATTACTTTGAATCGACTTATGATGTAGAGGACAATTATCATAGTAGACTAGATAGTAAGGAGCAAGTAGAAGATAAGCCATCTATCTTAGGACAAATTAGAGCCTATCAAAATACCAGTAACGAAAACAAAGATAAAGCAGTAAAAGAAAATACACAGGAAAGATAAGGGGCTAGAAATAGCTCCTTTTATTAATTATAGGAGGATGATTAAATGACTTACAAAGAGATGAGAAAAAACATTGAAGAAATGGCAGATAATAACTATCAGGACTTCGTAAAAGCGTTAATTAGCTACGAGAAAGGGATTAATGATGAAAAAGCTTTAGATAGTTTATATGAGGAGTTCATGGACAATGATACTCAAGGTTTATTAAGTGAAGAATTCGATTACTCGATAGATAATCTTAAAGAACAAGGCTTACTACAAGAAGAAGCTACCATAAAGGAAGAAAGAGATGACCTAATCAATGTTGTAGGAAATCTTATCAAAGATCCAGAACTATTAGAGATAAAGGATAATCAAGGAGAGAAACTCAAGGTGGCTAACTTTACCTTGGTTTCTAATGATAAGGAGGGAGGGAAGAATTACCACTCTTGTTCAGCCTATGGAGAAAAAGCAAAAGGAATGGAAAAGTTTAAACAGGGAGATTTTATGAAAGTATTTGGGCAAACAAAGGTAAGCCTTGGAGATGATGGAAAAGAATATACAAATATAAGAGTGCTATCATCAAAACTTTTAAAAACAAAAGAGAGAAACCAGGAGCAAAGTCCTAAAAAAGAATCCATACTTGGAGCAATAAAGAAGTACAAGGCAGAGGATAAGGGTAAAGAGACAAATAAGTCAGATAAAAAAATAGAAACAGAAAGATAATATTGGCGGTGTGGTCTTCGGACTGCACCGTTTTTTTGTTGTATAACACTTTATAAGTTGTATAACTCTTTATTGTTAGCTCTGGAATTTTAAGAATCGTGCTGATATAATTAAGTTTAAAGACTTTTTTACGATATGAGTATATGTAGAACATAAAATGAAATATTATGAAACAGCTATTAAATATAGTTAGCAAATTAAAAAAGGAGGGAATTTTAAATGGAAAACTGGAAAGTATTTGAGTTAAAAAGTGTAGAATATTTAAATCAAAAATATGTTAATTACTTTGAGCACTTAGGATTTAGTGACTCTACCACAAGTGATATTAAATATATTAATGGTCACAAAACATTTTTTATTGAAGCTAAAATGCCTCAAGCACAGAGTGGTCAATTTGTACTTTTACCAGATAAAAAAAACAAAAAGTTTATTTTTTCACCGAGGAATAAAAGTGAGATAGATGGAAATGTTGAATCAATAATAAATTTCATGAATAACGATTTTGATAAATATCAAAATGCGGGCACTAAAGGAGAGGATATTGACTTGCCCCAATATTTAGTTAGTGATTGGATCATAAACTCGTATAAAAGACTCGGTGTTAAGTTTTTTATAACTTATGGGAAGGATTTTATAATTTTTCCAATTGAAAGATATAGTGAGTATTTTGAAATAAGTTGTAAATATAGAGTTAAGAAAAGTGGATCTAATGATGTTCCTAAAAGTAGACAAGACGAAGTTAGGAAGAAATTAAACCAAATGAGTTTTAGTTATAAAGAGCTGGATAATTTTATAATTAGTAGCAATGATAATATTGATAAATTAAAATTTTCGGTAAATGATGGAAATTATATGATAAGATTGCTGGAAAATAATCTATATAGAATAAGAAAGCTATCTAACACATATAATGCAAATGTTATTTTTAGTATAAAGTTAAAAAAAGAACAAGATAAAAAAGATTTATTAAAATTCGAATCAGCTTTATAAATGAGATATAAAACTCAACAAAGTTAGTATTTATTTTTGCTTAACCTTGTTGAGTTTGTTTTATTTGTCTTCCAAAAAGGACAGATATTTATTTAGAGAGTATTTATAAGTTGCTATTGAAGATTTATTTAGTGGAAGGCTTGAATTTATTAACATATTATTTTTAAATCTATTTTTACTAAGACATTGTAATAACTTCTGACATTTGTCTTCTTTATATTGGGCATCAATTGTAGTATAGACTGATTGTTCCATAAGTTCTCGATCTATTCTTTTTAATCGGCTAATTATATCGGAGGCAACTTTTTTGTTAGTTCCGTTATATAAGAGCCAATTGTTGAATTCCACTATATTCATGATTCAATGCTTCTCCTATCTGTATGCCTAAGAGTTGTAATACATCGACTACTACCGAGTTTCCCAATTGCTTATATGCCTGGTTTCTATTTGGATTTAATTTATAGCTATCTGGAAAACCCATAAGCCTTGCACATTCTCGCGGGTGTAATCTCCTAGTTTTTCCATTTATTAAATATCCACCAGTTTTTGAAAAAGCACCACCACCATAAGCTGATAAAGTTATTGCAATACCCTTGGGCGAATAAATCCTTTCTCCCTGACCACCTTTTCCAACAGTTCCTACTCTTATCGTCTTAGCATAATTTTGATTTGTATCAAAATTACTATTTAATACTAGATCGTCTCTTTCAACAATATAATCGCTTACTAATTCATCAGGAAGTAGGAAGTCTTCAACATAGTGGTTTAGTTTTTTTCTTTTAGGGAATACAAAACTTTCTCTTGAAACATCATTTCTAAAACAAATCATATAGATACGCTCACGCTTTTGAGGCATTCCATAGTTAACAGGGTTCAACACATTGTATTCAAAACTGTAGCCTAATTGGTTCATTATATCTTTTACAATCATTAAGGTTTTGCCACCATCATGAGTAGCAAAGTTCTTTACATTTTCCATGAAAACTACTTTGGGTTTCTTTTCTTGTACAATTCTAGCTATATCAAAAAATAGTGTACCCCTACTATCTTCAAATCCTTTTTGCTTGCCACTAATTGAAAAAGCTTGGCAGGGAAATCCAGCACATAATATATCGTGATTAGGAATTTCTTTTTCATCAACTTGTGTTATATCTCCTTCAGGGATTTCTCCAAAATTCATTTTGTATGTTTCTTGAGCATATTTATCCCATTCGTTAGAATATACACACTTAGCACCTAAAGATTCTAATGCTAGTCTAAAGCCACCAATTCCAGCAAATAAATCTATAAATGTATATCCAGTTAAACTTTTGTTAGTAATATTAATCATCAAAACCCTCCTTTCACAGGCGCACTGCGCTATAAGAATAATACTAAATATTGTTTTAAAAGTCAATAGATTTGCACGCAAATATACCAAATTATGATTCAATAAAACATTGTCAAGAGGTCTATAAAAACTGAGAAACAATAAAAAAGGAAAGCAAAATGATAAAAATATTTATAATAGTAGTAATATTAAGGGAAAATATTTACTGAAAAATTGGAAAGTGTAAAATGAGAAATCTTGTTTTAATCTATAATGATTATATGGATAAGGAAGTAGAGCTTATCTCTCCACTTCCTTATCCATATAACTTTCATAGTTCTTTTGATATAAAACAAGTTCAGAAAACTGTTCTTTATTATGAGAATACTCTTTCATAAGGGTATTCTTTTCTTCTTGCAGTAAATCAAGTTTTTTAAGAATTTCTTTTGATTTAGGAATAGTTTTATATTTCTTAGATAGAGAAGTAGCAGCAGTAATGTAAATCTTCAATTCTGCTGAGTATTCTTTTTCAAAGCTTTTATCATCAGGATTTTCTTTAGCGTATTTGTAGTGACCTCTATACTTTCTAACCATTTCAACTTCTTCCATTGTGGCAGATAAGTTCTCCATTTCTTGCTCAATCTCTTTAATCTTATCGAGTAAATCCTGTCTTTCATCAGCTGTTTTTTCGACTAGCTTATCGAGTTCTTGTTTTGAATTAACCCCTAAATTTCTAAGGGCAAGGACAGAATCAGCCATGGTTTTAAGATTATGTTTTCTAGCCCAGTACTCATAACCTTTATTAGCTTGAACTTTCTTATTATTTTTCAAGTCTACAATGTTTCCAACTCTTTTCTTAACTTGATGGATACTTAAATTTCTTTTTTCTTCAATTCTTTCTTTTAATCGATCCTCTACATAATCTTCTCCAATAGTCTTAGCTCTGGTAAATCTTTTCTTGTCCTTATACCTAAAAGCTATGTGTTTACCATGCTTAATTTCATAGCCGAGATTAGTCATTTTCTTTAAAAATACTTCCCAATCTCTCGACTGTTTTATCATACGATCAATGTCAAATTGTAGCTTTGATTTCCAAGATTTCCCCTTATTAGCCATTTCATTTTCATACCAGGACTTCCCTCTTGTCTTATATTTTCTCTTATAAGATTCATAGTATTTATCAATGACAGAAAGTTTATTTTCCTTACATAACTCATCACTTTGAAATCTTATTTTATGGTAAGATTTCTTATTTGATTGATAGCATTTACCTGTAATAAAATTTACATTATTAAAAATAATGTGGTTGTGTATATGGTCTTTATCTACATGGGTTGCTAATACATACTCATATTCATTTCTTAAAATTTTCTCGCAAAGTTCCTGCCCAATTCGATGGGCAGTTTCAGCGTCTGTTTCTCCAGGAAAGAATGACTGAATTAAATGTCTGGCTAAAACTGTTCCCCTTGTATCGAATTGTTCTCGTCTAGCTTCAAACTGTTTGTGGGCAGATATGGGATTACAATTAAAAGATGAAACAAGGATTTTCTCATCTGTTTTCTTATCATCAGTAATGTAATTTATAGCATAAGATAGAGTTTTTTTAATTGGATGTATTTTTGTAATTGCCATATTAATCGCTCCTTTCTTTTGTTCTACCAAGGAGTAGGGAATGGATTTGCCACAACTCTTTAGAAAAATCATCAAGATCTTTTCTAATCGATTTTATATCATCATGATAGATGACACCTGTCTGATTGGTGTGTTTTGCAATTTGATTAATGTTATTTGTTGCATTAGAAAAGAGCCGATCTAATCTAACAATAGGTTCTAAATCCACTACATAAATTTCTTTTTCTAAAATACTTTTTCTAATAAATTGTCCCATAGAATTGCATTTAGACATTTCCATTTTCTTCTTAAAAAGAGCTAATTCTTCATCATCTAGCCAAATTTTTAGTTGATTTTTTCTTCTTCTATTTTCCATTATTATATTCCTTTCTTTTGAATTTCGGGGTCTTAGGGTCTCCCTAACAAGTTAAAATTGAATAAAAAAAGAAGCAGTCCATAGTGGTCTGCTTCATCAATTTTTCGTAAGTGGGTACTCACTTACTGTGCTTGTTAATTAATATATTTTTTCATATTTGGTTTTTAAAAAAACAGAAATACCTTCAAAAGATTAAAAACATACTTGTATCTAGTAAAATAAATAGGATATATATTTTACTAGATACAATAAAGGGATATTATGAATAATAAAATAAACAAAGAAGAGTTAGCTAGACAATTGTGAAATTCCGCAGTTAATATGCGAGGTTCATTGGAACAAAATGATCACAAAAACTTTTTACTAGCAATGCTTTTCTACAAATTTTTATCACAAAAACAAGTGGAATATTTTAAGAAAGAAATGCACTGAATGACTGAACCATTAACTTTTGAACAAATTCAGTTAATTGACTCTGCATATATTAATCCTGAGACTGAACTTATTGATGAACTAAACATTAGCCAAGACTCTATAGATCAATTGATTGAAGGTTCGCAAAGCAGTTTAGGTTTTTATATTCAACCAAAATATTTGTTTGAAAATTGAATTAACCAAGAAACAAAATTTGGCGTTGAACTAATTAGTGATTCCATCAAATCTTTTAACACTCATTTATCAACACAGGAAAATATTCGTATCTTATTCGATGGTATTTTTAATGTTTATGAATCTGAACTAGGTAAACTGGGACAAAACCCTAGAACCCAAAGTGAAAATTTAAAGAAAATTTTAAATGTCATTAAAGATATTCCGACGGGTAAACAAGATTTTGATGTCTTGGGTTTTGTTTATCAATACATGGTTGAACAATTTGCTGGTGAGGCCGGTAAAAAAGGTGGAGAATATTATACACCCCATGAAGTTTCACAATTAATGTCAGAAATTGTTGCGCGCCATTTTAAAAATCGTGAAAACATTTCGGTTTATGATCCCACGTCTGGATCAGGATCACTTTTAATTACCATTGGTGATATGTTTGCTAAATATTCTAAAAAGAATAATAACGTTACTTATTATGCTCAAGAAAAAGTCAGTTCGACATATACGATTACGCGAATGAATTTAATTATGCACGGCATAAACTCTGCTGATATTAATGTGCGTAACGGTGATACTTTAAAACGTGATTGACCCTTCTTTACATCTAGTGATGAATCGACATATGAATTACGTGCCACTGATGCGGTTGTTTCAAATCCACCTTACTCATTAAAATGAGATGCAGAAGAAGCACATGGGGATCCGCGTTTTATTGAATATGGAATAGCACCGAAATCAAAAGCTGATTATGCTTTCTTATTGCATAGTTTATACCACTTAAAAGAAGATGGGATTATGACTATTGTTTTACCACACGGGGTGTTATTTAGAGGTGCTAGCGAGGGATTAATTCGTCAAAAACTAATTGAGAAAGGTTATATTGATACAATAATTGGCTTACCAGCTGGAATCTTTTTTAGAACCTGTATTGCAACTATTATTATGGTTTTACGGAAAAACAAGCACGATCGAAGTATTCAGTTTATTGATGCTTCGAAGTTATTTAATAAAACGGGGGCAACAAATCGTATGGAAATTTCACACATACGAAAAGTCGTTGACGCATATATTAATAAATCTAATATTGATAAGTTTTCTCGAATTGTTCATTTTGATGAAATTAAGGAAAATGATTTTAATCTAAACATTTCGCGTTATATTGACGCTTTCGAAAAACCAGATTATCATGATCTTTATGCTTCATTACATGGAGGCGTTCCCAATAGTGAATTAATGCTTTTTGATGATTTATGACTATCTTTACCAAATATGAAAAAAGCATTGTTAAAACCATTAAATAATGCTTATAGTGAATTTGTTGATCCTAATCAAATTAGTGAGATTATTTTAGGACACGCTGATACGCAAAATTACCTTGCCCAATATGAACAAGTAGTTGACAAATTGCAATCGTTTATTAAATCTAACATAGGAAATTTAGAACAAATTAAAAATATTGCAGTTGAAGAATTAGAAGAAACATTTGACAATTTCTTCTTTGATAATATTTCACAAATTCGTATGTTAGATAAATACGAGTTATATCAAGAAGCTATTTCCACTTTTAAAGACATTAAAAAAGACTTGTATCATATCTTAGCTAACATTCAAAATTCAAACACGCAATGATATCCTGACTTATTTAAAAAAACACAAACTATTGAAAAAACTTATTTAGCTGTTGAATTAGAAGAAATACAAGCTTTGCAAGCAAATATTGACGAATATAATACATCAATCAAAGAGATTGCTTTTGATAAAGAAAGTGAAGAAAGTCTTGATGATAATCAATTAGCAGAATTAAATGAGTTGAAAGCAAATCTAAAAAACACTAAGGAAATTTTAAAAAAACAACAAACTCTTTTTGATGAATCACTTTCAAAAATTATCAAAAATATAACACCAGATAAATTTGTCGACTTATTACATATTAAATGAAGTGCAAATTTAACACAATCTATTTTAGATAAAGGGTATGATATTATTAACGAACAAATTGCTAAATTAGAGAAATTAGCTAAAAAATATGCTCAAACATTAGCTCAAATTAATGATGAATTAAAAGTAAGCGAACAATCTTTAGTAGCTATGTTGAAAGACTTAAAAGCTGATGAATACGATCTAAAAGCTATTAAAGAATTAGTTGATTTATTGGGTGATAATGATGAATAATAAATTGGTTCCGTCCATTAGATTTAAGGAATTTACAAACGCTTGAGAACAGAGAAGAGTGGAGGAAGTATTTAAAATATTCACAGGTGAATTTATACCTAAATGAGAACAAAAAGAAAATTATCTTTATCCAGTATATAATGGTGCCATTTCTTTTACGGGCAAATATTTTAAATTTAATCAATTACCGAATAAAATCACCATATCAAGCAGAGGCAGTGTGGGTGTAGTTAACATAGTCAGAGAAGCATTTTGAGCTGGAAACTCAGTTTTTTCCTTGTGTTTAAAAGAAGAAAATGATTTAACTCTTGATTTTTATTATTTTTCAATGCTAAATAAATTTTTAAAAAACAATAAAATTTTAAATAGTAGTGCTATTCCGTCTCTTTTATATTCTGAAGTTGCAAAATTTAAAATATATGATTGTGATGTAAGAGAAAGAACAATGATTTCATGTTTTTTGAAATTGATCGCGGATGCCATATCACTTCTTCAGCGTAAGTTAGAAAAGTTAGAAAATATTAAAAATACCCTTTTGCAAAAGATGTTTGCTAGTAAAAATAACCCTTATCCAGAAATAAGATTTAAGGAATTTACAAACGCTTGAGAACAGAGAAAAGTGGGAGATTTAGCATATGTTACAACAGGTATATCAAATTCTAATCAGCAATCCAAAAGAGGCGAATACCCTTTTTTCATTCGTTCTGAAACATCGGTTTACAGTGAAAAATATATTTTTGATGCAGAAGCTGTAATTACAGCCGGAGATGGAAAAATAGGTGACGCGTTCCATTATGTTTTTGGAAAATTTGATTTACATCAAAGGTGCTACGCTATTATGCATTTTAAAGACATAAATGGAAAGTTTTTTTATTATTATTTTCAACATAATTTTAAAAAAGAGGTTGTTAAAAAAACGGCAAAAAACACTGTAGATTCTGTCCGTATGGAAATGATTACAGACATGAATATTTTCTTTCCGTTAATCGAAAAAGAAGAATTAAAAATATCAATATTATTAGACAATGCAAATAAATGTATATCACTTCTTCAGCGTAAGTTAGAAAAGTTAGAAAATATTAAAAATACCCTTTTACAAAAGATGTTTGTATAAAAAAACAGGCATAATGAAAGCACAAACAAGTTAATGTTTAAAGCTTTCATTTTTTTGCAGATATAAAAAACATATAAGTCATAAAAAAGAATCATAAAATACATTGATAATGCTCACGATGAAGAAGTGATATATATTCTTCAATCCTATCAAGCAGAATAGTTAGTCTTTTTTGTTCTTTTTCTGATCCTGGAATATTTAATCTAAGTTTGTCTAGATTTTTAAGCAAAAGTGTTGGAATTGTTGAAGATACAGTTATCTTTTTTATTTTATTTTGAAAAGATTCTGTTGATAACAAAAAATATAAAAATTCAGGGCTATAGGCCTCTTTCAAAACAATACCTAGTATCCCTTGTTTAGTCGTCAAATCTACTTTGTTAATCGATATTTTACCTATTGTGGCACCGTTTGATATTAATAAATTATTTGCTTTTAATAATCAAGCAGAAGAATTTTTTAAGGCCTTGTTAGTTATATAATTCTGAGTTTTGAAAATGTATTTGCACTCCAAATCTTGGATTTTAACAAAGGGGATGTTTCCGTTTTTATAATACGTAGCTACATGAGTAGTCGGAGTTCCTCATTCAGCAGCGAATTGATAAAAATCATTAAAGTTTCTCTGTTCTCAAGCGTTTGTAAAATAACATATCCTTTTGAGTTTTTAGGCACAAAAGTATAATATTCACGTGGGTTTAGAAAGAGGAAATTATGAAGAAAAATGACATATCTTTGTACAAGTATTTTCAAAACTGAATACATATTTATAAAAAAGGATCTATTAGAAAAATAAGCTTTAACAAATACTTAACAACCTTAGATTGAATAATTAAAATTTGTCCCGAAATGAGATTATGCGATCTGGATAGAATTAATTATCAAACCATCCTAAATGCATACGCTGAACATCACGAGCGCCAAACCACAATGGATTTTCATCACCATTTAAAAAGTTGTCTTTTAGACGCCTTTGATGAAGGTTTAATTGAAATTGATCCCACAAGAAAAGTGGTAATCAAAGGTTGCCAACCGTCTAGAAATAAAAAACCTAAATTTTTAAGTCAATTCGAGCTACAATTGTTGATTAAAAATTTAAAATTAAAAAATCAAATAAACTTTGATTGATTAATTTTACTAATTACCAAAACGGGGTTAAGATTTTCTGAAGCACTAGCACTTACACCAGCTGATTTTGATTTTAATAAACAAATTTTAAATATAAGTAAAACCTGAGATTATAAAGATGGTGTGGGATTTGCTCCGACAAAAAATCGCTCATCCAATCGAAAGGTCCAATTAGATTGATTAACAACATCACAATTTGCAATGTTGATTAAAGACTTACCACAAGATGAACCTTTTTTTGTCAAAAACAAACGCATTTTTAATTCAACTATTAATGATATTCTAGAACGTCGATGTAAAAAAGCTAATATTCCAGTTATATCAGTACACGGTTTAAGACATACACACGCTTCATTATTATTGTATGCAGGTGTTTCTATTGCTTCAGTTGCTAAACGACTAGGACACGCTAGTATGAACACGACAGAGCGTGTTTATTTACATATTATTAATGAACTTGAAAACAAAGATATCGATCTCGTAATGAGATCGATATCTAGTCTTTTTTAAAAAAAATAGCAAAACCCACAAACAGCGACTTTTAGTTGCTGTTTTTTTTGTTTTCACGTAAATAATTTAGTTCTTTGACAAATGAGTTCATAATTTCGCGGCGTAATCATTGACCTTTATGTTTTTTATGACTATTACATTTTTCTAAATAAGCTATGGTTGAATCTTGAATATGATAAGTATCAAAAAGGATTTCGATTCCTAATAAAGCCGAAGGGTCTTCTTTACGTAAATATAATTTTTTAACCGCTTCAACATCGAGGTTGTAATTTTGGGCTAATTGAACAACTTGGTTTTCTTCTTGTTGACGTTTTTTAATAAGAATTCGGTCGTAAGGTAATTCATTGCTAACATCGACAGTTTTATTTTTAAATTCATCTAAAACTTCTTTAATAATTGGTAAATCCTGGCGTGAAAAATCGTTGCGCACCATAGTATTAATTTCATTCCAAACTGGGTGATGTAAATCACCTGATCCTTTTTTTACTAACGAGTTGAATTGAGAAATTCATTCTGGAGTAATAAAATCATTTTTACCAACAAAACTAACGTCCTCTAGTTCAACATAAACTTGAGGTTGAATGAATTTTTGCTGCAATACACTAGCGGCTTTATCGATATTAAAATCCTCATAAGCGTTTCAGATTTGAGGGATCGCCTGAGAAATGTTTTTGATTTTTTCAGCTTTTTCAGGGAATTCTTTTTGTAATTTAACAATGATGTTTTTGATTTTGATTGCATTGTCGTTATCTAAAATTCTTTTAAAAAGCTTTTTACTCTTTTCAAATTTAATTCGAAAGAGCATCGGTTCAGTTAGTTCTTTTGGTATCTGGAATTCAATATAACCATCTTGATCAATTGTAGAGATTTCTTGTAAAAGCACTTTCAAACCTTCAAAAGTAACTAGTTGGTCGTTCACTAATTGTTCTGATGATTCAACCTCCACGATTTCAAATTTATCAGCATGCGCATACATTTGGAAAGCTGTTCGGATGTTCATATACATTGTCGATGGGGACTTGAAAAAGATTGCGTTACCAAATAATTTACTTTCGTAATTAGGATCATTCAGAATCCGATTAGTACGCGAAATAGACTGGATTAAATTTTCCATTTCTTGTTCTTTATCATAATAAACGGTATTGATATATTTTGAATCATAACCAGTTAATAATTGGGAAACAACAATTACTAAATCAATACGCTCTTCATCATGTTCAGGGAATCGACCACGAATGTCGTTTAATTTATTATATTGGGCTTTGTGGCCTAATCGGTTAGTTACATCATACTTAAATTCTTTTTTATATTGTTCCATTCTTCAATTCGTTTTAAAATCATGATTGTAGGTTCTTATGATATCGTGAATTGCCCGATACTTCATTGTTTCATCTAAATAATACCAATCTGAAGGAATGTTATCATCAAAGATGGCTGTAATTTTATAACCTTTAAATTTACCGGTACGATCATTTTGAATAATTTTTTGGAAAATATAAAAATAATCAATGGCATCGCGAATATTTGAAGTAGCAAAAAGACCACTAAAATTACGTTTAGAGCTACGTGAGTACCAATCGTCCATAATGAATTGCGCCACACAATTTTTATAGAAAGTATTATCAAAACCACCTTCATCTTTAATAACCTTTTCTAAAGATTTGTATTCAGATTTATCTAATTGCTTATCATTGACCATATTCTTAATGGTTTGCCATTGTTCTAGAAGTTTGTAATCCTTCATAGTGTTTAATTCTTGGTAAATTTCTCACTTATCAGCTTTAAATTCGTCAATTGAATCTAAATCATTGATATCTTTTTTATGAGCTTTGCATCAAATTCAGTATGTTAGGCATTCGTCCAAATAAATATAATCGATGGAGAATTTTAAAACTTTTTTGTCAGTAATACCATTAGCGATTGTGTATGTATGGATAGGTTTATCGCCACCGAAAATATCCTTAGTTGTTAATGAATTAGAATTATCTTTTTCAAAAATAGGTGTCCCTGTGAAACCGATAACAACTGAATTTTTAAAGAAATTAATAATTGAGGCATAACGGTCACCTGCAACCGAACGATGCGCTTCGTCGAATATAAAGACAAATTTCTCGTTAGCTAATTTGACAAAACGAGCGTTACCTTCCTTACTTCTTACCACGTCACCAAGTTTATTAATTGTCGTAACAATAATTTGTTTATTAACGTCAGGTTTGATTAATTTACTAGCTAATTGGTTATAGTTGTTAGGAACGCTCACACAACTATCACCCTCGCTACTGCGATTTTCAAAACGATTAAATTCAGCTTCTGTTTGGTTGTTTAAGGTAATTCGATCAACAACGAAAATAACCTTTGTAGCATAGTTATAATCTAACAATAAACGTGCTACCTTGAAACTAGTTAGTGTTTTTCCAGAACCGGTCGTATGTCAAATATATCCACCCTTAATAGCTTGAGTCCCATCACCATTTAACCAAATATCGTCTGGTGACGATTTATCGAATTTTTGCATAATAGCTTCAACTCCATGGAATTGATAACTTCTTAATAAAAGTAATTCATCGTCTTCGTTATTGGCAATACTGTAATCCTGCACTAGTTTATGAGCTGCAGGTATACTTAAAAACTGGTTGCAAATTGTAATTCAATCATTGATGACTAGATTATTAAAATCTGTTCAAACCATGCGGTTTTGAATATTTTTTTCTAACTTGCTCAATTTTGAAGCGTTGGGTCAGTACGCCATTCTGCTAGGAGTCATAGCTATAAGCACTTGCACAAAACCAAAAAGCCCTTCGTATATCCCGTTGCTAAAATATGTTCGAATTTGTTCGGCAGCCTTATTAAATAAACTTTCTGATTTTTTTAGTTCTATGTGAAATAAAGGGATACCGTTAATTAATAAAACAATATCTAGCCTTTTTTTGTTTTTTCGTTCAATGTTAACTTCGGTAGCAACTTGATAAATATTATCTGCAGGATTAACCTTTCCTTGGGGAAAGAAACGTAAATAAATGTCTTTTTGGTAATCCGGACTGCGTTCTTCTGTTCGATTGATAACAATTAAACCTTCACGTAATGATTCATTGGCCTTTGAGATTGTTTTTGTATATTGATCAACTTTATTTTTTAATTGAGAAAATTCCTCATTAGTAATGGGGTATTCGCCTAATTTATCCTTATTCATTTGATTTAGAATATTACGTCAATTATTATAGATTTGTTGTTCATTAACGTTATTCATTTTAGAAGGAATATTGTCGTAGGTATTCGATCCTAAAACCTTTCAATTACCAAATTGTGTTAGTTGTGTAACGATTTCATCTTGAAATGCTTTTTCAGTGTCAAAAATTTTTTGCGCCATATTACTACCTTTTTTCTTTTATCAGAATTATTTTAACATAACAAGAAGTTATATTTTTTTAACAAACAAGTAATTATTTAAAAACAGTTTTTTAATAATTTAAACGCTATTAAATGAGCTTATTTGCCCACTCTTTTTTAGAAACCATTTTGAGTAATAAAAAAACATACCTGTTGTTTGATCACAAAAGCAGGTATGTTTTATTGGCTAGTATTAATTATTTATTAATTTGTTTTAAAAGATCTTCGATATGTTGAGCATAATCGATTGTTTCATCTTTTAGAAAGACTAATTCAGGTAGTTTGAAATGCTTTCAATCAGTTGCTAGCGACGCACGAACAAAACCTTTCACACGGTTTAGTTCTTCAAGGACATTTTGAATATGTTCACGACTTAGTGCATCAACATAGATTTTAGCAACAGATAAATCAGAAGATAACTTAACATAAGTTACTCGTGCTTTATTAGCTAGTTCATTAGTTACTTTCGTAGCTAAAATATCATTGATCATATCTTTTAAGAAAGCTTCTTGTTTTAAAATTTTAGTTGACATAATTAAACCTCATCGACACTTTTTTCATTAATAACATATGCTTCAATAATATCATTTTCTTTGACATCATTGAAATTTAGGATAGTTAAACCACATTCTTTACCAGCGCCCATTTCTGAAACTTGGTCTTTTTTGTGTTGCATTGTATTAATTTTACTTGTATAAATAACAATATCGTCACGAATAACTCGGACCAAAGCATTTCGTTTAATTTTTCCACTTAAAACAATGACCCCACAAATAGTTCCAATTTGGGAGTGTTTTCATGTTTGTTGTACCTTAGCTTCACCTAAGACTTCTTCCACCTTGATTGGATCTAATTCACCCTTCATTCATTTTAGTAAGTCTTCTTTAAATTTATAGATGATTTCATAACTATAGATATCGACACGAGCATCATCAGCAATCTCTTTAATGACACGGTTAGGTCGTACGTTAAAACCGATGATTAGAGCTTGAGATGTTTGGGCTAAACGAATATCAGATTCTGTAACCCCACCAATAGCAGCGCGAATTAAAGTGGTTGTAACCCCTTCCATTTCGATTTTTTCTAAAACACCCTTAATTGCCTCTAGTGAACCTTGTACGTCAGCTTTAACGATTAAGTTAATGTTTTTTAATTCTCCTGAAAGAATTTTTTCACGAATACTTGCTGCTTGATTCATTTCAGCACGTTCTAAACGAATTCTTTTTTGTTTAATTGATGAAGCCACTTCACGTGCTTGTTTTTCATCTTTTAGAGCTAAGAATT
Organism: Ureaplasma miroungigenitalium; assembly: GCF_025780085.1. Classification (GTDB taxonomy): domain Bacteria; phylum Bacillota_I; class Bacilli_A; order Mycoplasmatales; family Mycoplasmoidaceae; genus Ureaplasma; species Ureaplasma miroungigenitalium. The sequence continues at coordinate 205,053 of NZ_JAOXHL010000001.1, read as the reverse complement.
TATCCCCAGCAGTAGGAACTTCGTCTAATCCAGAAATCTTAATTGGTTTTGATGGTAGAGCTTGTTCGACTTCTTGATTGTGTTCATCAAACATGTTTCGAATCTTCCCATATGTTCCACCTACTACTAAATAGTCACCCTTTGTTAGAGTCCCATTTTGAATTAATAATGTGGCTACTGGTCCAAAACCTTTATCTAAATTAGCTTCCAAGACTGTTCCGTAGGCTAAACGGTTAGGATTGGCCTTGTATTCATTAATTTCTGCTAAAACATTGATGGCATCTAATAATTCGTTGATCCCTTCATTTTTTAAAGCTGATCCTTTGATGCAAACGACATCACCACCAAAGTCTTCAACAACAATATCTTTACTTGATAATTGGCTAATAACTTTTTCGGGATCTGCTGTATATTTGTCCATTTTGTTAACGAAAACAATAATTGGTACTCCAGCTGCTTTGGCGTGGTCAATAGCTTCTTCGGTTTGCATTTTGATACCATCATCTGCTGCTACAACAAGAACTACGATATCAGTTAAATTGGCACCACGAGCACGCATTTCTGTAAAGGCCTCGTGTCCAGGAGTATCAATGAATGTAATTAGGTGATCATTCTTTTTAACTTGGTAAGCACCAATATGTTGGGTAATCCCACCAGCTTCATCATTTACGACAGCTGTTTTACGAATCGTATCTAGTAACGTTGTTTTACCGTGGTCAACGTGGCCCATAATCGTTACGATTGGTGGTCGTTTTTTTAAATCTTTTTCATCATCATCAAAATTAATGTTGTCTAGTACATTTTCAACTGAAACATTTTTTTCGATTTTGAAATCAAGACCATATTCAAGACATAATTCACCAATTGCTGTTTCATCTAAAAGTGAGTTTAAATTATAAACTACACCTTTTTTGAAGTAATGCAAAATTATATCATTGGTAGGAATATTTATTTTGGGAGCTAATTCCTGAATTGTTAATGGTGATGTAAAGACAAATGTCCCATTAAATACTCCGACATCAACGTGTTTGATTTGTTTTTTGATATCAATACTTTGACGTTTATCTTTCGTTTGTTTGTTATTTTTCTTTGCCATATGTTCGCTCCTTTATATGTAAAAATTATTTTGATTGCAAGTTTTTCTGATAACTTGTTAAAAAACTCAGCACCTCATCCATATTATTACAATTATAACGCTGAATTAAAATCCGCATAATTTTTTCTAGATTTGAATCAGGCGTGATGTATATATAATAACCACGATGTAGTGAATCATGAAAACACAGATTTTTTTGTTGGTCAATGCTAAAACGTAACATTTTAGATGGATGGTGTTTTTGGCGTGAGATAATGCAAGTCCGTAAGCTTGTATTTAAAAATTTAGCCATTAGTTATTAATTAAATCTTCAAAACCTTCTGCTACTCAGTTTTCATCATTTTCATCGTTTTGATCAACTGGTTCTTCTAGATGATCATTCGTCTCGATGGGTTGACTTATTGGCTTGTGATCAACCACTGATTGATGAGCATCAAGTTCTGCGTCATTATCCTCAGCATGTAACATCGCTAAAACTTCGTCATTTGATTGATTTTTTTGGTTAATCAAATGCATTTGTTTTTGGTGTAAAACATCTTTGTTAAATGATTCATATACAAGGTTTTGCTCTTGTGCATCCTTAATTGATTTAACATCGATATTAGCTTGTACTAGTTTAGAAATTAAACGAATATTTTTCCCTTGTCGACCAATAATTTTAGGGAATGATTCGTTAGTTACAATAACTGTGACTAGTTGTTTAATCTTATAAGGTGCATTAGGATCTTCGTTTGGCTCATTTTTAACAATCATTCCTAAAATGTTGTTAATACCAATAGCATTCGCAATAAATGTTTCCTTGTCGTTTGAATATTTAACAACGTCTAATCGTTCTTCACCAATTTGTTGTTGAATAGTTTTTAAAATGTTAGCATCTTGTCCGATAATTGAACCCACTGGGTCAACGTGCGGGTTGTTTGAAGAAACAGCCACTTTTGTTTTAAAGCCTGCATCACGAGCAATAGCATTAATTTCAATTGTTCCATTTGCAACATCAACAGCTTCGTTAGTGATAATCGCTTTAATTAATGCAGGTTCTTTACGTGATAATAATACCGGTCATAATTTACTTTGTTCTTTAACTTCTTTAATCGCAAAGTAATATGAGTTGCCGACTGTAAAAGTTTCACCACGAACAATTTCACGACTAGATAAATAACCCTTAGTGTTTCATTTATCTTCTAATTGAACGTGATAACCATTAATATGCTCGTTGTGTTGACTAACTTCAACAACTTTAGCATAAACAACAGTATTGATCATTGGCTCTCAGTATTGTGAAACTTTTTTATTGTGTAATTCCGTTGTTCTTTGTTTTAATAATTGCAGAATTTGAGCTACTTCATAGGGGGTAAAAACATCTTGTACAGATGGATGAATTGTTAACGTATCATTCACTTTGATTTTAGGGTCAAATACTAAAGCATCTTTGTGCAACATTTGAATCGTATCGTCAAAATCATCACTATCGTGTAAATCGTCACTCACCACTTTATATTTTTCTGAAACCACAATGTTACCGTTTTCTAAGTCAATTTGAAAAGCAACATCTTCATCAGGGCGAGAACGTTTATATGTTTTTAAAAAAGCGTCTAATAAAATATTATGAATATCTGTAATTGAAATATCTTTTTCAATAGCGATCTCTTTCATTATTTTTAATAGACCAGATTCTTGTTTACTCATTTTTCATTTCCTTTCGTAATAAGAATAAAGAAACGACAACCTTAGGGGTCGTCGTTGTTTTTCTAAAATACAAATCTTACTATATTATTTTAACATAATTAGGTAATGAAAGCAAATTTAACGTGGTTTAATGAGTTTTTTAGGCAGCCAAAAGGGTGTCTTATGTCACTTGTTGCGAGCAATATTTTTGAGGTTTGTTACCACAAAATCAAAACTTTGAATCACCGTTGACAATAAAATAATGTAAATAGGTGTCTTAATAGACTCTTTAATTATGCGAGGCAATAGATAATAGTTGGCACCATATTTTAAATATAAGGTAGCTTTTTTGCCAATATACTCTAAATACATCACACTACTAATCGGTCCTAAGGCAAACGAAAATAAGAGCGTTGATGTTAAAGCGATCATGCTGGCATACAAAAAGTAGATTAAATGTTTTTTATCCTTTTGACGGTTTTTAAAATAATAGACAATAATAAAAGTCTCAGTGCAAATGAAGAAGGCGGATAAAAAAGCTAAAGCTAAATATTTGAAAGTATTAATAAATTCGTCTTCAATGTTGAATTGACTTTTCTTTTTGTTTAGTAAACGGAAAACAGGAGTATCCAGATTAACTAATTGAATAACTAAGAAAAATGTGAAGACTATGAAAATGAAATAAAAAAATTGCGAAATAATTAAATCAATGATTGGTCGGTTGGTGTGCTTGCGTAATTGAGCAAAGCTACCTAATAAACCAGCAATTAACCCTAGGATTGGTTCTTGAATAGCATATAATCAAAACCAAACACCCGGATGTAATAACCAACTAACTGTATCAGTTAAAATACCAGATAAGAAACCAATTACTGGACCAAAATATCAACCCATCACCATCAATGGTAATCAAGCAAACGAAATAGTTGTATGTACACCAGTTATTTTAATATTTAAAAAACTTAAACCTAAACGTAAACCAAACAGGAGGGCATAAAAAGTCATTAAATTAATTGTGGTAAATAATTTGAAGGGATAAAAGGGGAATAAAAAAACTAAAAATTTACTTTTTAGTTTTGTAAAATGTTTGGTTTTGGCTAAATGTGATGTATTAAAACGAAACATTAGATCCTTTCTAAAGATCAAACAATCTAGAAAACATTGATTGTGATCGACGCATGTATTGGTTAGGATTGATTTTATTATTTAAGATATCTTCACGAATTTGTTGAATGATTAAAGCATTTCGTTCATGGTCATATTTAGGACGGAAAATCATGGCTATAATGATGACTACTAATAAAGCAAAGATGCAACTGAATTCGATCATTTTGAAGACGAAACTAACTACTCAAATATCTTTTAACTGATTGAAAGGAGCTTGGAAAGCGTCGATAGAGCTTAATTGGATGTTGTGCAAAGTCTCTACATATAATGTTGTTTTATCATAAATACCATAAGAGAAATTTAGAACTTTGTTAAATTCTGTAACGATGTTACCGTTATGGAAATTAATAGCACTCTTATTAAACATTTCAACGATAGCGATAATGAAAATGGCAACAATAAAGAAACCAAAGAATCCGAATTTGAAAGCATATTTGTTATTTTCGTTAACTTTTTTCTTGAAAATCGAAATCCCCATAAAAATAGCAATCAACCCCGAGGCAATTAATTGGACGGGAATAGACTTGGCAGTCATATCACTTAAACGTACTGCTTTTGTGGTGGTTACTGCTTCAAGCCCGTTGGCTTTTTCAGTATAAACAAGTTGTCCATAGAGAATATCACTATGCGTAACAATGGTATAAGTAGCATATGTGACAATTGAAACAACAAATAACAAAATTAAGAAGGCGAAAATTAATGATTTTAAAATAGGAATAATTTTTGGTTTAGTTTTGAAAATATAAATTTTATTATCAATAACTTGTTGGTTTCAAACCATTAAAGCCGCTTGTTCTAAATATTGGTGTTTAAATTCTTCTTCGAATTTTTCGCCATTGTTATTTGGTTGGTCTTGTGATGCTGCTGCTTCTGAAAAATCTTCGGCCTCATCTTTTGTTTCGTCATCAGGCAAATCAATTACTTGATCGCTACTAATGTGTTGTGCAGTTTGGTTTTCTGTGTTTGATGAACTAGCTTCGTAACCGTATGATTGTTGTTGATCATAGACAAAACTAACGCTGTAAAATTGATCATAAAAAGTATTTAAATCTAATTCATAACTATTTTTTACATAGTGTTGTAGGGAAGATAATAAATCTTCAACATCATCCTCGTCAGTTAATTCGTATGTGAATGCTTGGGCTTGAGGATAATATGCTTGATAAGCTTTAGCAAATTCAGGGCTGTGAGCCAGCATTTGTTCATCTGTCGATTGTGTTTCTAAACTTTTTAATAAGCCAATTGTTTTGTGGACAATATTAGCAAAATTATCATCTGTGGCAACAGCGTGATTTAATTTTTGGTTTAAAAAAACAATATTCAAATAAGTATTAGTTTTATGTCGCAGCGACACGATACTTTGTTGATTATCGATCATTTAAGACTCCTTTCAAAAATTATAGATTCAATTATAGAAACCTAGAATCTTATTAATTTTACTTGATTTTATATCATTATCTAAAATAATTAGTTTTTTTATTTGCTCATAAAGATGTGTGTAACTCATTTTTTGCGTGTATTGTTGATATCTACGAGCTTGGAAATCTGATAATTCTAGAATCTGCATAACTTGAGACAAATTCTTCTTTTGTAACATCAGTTTCTTAAAAGCTAAATAATTAACAAAGATGCTAATCATGGTCGTAATAATGATATTTTCATCAAAATTATTATATTTAAGTTTTTGCAACAACGAAAAACATTGGGTATAATTTCGATCAAACAAAAAGTTGATTAATTGAAAAATATTACTATCTTCATAAACAGAAGTGTAGGTTAGTAGCGTTTGTGCATCAATCTTTTTAACTTGTGAACAAATTAGTTTATTCATTTCTTGTTCAAGAATTAAACGATTGCATAATGTATTATTGACTAGATCATTTACCACTGAACGATCTATATAAATTTGATGTTCTTGACAAGTTTGCATAACGTATTCGCGCGCAGCTTTTTCGTTTCATTGAACATCAAAAAAGCCATTGTTATCTTTTAAAAAGTTATTAATTTCAGCTGAACGGCTCAGGTTTTTAAAGTCAATAACAAAAATAATTGTAGTGTGTTCATATTGGGGATGCTGTTCTAATTTTTGAAAATTTTTAAAATCAGCCAGCGTTTTAAAAAAGATGGTATCTTTAACTAAAATAGTTTGTGTAGTTGCAAAAAGCAGTTCTTGACTAGCTGCATCTAACGTATCAATTAGTTCAGTTTGAAGGATCTGTTGAACATTCGATATACTCTTTGCTTGTAATCATTTTTGCACAAAAAGGGGAGTATCTGTGATTAGAAAAAATTTATTGTTCATTGTTATCTAATGAGTATAAAAAAATACTTGTGGCAGTTGTCACGTTCAATGATTCAGTATTATGTAGATTGATTTTGGCTATCAGATCAGCACAATCAATAAACAGTGGGTTTAATCCGTGTCCTTCATTACCGACCAATAAGCAATATGCAGTTGGCTTGGACACTTCTTTTAAAGAGATGGCATTAGGTAATAAAGCTGAAGCAATTTTGGTTAATTTTGTGTTTTTTAAAAAATTAATAGCATCAGATTGTTCATTCATAACGAGCGGATTAATTTTAAAAATAGCTCCCATACTAGCTTTAATGGTTTTGGGATTATATAAATCAGCACAATTGTGTAATACAATATTGGGCACATTAAAAGCCACAGCTGATCGTAAAATAGTGCCTAAATTACCAGGGTCTTGAATATGATCTAAAAATAAGCAAGAGCTTGATCTTATAAATTCCTTGTCTGATATTTTGATGATGGCAAATAAAATGCCTGTTTGCACATTACTGCTCATTTTTTTACAAACCGATGAGCTGACACGAATAATCTCCATCCCTTGAATTAGGGTATAGGGAAAAACTTGTTCATAGTTTTTTTCATAATAATTATCGTCAACAAATAAGTGAGTAATTTGTGCATGATTAGCGATTGCTTCATCTAATAATTTAGTGTTTTCAATGACGAATGCTTGGTGCTCCTCACGATATTTTTTGTCTTGTACTAATTTGATTGTATGGACAACTAAAGGGTTTTTAATTGAGGTTATTATTTGCATATAGGATTATGCTTTTCTTACACGAGGTGGTTTTTGCTCAGTTGTTTTTTCTTCTTTTTCAGATGAATCAGTTGTTGGTGTTACTGGCATATCTTTGCTGTTTTGCATGATATCAGTAAAGAATTTGGCAATGTCCATGTTGCTGGCATTTTTCATTTGTTCTGAGGCCATTTTCATTTGTTTTGTGAATTGTTCTAAAAAGTCGTTAGAACCAGGTTCTAAGAAATCATAAGAATTTTTCACTAAATCTAATAACATTTCCTTTGCAAAGCCTGATGCATCTAATAAATTAGCTGAATCGATTTTATTTTTAAATGTTTGTAACTTGTCAAACTCTTCGTCTGTTAGTTCAATAATGATTTTTTTACTCATAAATCCTCCTATTTAACATGTTGTTGTTTTACTATTATATTATAATATATTAATATATTCAATTATATACGAGGTAAAAATGTCAAACTTAAATTTATGAGAAGAACAAAGTCCGGATGGACTACAACCAAACGTTTCTAACAAACCTTTTGCTGCTAAAACAACAACGGGACAAAGAGCTTTATATGTTATTTGCTGAATTGTATCTTTTGTTTTATTGTGCATACCAATGATTATTTGAGTGGTTCGTACAAAGAATAGTTTTATTGCGGAACAAAATGATGTCAACGAAGCATCTTCACAAATCCAAGTGAATCAAGCTAAACGATTTGACACTTTAAACAAATTAGTTGAACAAGTACGTTCACACTATAAATTTGAAAAAACTGTTTTAGATGAAGTAACATCAAACCGAGCTTTAAAATTAACAAACGATATTGAAAAAGATGAACAAGTGATTTCACAAGTGCAAAAAGTTGTTAATGTGGCCTTTGAACGTTATCCAGACCTAAAATCATCAACAATCGTGATGGAATTAATGTCAACTTCAACGTGATTAGAAAATGAAATCTCTTCAGCTCGACGCATGTATAATGCTTTAGCTACAAACTGAAATGCAAAAATTATGTCTTTCATGCCAGTTATCATTGCTGAAAAGATGCAATTAAAATCAATGCCAGTTTATGCTGCTGCACAAAAAGAACGTCAAGACGTAAGCATGAGTTCTCTTTCTGACTTTTAATTATTTGAATTAAAACAAAAAAAGCATTATTTAACGTAATGCTTTTTTTATTTATAATATAATAAATATTTATTTTTTAATGTTAGGAGTAATTAATGAATTACACAAACCAATTATCACTACAAATAAGTAGTTCAAAAAATCAGGAAGTGATCGCTGATAAATATCTTAATTTATTAAATCGCACCAAAAAACAACTGCGCTTGATTTATAAAACGTCAATTATAACAATTTCTTTATTCGCAGCTTTCGTTATTTTTATTGCGTTATTTGCAAATAGTAATAGCATTTGTCCAACAGAACCATATAAAGCCTTAGCTGGATTTGGGGTGTTTGCCTTTCCTTTACTATTTGTCTATGTAGGATTTTTTGTTTACAATTTGTTTAATATTGTGGCTATTTTGCGTAATTTTGTTCAATTACAAAATACCTTACAAAATTTCTTTAATCACGAACAACCGAAAAAAATATTTCATGAATTTACATGACAATACACTGTTTTATTGTTCTTCTTCCCGATTTTAGCAAGTCTTAATTTATTAAGGATTTTAAATGATAAAGAAGAAAACCAATTAAACCAAATGGAAATGATTCTTGGTTATGAATTATTGATGGTAGATTTAGAAAATTCCAAAACGAATGACCCAGCGAATGCGGATACAACCTTGTCTAGTACTGATGAATCAGATGAAGAAGAAACAGCAGACGAAGAAGAATAGATTTTATTTAGATCAGCAAACAAAAAAACACCACATGAGGGTGTTTTTTATTATTTTATTAAATCATTTAAGACGTGCATGACGGCTTTCATTAAATTGGTATCACGTGTTGTATGACCGGCCTTAGGCACAAGAAATAATTGACTATTATTTAGTTTTTGGTGTAAATCATAAGCATCGACTGGTCGACAATCTAAGTCATATAAACCGTGTACGATGTATGTGGGAATATTCTTAATTGATTCACAGTTTTTTAAAATAAAATCTTCTTCTAAAAAACTTTGGTGATAGAAATAATAGTTTTCTAATTTAGCGATTGCTAGTTCTTGTTCATCATTACGGTTAGTAATCTTTAATTTGTTCACCGTCACTAATGATGTTTCTCAATCATTTCATTGATAAGCTGCTTTGAGTGCGATTTGTTGATCTGGATGATTTAGCAATTTGTAGTATGTTTGAATCACATTAGCTCGTTCATGCGCACTGAAATTAGCCACAAAATTCGCATATTCTGTTGGCCGCATAAAACTAGCTCCATCTTGGTATAATCATTCAACGGATGATGCGCGAGCTAAGAAAACTCCACGTAAAACAATACTGATAACATCTTGCGGATGATGGATAGCATAAACTAAAGCCAGCGTTGTTCCTCAAGAACCACCAAATAATATTCACTGATCGATTTTGAGAGTTTTTTTCAAAAGTACCATGTCATTGACTAAATGCATTGTTGTATTATTTTTTAAACCGTGTAGTGGGCGTGAACGACCACACCCTCTTTGATCAAAAGTAATGACAAAATATTTTGTGGGATCAAAGAAACGGTGAGCATTTTTGGGTGTTCCACCCCCTGGTCCACCATGAATAAAGACAATAGGAATCCCCTGTTGATTACCTGATAACTCATAGTATATTTGATGATTATCCGGTGTGTTTAAATAACCTGTAAAAAACGGTTTTGTTTGGGGGTATAAATATTTTTGATAACTCATATTATTTCGGCTTAACTACGAAGTTAATAATTTTATTGGGCACATGGATGACCTTAAGAACTTCGACTTGTTCTAAATGATTTTGCATGACTGGATCAGCTTGAATTAATGATTGCAATTCATCTAATGATAAATCTTTGGCGACTTTAAGTGTTTGTTTTAGTTTCCCGTTAAATTGAATAGGCAGGCTAATGTGCGATTGAATTAATTTATCTGGGTTATATGTCGGTCATTTTTGGTGGGCAACTGACATATCTGGGTGGTTGTAGCTATATAACTCTTGTGTTAGGTGGGGTGTAAAACAAGAAAGCATAATTAAAAGATTATCTAATAGTTCGTAGTTAATTTGTTTATGTTTATAAAGAACATTAACAAAAACCATCATTTCACTAATAGCAATGTTAAAACTGTATTCGTTTAGTGCTTGTGTAACATTCTTGACCATTTTATGATAACTATAAACAACTTCTTCAGCTAGTTGATCAATACTAGAAATAACGCTCAGTTCGTTGGCGTTTGTGTATAAACGATAGACACGGTCTAATCATTTACGCATTCCATCTAAGCCTTCATCACTTCAAGGTAGAGATGCGGTTAATGGACCCATAAACATCTCATATAAACGTAAGGTATCAGCACCATGTGAAGCGATAATTTCATCGGGATTAATTACATTGCCTTTTGATTTAGACATTTTTTCACCATTAGGGCCAAGAATCATTCCTTGATTAATGACCTTTTGGAAAGGTTCTTTAGTTGGGACTACTTTAATGTCATATAAAAAAGCGTGTCAGAAACGAGCGTAAAGTAAATGTAAAACAGCATGTTCTTGACCACCTATATAAAGGTCAACAGGTAATCATTTTTGGAAACGTTCATAAGCTGCTGATGAATTTAATGGCAAATAAGTTCCATCAGGGTTTTTTAAAATATAAGCTAAATAATATCATGATGAACCAGCTCATTGTGGCATGGTATTTGTTTCACGACGATACTTAACACCATCGATTTCAACGTATAATCATTCATGATTATTGGCTAATGGACTTTGACCATCACCACTTGGATGGAAGTTATCTAGATCTGGTAATAAGACTGGTAAATCTTCTAGTAATTTAATTTTTCCTTGTGGATCAAATAAAACAGGGAAAGGTTCACCTCAATAACGTTGACGTGAAAAAACTCAGTCACGAAGTTTATAGAAGGTTTGTTTTAATCCTAGTTTGTGACTTTGTAAATATTCCCCTAAAACATTTATAGCTTCGTTTTTATTTAAACCATTTATTAATGGTGAGTTAATGTGTGCCCCATCGTACACATAGGGTAATTCGTGGGTCGTCTCGATGACAGAAATGATTGGCAAATCATATTTTTGAGCAAATAAGAAATCACGATCATCATGAGCAGGAACCCCCATGACAATCCCAGTTGCAAAACTACTTAAAACATAATCAACTAAAAATAATGGCACTTTTTCGTTGTTAATCGGGTTAATGACATAAAGCCCTGTGAAAACACCATTTTTTTCTTGATTAGCTAAACGTTGACGATCAGAAGTGTTCTTGACTTGTTCTAAAAATTCTTTAACGGCTTTTTGGCGTGATTGAGGGATTAATAAATCATTAACTTGCAGATGATCATAAGCCATACCCACAAAACTCACGCCATAAATTGTATCTAAACGCGTAGTGAAAACAGGTAATGTTGTATTTGTTTGTTCCAAAACAAAATCAACACTATAACCTTCCGAACGGCCGATTCAATTAGTTTGTAAAGCTTTTAGGGATGATGAAAAATCTAAGTCTTTTAAGTTTTCTAATAAACGTTCTGCATAAGCACTAATTTTTAATACTCATTGCTTCATAGGCTTCTTGAAAACTGGGTATTTGCCCCGTTCACTAACCGGTTGGTTTTGATCATCATAAACAATTTCTTCATTACTCAACACAGTTCCTAATTTAGGACATCAATTAACGTCAATATCTTTGATTTCGGCTAAATCATGTTTGTATAATTGAATGAATATTCATTGAGTTCACATGTAGAATTGAGGGTCAGTGGTGTTGACTTCTTTATCATAATCATAATCAAAACCTAACATTTGTAATTGTTTACGGAAAACCTCGATGTTATGGCTAGTAAAGTCACGCGGGTGATTATTAGTTTCCAAAGCATATTGTTCAGCTGGCAAACCAAAAGCATCTCAACCAATGGGGTGAAGGACATCAAAACCGTTTAAACGTTTAAAACGTGAGATGACATCAGTTGCCGTATAACCTTTGGGATGGCCAACGTGTAAACCCTTACCACTAGGGTAGGGAAACATATCTAAAACGTAGCATTTTGGATTTTGGGCATTGTCAACAAAACGAAAGGTTTTATTTTCTAACCAATGTTTTTGTCATTTTTTTTCTATTTTATTATGATTGTACATAAGCGGATCCTTTTTTTGTTATGATAATTATATTTTAAAAGAAGTTGATAGTAGATGAATTATAAAATTACACTAACATACGATGGACACAATTACTATGGTTGAGCTGTTCAACCAAATAAACCAAGTGTCCAAGCAAGTATTTCGCAGGCTTTTCAAAAAGCATTTAAAATTACTGACGAAATTAAAGTTATTGGTTCAGGGCGGACTGATCGTTACGTGCACGCTTTAGAGCAAGTATGTAATGTGCAACATGAGGCCTTGACATATCCAGCACATGTTATCTTAAAAGCTGTGAACGCTTTTTTGCCAGAGGATATTCGCATATTAGATGTTCAAGTTGTTGATCAGGATTTTCATGCACAATATATGGCTGTGAATAAAACATATGTTTATGTCATTAATAAAACATATAACATCTACGAACGCCATTATGCATATTATGATGAAGCATTAATCTGAGATCAAGTGCAGTTTGAACAATTTAAAGATTTGTTTTTGGGGACGCATGATTTCTTGTCATACAGCACAAGTGAATTAGATCAAACAGTGCGTACGATTACTGATATTTCATTTACTGAAACAACAAAAAAGATAAAAATCTATGTATCAGGGAATGGTTTTTTAAAAAATATGGTGCGCATGATTGTAGGTAGTTTGCTTAAACTAATGCAAGGCAAGACTGATTTAAAGACCTTACAAACCTTTTTAGAAAAACCTCATAAGGGTCAAGCTCAAGCGATTGTCCCTGGATGTGGTTTATATTTAGCGCGAGTTAACTACAAGTAACTCTTTAAGATATTTTCGATTTGTTCTAAGTAATTTTTAATTTGGTTATTATCTAGATTTTGGTCTCTTAAATTAATATTTACACGAATTGTATAAATTGTGGCTTGATCTTTTTGATAAGCATCAATGATTTGCGTTTGCACAATATAGTCTTGTTGATTCAATTCGTCTAAGACTTTCGTTAAATCAACATCATCGTGATAAGCGATGGAAACATCTTTGATGACGTCATGGGTTGTACTAATTGGACAATAAATGGTTGGATTAGCTTGTTTGATAAAACTGTAAGGAATATTCATGTTTAAAAGATAAACCGGTTCGTTTAAATCGTATTGTTTAAGACTTTTTTGAGTCATTAAACCAACGTATCCATGAACATTAACATCATCCAAACTTAAAGCCAATGATTGTTGTGGATTTAATTCACAAGCTTGCGTGTTAGGTAAATAACTAAAATCTAAGCAAAAATGTTTACACACCATTGAAACCAGTGATTTCATAGTTAACAAATTGTTGTTTACAGCATCTTTATTAACAGTATTACGAATTAAAGGCATTGGACAAACTAAAGTTAGATTCAATGCCTTTGGTTTGTTTAAGACATTTAAATCAACACATTCGAAAACATTGAACAGGTTGTTTTTGTAATGGATATTGTACATTAAAACATCTAATAAACTATCTACATTGTTCAGTTTTAAAAATGCTTTATGCATTGATATAGGGTTTTGGATTTCAATTAAATCTTGTTCTTTGTGATATCAATTAAAAGCTAAAGCATTGTCTTTAGCTTTTAATTGATAGGTTTTAGCTTCGATTAAATTGTACGCTTGCAATTTAGTCTTAAGACTGTAAATTAAATCATAAATAGTATTTTTCTGACTAATTTGACCGTAATATAAAACCGGTTGTGCTGCAACTTTATTAATGTCATATAACTTCATGGCATCTTCATAAATGTCAAAAGCATTTAAAACATCACAACGATAAAAAGGTGCATGGAACTGACTGTGTGTACGATTAATCTTATAACCTAAAAGTTCAAAGAAATTGATGATACTACTGATTTTTAAATTAGTTGTACCAATCACATTTTGTAACTTAATCATGCTCGCTGATACCGCAGGCATTTTTTGTTTAATTCCAATGTGTTTTCAAGTTAGAGCGTCTTGAAAATATGTTTGTAAGTATTGAGCAGTTAAATAAGTAATGTTCACATTCAGTGGTTTGGCAAACAAGTTAGCAGCTAGTGAATTAATTTTTAAACGACTAGCTGTTTTTTTAATATATACAAAATCGAAATTAGCACATTCGATATAAACTCGTTTAGTTTGGGGTGTTAAACGGTATTCATAAGCTCCCATAATACCACACAGTGCCACGATTTTTGAACCATCACACAGAACTAAATCGCCCGCTTCTAATTGGTAAGTTTTTTGGTCAATCCCTAGCATACTTGTGGGCTTGTCAAGGGTTTTAACTTCTAAGGAACTAGTAATTAAATCAGCATCAAAAGCGTGCATGGGATTAGCAGTCATCAGTGTTAAGTAATCTAAATGGTCATTTAAATTATTGTGGACTGTGATATTATGACGCGCTAGTAAAACCTTCTGTGCAAAGCTAATTGGTTCTTGAAAATCCTTGATTTCAGCCAGGAAATAATTATTAACCAGATTAGGCATTGACCCGTTTATAAAATCATTAGCTAATGGTCTAATGATGGTACGTTCATTCGATTGGAATGTTTTTTGATGTAGTGCTGCTAATTCTTTGCAAAGGAAATGGTAGCCATTTAATTCATTACGGTTAGAAGGTAATGACAAATCTAAAAGATAATCACTTAAATCTAAAGCTTGGAGTTTTTGTTTAACACCAGCGGCACTGGTATCGGTAATCACTTGAGCTAAGTCATCACAATGGTAATGAGCAGCTGCTGTGGGATCAAGTTCAGCAACACTTAATAACATACCTTGGGAAACTAGTTCGCCAAAAGCACGCTCAGTGATTGTTATATCGCCAATACGAGCACCAACCTGTGCTACAAGGACGTAGTCTTTTGCTTGTAAATATGTTTGGTTAGTGATGATTTGAATTTGCTTATCTTGGTTTTTTAGGTTTAAAACTTTTAATTTTTTGTGCGTTGGATGTGCTGTAATTTGCATAATTTGAAACACAGCGATGAAGGGATCTTGTTGGTATGGAATAATTTGTTCAACCTCGCACCCTAAATTCATTAAGTCCTGACATAAATCTACTAATTTAACACGTTTTAAAGAGGAGCATAAAGTTTTTAAAAAATTGTAACTAATAATCATAAATAACTCCTTTTAAAATTGTTTATTGAACTTCAGGTTGTTTGCGTATAGGTGTCGAATATCATCAATATTATGCTTTAACATAATGATTCGATCAATTCCAATACCAAAAGCTAAACCAGATAAATGAGTTGGTAAATTAGCAGCTTGCAAGACATTTTGATGTAACATCCCAGCACCCATAATTTCGATTCATGTTGATTGTTTACAAACGTGGCATCCTGCTCCATTACATTTGAAACATTCCACATCAACTTCAAAACTTGGTTCAGTAAAAGGAAAGAAACTTAAACGGAAACGCGTTTTCAATTGTTTTTGGAAAATGAAACTTAAAAATTCAGTAATTAATCATTTTAAATTAGCAATGTTTAATTCTTCTTTAACTCACACGAAATCGATTTGCATAAATTGGTGTGAATGAGTAGCATCATCATCATCTTTCCGATAAACATTACCATACGACATAATTCTGATGTCGTGAGAAGGGTTATTCTCTAGTAAATAAGCTGTATTAGTTGTACAGTGTGTTCGAAGCATGTATGAATGATTAATGAAGAAAGAGTCTGCGTTCATTCGTGCAGGGTGATTTTCATTGATATTTAAAGCATCGAAATTTTTTGTTTGCAAAACAACTTCATCACCCGTGATAATATCAAAGTTTAATTGTTTGAAAAAACTAATGACATCATTAATTGTTTGGGTAAATAAGTGTAAGTGACCGTGACTCAAATCATTAGCGGGTAAATGTAAATTATTTGTAAGACCAAAATCCTTTGGTTCATCTTGTTCATCAAAAATGACACAAGCATCATTAAAGGCTTGCTCAATTGAGAGTTTTAATTCATTTAATAACAAACCCATGCTTTTTTTGTCAGTAGCATTCTTTAATTCACCATATAAAGGTGTTAAATTTTGTTTAACAAAAATATTTTTGATTTCCACTAATTGTTGCTTATTTTGAGCTTGGCTTAGTTTTGTTTTTAATTCTAACAGTAGTTTTTCTTGTTGAACCATCTTGGGCACCGTCCTTCTTGATAATTGTTTTACGCATTTTGTCTTTTTTAGGTTCTGTTTTATTAGCTTTTTGTTTACTAATAAATGCTTTTAATCAATTACTCAATAACTTATTATCCTTTAGTTCGGGAATGTAGTGATTTGAATATGATCAATAAGCAAAAATATTAATATTGAGTATGATGATGATAAACAACATACACCCTAATACCGAACCTCATTTAAAAATTTCTAAAGATAAAAGTGATTGGATATTTAATAAATCGTGTTGCTCTGTTTCGGATGTATTCATTAAATAGTCATAATTTCATTCACGATAATCTTTTAAGGCTGTATCTAATTCTAAAACAGCATAAATAAGAACTCCAAGACAAATAGCCACTAAAACATAACCTAAAAAGGTAATGACCACAAAACCTTTAAAGGTTTTAATAAAATCCTTTAGTTTGTGCATCAAGCTGGTTTTTGTAGGTACAGGGGTATTATTTTCATTGTTCATAAATTGATTGGACCTTTTCATTTAATAGATATTCGTCAATGGCGAAATGTTTATGTTGGTTTTTCTTAACTAATTGATTAACCTTTTTTAAACAATCGGCTTTCATTCGCTTATGTTGCAAGACAACTTGCTCATATTCTTCATATGAGAAGCCGAGAAGATCTTCATCGGTTTGTTCATCAAAACCAGGTGATGGTTTTTTGTTAATAAAACGTTGATCAATTTTTAAAAAGTCAGCGATCTTGTAAATTTGTGATTTTAATAAGCCTATTAGTAAATGATAATCAGCATTGCTGTCTCCAAATTTCGTAAAAAAACCTAAATGGTATTCATTGAAATTTAAGGTGGAAATCACAATCCCCTCATGCTCATTGGCTAGTGCATATAAGTAATTTGCACGAATCCGTGTTTTTAAATTGTCATAAACCAATTTAGGATTATTCAAATCCGTTAAATGTGCTTGGTAAGCTTGCAAAATGGGTTTTAAATTAACCAGCTGAATTTCAGGGAAAATCGATTGTAAGAAGACCACATCAGCCTTGTCTTGGGGTTTAGAATCAATATCAATAAAAACGGGCATAATTTTTAAAGGGGTTTTAATTTGTTTTAACAAATATAAAGCCAGAGTACTGTCAATACCACCTGAAACACCAAGGACAACAGTTTTAATATTATTAGTTGTTAAGTAGTTTTCTAAATGTAATAAGAGTTTTCGCAAATAACTTTTTAAACGCGTACACATTTTAGTCCATCTCCAATGTTAAGTGATAAACCTTGATTAAATCATTGGTTTCCACACCATATGCTCGTAGTTGCTCTTTAAACTTAACCGCGTCTAATTTATTATTAAAACGCACAATATTATCGTTAGTAACTAATGGGATACGGTTGACTCAGAATTTTAAATATTCACCTGTAACATTGAAGACATGATCTTCTTCTTTAACAATAACAATTGTTTCATCCAAAGTCTTTTGTAATTCTTTTTGTGGTTTTTGGTAAACCATAATTTCTTCGGCATGAATTTGTTGTTCAGCAAAGGCTTGTTTTTCATCATAGTACATACGAATGATAGTGGCAAGCATTTCTTGGATATTAATTTTATCTAACGCACTAACAGTTATGATAGTCTGATTTTTTAAGTGGTTTTGTAATTTTTGTAATTGCACTTGAGCATTAGGTGTATCCATTTTATTAGCGACAATTACAAATGGTTTATTAGCTAAAGCTGAATCGTATGCTTGTAATTCGTAACGAATTGTTTCGTAAGCACCTACGATATCTTCGTGATCATTTTCATCTAACGAGATTAAATGTAATAATAAAAAACAACGTTCAATATGTTTTAGGAAATCAATCCCTAAACCACTCCCTTGATGAGCTCCTTCGATTAACCCCGGGATATCAGCAAAAACAATTCGGTTTGAACGATCATAAATTGTTCCTAAAATAGGGTTTAGTGTCGTAAATTGGTAAGCTGCTGTTTTTGGTTTAGCATTGGTAAACGAACTAATTAAAGTTGATTTACCAGCATTTGGTAACCCAATAATTCCGATATCAGCAATGGATTTTAATTCTAGATGAACACGTAATTCTTCAACTACTTCCCCAAACTCATATAATGATGGAGCTTTATGAAAAGCGTTTTTAAAGTGTGTATTACCATGCCCACCTAAACCACCTGGTTGGATTAAATAAGCTTGTTGATCGATTAAAACCTCAGCTAAAACTTGGGTTTTGTCTTCATTATAAACAATAGTTCCTAATGGCACTTTGATATAAACATCTTCGGCATTGGCACCGTGTTGATTTTTAATATCTCCGTTTTCTCCGTTTTCGGCTTTGAACTTCTTTTTGTATTTAATTTTTTCTAATGATAGTTCGTTATGTGATCCTAAAAAATAAATAGAACCACCATGCCCACCATTACCACCAGCTGGTCCACCCATAGGGACATGGGTTTCACGACGTCAGGCTAGTTTTCCATTACCACCATTTCCGGCTTTTAAAATAATGTCACATTTATCAACAAATGCCATAGTTTACTCCTTTGTGTTTGTTGATGAATCTAACGGCTTTGTATCCGTTTCGTTTGATTCATCTTTTTTCTCGATTTTGAATTTTGATTTTTTATTAGGATCTTGCTTACGCATTAAAAGAATCCGTTCTTGTCCTGCTTTATAATAAGTATCCGCATTTTGGTACTCGTTATATAAATCAGCAGTATATTCGGCTGCATGTTTAGAACGCGCAATCAAGGCATTCGTAATGCGCACCATAATAATAATTGGTAAAATGAAGGCTACTAAAACGAGAACAAAACGAATTAAATAACCTCAGAAGTGAGCGTGTATTAATCCTGAAATAATCATGATGAAAAAACCAAATCATGACGAAACTAAAGGTACAAGAATATCTCAACGAACTTTTTTTACGCTAAAGATTAAAATGATGCTTAGGATAAGACCGAAAATAAAGTCGGCTAACATAACAACTCAAATTAAGAAATTAGTAATTACACCAGTTCCAAAATGGTAGTTGTGAGTTTGATAAAATTCTTGCGCAAAAGCTTCCAAAGCTTTTTTATGATCACCAGTTGCATTCGCAATTTGATCATTAATGTTAATTCATTTATAAAAACCTAATTCTCTTGGAAAAGTTATTTTATTAATGATACCCTCACCATATCAACGACCGTTTTGGGCTACTAAGTTATTTTGCCCTAGTAAATTGGGCTCACCTAGAAGTAAGAAGATGATGATCATTGGGATAATAATGACAAATAAAGTAATTAGAAATTTAATTAAATTAGGTGATTTTTCAGTCGTATTTAATTTAAAACTAGCTGCTAATTTGCTTTGGGTGTTAGAAAAACGATTAAACATGTATTACTCCTTTTTTAAATCATCGAAAATACTTTTACCATTTAAGACATCATGTACATAACTAATGTTTTTATTGGGTAATTGAATTTGATCTAAAATAACATCAAAATCTGATGTACTAACCAATAATTGTTTGTCATGATAAAAGATTGTCCCAGGTTGTTTAACGCTTTTTTGTTGACTAATTTTAATTCGATAAACCTTAAAATCAGTATCATGATAAGTCATTAAAGCAACGGGCTTATCGTTTAAAGCGTTAACAAAACGATTGACTAAACAAGCTTGTTGGTGAAAGTTGATATAACGTTCATTTTTTTGAATATTAAAGGCATAGCTAACTGCTTGCATATCTTGGGGTATACCGACTAAATCAGGTTGACATAGATCAAAAAAATGTTCTTGGATTAATTGCACACCTAGTTGTGTTAAGGTTTGCAATAAACTAGCATATGTGGTTGTCTCATCAATACTTGTTGATTTAGTAAATAAAATATTCCCAGCATCCATTTGTTTAATAGTGTGCATTAATGTTACTCCTGTTGTTTGATAACCATTGAGAATTGCGTAGTGAATAGGAGCACCACCACGTAATTTGGGTAACAAAGAAGCGTGGACGTTGACGATTTTATAAGTAGGTATATCGATAATACGTTGCGGAATAAATTGCCCATAAGCGCAAGTAATAATAATGTCGGGAGCTAGTGCTTTAATTTCCTCGTAAATATCATTAATTTTTGCAGGAGCTAAACATAATAAATTATTAGCAACACAATATTGCTTAACAGGGGTCATGACTAATGCGTTCTTACGATTACGCATTTTGTCTGGTTGACTAACAACACCCATAATTTCAACACCAGGTAAGTGGTGTACGGTTTTCAGTATTTCAACAGCAATTTCAGGGGTTCCAAAAAACATTGCCTTAATCATAATTTACCTCCTTAATACAAAAAAACAAGCAAACGCTTATTTGCTCTTATTTTTTTGTTCTTTATTTTTTTGTTTTTCAAGACGAGCTTGAGCTTTCATTTGACGTTTACGGTCAGCTTCCAATTGTTTTTGCTGCATCTTATCGTCACGATCTTTCATTTCCTTGATTCATCGGTATTCTACATCATAATCTAATGGACGAACAATCTCAATTTCTCGCTTAGTTTCTTTTTTATTAATCTTAATATTTTTAACTTCACATTCGAATGCTCTTGGTTCATCAACTTCAAAAGTTTTAGCATTTCGTGTGGTAAATAAAACCACATACAGTTCTTTCGGACGAGCGGTTTTTTCTTTTTTAATCCGTTTCATTTCTTCACGGTACAATGTTGGGTTAGTTGATTTTAATGCTTTTAAATCATCCATTTCCTGTTTGTAATCTTCTCGTTGCAGTTTAGTCATTTGACCAACGTTATGGGGATCTGGTCGACGGACAACATAAGAGTCGATAACCTCTTTCCCTTTATCGTTAATATCACGTAAATATTTTTTAACTGTTAATCAAACTTCGTTAGCATCTTTCGATGATTTATTACCAACATAAGTGGGCTGCGCATTTTGTTTTTTTCTTTTTTTAATGACAAAGAAAATAACGATCACGATCGGAATCAAAATGATGAGCATAAACATCATCTTGTTTCCTCC
Source organism: Ureaplasma miroungigenitalium (assembly GCF_025780085.1). Classification (GTDB taxonomy): domain Bacteria; phylum Bacillota_I; class Bacilli_A; order Mycoplasmatales; family Mycoplasmoidaceae; genus Ureaplasma; species Ureaplasma miroungigenitalium. Next base: position 183,658 of record NZ_JAOXHL010000001.1, on the reverse strand, counting down.
GGGTTGTTCTGCGTGTAAAATTGAATGTATGACGTTATTAATCATGCAATCCGTCCTTCCTTAGTCATTATAGACAAACTGTTTTAATTATAACAAATATAAGCTAATACCTAAAGGTAAGTATATTAAGCTAAAGGCTTATATTTGAAAATAATTTTTTTAATTTTAATATTTTGAGCTATGAATTTTTGCTCATATTCAGTGGGAATATTTTTGATGTATTCAGGATCATTATCGTTTTCGTAAAGGTCATATGTTAAATATAAGACTTCAAATTGATCGGGATGTTCGGCAATGACTTCATTGACCAAGTAATCAAAAAGCCCATCATTATCTGTTTTAAATTCGATTACGCCATCTGTTTTTAAAACCTGTGCGAAGATATTTAAAAAATTAGTGTGAACTAAACGTTTTTTAGCATGGCGTTTTTTGGGTCATGGATCACTGAAATTTAAAAACAAACGATCAACCGTTAGATCCTTGAATAGTTCAGCTAGATCAGTCGCATCAGCACTGATCATGGCCAGGTTGTGTAAGTTGAATTGTAAAGCTTTTTTATGAGCTTTAACAATTACTGTATCAAATTTTTCGAGTCCGATAAAGTTAATGTGTGGACTACGTAAAGCTTGGTTAATTATGAAATCTCCTTTACCCATACCAATTTCTAAATACAGTAATTGATGAGGATTTTTAAATAAACGGAGACATTCTTTTTTTAAAGCTGTTTTATCCTGAATAATATATTTAGTTTGCTGGGCTAAATAATCAGGGGCATTTTTATTATTTCTTAAACGCATTTTAAACCTCAAACTTTTTGTGTGGTTCGTATTTTAATAAATTTTTATATTCGTTCTGGCGAGCAACTTCATACATACCCATTGCTACTGAATTAGCAATGTTTAGGCTGCGCAGATTATAAGATGATGGAATGCGAATTCATTGGCTGTATTTTTGCAAAATAGCGTGATCGATTCCTGTTGATTCTTTACCGAACATTAGATAAATTTCGGCCTCATCCCAATTTTCATAAACATAATCTGATGGTGCTTTTGTTCCGTAACGAGTAAAGAGATAAATTTCTTTATCTTGCACATTGTTCATAGTTACAAATTGTTCAAAATCATCATATTCCAACAATTCTAAATGTTCAAGATGGTTAGTGGCAGTACGTATAAAATCCTTGTTAAATTTATCAGTTCGTAAAATGAAACCATAGGGTCTGATTAAATGTAAACGAGCGTTAAAACCAACACACATGCGCGCAATATTTCCGGCGTTTTCAATGATTTCTGGTTCAAATAAAACAATGTTTAACATATGAGTTGACCTACTTTTCTAATAAATTTAAAACTTCTTGCAGTTGGGCTTCGAAACTAACTAGTTTTTCTTTTTCTTTATTAACTAAGTGTTCAGGCGCTTTAGCTAGATATTTGGGATTATTTAATAAATTTTGACAACGTTTAATTTCGTTTAACAAGAATTCTTTTTTTGTTAATAAATTTTGTCTTTGTAAATTAATTTGTTCTGTATTATCAAAATTCATTTGCAATACTAAATCATTCACAATCAATGAAGTATTATACTGTTTGTCAGAGATTGTTTCAAAGACTAGTTCAGTGTTGACAATTTTTAAAATTTGATTATATAGGCTTAATTTAGCTTCGTGTGCTTGATTATTGATCACAAATACTAAAGGGTTTTTATTTCCAACATTATTTGCTGCTCTTCAATTTCGGATGTTAAAAATTAAGTCATTAATCATTTGTGCATCTGTGTTATTTGTATTAAACTCGAAAGGATTAATTGTTGATTTTAAGATAGATTCATGATTAGTGTTTCAATGTAATCATAATTCTTCGCTTAAGTTGTTTGCGAAAGGGTGCAATAACTTCAAGAATTCATAAAAGACAAAGAACATCGTTGTTTTAGTTTCGTGTGCAACGCTTGGATCATCTAAAAGCACTTTTGTATATTCTAAATATTTAGAAGCATAAACGTCATATAAGAAGTTGAATAAATCTTTGCTGACTACAACTAAATTATATTTATCCATGTTTTTAATATATTCGTCAATACAATTAGCTAATGATTGCATAATTCATTGGTTAATTGGGTGTTTTGGTTGGGGAATTGTTACCAGTTGATCATTAGCTAAGTCTTTATCAAAGAATTGATCTAAGAAGACAGCTACATTTCAAATTTTATTTAAATAATTTCATGCACTACTTATTTTTTCTTGACTGAAGTTTAAGTCTTCACCAATACTTGTTGATGAGGCGAAATAAACTCGCATAGCATCTAAACCATATTCATTAATAATATCAAATGGATCAATTCCATTATTTAATGATTTAGACATTTTTCGTCCTTGAGAATCTCGAATTAAACCATGAATTAAAACATCCTTAAAAGGTAATTCTTGGGTTAAATATCCACTAAAATTCATCATTCTTGAAACTCAGAAGAACAAGATATCCATACCTGTTACCATCAATGATGTCGGGAAATAATGGTTAAAGAACTCCGGATTTTTTTGTCATTTAGTTGTTAATAGTGGTCATAGTCCAGAAGAGAATCATGTATCCAATACATCTTCATCTTGAACGTAATTTTCTGAATCTGCTGGTGGATTAACACCTACATAAACGCTACCATCTTGTTTGTGATAATAAACGGGAATGCGGTGTCCTCATCATAGTTGTCGTGAAATACATCAGTCTTGCGTATTTTCTAATCATTGCATTAATGCTTTATGAAAACGTGGTGGATAGAATGTGGCTTGAGTTTTTTCATTTGTTTGTAGACTAATGGTTTGTTTAACTATATCTTGCATTTTGATGAATCATTGTAGAGATAGTAAGGGCTCAACAACTGCATTTGAACGTTGTGATAAACCGATTGATGTCTCATATTCTTCAACTTTCACAAGGTGGTTGTTGGCTTTTAATTTGGCTACAATTAAGTCGCGCGCTTGTAGACGATCGATGTTGGCGAATTCATCACACAATTCGTTTAGCGTTCCATCTGGATTCATAATATTAATTAATTCTAAATTGTGTTTTTTAGCTAATTCGTAGTCGTTAAAGTCGTGAGCTGGAGTACATTTCATTACACCAGTACCAAATTCTAGATCGATATAATCATCCAATAAAACATTCATTAATTGACCGTTAATTGGATTGATGAATTGTTTGTTTCATAAATGTTTATAACGTTGATCTTCAGGGTGCATAAAAAGAACTTTATCACCAAACATAGTTTCTGGTCGAGATGTGGCTACAATAACGCTATCTTGTTGATCAGCTGTTTCATATTGAATATAATAAAGTTTCCCTTTAACGTTTTCGTGGATAACTTCGACATCAGAAATAGCTGTTTGTAAAACGGGGTCTCAGTTGACTAATTTATTTGCTTGATAAATTAGTTTTTCATTATAAAGTTTGACAAAAACCTCCGATACTACTTTATTCACATCTTCATCAAGTGTGAATAAATAGTGGTTTTCGTCCATTCCTAAATTCAAGGCAGCAAATTGTTTACGAATATATTGTTCCTGTTCGTTTTTTCAATTTGTTAGTTTTTTTAAAAATTCTGTTCGTCCTAATGTTGTTTTATTTTGTTGCTCTGTATCTTGCAAAATTTTCTCAAATTTTGTTTGTGTCGCAATTCCAGCGTGGTCAGTTCCCGGAATAATAAAAGCGTCAAAATTTCGTAATTTTTTATAACGCACAATAATGTCTGGTAAACTAAAACCATAAGCATGTCCGATGTGTAAATGACCGGTTACATTGGGTGGTGGTAAAACAACAGTGAAGGGTTTTAGATCAGGATTGTGTTTAGTGAAAATAGCTTGATCTTTTCAGAACAGATGTTTATCTTTTTGAATTTGAATTGGATCATATTTTTTGTTTAATTTTTGCATAAAAACCCCTTTTTAAACATATTTAAAATATATGCTTCCGCATATTATCATTAATATCTTACACGATTCGCACAAGTTTATTGAGAGAAATCGATTTTTTAATGTAAAAAAAGCTAATTACAAGATATTTTGGTTTTTTAAGATTTGTAAAGCATAAAGTTCTACTGCAATCATAGCGCGAACATCATTTTCACAATAAATTTTAGCTTCTTTCATGAATTCGTTTCATTGTTCATCATCTAGCGTTTTAAAAACCCGCTTAGCGGTCTTGATTTGACACTCTAAACCATTCCCAATAGCTAAGGTTTTGTAATCATAACATTTAGTTTTATGAAAAAAATCAGGATAATATTTAGCGACTAATGGCAAGATTTTTTTAATAGAATAAAAACCACATAAATCAGGGATTAAAATATTTATTTTTTCAAGGTTTCGCACAGTAAAGAAATCAGCTAGATCAAATAAATTACGAATAATACATGTGATTTTCTTGGTGTATTCAGGTTCATTTATATATGTCTGCATTTCTTTTAACCGGGTTTGTTCAAAAGACTTATTATAGACTACATAAGAATAATCATCGCCATAGTATAAACTATCTACGACATCTTTGAATCATTGACGATCAATTTTTAAAGGATCACACATGAGATTTGTACAATTTAATTGTTCTAAATCATCTGATTCATGTCTTACTATGACTGAGTTTTGCGTGATGATTTGTGTGAAGGCATATGTTTGATCATAAACTCTAATGGCTGTATTAATTGATTCAAAATCAAAATAAACTTTATTTGGTTTTAATTTTGCTAGTAATGATTGCACATTGGCTTGATTAATAATGATTTGGTTTTTGGCGTATAAATCATATTGAGATTGGCGTTTAACTTGTTGAAAAGCTTGTTGTAAGTCATTATGATGGTTTATATTACCGTATTTAAAAATGGCGTGCGGGAATACATAACCACTAAACTTACATAACTGGTAATTTTCGTATTGGTATAGGGTACGTAAATCTAAAAAGAAATCATTATCTTTAAAAAAGCCTTTATCATTGTTGGAAGGTATAAAAGGTTCGGGAATGATGTTCGTTGGACTGTTTTTTTGTTTTGCTAATAAATATGCCTTATGCTCTTCTAATTCGGTTATCACACGATCAAATTCCAGAAAAATTTGATTAATTTTTTCAAAGAATGGTTCTAAACCGTACCGAGCGTTTAAATAATTCTTAAGGTTGGGATCAGTCGTTATTAAGGATATTAACTCTTCTTGATTAGCCAAAAAATCGGGATCAAGTAAATCATCCCACAATAAACCACTAAAATCATTCACAAACTCTTCAATTAATGATCCTTGTGCATCTAATTTAATATAACGACCCTGTTTTAAATTGCGCTTATAATAATCAGCTTGTTCGTCAGATAAGAAATTGCGAATTTTTTCATTATCATAACTTAAACCATTTTTTTGGTGCACATAGTATGGTGAAATAATAAAACTAACCTGGTCAATAACATCTAAACGTTCGTATTTAACAATACATAAATAAAAATGGCAAGCAAAACGATTCAGTACATCAGGGTTTTTACCAATTACTTCATATTGATAATACAAGTCGAGGATATGACGCAGTTTGACACTACTTGTTCCCTTAGTTTCAATAATGTGTAGTTCATCACCTTCACGCACTAAAGCATCTGGTTTGGTAATTTTATTACCGGTAATAAATACTGGTTGAAACAAAATAAAATCTTCGTCACTATTCAAAAACTCTTGGGTTTTAGTATAACGTTCAGGCATGCTTAATTTTTTAAAAGTAACATCACAATCAATTACATTTGAGATATGAGCAAATGTATTTTTAACGTGTTCTTGGGATTTATAGTCTAGAATGATACCTTCAGATATTTTTGGATCATTCGTATCTAAATTAGCATTTTGATCTAAGAACTCCTTGTATTCCTGATAATAATCATAACTGTCGAATTCTTCCGCTTCATCTTCGTCTTCATCATCAACTAGATCAGTAAAATATCCGGGTTGAATTTTAGTTTTTGCTAATTTTGTTTGTAATTGGATTTGAGCTTTGATTTCTTGGTTACTAAAGAATCACATATTTTTTTGTTTCGTATAGTATCCAATGTAGTCATATTTGCTAATATATGGCGATTGTTTCATATTTTATCGGGGTCCTTTGAAGTTTCTCTTAATAAAAAGACGTAAATATATTATAATATATTATTAGTATTGTAAAAGTAAGATACATAGATGTTGAGGTGAAAATATGGCTGTAAAACGTGGTGTTCGTTTCCAATGTACTGAGTGCAAGAACATTAATTATATTTCGACTAAAAATGTTAAAACAACTCCTGAAAAATTAACATTAAACAAATATTGCAACAACTGTCGTGTTGCTGTTGCACACACTGAAATTAAGAAAAAATAATAAATAAAAAAAAGGGGGACTTAATATGTCTTTTAAAATTGATCAAGCAGTAAACATGATTAAACAATTTAAAGAAGCAGACGGGATGATGTTATATTCAACACATAACCGTTACTGATTTTTAGAATTTGCTTCGACTGATGGATATGTGTTCATCAACAAAGAAGGTCGTGCAATTTTCCTTGTAGACGGCCGTTATATTACAGCAGCTAAACAAGAAGCTGTAAATGCTGAAGTCCGTTTATTGCAACACACAAAAGAAAAAACAGCAGCAGATTTATTACAAGATGCTTTAAACGAATTAAATATTAAAAATTTATTAGTTGAAGGTGATTATTTAACATTAAATACTCACGAATTTGTTAGCTCAATGGTTAAGAAAACTATTCCATTCACTTCTGCGGCGTTAAGAGCAATTAAAACCCCAGAAGAAATTTCTTTCTTGCAAAAAGCTTGTGAAATCGCAGCTGATACATGTGCATGAATTCAAAAACAAGATATTATTGGTTTAACTGAAAAACAAGTAGCTAATATGCTAACAAAACACATGTTAGATTTAGGTGCTGAAAAAAATTCATTTGATCCAATTGTTGCATCAGGTCCGAATGGTGGTGTTCCACACCATCATCCATCTGATCGTGTTATCCAAAATAATGATATGGTAACAACTGATATTGGTTGCTACTATAAAGGATATGCTTCAGATATTACTCGTTCATTCTTAGTAGGGGACAAAAATAACCCTAAAATGCAAGCGATTTATGATCTTGTTAAAAAAGCACAACAAGCTGGAATTGATATGTTAAGTGATCAAGTAACAGGGGCGCAAGTTGATGATACATGTCGTCAAATTATTAAAGATGCAGGTTATGATGAATACTTTACACACGGAACTGGTCACGGTGTAGGGATTGAAGTTCATGAACTACCTAATACTAACCAAGGTAACAAAGAATTATTGTTTAATTATGCAGTAGTGACTGTTGAACCAGGGGTGTACATTCCACATGTTGGTGGAGTCCGAATTGAAGACACAATTGCTATTATTGATGGCAAACCAGTTGTTTTAACAAAGAACGCTCCAAAATAAAATATCATGCCTAATCAGGGAAGGGTATAGTTCAATTTGGTAGAACAATAGACTCCAAATCTATGTGTTACGGGTTCGAGTCCTGTTACCCTTGCCATATAAATTAACCATGAGATTTCATGATGTTTAAAATAAAAACCACCTTTTTATTAGGTGGTTTTTTATTACGCTTGTTCTAGAGGATAATATTCTTTGATGTGTGTTTTTTTAATTTTAGTTACCATTTGAATCGCAAATGATTTTTCTCTTGTATAAACTGTAAACACATTTGGTCCAGGTCGATAAACAATATCGTTTTTTTGAATACCGTAATGGTGAATTAAGTATTCTGTAATTTGGTTTAGATGTGCTTCATCAAGATTGGCGTGTAAGATGGCTACCTTGTCAATGTTATTTGCGTTTAATTGATTATTATAAACATGATCAATTAAATCTATCATTTTGATGTGGGCATGATCATAATTCCGAGCTAGACCACCATAGTGGTTTTTATATTCTTGTTTAATAATAGGAATTACATGGGCAATTTTTAAGAAGACACCTTTTATTTTTGAAATTCGGCCAGATTTAACTAAACCATTAATGTCTTTGCAGGCAAACATACTAGTTGAATATAGTGAGAATTCATTGATATAAGTTTTAATTTCATGATCAGTGTATTCGCGTTCATTTAACATTTTTACTAATGAAAGAGCTAAGTGTTCAAGTGCATAACCAAAAGTTTGCGTATCGGCAACAATTAGTTGGTCTTTAAAGTCTTGCGCCACCATTTTTAAGTTATTGTATTGTGAACTAAAACCTTTAGAAATTCCGATAAAGATGATTTTTTCGTATTCTTTTGATAACTCTTCAACAACTTGGTAAACTTTTCCTAAAACACTACAACTGGTTGAAAAACTATAACCTTCATCAATATAATCAAACACATCTTGACTACTTAGAGAAGTTGGTTCGTCTTCAAACAGTTTTTCATCGCTACGCATGATGCTTAATGGTAAAACACGGATGGGTAGATTATTTAAATGTAATGGATCAATTGAAGATGAGGAATCGGTTAAAATGATAAATTTTTGCATATATTGCCTCCTTATATTTATTTTATAACAAAACACTTTATTAAAACATAATATAATTAATATTAATGTATAAAGATATATGTTAAGACAAGGAAATAAAATGGATAATTTGAATGCAAAATTAAACTGACAAACTGCTTTTGGTTTGGCATACACTTTAAAACGTTTATATAAGGATATTGAAATCGCTACTATTAACTTACAAGATGAAGGTTTTTATGTCGATTTTAAAATCGACAACGACGTGAAGGTTAGTGTTGATGATTTTAAAAAAATCAAAAAAGAATTTACAAAATTAATTAACAACAAGGAAGCGGTCGACTTATTGACGGATTACACAACAGATAATTTCTTCGTCAATGATCAAAAACAAAAAAAACCCCACTTGAACTTTTTTCAAGTACGTGATTTCGTTTTTCTAGCTGATCTAGATAAAGAATTCAATTTATTTAATAGCCGTCATTATGAACTATTAAATATGGGTGGTAGTTATTATAAAAATAACGCCAAACTAGACCAATTAGTAAGAATTAGCGGGATTTGTTTTGCTTCAAGCGAAGAATTAAATCAATATTTAGAAATCCTAAATGAACGTAAAGAACGTGACCACCGAAAAATTGGTAAGGAATTAGATTTATTTGCTTTTAATTTATTAGCTGGTCAAGGTCTACCTATCTGAAAACCAAACGGTACAATCATTAAACAAAAAGTTCAACAATTTATTAATGAGTTGGAATTTATGTATGATTTTACACCAGTTATTACACCGATTTTAGGAAGTATTGATTTATATAAAACAAGTGGTCACTGAGATCATTACCAAGAAAATATTTTCCCACCAATTAATGTTGATGATGAAACATTTGTTTTACGTCCAATGACCTGTCCACACCATACTTTAGTTTATAGTGATAACTTACGTTCTTACCGTAATTTACCAGTGCGTTTATGCGAACATTCAATTCTACACCGTTATGAATCATCTGGTGGTTTAACAGGATTTGAACGGGTAAGAGAAATGATCCTAGAAGATTGCCATGTTTTCTGTCGTTTAGATCAAATTGAACAAGAAGTACAAAATGCTTTTGCCATGATTAAAAAAGCTCACGAAGGTTTAAAAATTAAAGCCTTTGAAATTCATTTATCGTTATATGATGAAAATGATCATGAAAAATTCTATAATGATCCGAAGATGTGAAAAGAATCACAAGACGCCTTACGTGCAATGTTAAATAAAAATAACATTCCGTTTAAGGAAATGGTTGGGGAAGCTGCTTTCTATGGACCAAAGATCGATTTCCAAGTTAAAACGAGCTTGAACCGGATTATTACAATTTCGACAATTCAATTAGACTTCTTATTACCAAAACGTTTTGGATTAACTTATATAGATTCACAAAAGAATGCGATTACACCTGTTATGATTCACATTGGAATCATTGGGACATATGAACGGTTCTTAGCCATCTTATTAGAACAAACTAAAGGGATTTTACCTTTCTGATTAGCGCCAACCCAAGTGATTGTTATTCCTGTTAATGAGGAAATCCATGGGGTGTATGCACGTAATTTACACATGAAATTAAAATCATTGATGCTACACAGTGTTTATGATGACCGTAACGAACGTATTTCTAAGAAAATTCGTGAAGCTCAAATTAACAAGATTCCTTACCAAATTGTTGTAGGGGACAAAGAAATTGAAGACGAAAATTTAATTACTTACCGTGAATACGGTCAAGAAATAACTAACACTGTTCCATTTAACGAATTCATTGATTTATTACAAAATAAAATTAAAAACAAAGAATAGTGCTTAGCACTATGAGTAATAAAAAAAGACCCGCATGGGTCTTTTTTTGTTTCTGATTATTCCTTGTTTTCAGCTAAGGCTAAGGCTAGGTTCATGTTTTTTGTTTTATAGTATGTACTCATTCAAGCGCTTGCTAGAATGATTCCAACTAAACCGAACGTTAGGACGAAGACTCATCATGGAATAACAGGAGTAATAATAATATTAAAGGCGTTAAAGATAGCGTATTTGTAAATTCCTAATAAACCGTATGATAACGGAATAGATAGAGCAATATTCAAGAATCAGACTACAGGGTAGACAAACATGAAGTTATTAACGTTCGCGAAGTTACTCTTACCTAAGACTTTCATCATGGCAATTGATTTTTGCGATTCTTCAGCTAAAGTTGAAGCAATCACAATGATAATGATGAATAAGGTTGGCATTAAAGCTAACATAACATTTAATAAGATTTTGAAAATTGTATTATCGATGGTATCCGCTAAAATAGTGTTTTCTAGATTAGCATCAACAGCTAGGAAGGATGGCACAATGACTTGTTGTCCAAATGTATGACGAATTTTTAGGGCTAAGCGTTTCATGTTTAAAACGGAGAAATCTTGGTAACTAACACTTGGGTTATCACTTACGATTTGGTTCGTTTTAGCTCATGACAATAGCATCATGTAATTCACAGCTGAATCATGGAAATCATCATTAAAGTTGGTGTCATTAATTGGTCAATTTCCTAGGGCTGGTGTTAAACCAGATGGTGAATAGAAAGAAGCTAAATTATAGAAGAATAATGGGTTTTTTTCTTTGGTAAAGAAACCATTGAAGAAACGAGATTCATCAATTTCTATACCACCTTCATAAAAGTGCGTAGTTTTATAATCATAAAAACCGATTAAATGGTTAGCGATTTTTTGGTTGACAAACATTTGTTCATCCATGTGGGTATCAATAATTCCCTTAACCACAAATTTGGCCTCGTAGTCTTGATTAATACCATTGAAATCATTGGCATACCGTTGAATATGGTTTTTAATTTTATAATCAAAACGATCGCCAACTTTAAGGCGGTATTTTTTAGCCACAACCGCATTAATTAAAATAGGGTAGTAATCCTGGTCTAAACGATCATCTTGTAAATAACTTAAAAGATTTTTTTGTTGTTCATCATAAAAGTCTAATTGTTTGGTCTTGCTATCTAAGTTAGCTAAATAATTAATCCCCATAATTTTGGCGTGGACACGTTTATTTTGTGATTGCATATCCCCGTCTAAATAAGTGTAGGCCTGCATTTGAGTAGCATCTTCCATGTTAATAGTCTTCAAACCAATCTTGTATTGGTGAGGGTTTAATTTTGGAATGGTTAGAATTTGGATTACTAGACGGACAAACTCTGGTCTAAATTGAGCTGCTCCTTGTTGCGTTCCTACATTATCTCGTAAATTAAATTGTCAAACCCCATCTTTTTTAATGAAGAAACTATCAGGGTCATTGACGCTTTTTGGTGCTTTTCCTGTGACTGTTCATAAGTTAACATGTGAATGAACGATGTTAGGGTTGGTAAAATCAGGAACATCATAGTAGCGATCAATTTTATTATGTTGATCATCATACGTATAACCAAAGATTTCAAAAGCGGCTTCTAATAATTCTTGCGCATTTGCTTCAGCTTTTCCTGAAACTTGGTTGGGTAAGAAGTTTTTTGCAAACACTCACGGGTTAAATTGAATTTTAAATCCTCCCGTATCAACTTGGATGTTTCCATCTAAAGCCATTTTAGTAATAATTTTAGAGTCTAAGAACTGAATATTTTGGAAAATTTCTGGTTGGGTTGAAGGTGATGGGAAGTATGTATTACTTAGTAAAGGCCCATAACCCACTGGCGCATTTGGATCGTGAATGTTATTGATAATACGCATGGCGTTATTATATTCAATTGTCGAATATGGGAAAGTGTTAACATCCTGTTTATAAATTTGATCTAAATTATTTAAATAGAGATTGATTTGTTGATCTTGGAAGTAAATTTTTTTAACTTGCGATACGTGTTGTTTTAAGAGGTCATGGTAACTAAACATGACTGTTCCTGGTTTGTTAAAGAAACCTAAAATAGTATATGTTTTGTCTTGTTGATTAGGTGCACAAGTTTGTTGAGCGTTGCTGTTACATAACTCAGTCGCCTTAATATCAATGTGGATAGGACGGTTATAACTCATATAATCAATTTTTCATTGATTTAATTCTTTGTTATTGCTCATGTACAGATTATTGTTGAAGGTTGCAATTTGTTGGTTTAAACCAACATTCTTATTGTACACAGCTGTGTGTTCGGTAACTAAACTATCTATTTGGTAGACCTCATTAATAGTTGGCTCATTTAGGTATTCTAAAACACTTAAATCAAAGAAGACACGTCGATTTTGATCAATCATATTGGTAATTGGACGTTTAGTATAAGGTAAACCCTTAACACGCAATTGTAAAGTAAACGTTTGGTCTGCTATAGATTCAGGGATATTTGTGAAATATATTTCTGGTAGTCTATGGTATGCGTGATATAAGTAATAACCATTTTGACTGTAATCTAAACGATGTAAATTATTCGCAAAATCAGGTAGATCATACACAACCTTATTAGTTTCATCATAAGCCCCTAATAATGTATAAATACTTGGTTGTTTTTGTAATGATTCAACGTCATATAAAACATATTGATCATTTAAATTAGTAATCGGTTTTAAGGTTTTTAAAACATTGTTATTTGTTGTATACACCAGGTTAACAGGTTGATTTAATTGGGCAACTGGTACACCAATATATTGGTGGTGTTGGTGGGCAAAGAATTTGAAAATAGATTTTTTATCGATTACTTGTAAATCAGTTTCTAATTCAGTTTTATCAATAATCTTTTGTTGTTCATCATTTTTTAAATTAGCATATTCAAATTGGTAGACATGATTATCAGGCAATTGATCGATTGGGAAATCAATAAAACCATGTGCATCAATTTGAGATGATAAAACGACTTTTTCATTATTTTCGTTAACAAAATTTAATTTAACTAAGAAATTAGTATAGTCCGTAACTTTAGCATCTAATAAAACTTTTTGAATAATTGGTTTCATTGGTGCTTGTGGAGTTTGTGCTCCGATTAAAGCATACGGTGAAGTGTAATATAAACCACCTTGGCTTGTCGGACTAAAGAGATCAACAGCATATTCGTATGAACGTTGTTTATTAGTATGCACAGCAGATTCAGCGAAATCGTTTTTCGCCGAAGCTAACATCGTCGCTGTAATCGTGAATGAACTCGAAATCACCATCAGAATTGACATCCGCATTAAATTAGAAATCACATATGTTGATCGCAAGACTGCGTTTGCGCCAAATTTACGTAGTAGTTTGTGTGAACGCATCATTAATTTATTTAATTTAAATCCTGGGTCACCTTTCATTGTTTCCGCAACTGGCTTAGCTAAAATTTTGAAAATAGTAATCAAACTAATGATTGCAAGGATCGCCACAAGTGCACCAATTAAGGCAAAAATTCAACCAACAGACACATAGTTAGTAGGTAAACTAATGAATCAATAAGGTTTAAACAAACTCATTAGAAACGGTTGTAAGAAGAAAGCGACTGGATAGGCAATAAGCGTTGTAAATAACGGTGGCAGAATAAAGAATGGTAAGAACGATAATCAGATATGAGTTTTAGAATGCCCTTGGGCTAATAAGGTTGCAAACATAATCTGACGCTTTTTAATCAAGTTTCGTAAACTAGTTCCCACAAAGTACATCCCCAGAATAAGGATTAAACAAATTAATACAATAGCTACACTTAAAACAATGTGTGTTAAACGATCTAAGAAACTAACACGCTTAGAGTATAGCGGAAAGGCTTTAAGTGCTTCGTTGCGTTTATAAATTTGGGCTTTATGTGAAGCATTAAACGCTTGTTTTAATGATTCATACAATTGATTCTTCTTCAATGTTTCGTATGGTTTAGTATTGGTTTTTAAAGTGTAATATGAGAGGATAGGAACAGAGCTATTATAAGTTTTTAATTTATCAAAACCACTTTGATTTAAGAATAAGACAGCTGTTTTTTTAGTATCAATTAAAATGTCATCACTGTTTACGGCAGGGAACATAAATTCAGAAGAATCGGCCGCACCGACTAAATAAAATACCTGGTTGTTAATTTCAATTTTATTTTCATCAGGGACAACATATCGCAATCATGATTCATAGTCTTTTGGGATTTTTTGACCATTAATTTCTACAAACGGCGGGAAGTCATCGTTCTTCTTGTATGGCAAGTTTTGAGCTTTTAAGAAAGTCTCTCAGTCACCGGGTTTTTTTGCATCATTTAAGGCTTGCAAATAAGAGCGAGAAACATATGCTAGATCAGCTGACTTTGTAAAAATATTAATATTAAAAGGGATTTGGATATCATGTGATTTTGAAACAGTAGCTTCAATTAAATAACTATCCCCAGCTACTTGGTAATTTTTAAAATAGAACAATTGAGTAAAATGCATAATTGTTGTTTGTAAATTATGAAAATTATCTGGATGTTCGTTAGTTCATTGTCTTAAGGCATCTAGATCGTGATATTGTGTAAAGGGTTGATATATAATGCTGTATTTTTGCAAGTTAAGGCCCAATGGAAGATGGGTTTCATCCCCTTGTTCACCCTTGACGATTATTTTTAATAAATCTAATTGGCTAGCAGTAGTTTCTGGTTTATTACGTAAGTCTACAAAGACGGTTTCATCATTTAAGAAATGAGCAGGGAGATAAAAAATGTTTTGAGTTGTTTGATCAACATATACGGCTTGTAATTCGCTATCAGGTTGGAAACTGTGCGGTTTAACATGTAAACTAAAGTAATTAGGTTGGACGGCTTTAAATTGTTGATAAACATCAAAACTAAAAGCTTCAGCTTCTTTTTGATATTCATTCGAGGTTAATCAGTCACCGTTTTGATATAGTACATTAAAGAAATCTAAAAGGTTGAACTTATGGATTACATTAGGCGTAATATATACACGATAATCACGCAAGGCGTGGGGGATACTTTGGTCTTGTGTAGGATCTTTTTCATAAGTGTCTCTTAAATAATTTTCAAAAGCCTTATAGCTTAAAAATAAATTTTCGAAGTTATTAAATTCAGCCCCTGTTGGTTCAAAAAAGATGCGTTGATATTTTTGATCATATTTCAGCGAATCTTTATATTTATCAACAATTTGGACCATATTATCCATACGGTGCTCATTATCCACAATTTGGTTATTCATATAAGTGGGTTGATCAACGTTTAATGCGATGAAATTTGTATTTGATTTAGAATCCTTGAACACCCCTGACTCATGACGTTTATAATAAACATCATGTTCATTCAAGGTGCTTAAGAAGCTTTCTTTTAATCAATCTTCATAAACGTAATGTTTACCTTGGGCGACATTGATTTTCGCCTTTAATAAACGCTCATGGTTGATTAAATTAACATCTTGTGGATGTTTATTTAATTCATCTGAAATAACTTGTAATTGGCTTTTTAAATACGTTAATTCTCGATTATTGCTTAAATATTGTTGTTCAGAGTATTCATAGAAGATTTTTGCTTCCTCTTTTATTCGTGCATTTAATAAAGCTTTGGCATTAGCGATAATATCCAATAACACTGGAAACTGTTGTGAATCTGTAATCATTTTTTTAGGGATTAACAGATCATTAACAAAAAGATCGTGGTATTTGAGATTCGTGTTATCAATGGCTATTTCATTGTTATATTGATCTTTCAAACGATTAATCAAGTTAAATGTTTGCACATCTACATTATCTGTAGAATGGTTTTTATATTTCAAGTATTGAGCAAAAAAGAAGTAACGATCTGATGATTTACTTAGATCAACATGCAAGGGAATTTTAACAAACTCCTCATCCACTGTGTTTTGTTCTAAGAAATCAATAATATGACTTCATGTTTGATCGTAATTATTAAACACATTATAATCAAATTGGTGATATGTATTTTGTTGAATTATTTTTTTATAATCTAAGTCAACATTTTTAATAATCATTGGGTTTGTAATGTAATTACGTAAACCAAAACCTAATGATTTATCGAGTGTATGAAATGCAAGGTAAGGATCACCCGCCTTGACTATCGCAGTATTAATTTTAAAAACATGATCATACTGCTTGCGATGATCTTTTAGACTAGGAGTTTTAAATAAGATTTTCCCAGCTTGTAATTTTTGTACACCAACCAACTTGGTTTGGTTATTAACTTTATCAAAGACCAGGTTGTTATAATTGGTTGCTAGCTCATCTTTGTCTTCGTTGTTGTCATCGAATCAAAAAGCTGTATAGATTCGATTTTCATCTAAATAATTTTTATCAACAACGCCTTTTAAATTGGCGATTTTGTTATTATCATCACGGGGTCAATATAAACCAAAATCATTAGGACTTGGTAGGTTTAAATAATTTTGTTGACTAAGTCGTGCTTTATTGAAAACTTGTAACTTAACAATATCTTCTTTATTGTATGCTATTTGATTATCAGTAATTGGGATATCATTGAAAACTAATAGATCCTCATCTAATGGCTGAACTAAAAACTCGTGAGCCAAGGAAGATTTTCTTAAATCTTTTTGCGATTTATTTAATCGTTGTACAGTAATAGTAGTTGTTGTGACGACAATTGTAGAAACGATCATTAAAATTGATAATTGAATCATCAGTGTTTTTGTTCGAAACAACAATTTGAACATATTTTTCATTAATAATCAAAATTTGCGCATAATTCACCAAAACCTTAATTATGAATAGTATTAATTAATATTAATATAAATTATTTTACTTTTACATAATATTTTAATATAATAGTAATGTGTTGTAATGACACATTTTTTTAATAATGAGCATGTGGAAGATATTTCGATATCGTTAAACCACGTAGCGAATACTAAATATTTTATATAGAAAGAATAAAGAGGTGTTGCGTGTGGCTGTAGTGAAAAAGAAAAAAGAAATTACAAGAATCGCAAAATTAAACTTAATTGGTGGCCAAGCTAAACCAGGTCCAGCCCTTGCTTCTGTCGGAATTAACATGGCAGAATTTACAAGAGCTTTTAATGACAAAACAAAAGATCAAAACGGGAAAGTAATTCCTGTTGTGATTACTGCTTACAAAGATAAATCATTTGACTTTGAAGTTAAAACAACGCCAGTATCATACTTGCTTAAAGAAGCAGCAAAAATTCAATCTGGTGCTAAAGACCCTAAAAAACAAGTTGTAGCAACAATTACTAAAGAACAAGCTTTAGAAATTGCACGTTATAAATTAGTTGACATGACTGCTTACGATGAAGAAACTGCTTTACGTATGGTAGCTGGTTCTGCTAAACAAATGGGAATTAAAATTGAAGGATATAGTCCTTATAAAGCTGACAAGGAGTAAACGATTATGAGTAAATTAACTAAAAAACTAAAAGCCGTTTACGAAGGCTTTGATAAGAATAAAGCTTATTCATTAGAAGAAGCGATTGCTTTAGCAAAAGCTAAATCAATTACAAAATTTGATGGTTCAATGAATATTGCTATTAAATTAAATTTAGACACAACAAAAGTTGAACAACAATTACGTGGATCAATTTCATTACCTCACGGAAATGGAAAAGATGTAAGAATTCTATTATTATCTGAAGATGTGAGCGCAGAAGATGCTAAAGCAGCTGGAGCAAACTACTTCGGTGGAACTGATTACATTCAAAATATTGAAAAAATGTTAAACGACATTGATGTAATTATTACAGATCCAAAAGTAATGCCAAAATTAGCACGTTTAGGTAAAGTTTTAGGTCCTCGTGGATTAATGCCTAACCCTAAAATTGGAACAGTTACGACTGATGTTTTAAAAACTGTTAAAGAATTTAAAAAAGGTCGTCTGGAATACCGTACAGATACTTATGGAAACATTCATTTAAACATCGGTAAAGTATCATTTGATGCAGAAAAAATTAAAGAAAATGCATTAGCATTATTAACTTTAATTCGTTCACGTAAACCATCAACAGTGAAAGGGCAATACATTCAAAATATTACTATTTCACCAACAATGGGAGCCGGAGTTAAAGTTTTAATTCCAAATAATTAAGACTATTTCAATAAAAAAAATAAAAACAAGTTCTCCCCTTGTTTTTATTTTTATTATAATTATATAATTATAATAAATGTACTCTTATGAATAAAGGAAAATTTATGGTAGACAACACAAACAACACGATTAAATTCAAGGACATCGATAATTTAGTTCACGATTCCGAAACAGCAGTTAGTTTCGAAAACGTTTTTTTCTCATATAATGAGGATCGTGTTATTTTAAAAGATGTTTCTTTTGAAATTAACCAAAATGAATATGTTTGTATTATCGGTCATAATGGTTCAGGGAAGTCAACTATTAGTAAAGTCCTAACAGGATTATTAAAACCCGCTTCTGGTGCTATTAAATTATTCGGAATCGAGATCAATGAGGTTAATTTAAAGTTTTTAAGAAACAACATTGGAATTGTTTTCCAAAATCCAGATAACCAATTCGTCGGGATTACAGCAGAAGATGATATAGCTTTTGGTTTAGAAAATCGAAAAGTACCACCTCACCAAATGTGAGATATTATTGCTGAGGCAGCCAAGGCCGCTGGTGTTTATGATTTATTAAAACGTGAATCATTAGAATTATCAGGCGGACAAAAGCAACGGGTTGCGATTGCTTCTGTTTTAGCTATTAACCCATCCGTAATTATCTTTGATGAATCAACATCAATGCTTGACCCAAAAGGTAAGCGTGAATTAAAAGATCTAATGATTGGTCTACGAGATGTGGCTAAAAAAACTATTATTTCAATTACACATGACATGGAAGAAGTAATTAATGCAGATAAAGTAATCGTTATGAAAGCGGGCGAGGTGCAATTCGTTGGTAAACCACAAGATGTTTTTGAAAACGAAGAAAAACTAAAAGCGATGAACTTAGATATACCGTTTACTTTAAAATTATCCAAACTCCTTAAACAAGGTGGTTTGAATGTTGATTTAACACTAAACAACAAGGAGTTGATTAAAAGAATATGCCAAAAATAATTCGTACCCCCAACCCTGATGTTAGTGTCAGCGTAAAAAATCTATACGGTGTTTATGACGAAAACAAAGAGAACCAATTCGTTGCTTTAAATAATGTTAGTTTTGACTTTGCTAAAAATAAAATTTACTGCATTATCGGGAATTCAGGTTCAGGTAAATCAACCTTAGTGACCCATTTTAATGGGCTATTAATGTCTAAGTATGGATACATTATGGTGGATGACATTGTAGCTGGGGATTATTACAATATTAGTAATCATTTGCTAGGTGTTATTGACAAAAAAGATAATGTGATTAACAACCAATTATGAAATTACAAACTAGATGATTGAAACTTCCTTGTGTTATTTACTAAACAAGTCAACAAAAAGATTGCACGTATTCTTTTTGAAGGAGCGTTTAAACGCAAAGTGAAATCAATCCGTTTCATTAAAGATTTAAACTTCACACGCAATTATCATTTAAACAATGTAGCCAATATTGCTGTAATCCGGATTGATGAGGATAGTAATTTAGAAATTCCAAACACCTTGTCGTTTGAACAACTAAGAGATTTTGAAGTTCGTTCATTACCTAATATTAAAACTAATTACAAATTAACTTCTAAGTTACGACAATATAAAAAAATACGAAAAAAAGTAGGTTTTGTGTTCCAGTTCCCAGAATATCAATTGTTTAAACACACTATTGAACAAGATATTATGTTTGGTCCAATGAATTTTGGAGTAAAAAAACAAGAAGCGAAACAAAGAGCTAAGAAGTACTTAAACAAACTAGGTTTAAGTGATGAATACTTAGAATATTCACCATTCGGTTTATCTGGTGGACAAAAACGGCGTGTAGCCATCGCAGGAATTCTTGCTATTGAAACCGATATGTTGATTTTTGATGAACCAACAGCTGGTTTAGATCCGGTTGGTGAAATGGAAATGATGCAAATCATTCTTGATGCGAAAAAAGAGAATAAAACCGTTTTTGTGATTACTCATACGATGGATCATGTTTTAGAAATTGCCGATGAAGTAATTGTTATGCATGAAGGTGAAATTATACGTAACGGATCAGCCTATGAAATCTTTAGTGATCTAGAACTGATGCAAAAAACGTCAATTGAACCACCGAAAGTGATTTCTACAATTAACCAGTTAAGAGCACTTGATTCATCCTTTGATGAACTCTTAACTATCGCTCCCAAGACTATTGAAGAATTAGCGGATGCGATTGTGCAAATTAAGCAAAAGAAAGGAAAATAAAAGATGAGTTCAAATGCCTATGTCTTTCGTCACTCAGTAATTCATCGTTTAAATCCAGCGATGAAATTTATTGCCTTCTTATTATTAATTGCAATGGTTTTTTTACCATTGGGTTTCTTTGCTCAATTTTTTATCGGAGCATTTGTTTTAATTATTTTCTTTGTCGCTAAATTACCAGGACGAATGTTATGAAATATTTTTAAATCCGTTCTGTTCTTATTCTTCTTACTCTTACTGATTAACTGGATGACCTATAAAGATCCTATTGCCATTTTTAATGTTTCCCAACATAGTGTGGTTTTTGGGAATTTAGAATGAGTCAAATCACCTGGTTTATACGTAGGGGGTATTCACCACTTTGATACTTCACACCAAGTTGATAATTTGATTTCGCCAATTTGAGGTGGAGAAATTCGTACTTATTTAAATCCTAGTTTCTTTTTATCAAAGGATTTTGATTTCGATCAATTCCTAAAAATTAACGAATTAAATGAACAAGAATTTTATAAAAAAATAGCAAGCAGTTTTAATAGTTTAGAAGATGGACAAATTAAGGATAACTTTTTAAATACGTTTGGTAACCTACCTCCAAATGCCTTGCATCCAGAATTAAAATATGCTGAACTAGCATACTGAATGAGTATTTCGAATTTTAAATTACCAGTAGTTGATCCTACTGATCCAGCAAACATAGTGGTTCTAAAACATTTTGGTTTAGCTTTAAGTCAATCTAAGGAACAACTAGGACTAACAAACACTATGATTTTATATACACGATCAAGTGTAGCTTTATCACCAGTAGCTATTCAATTAGCCCTATATATTGCCATTAAAATTTTCTTGATGATTGTTTTAGCTTCGATTTTAACATCGACAACCACTTCTATTGAATTAACAAATGGATTAGAAGACTTGTTAACACCGTTCAAAATCTTGCGTTTACCAGTAACAGAAGCTTCAATGATGATTTCCATTGCTATTCGTTTTATTCCTTCATTACTTGATGAATCTAAACGGATTTTAAATGCCCAAGCATCTCGTGGGGTGGATTTCAAAAATGGTGGCTTTGCCCAAAAAATTAAATCCCTAGTCGCGTTAGTCGTACCGTTATTTTCAATAGCCTTTAAAAAAGCTGAGGACTTAGCTAATGCCATGGAAGCTCGAAGTTATAATCCGCGTTATGCGCGTACACGTTACCGAAACTTTTCTTTAAAGTTTATCGACTGATTATTATTCTCTATTTTGTGTGTCTTTGTCGGCTTCATTATTTCGCTGGCCGTATCCAAAATTTACTTCACACCGTTTGGTATGTTCGAAGCAACGTCATTATTTTCAAAATAATAAACTCCGTAGAGGGTTTATTTTTTATAATTATATACATATGGTTAAACAAAACAAAAACACTAAAAAACGATGATTGTTATCCTTGGGTTTACCTAGTCTCGGGCTGCTTGCATTAACTAGCTCGTGTTCATTAGTGATTCCATATAACATGACATATAAAACGTATTTAGCTTTAGCTCAAGACGTCGTTGCAGGTTTAGAAACAAAAATCGTTAATAATAAAATGAAGGCGTTAAAAGCTCAAGAATCCAATGCAAAATTAGAACAAATCGAACCAGATGTTTTGGAGCGCTTGAACCATAACGCATTATTTTTAGCGCGTCAAAAAATTCAAATTCAAATTCATAAAGATATAGCCAATTACCAAAAACAACAGCAAGAAATTGTTAGCAGTGTGCAATTTCATTTAAAAAACAAAATCCAAAGTTATATCCATGTTGATTCGGATCATTTGCAAATTGTACAGCCAGACTTTTTTATGAATTATTTAATGAACCAACAATGTGATTTAGAACAATTTCGTTACAGTGTGCGAAGCGTTTATCATATTCAAAATGTTATACGCGATGATGATCCGAACCGTTTAGATATTAGTTTTAAAGTGTTATTTGTTGATCAAAATATTCCCTCAGCATATGTCACTATCGATTCGTTTGTGGGTAATAAGTTTATTAAGTATGAAGTTTATCAGATTATGATTAAGGCTGCTCAGAACTTCTTAAAAACACTGCAAGCAAATAATTTCCAAGACATTACGAACTATCAAGATTTAGGTCAGTTTTTTGCAGAGATCGATTATCATTTAATTTTAGATAATCAAGTTACTATTTACACAGCAGACATATATAATAAGTTATATATGCAACAAAGAGATTTATTATTTCAATATCAAAAAGATCATATTTTAAGACAGAGGAGTTAATTATGCCACGTAAACATTTAATTGCCAGCGGAATTAATAAAAAACAACAACAACAAGCCAAGATATGAATGAAGTGTGCCAAAGAAATTAAGGCAGCAACAAAAGTGGGTGGACCAAATCCGGAAGCTAACCCCCGTTTAAAAGCAGCTATTAACCGAGCTTTATCAAACAACTTAAGCCGTGATAGTATTCAACGAAATATTGAGGGAGCTAATAAAGATCAAGAAAATTTAGTAGAATTACACTACGAAGCTTTTGGTCCTAACGGTTTAGCTATTATGATTCACTGTTTAACAGACAATGAAAACCGGACTATTAGTGCGATTCGCGGGTATTTATCAAAATTAAACGCAAGTCTAGCTAAACCTAACTCAGTAGCAATGAGTTTTAACGAATATGCTATTTTCTTAATTGCCAAAAAAGATGCGACAGAAGATCAAATTATTGAAACGCTGTTAGAAGTTGATTTAATTGATTTAGCACTAATTGATGACATTTATGAAGTCAAAGTAAGTAAAGAACATTTTGTGCAAGCCAAAACTTTATTAGACGATGCACAACTGGTATACATGAGCGCTGATATTAAATGAGTTCCTGACGATTATATCGGTTTAGATGACCAACAAAAAGAAAAACTTGTACGTTTTATTAACAGTTGTGATGACGATGATGACGTGCAGTGAGTAGCAACAAACTTCGAAGAAGAAATTTAATTATGAGTAATCCAGAAGCAAAACAAAACATTCATACGCATTATTTAAATAAACGCAGACGAATTAATAAGATTATTAAGGCGACTGTTTTTTCGAGCGCTTTTGCCATTGTTTCGATTGCTTCGATTGTGATTTCGGTGACAAATAAAAATGAGAATTATTTAAACGAAACCATTAATGAAATTAAAAAATACCAAAACCCCGAATGAAACGCTTTTTTAGGGTTAAGTGTTGACCAAGCTATTACTTTGCAAACTCATAAGAGTAATTATCAATTTAAAGTGCTTGATAATTACAATGATTACTACCAATTTAGCCAGCATTGAAAATCTTATGATGTTAATCCTGAAATACATATTCAAGGTGTACAAAAACGACTAAACAACCAATTTAGTCCCAATTTTTTTGAAAAACATAATTTATTAGTCTTGGTTTATGACCAACCTGATCAGTATTATTTACTGAATGTCTACGATCAAGAAAGTAATGTTTTAAATTTCTATTATCTAAATTATCAAGGTTTATATAATACAACTAATTCCAAACGTTATTTAGACTATCAGATTACGATTGATGAGAAAACCCACAACCATATTGCTATGGTGTTCTTGAGTGTTGAAAAACATGCTGATTACCAAGTTGATTTTCATGAAATAAAATGATCAAATGAACTAAAACGTTTTTATAAACAGAAAAAAGCGATAATGCAAAAATAAAAAACAAAACCAAATGTTCGGTTTTGTTTTTTTGTTTTACATAAATAAAAAAAATATAAGCACAGCTTATATTAGATTCCATTAGGCTCGAGTCACTGATTTCATTAATCGTAGAAAGAAATCAACGTTAGTTTTATTCTTCGCTGAAACTAAAATAATGCGGTCAGCGGGAACTTGAAACATGTCAACAATTTGTTTTTGTTTATTAGTAAAATAAGATTTATTAGCCTTATCAGCCTTATTAAGCACTAAAAAATGACGATATGGTTGTTTTTCGAAGAATTTAGACATTTCAGCATCTAAATCCGTTAAGACGTTTAAATCACAAATTTGAAAAACGGCCTTTAAATTCGTTCTCTGAGTTAAATATTGTTCAATCATAAACGTTAACTCATCTTTACGTTGTTTATTGACACGTGCGAATCCGTAACCGGGTAAATCGACTAAACGGAAACTATTAAAGTCAAAAAAATTGACTAATTGTGTTCGCCCAGGGGTATTTGAAGTTTTAGCGATTTTTTGATTAGCTAAAGCATTAATTAAAGAAGATTTACCGACATTAGATCGACCAATTAGACATACTTCATCTTTTTGATCGTCAATTCATTCCTCTTTTTTGCTTGCAGATTTAAGAAAAACAACAGGCATTATCTTTG
This sequence comes from Ureaplasma miroungigenitalium, assembly GCF_025780085.1. Taxonomy (GTDB): domain Bacteria; phylum Bacillota_I; class Bacilli_A; order Mycoplasmatales; family Mycoplasmoidaceae; genus Ureaplasma; species Ureaplasma miroungigenitalium. The sequence goes on along the minus strand of NZ_JAOXHL010000001.1, from coordinate 158,563 downwards.
GTTTTTATTGGCACGATTAAAGATTTCGTTAACTTGAGCTTCTGTTGGTTTACGCCCAACTTGTGAATAAATCATACGAATTGTATCTTTTGAAATCGGTGGATTCTTCTTTAATTGGCGTTTCATAACCTTTGTTGAAACAAAGAAACCAATAATTAAACCAGCGATTAAAAATAAAACAATTCCGATACTTAAACCAATTTTTAATGAATTAAGTTGTGCTGAAAGTTGTTCAACTGATTCACTTGCTTTATGTAAAATACTAATAAAATTGTTTAGCATTGCTTAATTACCTCATTATATATATCTAATATACTATTATAAAGGTTTATGTATTAATTTGAATTTTAATTGATTATTAAGTAAAATATATTAATTAAGGAGAATTTTAAGTGAAACGAAAAAGAGAAAAAGAGCCCCTCATTTGGGACTATGATATTCAGCAAACAGATCCCGAAAACGGACTTAATAATGAGCAGGTTTTAGCTCATCGTCAAAAATACGGGGCGAATGTCATCGAGAAAAAAAAGAAAACAAACATTTTTATTAAATTTTTAAAACAATTTTTAGACCCAATGGTCTTGTTATTGGCCATTGCTGGAATTATCACATTAGTATTAGCTATTGTCCGTCCAGCAGATGATACCATCGAGTTAATTACATCATATGTAGAATTTGGTGTTATTTGTTTTATTTTATTATTAAATGCCAGCTTTGGTGTTTATCAAGAAACTAAAGCCGAAAAAGAAAGTGAAGCCTTAAGTAAATTAACATCACCGCATGCGCGGGTTATTCGGAACGGCGAGACTATACAAATTAGTGCTCAAGATGTCGTTGTCGGTGATTTATTAGTAGTTGAAGCGGGTGATAACGTGGCAGCTGATGCTATTTTATTACGTAGTTCTTCATTAGAAGTTGATGAAGCTGTTTTAACTGGTGAATCACTACCTGCTAAAAAGGACGATGACGCAATCATTGCTGCTGATGCAGGGATTGGCGACCAAAAAAATAAAATTTTTGCTTCAACGAATGTAATTAACGGAACAGCGAAAGCAGTTGTTGTACAAACGGGGATGCAAACAGAAATTGGAACCATTGCCAACTTAATTAACAAACAAAAAGACGAAAAAACGCCTTTGCAACAAAAAATTAATAAACTATCAAAAATTATTGGTGGTTTTGCGAGTGTGTTATGTATCGTTGTTTTAATTATGTATGTTTATTTAGTGGGTGGGGGCGATTGAAAAACTAATTGAGCTAGTGCGGTAATTCTAGCTATTTCATTATCATTTGCAGCTATTCCTGAAGGTTTAGTGGCGATTGTAACGATTATCTTATCGTTTGGTGTAAAACAAATGAGTAAGAAAAACGCGCTGATTAAACAGTTATCGGCTGTTGAAACATTGGGTTCAGCAAATGTGATTTGTTCAGATAAGACAGGGACATTAACCCAAAACAAAATGACGATTACGCATTTTTATACTCATGAAACAGGCTTACAAACATATAATGCAAATAAAAAAGCTTTTGATTTAATGCAAAAAGCTGTGGTCGTTAATAATGCCACTGTTAATGATGAGGATTTGAATAACATCGTTTATTTAGGTGATCCAACCGAAATTGCCATTCTACAAGCTTATGAAAAATATGGGCTGGACGAAAATATTTTAGATCAACAATTTGAACGGATTTTTGAATATCCTTTTGATTCTGATCGAAAAATGATGAGTGTTGTTGTTAAACATAATAACCAGTTTTATTTAGTAACCAAAGGTGCTATTGAAATGGTTAGTCAGAGAACAAAAACGCGCATGGACGATGAATTATGAGTAGCTAATGCGAAGATGGCAAACCAAGCTCTACGGGTTTTAGCTGTATGCTTTACTCCTTTAAAGGAATGAAATGAAGAACAAGATCATTTAACTGTAGAACAAAACTTAGAATGTATTGGTTTAATTGGGATGATTGACCCACCTCGACCAGAAGCTATCCACGCGATTGATATTGCTAAAGAAGCTGGTATTCGTCCGATTATGATTACTGGTGATCATATTCAAACAGCTAGTGCGATTGCCCGTCAGATGCATATTCTGGAGGGTGATCAAAAAACCATCAGTGGCTTGGAATTACAAGCTATGGATGATGAAACATTAAGCGCTACAATTAATGATTATTCAGTTTATGCTCGGGTTTCTCCGAGCGATAAAATCCGAATTGTTAATGCTTGAAAGAAACATGATAAAGTTGTCGCAATGACCGGTGATGGGGTGAATGATGCGCCAGCATTAAAAGCCGCTGACATTGGGTGTGCAATGGGGATTATGGGAACTGAAGTTTCTAAACAAGCAGCTAACATGATTCTAATTGATGATAATTTTAAGACAATTGTTCGAGCGGTTAAAATGGGTCGGTTAATTATGGATGCCATTAAACGTGTGATTATCTTATTATTAATTACTAACTTATCCGGATTAATTTCTTTATTCTTTGGTTTAATTATTTTAAATATGTCACCAATGAGTAGTTTACAAGTATTGTGAATTAATATTGTTTCTGAAACCTTACCAGGGATTGCCTTAGGTTTAAACTTTACCAATATTAATTTAATGAAAAATCAACCCCTATCAAAATCAGCACCGATTTTAACGTGACGTATGTGGTTGCAAATTATTTTCACTGGTTTATTTATTGGGTTCAGTTCGATTCTTCTATTTTACTTAGGTGTTGGGGGTGCGTTAAATAATTTCGATTTAATGCATATGCGTTATTTATTCGCTAACTTTAATCTTTGAGAACACAACTTTGAACATACGACATCATTCATTGTGCCATCAACTTATACGTTCCCTGAAATCCTACATGCAGTTTGATCAGGTTCATCTTTATCATTCATGTTCATGGGTTTAATGTTGTCATTTAATGCCGCGATTTTAAAGGTAAACCATTCAATCTTCATTGATTCATTCAAAGAATTAAAATATGTCTTTATGACGATTAGTATATCGTTTGCGATGATGTTTATATTAGTTTATGTCCCTAAAATTAATAGTGTCTTTAGTGTCCACCCTTTATACACTGGCGAATATACATGATTTAATGTTTTACCATTCTTATTTGTGTTTGTCGTCTTCATGGTCTCAGAAATTATTAAATTCATTAAATATCGACGATTATTAAAAACTTATGTTGACTATAAATGTACTTACAAACAATTAAAAAATAGTTTGAAAAAACTAAAGAGTACCCCAGTAGCTCAATATTCACTAAAACAACAAGCTTGTGTACAAGCCTTAATTGTGAATACAAAACTACGGATTAAATACTTAAAGAAACAAGTCTACTTACATCAACAATAACTAAAAATAACAGCTTTTTGGCTGTTTTTTTATTAAATACAGATTAAGGGAAAGAAAAAATAACAGCTATGACTGTTATTTTTTAGTAATAATTCCTAAACCATCGTCAATGTCAAGCATGGTGAAATGATAATCAGTGAGTTTTTGCAAATAATCAACAAAGGCATCCACCTTCATTAATAATTTGGTTTGGTTTTTTGTGGGTTGAGTTTGTTCGCGTAAAGCTTTTAGAAACAAATTATCAATGAACATTTGTCCTTGTGGTTTTAAGAACTTAATGTATTTTTCAAACAACGTGATTTGTTGTCCTTTAGGGCCATCTAAGACGATGACATCAAACAATTGCTCTGGTTCGTAAACAAAACAGTCTGTGTGAACAAGTTGTACGCCTGGTAGGTCTTGTAAATAACTATGAGCAATTTGTACACGGGTTTCATCTTTTTCAAGAGTAACTAGTGTTGCTAGTGTTGGTACAAATGTTTTAACACTCAAAGCACTATATCCATAGGCTGTACCAATTTCTAAATAACTAGTGACCTTGTGTTGATTCATTTGCTCAATAATGTATTTAATTGTTTGTTCACGCATTAAGGGAATTTTCTCTTTGAGACAACGCGTTTGTAAAGTAATTAGTCTATCGGTCATTACTTATGTGAATGATTTTTTTGTGCTCTTGTTAAACACATGGCATTCATATACTGATTAATTGTTTTGTAATTTAATTTAATGTTGTATTGTTCTTTTAAAATACTAGCAATTTTTCGGCAACCAATATGTTTAGCATGGTTATCATAAATTTTTTTAATGCATTCCTTATTACGGTTTTTTAAACAATATTGACCATCTGGGTATTCTAATTTTAATCATTTATAATATCCAGAAATGTTCGTATTGTCAAATAATTTAATTAACTTAGTAAGCGGTAAGTTATGTTTTTCAACCAACTGGTAAATAGTTTTATATTTGGTAATGCAACATTTATGATGCTGGTGTTTTAAAATTACCCGGCAAATGTGCTCTTGCTCTCATAAACTGTGACTATCATGATTTAAACCAATTGACTCGCATTCTAGCGGACTTAAGTGACATTTTTCTGACATATTTTTTCCTCTTTAATCAACATGCTTAATATTTTAACGTTTTTTACCTTTTTTCTGCAAGTTTGAAAAAATAAACAACACACTTGGAGTTAAAAATGAAAATTTTTAGCACATTTTTTAGAAAAAATAGTTGTTTATTATCTTAATTGTTTTCAATGGCATGTGGTTTTACTTATAATATATAAAATAAGTTCATATCACTAAAAGGAGTTTTAAATGCATAAAGGTAAAATTATTGTTTTCTCAGGACCAAGTGGAGTCGGTAAAAAAACTATTTTAGATCAAATTTTTAATAAACAATCATTAAATTTAACGTATTCCATTTCAATGACTACACGAGCTCAACGTCCAGGTGAGGTGAATGGTGTAGACTATTATTTTGTCAGTCCAGAAGACTTTAACCAAGCCATTGCAAATAACGAATTAATTGAATGAGCTGAGTTTGTTAACAATCGTTACGGAACATTAAAAAAAGAAGTTGAACGTCTACGTAATGATGGCAAAAATGTACTACTTGAAATTGAAGTAGTTGGTGCTTTACAAGTTTTAGAATTATTTAAAAACGATGATCTTTTATCAATTTTTATTCTGCCACCAAGTTTAAAAGAATTAGAACGTCGTTTACTTTTTAGAAATACCGAAACAAGAGAAGTAATTAATCAACGTTTACAAAAAGCTGAAAAAGAAATGGCGATTAAACACATTTATCAATATAACATTATTAACGATGATCCGAAAAATGCTGCTCATACACTAGAAGCTATTTTAAAAAAGGAATTACGTTTCTAGATGACTGATTATTTTTTTAACCTTGATTTAAAAGCTTTACAAGCAATTTGCCAAATACATCAAAAACCAAAATTCCTAGCCAAACAAGTGTATCAATGGGTTTATGAAAAAAATGTTTTAGACTTTACACAAATGCACAATATTAGTAAAGAAAATCAACTTTGACTAAAAGAAACATTTATTTTTGATAATGTGAATATTAAAGCTGAAAAAGTAGTGGGTGACTTAATTTATTATGCAATACAAGTTAACTTATCAACATTATATTGCACAGTTAATTTACAGAACAACCAATTAGCTTGATATGTTAGTTTGAACAAGAATTGTGCTATTTCTTGTGCTCATTGCCAAGGTATTCAACAAGAGTGAACTAACAGTGAATTATTACACAGCTTGATAGTTTTACAACAAACTTTAAACAAAAAGATTCAACATCTATATTTAGATACATATTTTATTAATCAATTGGATTTAGAAAATTTCGTATACTTGGTGCAACGTTTTAACGACCCTGATGGTTTTAATATTGGTAAACGCAAAATCAATTGATTAACTAATGGATGAAATTTTGATTATGAAGTGTGAACAGCTAAAACGTTAATGATTGACATCTTATTTAAGGTTTATACAATTAACCCTGATGTGTGTTCACAATGATTCCCTCATTTAGTTTTAAATAAGCAAAAGATGATGCAAAATATGCAAGCATTATCACTTGATTCAAGAAATGCGATTAATCTGTATTATTTTTTGATCAAAACAAAAAATGATAGCGTAGAAGATTTGAAACAACTAAAAAAATTTATAGAAAATCAAAAATATTATATTAATTTAATTAACTACGAAAATGCAACAACTAGTAAAGTAATGACTAAACATTTGTATAATTTAGTTAGTATATTTGCAAACCAAATAGTTATTCGTCAAAACAATGCGTTTTCAGATACTGCAACATGTTTGCAAAAACAAAATATTTTTAAAAAGTAGGCAAGAGTATGGTAAAAAGTAATTTTTTAAGTGATATTGGCTCACATCGAGACCACAATGATGATGTAGCAACCGTTGTTAATAATGAATTTGCGCAAACGCTTTTAATTGTCTGCGATGGTTTGGGGGGTTATGATGGTTCAAGTACAGCTAGCTGTATAGTTTTAGAAACTATTCGTGATGCATTTTTACAAACCGATTGTGCTAATTTAAAATTAAATAAGAACGATGAAGAAACGCAAACAACTAGCACTGATTTGCAAGCACGAGAAACCAATTTACGTACATGATTAATCGATTTAATTCATGAAGCACAAAAAAAGATTACTCAACAAGCAAATATTGATACTAAAGCCTATCATATGGCTACAACCCTAGTGCTATGCATCATTATTGATAAACACGCTTATATAATGAATATTGGTGACTCACGAGCTTATCTTTTAAAAAGCAATTCATATATTCAAATTGGCTATGATCACAATGTTTTGAATCGATTAAAACAAATGAATGCTGACCCTAGTTTATTTAAAAAATACGAAAAAAATTTATATAGTTTGACACAGTATATTGGACGGACTTCCAATGTGGCTTTAACATATGATTTTTATGTTCAAGAACTACTACCTAACGACATTATTTTGCTAGCCTCAGATGGCTTTTATCCATATTACGAACTTACTTTATTACATGATTATCTGATCAAAGAATCAGATGATAAAAAAATCCGTGACATACTTTTAAAAACTGTTTTAGACAACCAATCTTTAGATAACATTTCTTTTGCTTATTACGTGAATTTATAATTATGGATTTATTATTAAACAATCAAGCGTATGTCATTGATCCCAATACCCAAAAATCATACCAAGTAATTAAACATATTGCGAACGGTGGTTTTAGCCAAATTTATTTGGTAAAAGCCTCAGATACTGACCAGTTGCAAGTTTTGAAAATTATTACAACGGACGATGATACCCAAAAAAACGTCATCCGTGATGAAATTAGAATTTTTAATATGTTAAAACGAGCAGAAGATCCGGCTCAAGATTATTTAATCAAATATTATGCTAATTTTGACTGTCAGATTGAACAAAAAACTTATCTTTGTATGCTTTTAGAGTATTTTGATGGCATTAGTTTACGTGAGTATTTAGATCAAAACATTCTTTTAACACCCTCAAAAGCTAAACTGATTGTGCAACAAATTGCTAGTGTGTTGTTCTTTTTTCACCACAATACACCCCAATTAATTCACCGGGACCTAAAACCAGAAAACATTCTTGTTAACCACTCACTAACTAAAATTAAGATTATTGATTATGGTGCAAGTAGTGTTGTTTATGACACCAAAACACTAACCTCTGATGACGAACTAAAATGTACGATTTTATATGCTTCGCCTAAATTAGTAACCGTTAATCATAAACAACAACCATTAGAATTATTTAACCCTAATTATGATTTACACTCTTTAGCTGTGATTTATTACGAGCTTTTAACAGGGACAGATCCTTTAGATTACAATCGTTTTAAAAATTACCCGAAACAAGACGTTGCGTATTTAAAAAGTTGATGACGTTTTGATTCTTTATCACCAACTACAATCAACCCCTTAATTAAAAAAGATATTGATTTATTGATTCAAGAATTATTAAGTAATTATCAAGTTAAAAATCAGCCCCAAATCACAACCCAACAGGTACATGATTTTTTAACTAACAAATTACCAATTAATACAAATGCCATGCCCACACATAAAAGCGATCTCATTTTATACAATGACTTGCGCCGTTTAAATAAAATAAAAACCACAGACCATCCGTGGTTTTTACACTTAATGATTTTAATCTGTACCCTTATTTTAACTGGATTAGCTTTATTAGCTTTTATCTTAGTATGGTTTTTATAAAAGGAAGTATGCAATGCGCGCCAAAATAACACAACTAGTCAAATCATCATTTCAGATTTATATTTATGAAAAACAATTATTAGCTAATGCCTTAATTAAAGGTATATTTAAATATGAAAATAAGAAACACAAACCTTTAGTAGGGGATGAAGTTGAAGTTCAAGAACAAGACAACCAATTTGTGATTACTGATTTTTATCCTCGTACAAATGCCTTAATTCGCCCGCGAATTGCTAATGTAGATATCGTTGTCATTGTCACTGCTTTTGTTTCTCCGTTTATTAGTCTTTATCAATTGAACAAATTAATAGCGTATTATGAATCACAAAAAGTTTGTGAAGTAGTTTTAGCTTTCAGTAAATACGATTTACTAACAGACCATACAGAAGCTGACGAAATTATGGCTCAATATAAAAAAGATAAATATACTGTTGTTAATTTACAAAAACAAGAGGATGTCGACCATTTACATACCCTTATTAAAGATCATGTTTTTTGTCTAGTTGGTCAGTCAGGTGTGGGTAAATCTACTTTGATTAACAAATTATTAGATGAAGAACAACAAAAAACGCAAGCTGTTTCATTAAGTTTACAAAGAGGTAAGAATACAACGACAGCAACCAAATTAATTCGTTTTAATGATGCTTTTATTGTAGATACACCCGGGTATTCTAGTTTAGATTTATCGATTTTCACTCCACAAGAACTAGCAGGTAGTTTTAAAGATTTTGCTTTACTTAGTTTAGCGTGTAAATTTCAAGATTGTTTGCATTTAAGCGAACCTGATTGTGCAGTCAAAAAAGCTGTCGAAAATCAAGAAATTCAAGAATTTCGTTATAGTCATTATTTATTAATGCTCAAAGAAGCGAAAAACACGTAAATATATATGTTTTAAAACCGGCTTTTATATATAATAAAGGAGTATTATGTATTCCATAATATTATAAAAAGATAAAAGAGGTAAAAAATAATGACTTTAGGTGTTGATAAAGAGATTTTCTTCTCCAGTCATGAATTATCCTTTGTAAATGCTTTCGCTGATAAAGAAGCATTAGCAGCAGTGGGGTATAGCTCAACAAACACACTACTAGCGAGTCTAGCAATTGTTTTTGTTTTACTAATGACACCCGCTCTAGGATTATTCTATGGTGGGTTAGTACGTCGAAAATCTACGTTAACCATTATTAATCAATGCGTTGCTTCGTTAGGAATCACAACATTGATTTGAATTTTCGGAGGCTTTAGTTTAGCTTTCGGCCCTTCAGTGGGCAAGGGTATTATCGGAGATCCATCTGCATATTTTGCGTTTAGAAACTTACTATTTGCAGATGGCTGACAAGGCCCTGTGGGATTAGTATTTGCTAATTTCACAAACGGTGTGCCATTGATTTTATTCTTCGCATACCAATTAGCGTTTGCAATTATTACGCCACCATTAATGGTTGGGGCTTTTGCAGACCGTATGAAATTTAAAAACTACTTAATTTTCTTAGTGCTATGACAATATTTAATTTATATTCCATTTGCACACTGAATTTGAGGTCAAGGATTCCTTGCACAAGCAGGAGTATTAGACTTTGCGGGAGGAATTGTGATCCACGTAACAGCTGGATTCGGAGCTTTAGCTGCTTCTGTTGTTCTTGGTAAACGATACATTTTAAAAACTGACAAAAACCGTCCGCACAACATTCCAATGACAATTATTGGAGCAACATTGTTATTCTTTGGATGATTCGGATTCAACGTTGGTGGTTCTGCTTTCCAAAAAACTGATGCAGCCACATGAACTGTTGCCACATCATCATGAATTAACACAATTATTGCTATGGGAACTGCCATGGTAATGTGAATGATTTTTGAAACAATCTTCACAAAGAAACACAAACCAACTTCAGTCGGTATTGTAACTGGAGCAATCGCAGGGTTAGCAACTATTACCCCAGCAGCAGGATTTGTTCCAATTTGAAGTGCACCAGTAATTGGTTTAGCTGCAAGTATTATTTGTTATGGATGTGCACGTATGATGCACCATTCAAAAATTGATGACTCACTAGAAGTGTGAGCTGTCCACGGTATGGGGGGAGTAACTGGTTCAATCTTAATCGGTGCTTTCGCAGCTAAAGCTGTTAACCCATCAATTATCTATAGTGTAATTGATTCACCACGTGACGAATATGGTATTTTATTTGGATTACAAATTGGAGCAGTCGCTTTAGCAGCAGCTTATGCTTTTGCCTTTACTGCATTACTTGTTTTAATTACTAAACCACGTCTAAGTGTTCGTCAACAATTAGGACACATTGATTACATGCTTCACGGTGAAGATGCTTACTCATTTGACTTTGTCTTACCAACAGAAAAAGAATTAGCTGAAAAGATGGTAGCTGATAACAAACGTTGAGAAGCTGTCTTTGGTGTAGCTGATAACATTATTGTATTAAACAAACAAAACCACGTGGAATTAAAACACAAAGAAGAACGAGCACATTAATTATGTTCTCTAAATGACATAAAGAAAATCTAAAGGTTGGTGATTGAAGTGTCAAATAGTTATCAATGAAACGAAGGCGCACAGCACGTTATTCATAATTTAACGTACATCTCAGCTAACGCTTCACAAGAAGCATTAGAAGCAGTTGGTTTTAATGCCACAAATACCTTATTAGCAAGTTTAGCAATTGTATTTGTATTATTAATGACACCAGCATTAGGGTTATTTTACGGGGGTTTAGTTCGTCGTAAATCGACTTTAACAATTATTAATCAATGTGTAGCGTCATTAGGAATTACAACATTGATTTGAATTTTTGGGGGCTTTAGCTTAGCGTTTGGTCCTTCAGTTGGAAAAGGGATCATCGGAGATCCTTCAACATACTTCGCTTTCAGAAACTTGCTATTTGCAGGTGGCTGACAAGGCCCTGTGGGATTAGTATTTGCTAATTTCACAAATGGAGTACCATTGATTTTATACTTTGCTTACCAATTAGCATTTGCGATTATTACACCACCTTTAATGGTTGGGGCTTTCGCAGACCGTATGAAATTTAAAAACTATTTAATTTTCTTAGTGCTATGACAATACTTAATTTACATTCCATTCGCACACTGAATTTGAGGTCAAGGATTCTTAGCTGAAGCTGGAGTTTTAGACTTCGCGGGAGGAATTGTGATCCACGTAACAGCTGGATTCGGTGCCTTAGCAGCGGCGTTTGTATTAGGTAAACGTTATACATTAAAAAACGAAAAAGTTAAACAAAACAACATTCCAATGACAATTATTGGAGCAACTCTATTATTCCTAGGTTGATTTGGTTTCAATGTGGGTGGTTCTGCTTTCCAAAAAACAGACGCAGCCACTACCACAGTAGCTACATCATCATGAATTAATACAATTATTGCCATGGGAACTGCCATGGTAATGTGAATGATTTTTGAAACAATCTTCACAAAGAAACACAAACCAAGTTCTGTTGGGATTGTAACTGGAGCTATTGCAGGATTAGCAACAATTACTCCAGCTGCTGGATATGTACCAATTTGAAGTGCCCCAGTGATCGGTTTCGCAGCTAGTGTCATTTGTTATGGATGCGCGCGTCTGATGCACCATTCAAAAATTGACGACTCACTAGAAGTGTGAGCTGTCCACGGTATGGGGGGAGTAACTGGTTCAATCTTAATCGGTGCTTTCGCAGCTAAAGCTGTTAACCCAACAATTATCTATAGTGTAATTGATTCACCACGTGACGAATATGGTATTTTATTTGGATTACAAATTGGAGCAGTCGCTTTAGCAGCAGCTTATGCTTTTGCCTTTACATCAGTTTTAGTATTGATTACTAAACCACGTTTAAATGTTCATGAACAACTGGGACACATCGATTACTTATTGCATGATGAAGACGCTTATTCAATGGACTTCTTAGTTGTTACTCCACAAGAAATTATGGATGCTCAAAAAGAAGATAACCAAAAGGTTTACCAAAAATTAGCAGGCTATGTAACAAAAAAAGAACGTTTCGAATTAATTTCAAAACACCACGAAACAGAAGAAAATCATCATTAATTTTTATCAAACAAACAAAAACTAAGCTTCGTGCTTAGTTTTTTTATGCTATTTATTTTTTAAAAAACAAACAAAAAGTTTTTTTCGATGCACTATTACATATATTTACAGGGATATAGATTAAAATAAAATATTATTTAGAAATTTGTTAAGGAGATATTATGAAGAAAAATAAGCGTGTTTTAGCTTTTGGTTTAGTGGGCTTAATCGGTGCAAGTGCTATGGCCAGTGTCCTAGTAGCCTGCAAACCAGAAACAAACATATCGTTATTTGATTTCAACAAGTTGTGTGTAGAATATACAACAAAATATGTAAATCATAAATATAGCGAAAAGATTAACCAAATCATCGAACACCACAAGGCTTTAGTTGAACAAATTAATGAGACAAACGAAAAAACGAAAGCATTAAAAATACAAGCTGCCATGAAAGCCATGGAAGAAGAAATTCAACAATATGTAGCGCATCAAACTATTATCGATGAGGAAAATGCGAAGGTTATTAATTTTACCCCAGCCAAAACGACAATAAAAATGAGTTATAAAAATGCTGATCAAATTGTTTTTGATACATTTAATGATTTTGTCATAAACGATGTAATCGTGGAATTAGCAGATGAATCATTTAACTATACAATCAAAAAAGTTGTTAAAACACCTGATGGTTTAAAAGTGATTTATCATTTAGAAAAAAATCAACAAGTATCAGAAGATTTCAATTATCTAATTTCCAAGGATGGATTTAAATCTACAGAAGTAGAACAAATTGACTTTCAAGCATTAAATCAACAAGTAGTTATTAGTTACCATGATGCCAGTAATACGTTATTTGCGGATGCAATCACTGAAAAAGAAGCACTAGACACTGTTGTACCACCTGGTGTACTTCTTCATATTCAAAATATTAATAAAGATGATCAAAATTATATAGTTGTTTATCAACTAGAAAAAAATGGACAAAAATCAAGTGATTTAACTATTAAAATCAGTAGTTCAGTTTTTAAACAAGTTAGTGAAGATGAACCTGAACCTTACAACCCAAAACCAATGGAATGAGATAAATTTAATCAAAACACAACAGTTAAGTTTGTTAATCAAGATAATGTTTACTTTGAAGATGTCCCAGAAGTTATTACAGAGAATGATATTATTTTTGAATACTCTAATCCAGAGATTAATGATTTTAAGTTCATTAGTGCGGCGAAAGAAGGTTCTGAAATCATTGTTAAATATACGATTACTTACGACAAGCAAACTTCTAAAATATTAGAAAAGTCGATTTTACAACGCCACTTCAAACAACATAAACCAAAAGAATATGAAGATTTAACGCAAAAATATACAGCCTTACAAACCCAATTAGATACTTTAGAAGATGAAACATTTAAGAATAGTTTAAAGACTAATCTGACTAATGTTTACCAAATTGCTGAAAACGAAGTAACTAATTCACAAACAAGCAAACTAGCAATTAAACGTCTATCATCACATATAGCAATCACTGAACAGTTATTACTGATAAACAAAAAAATGGCTGAATTAAAAGCTAAACCACAAACAAATGACCAAGAAATTGCGGCAGCTAAAGCATTGGCTCAAGAGATTGCACAATTATTTGCCAATAATAAAAACAACATTAGTTTAGAAACACTTGATAGTGGTTATGCAACAATGATAAATGAACTATATGCTAAATTTATAGAAGCACGCCCAGTGGAAACCTTCCACACAATAGGTGGTTTAATGACTACAGACAAGACATTAAAATTAGGTCAAGTAGATAGTGATGTTAATTTAAATTCTGTTTTAACATATAAAATTGTGGACAATGACCATGTAGATATTTTCATTTCTAATGTTCAATTTGATAACGGAAAATACACTCAAGAAAAATATGCAGAAAAACTAGTTGAAATAATTGCTGATTTTCAATTAATTCAATTAACTGAACACAATACCTTTAGTTATGAACCCGATACTGCTAGCAAAGATTACATTAAATCTGATGAAGAACTGCAAAACCCTGCTAACGGATTACGTTATAAACCAGCTAATTTATCATTCTTTGATGAACAAATATGCCATACAAGTATTAAAGAATCAACAGATATCCAAAATATAATTAATGAATTACAAACCAATAAACAATTAGTTTTCAAAAATGTTTATATTCCAAATATTGCAAACACATTAAAATCAAATGAAAGACTATGCTTTGTGATGAGTGATTTTAATATGTTAAAACAAGACCCTAAAGGCAGCGAAGAACTTGTATCATTATTTGAAACGGGATATTCAAATAATGGTGTTGAATTCCTAGGACACGACACTATTGTAGCAATGTCCAAAGCCAAATCATATTTACACGAAAGACCAAGTGTTGTTGTTTTTGAAACAAAACAAAAACAAGAAAACTAAAAAATACCTCCAATGAATATCTAAAAAAGAAAAAGAAATCCGCTTTTTCTTTTTTTTGTTTCTTAAGAGACGAGAAGTTGATTATCTGACATTAAAAATGCATAAAATGCCGATATTAATCGGAAAAATATATCTAGTAAATATGTTGATTAATTTTTTAAAAACTAATGATTGTGTTAAAATCAAATAATATAGTATATACATTTTTTAGACGAAATTGATTAATACGATGTATATAGGTTATTAAGGAGTTTTTATGAGTCAAAATGTAAACAAACCAAAAGCTAAACAGAATTATTCGTACAACAGAGATCCAGCTACGAAAAAGCATCTTGCCGGATGAATAATTTTTTCAATTTTTATTTTCATTTTTTTAGTCGGAATCGCTGTATTAATTGCGTTCATCGCAGACTTTTATATTTATGAAAATACAAATACGGATGGCTTAATTTGAACCGTTGATCAACGTGCTCACGGTTTATTAGGTTATTTTAATAAATAGGTAGGGAATTCATATGAGCAATAATACAAACAAAAACAAAAGAAGAAAATTAAAAATAGGTTTAGGAATTGCGGCTGCTTTAGCAATTCCAGCGATTGCTGCTGCTATTGCCGTTCCTTTATTATTAAATTCAAAAACAGAATTAGATAGTAAGATTAAAACAGGTCATATTTTTGATGAATTAGATCAACAAAAAAATGCAGCTGATAAGTTTATTACAGACAAAAATCTAACTGAACGTGAACCAATAGAAAAAGCTATTTTATATGCTAAGCAATTATTAGCTAACGAACAATCACCAATTAAATTGATGGTTGAACAAAGAAATAAATTAGCGGAATTAGAATTACGTACAACTTTATTAAATGAACCAACAGTCGCTAATGCACAACGTTATCTAGATTTATTTATTCTTGCAGATACACGTGCAGAAGCGCAAAGTGTCATTGAAACATTTGATGCCAATAACATTAAAGGTTTTTTATCTACAATAATTAAAGTATTTGAAAAAGAAAAAAGTAAACTATTGCCGTTTGAAACGACAATGTTTACTTTTATGCGTATGTATGATAAAAACGAATATGGTTTATCAATGAACCACCAAGTTGGTGATTTAAACCAATTAACAAAATACATGATTGGTATTTCAAAAAACAAATACTTAACTTTTGATGAAATTACACAATTCGAAACACTTTATAATCGTGTTTACAACGAAGCAAGTATTAAAACAAGTGATCGAACAGAAAAATTTAGTTCAATCACTAAAGTTTTTGATAAAGTTTTAAAAGAAATCGCAGCAAGTCAATTAGACAACGATATCAAATTAACACTAAATGAAGAAGTTAATAATTTACTTCACTTTGTCCAAAAAAACCAAAACTTCTTAGACATCCCTGTGCTTGATCTAAACAATCAAGAAACAACAGGTTTTGACATCATTAAAAACCATTTATCACTAATTATCAACAACGTAGCCGCATATTTTGTTGATGATAATAAAATTCGCACAGCAGTTAACGATTTAGTTGACCAATTAAAAACAATTAAATCAACATTGCCAGCTATTTTAGCAAAACAAGTTGACACCATCTTAGAACAATTACCGACTGAACAAAAAACAACTAATGAATTGTTCACTACTTACAATACGTTAAGTAAACAATTAAACCAAGTTAAAGTTGCTAATAACATTTTATTAAAAACTCAAAAAGAAATCGAAACAGCACAACAAGCTAATGTGATTAGCCCAGAATTAGCTAACACTTTAAAAAATAAGGTTAATGATTTACAATTTAAAGATTTCTTAACTTATATCGCAGAATTAAATGATATGATATCTGTTATCAATGCCCACCACTTATTAATGGACTTTAATAACGAACAAATTACTCGTCTAAAAGATGAAGCTTTATTTATTGAAAAGAACTTAGGTCGTTTACAAGTTTCAAATGAAACTTTAAACGCTCTAAATGAACATATTGCTAAATTAAACCAAACCGGCATTCATGAAATTAATAATACTATTAACGAAGTTCGTACGATTTGTAAGCAAGTTTTAAACAAAATATTACCACTTGTTCAAACGGAATTAAGCGGTGATTTTGTTCTCGATGATTTTAAAACAGCGTTCAGTAAACAACAACCAATTTATCAAGAATATGCTTCAGCTTATTCATTAGCTACTCGTGATCAATTGAAAACTGCTGTTTTATGAACAATTGATTTCTATGACGCATTACGTGTTAGTCGTCAAAAAGAAGAATCACGTAAATACATTAATGAAGTGATTAAAGGTAAAGCTGAAGAATCATTTGTTGGTGAAGGTACAGCAAAAGTTAAAAAACAATTAATTGATAAATTAGATGTTATCTTAAATCAAATGAACATTATTGAAGATAACCGTGATTTAACGTTAGAAGAAAAACAAAAGAAAATTGCAGATTTAACGAAACACGCAAAGAATTTAGAAAGTAAAATTGAGCAAATTGCTTCACTAGGTAGCTTGACTAGTTTAGTGCAAAACGAATTAGATGCTCTAGAAGAAAGCAGTAATGTTAAAGAAATTAAAGCCCAACTCGCTTCGCGTTTAAAGAAAATTAATAACTTAGTAGCGCAAGCTAAAGATGCTTTAGATGATCCAACTGAAAACAACTTAGTAGCGATTCAAATTGAGTTGAATGACGAATTCAGTAAGTTCCAAAAAGAAAAGGCTGAATTTAATGCGCGTAGTGATTTTTCACGTATTAAAAAACTTGTACAACAAACATATTCAAGCTTTAGAGTAGCTAACGAATCACAAACACCATTAGAAGGTAAGATTTTAGCGAAATTAGAAAAACTACGTAATGATATTATTAACCCACCAGCTCATTTAAATGAAAAAGATAAAGAAATTTACCGTAATAAACTACGTGCGGAAATGGATGTCATTGCGAGTGAAGCTTTATTATCTGCTCAATATGAAAAAACAGTTGCTAATAATGCGGCAGAAATTGAAAAAGCACAAAACTTGTTAAATAAACTAAATTCAGAAAATGTTTATAATGATTTAAGCACTCAAAACCCTAACCCAATTACTTTAAAAGAAGATATTGCTGCTAAGCAAGAAGCTTTAAACGCAATTAAGGCTAAATTTAACAAATTATATAAACAACAAGCTTCTAATGAAGAAGATAAATTAATTCCTGTTATTTCTAAAGATGAATTAACAGCCTTAAAAAAAGAAGCTGACAAGACAAATCAATTAATTAAATTAGATATTGCTAAGGCTCGTTTAATTGCTGACACTTATGAATTAAATAAGTTAAAAGTCGAACCTACTAATCCTGATGATGCATCACAAAATCCATACAAAAAAATGCAAGAACAATTGGATTTAATTAATCGGAAGAAAAATGAATTATTGCAAGAAATTGCAGCGAAAATCGCTGATCCTAACATTAACGATGAAGAAGTAAGCAAACTAGTTGATCAAGTAAATGCACTTGATTCAAGTATCGCTTCACAAAACGCTTTAGCTAAGAAATTATGAGAAGCTTTCAATGTTTATAAAGAACTAACTAGTGCCCAACCTGTTAAATACCCTGAATATGCTAAAGAACTAGGTGAATCTATTGTTGCGAATGCATTAGCATTTGACGATGCATCAGATAGTGAATTTAAACGTGCTCAAAAAATGATTAATTTAGACAAAGAATTAAACAAACGTGATAACGCACAAAAAACTAAAGACTTATTAAATAGTTTAATTAACTTAAGAATTAATCAAAACAAGGTTATTAATTTAGATGACCAAGCTCAAACAAAATTAGATTCTAATAACATCCAAGTGGACGCAAATAATCCTAACCGTTTAATCTACCAAGCAATTGATGTAGAAATGCAAGCTAAAATCAAAGAATATCAAGCTAAGATTGAAAATCCACAAACAACCGTTGATGAATATGCGAGAATGATGATTAATATTCAATCAAATCTGACAACTTACCGTTATAAGAAAAACACTGCAGCTACAGCATTAGATGACAGCATTACTAAAATCAAAAACTTATTCACTGTTAATAAAACTCATGAAGAAGCTAACGAGATTGACTTAAATGCTACTGGTGAAAAGATGCCTTATTTAATTGCTTTAGAAAACTGATTCAATACAATTATTAGTGATGGTGTGATTGATGAAAACGAAGCATTATATACAGAAGAATTCCTGAAACACTTCAAAACCATAGGTGATTTACGTCATAACGATGCAAGTAATGGATTCTTTGATAATTACACAAAACAAAAAGCTGATGCAACAGTTAATGCTTATCGTCCAGTTGGTGATAAATTCAATGCAAACATTGATGTGGCTTACGTTGAACAATTTGCTAATTTAATCAATTTAGCATATGCACAAGACTTATATGTTAAAAAGATGAGTCTTCTAAAAGCTAATGTGGATCAATTAAAAGAAACTGAAGCTAATTTAGATGCATATAGTAGTATTAAATTAACACACCCAACACCGAGTGAAGTACACGAAAGTTTAATTGCCGAATTAACAAAAACCGTTGTTGATGTCACTAAACCAGACCAATTAGCTGCTGTGAATAGTGCGTTAAACAAAATTGCTCAACTAGATAAATTGATTCAAAAACAACGTCAAGTTGCTACAAAAATAACGAATATTAATAACAACCCTGATCGTGAAAAATTAGCTTTAAAAACTGATGAATTAATCAAATCATTAAACGAAAATAAACCAGTCGCTGATTCTAATACAAATAAATACCCATGATTAGAAAAAACAGATGAAGGTAATAATTCATCAAACGAAGAAATTAATAACCACATTAATAAATTAAACGATTCATTTAATAATGCGGGTGATTTAAACGACACAAAACAAGCGATTGAAGCAGAAATTGTCAAACTTGAAAACCGCTTCAAGAGTGTTTATCGTCCAGAAGTTCACGATAAACAAGTTGAGGAAGCTTTATGATCTGAAGAAACATTAGAAGGTAAAATTAAAGGTTTAATTGCTGGGTACCGTCAAGAGTTAAAAGAATTAGGTAAAGCTAATCCAGATGGTTCAATTCCAAGTCTAGCTGAATCAAAAAAACGTGCTGTAGAAATCCAAAACAACATCAATACAGTTGAAGTAAACTTAAGCAATCTTTTAAATTTAGCAGAAACAGTTAAAAAAACAGAAGATCAAGCTGATAATGCCCCTAAAGAAAAAGATGCGAGTGTTGCTAAGGATAATTTAGATTTAATCGAAGGTATTAAAAAAGAAATCGAAAAAGCAACGTCTGATGCTCGTCATAATTACGATAAAATTGATACATATAAAGATATCAATAAAACAGTGGCCGCTTTAAATGACTTAGCTAACGATTTAAGTGAAGCTGAAAAAGTACGTGAAAATTACATTAAGGCTACAAAATACTTAGCAGAATCAACAAACACTTATCACCAAATCAAAAAAGATGTTTCTGATGCAGCACAAAACACAGATACTAAAGCAAAAGCTCAAGCTTATTTAGACTTCTATGTCACAGCAGTTAATAGTCAAACTACAGCTGAAACAAGAATGAAAGAATTAGACTTGCGTCGGGTTAATTTATTGTTAGAAAAAGCATTAAACCTATATCAACGACAACAAGCTCGTTATACAAACCCAACTAACGAAGTGACAATGAATACATGAAAAACAGTTCATGAAGACAAAACTTTTGCAACTGAAAATGCTGAAAACTATTGATGATTTGCAAATGATCCACAAAATCAATCAGCTAGTTACTTTAATCCTTTCACATTTGAAAAGGACGCTTTCTTATTGTCAAAAATTATTGTTGATACAGTTCCTAAAACGCCAGAGAATACTCAAAAAGTTGACGAAGCCTTCTTCGCACAAGAAATTAATAGCTTAAACGACGCTATTAATAATGAGTTAGGAATTGCTTTTGATAATACATATAATACATATACACAACGAAAAGCCTTAATTGACTTAATCCTTGATAAAACAAATGCGCAAGCATACTATCAAAGTGATTATGCTGTTTTAACAAGTACTGAAGATGAATTTTTAAAAAATAATTCAAAAGCTTATGATCAATTAAAAACAGCAATGAATATGTTCTACTATCAAGATGCTGCATCGATTTTAAACGCTTTAAAAGATGAAAGTACGCATACTGAAAAATACATTGATAATCAAAAAGCGATTGCATCAAATAAAAACAAAATTATTCGTATTCACAGCTTATTAACGAATTATGTTGACTTAGCTCAAGCGGTTCAAAAAGACCATTTATTAATTGATGAATTCTTAGTAGATCCTAATGCAGAAAATCCACAAATTAAAGAAGATACAGATCCACAAATGAAAGCAACAATCCAATTATTATTGGCTTACAACTCAAAAGTGAAAGAATATTATTATAAGAATGATAATTTAGGACAAGTTAAAGCTTTAGAGCAAAAAATCCTACGATTATCTGCACGGATTAAAATCATTAAAGCATATATTGAAAGAAAACAATTATTAGACAAAACAAGTAAAGAACAAAATACTTGACTAACAGTTGATTTTAAAGCTGCTCTTGAAAATATTTTAGAACACGTTATGAAATTGGTTAACGAATCAGAAGATACTTCAGAAACAGCTTACAACAAGTACTATCAACAATTAATTACAGGTGATTTAACAAGTTTTGATACATCATTTGCCAACGCTAAAAAACTAGCTGAATTAATTAATGAAGCGAAAAAATTCTCAAATACACAATCTATTAACAATAAGGCTTATGCTGAATCTTCAACAGAAATGAAAGATTTATATAATCAATTAGATGTCAAAATTACAGCAGCTGAGAATGCTTTAAAAAATAAGGCGACAGGTGATACGGCCAATGCATGACTAGAATCACAAAAAACAATCCAAGGACAAATTGAAACATTATTATTTGAAATTGGTGATGATTCAAGAGGGATTATTAACGCCTTAAAAGTTACTAAAACAATGGAAGTTAAGCAATTACGTCAACAAGCGGACGAACTAAACCGTTATATTAAAGATAATTATACTGATCAAGAAAATTCACCATTATTGACTGAAAGAAATAAGGGTGGCCAAAATAATGATCAAACATTTAATTGAGAAAACGATACAAATCCATTTAAGCAAACTGCTAACATCCAAACGTTTGATGATTTAAAAACTTGAACAGCTAATTTAGATACTTGAAAACTGAAAATACATGCGCAAATTGATCGTTTAGTAAGTTTTGAAAAGAACCGTTTACGTGCTATTCGTAACCGTGCTTATGTCTTCTTGAATTATTTAAATGGAACAATGGTAAATGCACAGCAAGAATTGAATACACACAATGATGCTGATTTAACAAAACTATTCCCAGCACCAATCAATACTTATTTAAATTCTGAGGAAGAAATTAAAGTTTTAATTCGTGCTATTGGTTTAGATATTACCGAAATTACAAAAGCAATTGGACAACTAACAACAGCTAATGACAACTTGTTAGCAAGTTTTGAAATTATTCCTGGTTGAAATAGTGATAAAACAAGTGTTTATGAACAATTCATGGATCCGTTAAACGATAATTATTACCAAAAAGCATTACGGATTAAATATATTAACCAAGCAGAAGCGTTGAATAAAACATTCAACAGTTTTATTAGCATCGCCTTTAGTAATTTAGCAAAACAAAAAGTTGATTTATTAGCATTCAGTGAACAATTGGCTACTGACCCAGCTCAAGCTAATAATTTACGTGCTAAAATTGATGAAATTATTAAGGTATTAAAACATATTCAACCAGATAATGCAATTGTTAATGAAATTCTTACAAAATTAAACACAATTAAAACAACAGCTGATGCGTTAAAAGTCTTTGATGATTTAGGAGTAATTGATCTTAGCGAAAAATACAATTACAACCAAAATGAATTAGATCAAACATTGATTAGTAAACGTAATAAAATGTGGAATAATTTTGCTGACCTATCTAAGAAAGTTGTGGACAACCGGTTTGCAATTTATAAAACAATCTACGGTAATGATTTTGAAGGTTGATACAATTCAAGCAAAGATAAAACAGCTCACGATGTTAATAGTTTACGTAAAATTGCCTTCGACTTTGTTGATAGCCGTAAAGAATTAGCACCAATGATTAATCTATTGTCAAGTTCAGCAGACAAAAAAACATACTTTAAAGAATTAATCGATGCTTATAACAATACTGCTAATAGTATAGCTAGTTTAAAATCTGATATCGATAGTAAACTACAAGGTGATTTATTAGTTACAGAACTACAAAACAACTTATCAAAAATTTATGATGCAGCAGTTGATTTAAATCGATGAATGTTAGCGACTGCTAATCAACAAAAAGCGTTTGCAGCTTTAAATGATGAAAAAAACACAAGTTTCGCAGTTAAGGATGATAAACTAGTCGAAGATTTTGAACAAATTGTTAAAAACTGAGAAACTGATCAAACTAGAATAATAACAAAAGATAATAAGTCTTATTTATGAATTAATAAAGATTCAAAAGATATTGAAATCTTGAAAGAATATTACACGCAATTTGCTTTCTTAGTAAAACCAAGAGGACCAGAAGATATTTATTCATCAAATGTACGCGTTTATTTAGTAAAAGATGCAGGGGAATCCTCATATACAAAAACATATCTGCAAGCTGACACAGCCTTTAAGAAAATTAAAGTTAATTTAATGTATGAATATGTACCACCATTAACAAATAAGGATATTCCAAATAATATTTTCTGAAATGTACCCGCTTTTAAATTTAATCAAGATGATGTCTTTATAACTTTTAGAACTCAAGATACATTAAAGATTACAAAAGAATTCTTGACGAACTCTAACATTCATACTTGATTGCAAGCGACGCGAGCTGGGTGAAATAATAAGACTTTAATTTATAACTATGTTAATGCATTAATTAAACAAATCGCTGCTCATGAAGCTAAAAATAATTTAACTTTCTTAAAAAACAATGCCGATCCTAACGTTCAAAATGATCCTAAGGATACAACAAATGGAGTAGAAATTAAGTTCAAAACAACCGAAGCAGGTATACCAGTTACTATCAAACAAAAAACCTATCATCTTGTTAACTATAAAGATGAAACTAATCAATCATATGTATATTGAAACTCGACAGGTGCCGATGTGAAGGGGGACGGTAACAACTTCGAATTCTGAACACCATTCTATATTGCCGTTCCAGTTGTTGCTAAAGAAGATTCTAATATCAAAGGTATTATTTTCATGTTCTTTGAAGCATATAGTGGTAGAGTTGGATGAAGAGGTGTTAACAATGATGTTGTGTTAAAACCATCAGTCCGTAATCATTATGAACTTTATCCAACTGTCTTCTTGGATTTAAACAAACCAGACTCTCATTTACCAAATAATACCAATCCAACTACTGACCCGAATGAATATGCAGAATATTATATGAACACTCCATTATTTGTCGACAAACATTCTGCTGCTAGATCTGCAAGAGAACATATGCAAGCATTATTGAATAAAAATGATCAAAGCTTTAAAGACGGCTTAGAAGATTTCTATATCACCGTAAAATTACATCCGGAATCAAACAAGAAATAAAAGGAGCAACATTTATGAAAATATCAAAAAAATTACTAATTAGTGCATCAGCATTTTTAGTCGGGGCATCTGCCTTAATAGCTACGACCCTATTAATTCACGAAAAATTTGCTTCTTTAAAGAAATCGTATTTATATACTGTTTATACAAAGATGCATACAAAGGCTAACCAATTAGCTAAAACTTTAGATTTAGATATGGCTGTTTTAAACCAAGAATATCAAAAATCTTGAAAAATTTTAGATGACAGTAAAGTTGATGTTGTCGTTAAATTGCAATTAATGCACGAACAACGTCAAAAATATACTGACGGCTTAATGCAAGCTATTAACCAAGCGATAACAAACGGAGAATTTAACGATCGTCAATTACCACTATTAATTGATTTCCTACGTGAAAATGTTAATTTTGTTCAAGAACAAGATTTACGTCAAGCATTTTTAGCAAATGATTTAGTTGACTTAAAATTAATTCAAGGTAACTTCTTAAAACAATCTGCAGAAGCACAAATAGCTAACTTGCAATTGTTTAATCAATATTTATCACAAACCATCAAAACTCAGGATGAAAAATTATTTAGTATTTTAAATAACCCACAAGTCAGCTTAAGTAGTTTAATTACAAGTACAGAAAAATTGGGTTCATACGCTGTTGCTAATGAAGCAATTAACTATGTTAACTCAATTAATGCCTTGGCAATGAATAAAGACTACCGTGTAAATGAATTTAACATTTTAATGCATAATTTAAATCAAAATGTTCAATCATTAGAAGCCAATAAGGATGCTGATTATGTTAAGGAATATAATGATCTAGCAAACAGCACATATACTTTAGTTTTCAACAAATTACAAAAAGCTTTTGGATTATTAGCTAGTGAATTAAAAACTATTGAATTATCACCAGAGGATGAAGCTAAAATTGCTGATTTAGATAATGATTTCAAATCAACACACGATTTGAAAATGGCTGATTATTTCTACCATGAATTGCAACGCTTAAACTCTTCACTAGTAAAGAAACATCTACAAACAAGCGAACACAAAGAATATACTCGTTTAGCTGATTTCTATAATAAAAACTTTGTTTTAAAACTAAATCAAACAACTACAGCTGCTGATGTTGCTGCTCTAAGAACAGAGTTCGAAAAATTCGTTACATCATTAAAAGATAACAAAATTTCAGGTAATGATTTAGTTGCTAACTTTGTGGAAGGTTTAGAATATATTGGCAATCGTCTAGAATACTTGCAAAAACCATTTAATGATTTAAGAAATAAATCAGAAGTTCAAAAACTGATTAATAATCAATATACAGATCGTACACAATTATTAGACATTAAATTCAAATACGAAAATGAATTAAATGCACTTCGTTTTGCTGATCAACGGATTGCACTATTTAAACAAAAACTAAACGAACTAATTGCTAAAGATTTAATCACTCCTTACCAAGAAATTGCTTTCAACCAAAAAATTGATCAATTAATTCAAGAATACAAAAATTCTGATGATTTTATTGCAAAAGTAAATCAAGAAATTTTAGGGTTAGTCGATCTATTAAATGCCCAAAGTTCATTGTTAATTTTAAAAGACCAATTATTAGCTTTAAAAGATCTATATCATGATACAACGGTTGTTTTCAATAAATATTACAACAAACCAATTTTAGATCAAGTTAACTCATTATTATTCACTGTCGAACAAGACTTAATTAGTTTTAAAGTTGAACCAACTAAAGCTATTAAAAATGTGAAAAATAAATGAGAAAATACTCGTTATTTATTACGTCACCAATTACAATATCTGCACGATAAGGTAGCTTTAGAATTAAGTAATTTAAATCCTCGTTTAATTAACAAGGATGATTTTGAAGCAAAATTCACAGCCTTAAACACAACTTCAAAGCAAATGCTTGAAGACTTTAATCCTGTAACTTCAATGGATTTATGAGCACAAATCAACAAGTATACAAATTTATTAAATACATATGAACTTGTAGTTGTATATGCTCAAACAAACGATGCTTTTGAAAATAATGACACTTACATCCGTCGTTTATTTAATGACAAAAATGTTCCTGATTACACTTTTTCACCAAGTGAACAAACACAAATTGATTCTTTAAATGAAAGTAAAAATAATTTCGCTGCAATTAAAGCCCAAATTGAAAACGCTTTAAATAATAATCAAACAATTAACAATGTTAATGATATGATTACGCAAATGCAAAAAGATGTAGAAGATAGTGATCATTTAAGAGATAACGCTCAAGCAATTAAAGATATTACTAACACTGTGGAAAGTGCTAATGAATTAATTACAGCTATTAATAATGGTTCAAGTACTATGAAGGCGAAACTACAAGGTGAAATCGCTGAAATTAACAACCTAAAACAAAAAATTGTAGAAACCCTTAAAGACCCAAACACTACAATTGATGAAATTAATGCTTTAAACAAACAATTAGCTACTTTAGTAGAAGAAACTAATGAAAAACGAAAAGATAATGAAACGTTAGCATTAATCTCAGAAATTGGTCGAGATTTACTAAAAACTTATCCAAATGCAAATTTAGACAATCCACAAGATCCGAATAATTCACCTGGGGCAGAAGCTTTATTAACACGTCTAAATGAATTAAAAAAACGAGCTAGTAAAAAAGATTTAACAGATGAACAAAAAGTTCTTTTATTAAAAGATATGAAGAGTTTATCAGACATTATGCCTTTGGTGAAACAAATTGAAGATGGCCAAGCTTTATTTGATAAAAAAGTGCAAGAATATAATAAAGACGATTCAGTTGTTAAACAATTTACTGTTGGAGCCATTTCAAACTTTGAACCAACACGTAACAATATTTCACAACTCCTTAACTTATTGGGTAGTGGTGAGGAAATTCCTGGACAAAAGGAATTCTATAACTTAATTAGTAATCCAACCGCTTCTGATCCAACTAAATTTGGTCTAGAAGAACAAATTAATAATATAGATTTAGCTTTTAACCATGACCGTATTCAAACCTATAATGATAAATTGCAAGGTGCTATTTATAATGAAGGTCAAGAAGGTGGGTTATCTGAACTTGAAACTCAATTTAATGATAAGATCAAAAATCAATTAAAAGAATATGCCCAAACAGGGATTGATTCAACTAATTTAGTAGAAGTTCAAAAAATTGCCGATACTTTAAACGACGATCAAACATTACAAGCTAAATTAAAAGAAGCAATTGAGTTACATAAACAACTATTAAAAACTTCACCTTTAGATGCAATTAAACTGCAAGAACAAATTAGTAATAATATGTTCAGTGAAACAAAAAAAGCCAGCGATCAAATTCGTGATCTTGATGCAATTATGAAAATTGTACAAGCTAAAGCAAACTTGCGTGCAGAGTATAAAAAACTGGATTCATTACTATCTGATGATGAAAAAAATTGAAAAATTTATAATGACACAAGTAAAAATCTAAATGCCGATTTAAAAGAAAAAGCCAGGGAAATAGATGCTTTATATTTACAATATAATGATTCAAATAAAAACATCCAAGTTGCTGCTTTAGAAAAAGCCTTAACAGATTTACAAGCTTATGTTCAAAAAACAACGCAAGAAAAGCAAGTATTATTAGACAATTACAACAATTCATATAATGAAATTAAAGATAATGTCATTAATGGTGCACCAAAACGCGAAAACAATATTTTAGTTGGTGGTTTAGATACTGAATTAAATAAAATTGATCCAAATGGTGTTCCAAACCACGAAGGTTATAAACACTATAATGATGTCAAGCGTGAGTTAGAAGATGCTTATTCACACAAATCATTAACAAATAGTGAAGATTTAAAAACCTATAAGGATAAACTAATTTATGCTTTCCAACAAGATTTATTATTAAATCGTGTAAAAACATATGAACAATCATATGAACAATTAAAGCAAGCACATCCAAATGCTGATTATGCTAAGATTGACGCTGAACACCGTGAATTTGTTGAATTCATGAATAACTTTGCGAATGACAAAACACATACTCTACAAGAATTCCAAGACATGGCGAAGCGAATTGATTCATATGAGAAATTAAATGTGGTTCAAATTGATGCTATTGTTCAACTAGACTCATGAAAACAAGCACAAACATTTGCTTCAAACACTATTGCTATTGTAGACAAGCAGGATTTAGATTATGCGTCTGCTAAACCATCAATTGAACAAGCAATAGCTGAATTAGAAAAGATTAAACGAACGGTAACTAATAACCAAAAAATAGATGCTCAAGCACAAGCTCATTTAGATGAATTAAATGATTTAATTGCTAAATTAACTGCCCAAAATGCTAATGATCAAGCAAATATGGATGAAGTTAAAGCAAATTTAAGACAGACAGCTAATTTATTAGAAAACAACTATAGTGAGGCTAATAAAAATTTACGTTCAGCTTTATCAAATTCTAATTTAGGTTTAAATAACTTAGCTTATAAAGAGACTGACGTTCAAAAAGCTGCTGCCGCATTACAACAATCTATTAAAGATATTGATGTGATGGCAGGGTTACGTTTAACAAATAAGGTCGCTATTAATATCGATTGATTAACATACATCAAAAACGAAGCTAATAATCCAAATAACGATATGGATGTTAAATTAGAACCAATTGTACGTGAAACAATCAAATCAATGATTGAAGCAAACAAATCACCAAGCGCCACTTTAGACAATTTAAAAGACATTAATCAACAAATTAATGCCCTAATTGCTAATAAAACCAACACAATTGACTTAGCAAAAAAAGTTCGTGAAGGGGAAAAAGTTGTTGCTGAAATTAAA
This sequence comes from Ureaplasma miroungigenitalium, assembly GCF_025780085.1. GTDB lineage: Bacteria > Bacillota_I > Bacilli_A > Mycoplasmatales > Mycoplasmoidaceae > Ureaplasma > Ureaplasma miroungigenitalium. Next base: position 129,454 of record NZ_JAOXHL010000001.1, on the reverse strand, counting down.
GCTAATACGGGCGAAAGCTCACAAATTTTACAAGACTACATTACCGAATTTGAACACGTTGTAAATAATATTCATGCCAATGTATATGGTAAATTAGGGACAAGTAATGATGCTGATTCAACTAAAGTCTTAATTGATGAAGCTAATGCTGAATTAGATGTGGCAATTAGAAATATGAAATGAGCTCAACAAACTCATTTAAAGATCTTAGAAGCCAAAAAAATCGTTGAACAACTAGACTTTAATGGAACAGATGGTATTGATCGTCAAACAGCTTCAAAACAAACACTAATGAACTGATTAGATGTTAATATTGCTCCTGTGATTGATGACCAACAAGCTCTAGTTGATAAAGTGATTAGTTATTTAAAAACATTAAAAAATGTTTCAGATACGAAGAAAACGTGAAAAGATGCGATGGGTAATTATATTGGTTATCAAACAGATGTTAATAGTTTAACTACCTTATTAGCCGAAACTTTACCAACATCTCAAAATCAATTAATCCCTGATAAAACAGCTAACGAAATTGGTAATTCAATTATCTCTAATGCATTAGATCAAGTTATGGTACAAATTAACGAACGTTACGAAGGAACCAAAGCAATTAATGCTAAACGAGTTGATTTAAACCAACAAGTTAACGCATATGTTGCAGATAATTCATCATATTTAGCAATTAAAGAAAATTATGTTAATTTATCTGCTAATATCGATGTTCGTTTAGATAAAATTCGCAGAGCTAATAATTTTGCTAAAACAATTCAAGAAATCCAAACACAAGAACAAAAACTTTCTTTCTTAATTGATTTATCAGCTGATTTAAAAACATTAGCTGACCAAATTAATGAAGCTAATATCTTTATCGATTCTGCGAGTCCGATTGATGAGGCGATCGGTAAGGAAATTCAAGAATTTAAAAACACCGATGTTATCAATGCTTCTGAATTGTTTGCCTTATCTGGAATTAGTGATTTAGATAGTTTTAAAGTTAAAATTCAAGATAGTATCAAGCGTTTAGCCTTCCAACAAGCACGTTTAAAATTATTAAATGAAAGTGCTCAAATGAAATTCAATTTATCAAACAATGACAATTTAACAAAACAAGAAAAAACTGTTATTTCAAATCGTTTAGATGAATTAAATGCCAAAATTAAGGCCGTTGACCAAAATGCAGCTGATGCTACGGCTCAATTTGAAAAATTACGAACAACTTATTTAAAACCAACATTATCAAGTTATAAACAAGCTAGCGCAGATAATGATTCAATTGTTTTAAGTTATGAAAATGCTAATAACTTACGTAAAATGATTAGTGTTGCTGAAAAAGTTTATGCAAACAAGGTTAATAATGACTTAAACAAAGTTGTAGATGGTAAGTTTGTTCCAGAAAATGACCAAACAGTTATTAAAGCTTATGATCACTTAAATATAATTATTTTGGCAGCCAATAAAGAAAACCAAAAAACCATAGATCGCGATGAAGCAAGAATTCGTGAATACTATCAAGTATTAATTCCGCAAGCAATTAAAGCTGTTTACAAAGCAAAAATGGAATCATATCAAAAGCTATTACAATCACAAGAAAAACTAGTAGAAGCTATTGAAGCTGCTAATACAGGAATCAATGCTTTACTAGCAAGCTTAGATGTTCCAAATAAAGCTTTTGATATTAATAAGATTAAGGAAGAATTGGCTGTTTTAAAAACTGCTTTAGCAAAATATGACACTTATAATGAGGTGTATTTTGCTCAAAACGAATTTAGTTTTAATGATCAATCAATTACAAAAACAGATGCGCAAACATGAAACGTTGTTCAAAAACAAGTTCTTGACAAGATTAATAAATTAATTGATGCAATTGATCTGCGAGCCTTTAATGAGACATTGCGAACAGGAATTTCAACTTATTCAAGACAATTAACTTACTTGTTTAACACGCAAAATGCAAATGTTATTAACACCCTAAACCAAGTAAATAATTTTGTTCAACAAACACTGTTTGCAGATGTTAATAATCCAGCAACAAAAGCTATTTTTGCTAAACTGCAAGCTCTAAAAACACGTTTAGAAAATGAATTTGTAAAAAACAATGCATTAAATAATGCTGAAGCGTTCTATAATAACCAATATACATCATTAGAACCACTTGATTTTATTAACTTATATTTACAACCAACAACCAGCTTGATTGTGGAAGCAAAACAAGAAGTTGCTAAATTTGTAGAAGCATTAAAATCAGATGTTCACAAGTATATTCGTTTAGCAGATCAAGATTCACCTTCGGCAGGATTCTTATATGAATATATGCACTTCTTTGTTATCAGTGATTGAGATGACGCGCAAAAAAACCCATTATTAAAATTAGGGATGCAAAAAGCATACGCTTTATATACTCAAAAGGTTCAACCAAACTATCAAGTATTAGCAAAAGATTTACAAGCCTTTGATAAATCAAATGATCCAACAATTTTAGCAAATTACTATAATCAATTAATTGTTTCAAAAAACAACTTTACAGATTTCATTAATTTGTTAAAAGAATCATTAACTGCTTTCTATGATAAATATGAAGCAAGTAAATATAAAGAAATTACAGGTAATTTATATAAGATTGATGCATCTGGTCAATTACCACCAGAATGAAAACCATACATTAGCAGCCAAGCTAATGAGAATGCAGATTCGGTAAACAACGATCTGTTCTTCGAACAATATAAAGCAGTTATTTCTAATTATTTCAATAACCAAATTTTAGCGAAAATAGATGCTAACCAATGAGATAACAACAATGGTTCTGCATTAACTGCAAGTACATTAGATGCTATTAAACATGCCTTTAGTGTTCATGGTACAACAACGCTTAAGGATGAATCATTAACTTTCATTAATGCAATTCCAGCAATTACAAATGATACAACCAACCCTGATAAACAAATATTTGTCGAATACTTCTATCAATTAGTTAATCTTATTAAAGATCGTATGTTCTATCAAATAAAACGCCCATCAAATGTTAATATTAATGGTGAAACAAACGCTAATAAAGCGATGAATGTTATTAAACCGAAAGATGATGTTAACTGAAAGGTCTTTGTTGATAAATTAGCGAAAATTAAACCTACAGATACAAAGGAAGATATGGATGTTACACAAAATGCCCAATTCCTAGACATGTTCCAAGAATTCGCTTTTACAGCTATTGATAAGAAATCAATGTTTAACCCTAATAGTTTACGAGTAAAAATTAAACCAGCATATGACCCAACTTTAGATCCGAATAACCGAACTTACTGTCAAGTTCAAGAATTAGACCAAAACAAACCGGGTGAAAGAATTCTGAAATTCAAAATTTACTTCGAATATAAACCATCTGCATTAATTGACTTTGCACACTTCAAAGGATGAAAATCAGAAGAATTTGAAGTCAATGTTATCTTTAAAGCTAAAGATGAAATCGCTGCCATTTCTGGAACTTCAGCAATCTTTACAAATATTGTTGATAATCAAGTAAAAACAGGATATGACGCAAAGGTTTTAGTTGCCAACTCCGATGAATTAAACTGAGCAGAAACAACAGAAGATGGCATTGTTCAAAATATTATTAATGCATTCAAAAAACAAGTCTTGAAGAATGAAAATGATGGTGCCCATAAAATTATTGACTATTCAAGTGTTGATTCAGTAGACACAACTGATGCTTCAATGAAATTCTCATTCAATACATTATTTGTGCGTTCACAATTCTCGCAAATTGGTGTGGAAAGCGACAAGCAAATTCTACATGTATCGGTTGATCCGAATAATAAGGAATTAAGCGTTTTAGTGAGTGTCCCAGCAGAATTAAGCACATCAGCTACGGAATATTCTTTCTTGCAAAATAATTTCTTTAAGGTAGAAGGCAATAAAATTGTTGCGGGATCTCAAATGCCGTCAGCTTTACTAATTAATATGAAATTCGCGTTTGAATGAGATACTAATACACATGACATCTACATGTATAATAGCTGATATGAATTACACAACGTGATGAAATATCCAGGATTAAAAGATGATAAAACTATTGATAGAAACGAATGAGTATCTTGAGATAAGATTAAATTTGCACGCTTTATGTTAGAAAATCCATTTGATTCAGATGCTAACCATATTGGTGCGTGATTGAATTCTCGCAATGCTGTATTGTCTGCAAATCAAACAGCTACTTTAATTAATGTGGAACAACCAACAATAGATGGAACACGACAAGATCTTCTACTAAGAGATGTTGAAAAAACACTGACTCAAACACATGGATACTTCATTGTTAACCCACGTACAGGTACATATTTAATTACTCACGGTACTGATATTAAACAAACAAGCTTTAACGATGTCTTCAAGTCATTAAACTTATTCAACTCAGGAATTGTTGACTTCAAATTTAAAATTCGTTAAAACCAAGTCTAAGCACTCCCTATGGGTGCTTTTTCTTTGTTATATTGATATTTAATAATCAATACTACTAATCTAAAACAGTTATTAATGTTTGCTAAGCAAATAAAAAAGAGAAATTAATTAATTTTTCTTTAATACTTGCAAAGAATAAAGCGTAATTAATTTATAATTAATAGTATAATGTTTAAAATTTAAGGAGAAAATATTTATGACACCACATATTCATGCCAAAAAAGACGAAATTGCCAAAGTTGTTTTGATGCCTGGTGATCCAGTACGTGCTCGCTGAATTGCCGAAACGTTTTTAACGGATGCTATTTTAGTAAACGACGTGCGGGGAATGCTATGCTATACAGGTTACTATAAAGGAGAAAGAATTAGTGTAATGGGACACGGGATGGGGATTCCATCAATCGGAATTTATTCATATGAATTATTCAAATTCTATGATGTTGATACGATTATTCGTGTCGGTTCAACGGGTGCTTATGTTGAAGATTTAAAATTAGGTGATGTAATCCTAGTTAATAAATCATATACAGATTCAACATACCCTGAATTAATCGGGGCAAAAAAAGATAAAGATAACTTTATGTACCCAACACCAAGCATTTATGAAGCAATTAAAAAAAGTGCCCAAGAATTAAATCATCCATTAATTGAGGCTACATGCCATGCTTCAGATGTCTTTTATAATAATGGCCATGAAACATTAGATGAAATTAAAAAACGTACACATTCACAGTGTGTGGATATGGAATCAGCTGGGTTGTTTGCTAATGCGCAAATTTTAAACAAAAACGCTGCTACAATGTTAACTGTTTCTGATTCATTAGTTGTTGAAGCTTCAATGACACCAACAGAACGAGCTACAACATTTAAAGAGATGATGGAAATCGCTTTGAATGCCGGAGTTAATTTCTTAAAAAAATAATTTTTTTTATTATTTGTTATAATAAAAATAATCACATTCAAGGAAAGAATTAATATATGACAAATCAATTAAAACCATTAACAAGAACGCAAATTATTAACCAAGTATCGAAAATGATTAATCAAGATAAAAAAACAACGAAAGAAATCCTAGAAACTTATGAAAACTTTCTAATTCTTGAATTAGCACGGACTGGTGTAGTTAGCTTAGGGAAAATCGGTAAATTTAAATTATCACTTCGTAAAGAACGTAAAGGGATTAATGTCTTTACTGGTGAAAAATTAATTATTCCAGAAAAAACAGTTCCTAAATTCACTTTCACAAAGGGTATTAAGGAAATCGTTAATGTTGATCTTCAAGTAACTGAAGATTCAGTGGAATACGAGGAAGATGAAATCGATAACTCAACTGGTGACGAATTCGTTACAGAAACAGTTATTGAAAAACAAGAATAATTTAATCTAGGCCGTTAGTTTATATAATGGTCTATTTTTCTATTTTAAAGGAGAATTATGAAACACACAATTACTAAAGAAAAAGAACGTGAATTGCAGCAGGAATTACATGATATTTTAAATATTAAATGACCGGAAATTACACGTCAATTACAAGCCGCTCGTGAACAAGGTGACTTGTCAGAAAACGCGGATTATGATGCAGCTAAAAACGAACAAGCGAATTTAAACCGACGAAAAGAAGAAATTGAAGACATTTTAAACGATTACGAATTAATTGATGATACAAAAATTTCAATGGATCGTGTATCACTAGGGAATGTGGTCAGAATTTTCAATTATAAGACTAACAAAGAAGAAGAATATAGTATTGTAGGGACAATTGACGTTGATCCTATGAAAAACCGGATTTCTAACTTATCAGCTTTAGGTAAGGCTTTAGTTGGTTTAAAAGTCAACGAAACCGTTACTTTACATATTGATAACCCCTACAAAGTTAAGGTTTTAGAAATTAAATAAATTAACTAATACCAATAACAAATGATTAAGTGAGTTCCTTAATCAATTGCCATAGCTATTTATAAAAGAACTCCGTTGGGGTTCTTTTATTGTTAATCAATTTTGAATCACACAACACAATTTAGAAAATGAATGGATAACTTATGGTTAAACAAAAACACAAACAGTATTTTAGTTTTGAAAAGCATTTACGTAGCAAAAAAGGTCTAGGAATTTCTTGAGGAATTATCTTAGGGATGATTTTGCTATATAGCATTATTTTCGGAATTATTTTACACTTCTTAAAGCCAGAACATTTAAGCGTGCAACAGGCTTATATTGTTATGCAAAGCAATTTAACAAAACCCGTACAATATATGATTTATACAGGCTTTGCCTGCTTGTATTTTCCTTTATTGTTTTTATTAGGGTGTTGAATTAATAGTATTAAAAACATTTATCGCTCATTATACTACCACGGATTTATTTGGTTCTTGTATGCTTGTGCGTCGGTTTTTGTCATTATTTGCATTTGCTTAATAATAAACATTTTTATCAATTTTTAATATATAGAAAATTTGAAGGAGGAGAGAAATATGCAAAAAAACGATCATACGAAACCGGTTTATCATAGTCGTGAAGAACTTGTAGATAAAATTAATTTAAGTTTTGCGGATGATTTTGCTTTTAATTATATCTTAGAGGAAAAGGATGCTGGGATTTTAGAATCACGAAACCTTTTACAATTAAAAGATCATAATATTAATGAAATTATTATGGATATGGTAATCGAATTATCCAATAAAAAAAGAACCCGAAATACAATTAAGTATTTAAAATTACGTGACCGATTAGCCCAATTTTCATTACGTGAAGAACATTATGAAGAAATTGTGGCCCTACTGCAAAGTTTAGGAATCACTGTAACCCAAATTGATTTATTTCAAAAAGATAAAAAAATGACAGCGGCTAAAAAGCGCGATGAATGAGGAATTGATGATACCATGGAAATTTCTTCATCAAAGATGGGGATTGCTTCATCTTTAGGTGAAAAGGTTGATGATGGGATTAAAGCTTATCTAGGAACATTAGGTGAATCAAAAATTCTAAAAAAAGATGATGAAGAAACTTATGCTAAGATGGTATTAGATGAGGATGAAGCAACACATAAAACGGGTGTCGCACAATTATATACATCAAACATGCGTTTAGTTACCTCAATTGCTAAGAAGTATTTAAACCGTGGATTGGATTTAGAAGACTTAATCCAAGAAGGTTCCACAGGTCTACTAAAGGCCATTTCCAAATTTGACTATGAAAAGGGGCATAAGTTCTCAACATATGCAACATGATGAATTCGTCAGTCAATTACAAGAGCAATCGCAGATCAAGCGAGACAAATTCGTATTCCAGTACATATGGTGGAAACGATTAACAAATTAACTAAAACAGAACGAACATTGGTGCAAGAGTTAGGGCGTGACCCTACGGCTGAAGAAATTGCTGCAGCCATGAACAAACTTGAAACACTAAAGACAACAACACCGATTACAGCTTCTAGAGTTGTAGAGATTAAAAAATTAAACGTTGATCCAGTTTCTTTAGATAAACAAATTGGACATGACGAAGAATCACAATTTAGTGATTTTATTTCAGATGATGAACTAATTTCACCAGAAAAATATACTGAACGTCGAGCATTAAAAGATGAAATTAATGAAATCTTCCGCAAGGTTTTATTAGAAAAAGAAGAAAAAGTGATTAAGATGCGTTATGGATTAGCACCTTATGAACGTCCATATACACTTGAAGAAGTCGGTCAAGAAATTAAAGTAACGCGTGAACGTGCGCGTCAAATTGAATCAAAGGCCTTACGCAAACTAAAACACCCTTCAAAAACAGCTAAACTAAAATCATTCTTACTTTCAATAAATGACGGTAAATAAAAAAATACAAACCCTTGCAACCCTGATTGGTTCCTCAAAAATTTGTGTTGACGTGGGTTGTGATCATGGCTACCTTGGTTTGTATTTATTAACAAACAAACAAGTTTACTTTGTTTATAATATCGATATTAATCAAGGACCATTAAACCAAGCACAAAAAAATTACCAACAAGCAGATTTTTCAAATCAAGCTTGTTTTTTATTAAATGACGGCTTGCGTAATTTAGAAATTAATGAACCCGATAAAGTGGTCTGTATCGCTGGGATGGGTGCACAATTAATTATTCGTATTCTAGAAAACAAACCAAAATCATTTACGCGTTTTGTTTTAAATCCCCATGCTGATGTGCATTTATTGCGTGCATACTTATATGAACACGGTTATCACATTAAGATGGAAGAAATAATTCAAGAAAAAACCCTTTTTTATTTCCTTTTTTCTTGCGAACAAGTAAATAAAAAAGCAGATTATACAAAAAAAGATTATTATATTAGTAGATCATTATGAGCCAGTGCTAACAGCTTATATCGAGACTATTTGCAACAACGTTATACATACTTATCGCAATTGGACTTAACTCGGGTAAATAATGATTTACGCGAAGAATGACAATATATTAAAGAGGTTATTGACGATGAAAGAAAAACAAGTTTTAAAAGTACAGGACATTTATAAATTTTTATTAACGAAATACCCCGCTTCATTAATTGAGAGCGACGACAAAGCTGGTTTATTTTATGAACATGATGAACCAGTTAATTTAGTTTATGTTGCTTTAGAAATTACTGATAAAGTCCTACGAGAAGCTAAAATATATGGAGCAAATTTAATTATTACGCACCACCCTTTATTTACTAGTGAAGATGTTAGTGCTGAAAAACCATATTATGTAAATCAAAAAGCGATTGATTTCTTAAAAGAAAATAAAATTGCTCATATTAATTTACATTCAAACTTTGACAAATCACCACAAGGGATGAACATGACGATTGCAAACTGATTGAATGATATTAACAATAAAGGAATCGGTCTTGGTTTATTAAATATTCAACAATGCGAACAAAACCCTTATATCGTAACAGCAGAAACAAAAGTGGGAATCGGAATTGAATTTATTGCGCGTGTAATTAAATCAACTGTACGTTCACCAATGGTTAAATATAACCACAAATGAATTAATCACCGTGTTAACAAAATTGCTATTTGTGCTGGGTCTTCATACAAATATGCTGACTTTGTGTTTAATGAATTAAAAGTTGATACTTTCTTAAGTGGTGATCTAAAACACCATGACTGAGTAGATGCTGAAGCTAAAAACCAAAACATTATTGACATGGACCACATGGCAGAAAATGTCTTTGTGATGGAAATGGTTAATATTCTAGAAAATAAATATAAAGACCAACTAGAAGTTTACAAAGCTTTCGAACCAATTAAAATTTGTTTAGTTTAATCATTTTAATAAATTAATAAAAAAACATTAATAAATTAATAAAAAAACAGGACTTGTTCCTGTTTTTTTGTTTCTATAACATAAAACAAGGCGTTCCACATATTTTTTCAATACTTTTAAGCTTACTAGCACTAAAAAACAATTTTAGGTAAAAAAATGAAAAAAATCGTTATTTTATAGTACCGAATTCCCTGTACTAAATTAGTAAAAGTGTTATTGTTATTGTGTAATTTATTTTTAAAATAAATAATCTGAATGAATAAATTACAAGAAATTTTATATACGTTTTTAAGCCTATTTAAATAGGTTTTAAGATAGGATGATTTATGAAAAAATTAAACAAGAAATTGTTATTTGGATCTGTTGGGGCTCTTGCCATTTTAGGTTCAGTTGCTGCTGTTGCGGCAAGTTGTTCTAAAGTTGAAGACAAAGACAAAGACAAAGGCAAGAAAAACCCAGGTACTGGTACGACAACCGGTGGTTCAACAGGAACGACAACCGGTGGTTCAACAGGAACGACAACCGGTGGTTCAACAGGAACTACTACTGGTAAAGAAAACAAAAATGTTTTCACACCAATGCCATGATCAAACGATAAAAACGCTCCTGAAATTGCAGGTTCTACATTATTTATCGTTCCACAACCACCGCTTGGACAACACGTTCACCCGGATGGAAGTGTGCACGGACACGTCCACAGTGTTTTAAAATTAGAAAGACAAGCACACGATTTAGTTGTAACTAAAAACCCAACTGAAAACATTAACTTAGCTGACCCAGTTCCAAGCATCGCAGAAGTTCGTATTAATTTCGTTTCTAAAGACGAAGCTAATGATATTGAAAACAAATTCGATAGCGAAGGTAACGCTGGACTTTATGAAAAAGATGGTAAAATTTACAACGCTAAAGGCGAAGAAATTAACATCAATGTAAATAAACCTAAATTCTATTATGACAATATGAACAATGTGCGTTTATTAACAAACATTCCAGGTTTCGAATCTAACATTGTCACATTTACAAAAGAAGACGTTGATCGTGGTTATTTAATTGCGAAGTTCTCATTCACTCACGGATTACCAACAGTAGCTGAAAACTTATTTGAAAAACAAATTAACTACTTCTATGTAAACCGTTTACAATTCTTACACTACCACAATGACCAAATTGGTGACCACTGAGAAGTTAACTTAGCTAATTTACCACGTGTAACTGTTAAATATGAAGTTGAAGGTAAAAAAGTTGAAGAATTCAGCGAATTAGATAGCAAGATGATTGAATACCGTGGAATCTTAGATGGTGCACGTGAAGCGATGACTTGAATTCACCCAGATCGTCGTTTCAAATTTGAAGGTAAATATGGTCACAAGATGATTACTTTAAACACTCAAAAAGATGTTCATGATTTCGATGGCGAATTGAAAAAAGACGCTAATGGTAAACCGGAAACTATTGGTGGATACACATTCTGAGAAGGTCGTTTCCCTAAACGTGGTAAAGTTACATGAGTTGAAAAAGTTTCTAGTACTGCACCAAAAGAAGCAGCAACTGCTTCATACGCTTTATATGCTAACCCATATTCACAAGATGCTGCAGGTGGTAAAGATATTAAAAAAGGTAATCTTTACTTATGAAACGAATTTGTAAAAACTGCTGTAGAATTAGACCACTTATTAAATGTTGAAGCACCCAAATCTAAGATGACTGCTGAACTTGATAAGAAAATGGCTCCATTAGCTCAAAAATTAGCAATTTTAACTCAATTCATTGATAAATATCGTGATCTTGACGTTGTCGGTGACGAAGTTTATGGATATACTGATGAATACATGGTTAAACACGTTAGTGACTTTGGTAAAATCCCTGGTCAACCTAATGAACCTACAAACATTTTCCAAACTGAACAACCAAATGATGCTGAAAAAATGTACAACGCTGTTTTAAATGCAGTATTAGCATTAAACTCTGAAATTAACAAAGCAAATATTGATTATACTAAACCACAAGCTTTAAACGAAGGTTTAACTTTAATTCAAAATGCAGTTGATGCTTTAAGTGCTCGTCTTGAACAATTTAAAGCTCAAGACGAATATGTTGATGACGGTAAAGCTGACCTAGTTACTCCTCCTACTAGCACTCCAGCTCCAGCAGGCAACTAATCATTCACAATTAATATAACAAATATAAACAAATATCACAAAAAAACAGGTTATCCCTGTTTTTTTATTTCACTTATTACATAAATTTTGTTAATGTTTTGATATTGAATATTTAAACTGTTTTTTGTTATTATATTCTTAATATCTAAAATATATATGATATTTCTTATCAATTGTGCAAGTTTTTTATAAACTTTATGTAAGTTAGTAATTAGGAGTTAATATGACTAAAAAAAATAAATGTAAAATTTTTCTATCTTTAAGCCTAGCCACATTACCACTACTTTTGTGAACAGCAAGTTGTGTGCAAACAAAAAACAAATCAATTGATCAAATACCAGATAAAAAGACACAAAATGAAATTGCGAACAATGAACAACAAAACGAACCAACAAATCATAGTGACCACGATAAAATACCTAATGAACACCAGCAAATCGATGATGATATTGGTTTAATCAACGAACCAGAAGAAGATATAGAAACCCAACAAAATAATGATAATCAAGATCATTTAGCAAATGATCATGAGAATAATCAGAATAATGATACTAATGATGCTTCACGCACAGAAGACAACAACCAAGACTCTAAACCATCCCAAGATGAATTAGTTAAGAACGAAGAGGATCTTCCACCAAATCAAAAGGATGACCCACAGAATTCTACTCAAGATGATGATCCAACTAATAGTCAAGATACAAATCCAATTCATGATAACAATGAATCTAGTAACAACCAAAAAAATGAAGTTGATCGGAAAATAAATGAGAATAGTTTTCACTATGTTGCACCATTTTTAAAAAATGATAATTCGATTGATGTTTTGACATATAAAAACCAAGATGTTAATGTTAGCGCATACATGCCCAACATTTTGCAACCAGAACGTGTGGCCCCTGTCTATGCAAACTTTTTACAAACAAATGCCAATTTTATTAATTTAGATGACAAACTAACAATCAGTCCATCAAATACTAATGGGGCTAAATTCTTAAACTATAGAATGAACAGTCAGACATGTGAAATTTATTTTAATATCCAAAATGCGTATGGTGAATTTTACTTAGATTACACTGTAGATAATTCCACCACAATACAATCTGTTAGAGTAGTTAAAATTAGAGGTTCAATCTATCGTGCTGTTTTAGAGTTGACCAATCAGCCTCAAAAAATACAAATCAAGAAGATGAAAGATGGTTTAGGACAAACCATCGCTGATTTAAACGAGCAACAAATCGCTATCTCAAACAAAGAAGAATTTGATCCATATGCAATAGGTTATTATCGTTATAGCCAATGAACAAGTAAAGAAAATGATGAAAATGTTCAGATTGCTTTCAACATTTCGCAAGCTAATAATTTAGAACCAGCAAATGCGAGTTTTCAAATTCGCTATTTTGACAATCAAAAAAACTTAATCAAACAAATTTTTAATCGTAGAGTTATTGGTTCAACACAAAACTCTAATGATTACCAATATTATGTAGTTATTCCTAAAAAACAATTAAGCTGAATTGATGGTATTTATTTGCAAAATGAATACACTGATAATACTTATAAAAAAATTGACGTCACTAATTTGTTGGATTTATCAGTGGGTATGGAATCTTTAAATAATCTACAAATTACATGGATCCCTAAGAATGTAGAAAAGGAAGTTGCCTTACATTATAGCAATTTTAATCAAACAAATATCGTTAATGCCAAAGCCTTAGTCAAAAGTGCTAATCCCTTTGAACCGTGAGCGCAACAAGTTGATTTGAAAATTAATCCAACTCAACAGACATTGCTGTTTGATACGCAGGTCTTACCAGCTCATTTAACTGATTTTGTCATCACTGACGTTTTAATTAATAATGAACAACTAATTCATCTTGGCTTACGGGATAATTTATTTGAATTTCATATTTTAAATAAGATTAGCGATGAGCAAGTTAAATTAACTGGCTTTGATGTCTTTAAAGATGAAGTTAATAAGAATGTTTATGGGAGTTTGAAATTAGATTTTAGCAATGCAGATATAAACCAATTCCGTAACAAATGAATTCTCTTAGAGTTTAGTATATCAGATGCTAATGAAACGAGTTCACATGTCTTTGAACAAAAATATAAAACGGTTATTAAATTTGAAGATTTTGCCAAGTTTGGATTAAATGGGTTTGAAGAAGGGGTCGAATATCATTTAGAAAGTGCTCAATTTGTTTCACCCTATAATTTAAAAAAATATTCAAATTTAGAGTTAAACAGTTCTGTTAAGAAAAACTTTGCCTTTCATTTTGACTACACACAAACGCCTATCAACCAGTATTTAAACCAAACTCCAAAAGAGAATAAACCAGTTCTTATTAATCACCCACAATTATTATCAACTGAGTTAAATTTGAACAAAAATGATTTATTTGCCTTAGTTTCTAATGCTGATGAAAACAAGGATACCATTTTATATAGCCCGCAAAATTTTTATGCGTGATTAAGATACTCCACTTATGTTTCACGTCGCAATTTAACTTCAGTGCGTCGTATTAAAATGATTGATGAAACAGGTCAAGAAATCAAATACGAGGTCATCATGGGTAAAGAAATTTTATCAAACACATTATGAATGATCAATGATGATCATCAACAGGTGATGATTGATAAAGACTTGGATCAATTTGTTAATTGAGATACGATTGCTAACGAAACACTTTTTAGCTTCAAGTTTCAACTTGATATGAAAAAGATGAAACTAGATGATATCTATAACGCCGATTTCAAGCAGTATAATAAAAGTTATTTAAGTGCCACATTTAGCTATGCTGATTTGGTCAAACTTGATGTGAATCAATCACTTGTACCTAGTTTAGATTTTGATGTTAAAACCGATAGTTTAACTCGCAATGAACAACGTTTACAAGCCATCTTAGAGGCATATAGTTTTAAGATACAAAAACTAGCTAACCATCGTGTTCGTCTAATTATCCAAGCTAAACATCCCGATGTTTATTTAACAGATAACCCAACGGTGCATTATTTTGCTAACCAGAAAACCGGTTTATTAAATGATGCACGGATTATTTTGCAATATCCCCACCGGATTAATCAAGATATTAACATTGAATTTCAATCACGTCCATTGAAAGATAATATTTTATCAATTAGTACAAAGGAAACGATTTTAGATTCGCAAAATAAGGAATTCCATCACCCGGACTTAACCAGTCTGTTTGAGTATCAAATGGCTGGTACAAAAAACTTACCACTACGTCGGGTATTTGCGGATGATGCTAGTGCGGGTGGCTTGGCCACAGTCCGCGAAAGAGCTTTTTCCTTAGATGCTGATTTAAGTTCATCTAATTCAATTTTAGGACGGGTAAACCCACAAAATGAACATGATTATCGTTTCTACTTTATTACGAACACACACGTCACTAACTTATTTCCCCAAACTGATAATGCGTCTTTAGACCATGATGTAACGAGAAAAATTAAAGTTAATTTCCGGATTCCAATCACCTATTTTAAACCAATCAACTATGAAGAAGCGGGAGCGATTGAACCGTTAACCAAAAATTTATACTGACCGAATGGTTTTGATGCTGAATTAGAGATTGTCTCTAATTATCGCGATAAAAACCAGTTCTGAAACTTTCATGGGTTTAGAGATAATTATAGCAATGTTTTAGAAGATACAAATAATAAACGCCGTATTGATATGACCATTTGTATTATTGATTTAAGCGACTTTTTTGCCCAATATGATCATCAAAGTCCAGCTTATCAAGCCTTAGATGCTAATTCTAAAAAAATTGCTGATTATGTTTTACATTGAAAAGAATTACCAATGATGCAAGTATCGCGGGAAGCTTATCACGTAAACGATTATGTGAATTTAAACTGATTCCAAGGTAGTTTCCCTGTTAATGGGGACGGACACACGAAAGACAATTACCATTTGCAAAGATATCGAGAATATATTTTTGCTCATTCAACCCCAATTATGCGAATTGCGCACGGACAAGGAAATGTAGCTAACAATGCCATTGGTTTCCCTACATCAATCATTGATGCCACTGGAGGAATGTCAGGTAGTGGAGTTTTTGATAGTCAAGGAAATATCGCTGGCTTATTCACAGCTGCTGCTGATAGTTTAGGATATGCCTATTTAATTAACGGTAACGAGTATGATTTTTATGGTGATGGTACGAAACCATTTAACCAAGCCAGCTTTTATGAAAAAGCTCGTCTATTAGGTTATTTATATCCACAACGATATGATGATCAGACCTTTAATGAAAAGGGTTTCTGATTTATTTAAAAACATGAGAAAACAAAAAAACAGGCCCACCTGTTTTTTATTTGTATGATTGTAAAAAAGTAAATAATGTTTGAGCTACTTTCTTGCTTAATATTTGTTCTAAACTTGATAAACTAGCTTGTTTTAAATGATCAATATCACGGTAGTATTGCATAATTTTAGCTTTGGTTTTCGGACCAATCCCCGGAATTTCGTCAAGAAAAGAATGCGTCATCTTTTTGGTTTGTTTTTTACGTAAAAAAGAAATAGCTCAGTTATGAACCTCATCCTGCATTTTCGCACAATATTTATAAAAGCTTGAACGACGATCAAAGTCATATTCTTGTTTATCTGTGAAAACGATTGCATGAGTTTGGTGATTATCATCTTTTTTAAAACCGATGATCGGTATTGACCGTTGGATTTCTTGTAAGGCTTTTTGCGCGGCATTAACTTGTGAAATACCTCCATCAACGATAATTAAATCAGGAGTGTTTTCTAAATGGGTGTAGCGACGTTTAATTACTTCATACATGAAATGATAATCAGATTGTAATTCTTTAGTTTGTAAGTTGTACTTACGTTTAAGTCGATGATTGATTTCACCGTTAACATAAACAATCATGCCAGAAATCGGTAGATCTAAAAAGATGTTGGAATTATCAAAAATTTCGACGGTTTGTAAATTGGGAATGTTAACAAGAGTACTTAATTGCGTTCAATTATTCTGAACATTGTTTTTGTTTTGAATTAACGAGTGCAAATGTGAATCATAATAGGCGCGTGCGTTGTATACTGCCATTTCTAAGATTGATTGTTCTTTTTTGTTTTGTGGAATTTCAAAAACTTGGTTTAATGAAGATTTTAGAAATTTTAATTGATCATCGGGTAAATAAATTAAACAACGTGATTGTTTATGTAAGCTGTAATATTGGATTAAATAACTGACCAGCATTTCGTTTAAGTCATCAACAATAATGCTGTCATAAAAAATGTGCTTACTTAATAAGTTCCCTTCTTGATAACGGAAAATATTAATTACTAAATAGCCATTTTCTAAATAATAGCCAATGACATCAAAGTTATTTTCGATATCTAATTGGACTAATGAAGCCACTTGTAAGTTCAATAAACTTTGTTGTTGATTAAAGTATTTTTTTGCGCTTTCAAAATCTCATTTACTAGCGGCGAATTGTTCTTTTTCTTTTAAAGTGGTAATTAAACCGGCTACATCGCCTTTAAACAAGGAGGCAATTTCTTTTTTGAACTGTTCATATTTAGCAAAAGTTTCGTTACTCACGTGATGGGCGATGCATTGCTGTAAATGATAGAACATGCACGGTTTATCTTCGGGTTGCTTGCATTTTTTAAATGGATAGAGATTATTTAAGAGTATTAATAAATCATATTTATGACTTGTTTTATCAGCAATCGGTCCATAAAAAGTACCAATTTTTGGATTATAAATTCGTTGGTAAATTAAACGCGGGTGTTTTTCATTAGTGACACAAATATAAGGGTAGAAATTCCCTTCTTTTAACAAAATATTAAAACGGGGTTTGTGTTTTTTAATTAAATTGTTTTCAAGAATTAAGGCTTCGTTGGCGTTGTGTACTACGATATAGTCAAAACCAGCAATTTGTTTGACTAATTGCTGGGTTTTAAAATTATTGTGTTCATAAAAATAGGAATGCATTCGATCAAAAAGATTTTTAGCTTTCCCTACATAAATGATCTCGTTATGGCTATTTTTTCACAAATAACAACCAGGCTGTTTGGGGATATTAGTTAGTTGCTGTAAGATAGAAACGGATTGCATATGTTTTTTATTGATGGAAAATTAATTCCATATAATCCATAATCACAGCATCATCGTAAACTACTTGGTATAAATAATCAAGTAGCGGGCATGCTGTATTCAAGTGGTGTTTTTGTAATAAATGATAGACCCCACATAAACTATCTAAACCTTCAGTAGTAGTTTTATTGTGTGCTAGTAAAACACTAGCCTTTTGCTTGCTTAGTTGTAAACCAAATTGAAAGTTGCGTGATTTTTGATCTGTACATGTCAGAATTAAGTCACCTAAACCATAATAATCAATGAAATCATCAGTTGGTGTTTGATAAACTTTATGAGCTAATAATAAGACTTCTTGCACCCCTTTAGTTAAATAAGCACACAAAGCATTTTTTGACTCGTAAAGCCCTTGCACTAATCCACATCCAATAGCGAGTACATTTTTCATACTAGCAAAAAAGTTAGCACTTTTAACATTTGTACTGAAAGCTAAACTAAATCAAGGAGTACTAAAATCCTTAATAATCGCTTGACCTAACTGTTCATTATTACCTAATAAATTAATTTTAGTAGGTTTTTGGACAAATACCTCAACAGCAAAACTAGGACCTGACAAACAAAAAACACCTGCACAATTAATTTCTTGTTCTAACACGTCATTTCATAATTGTAATTTAGTTAAATCCATACCCTTGGAAGCATTAATTAAAACACTTTGTTGACAATTGAATAACTTTAATTGGTCAATAACGCTTCTTAAGGCGTTTGATGGTACACACAAAATAATTCTTTCATAAACATTCATTGTTAAAGCTTGCGTTAAATCATTATAAACTTGATTAATTTGACCAAGAAATTTTTGCTGACCAAAATAAGCTTGGTTTGTTTGTTGATTCTTAATTTCATTTAGTTCATTAGTATTGATGGAATAAAAATCCACTTGGTGTTGATTAGCTAACAATGGTTGACTTAACGCTGAACCAAAGGCTCCAGATCCAATGATCAAATACTTACTCATTTTCTAATCCTCGGATTTTTTTGTTCTTATCTTGTCAGTATAAAGTGATTGGTACGCTATCAAAACCAAAACGTGCACGGATTTCATTTTCAATATATCGCGCATAACTAAAGTGTAAATATTTAGGGTTATTACATTTAATTACGAAAGTGGGAATTTGTGATTCAACTTGCACAGCATAGCTAATTTGAATCCGCCCCCCTTTGTGTAAAGCCGGATCAACAGCAACGTTAGCACGAATTAATGTGTCGGTTAGAACACTTGTAGAGATATGACGGTCTTTTTGTTCACGAATCATTTCAATCGTTTCAAAAATGGTATGGATACGTTTATTTTCTTTAGCACTAATGAAAACAATGGGAGCTCAAGATAAGTATTTAAAGTGTGAACGCACCTTCTTAATAAATTGTTGCATGGTCTTATCATCTTTTTGTACAGCATCTCATTTATTCACCACAATAATCGTAGGAATATTAGCTTGATAAGCTAGTCCTCCTACTACCTCGTCTTGTTCACTAATAGGTTGTGAACCATCAATCATAAAAAGGATTAATGAAGCACGTTGAATGGCTTTTTGAGTTCTTAAAACAGCATATTTTTCTACATCTTCGCTAATTTTACCTTTACGACGGACACCCGCTGTATCGATAATGGTATAGCCTTTTTTATTGTATTTAAACATGGCATCAATACTATCACGCGTTGATCCTGCTTGGTCGTGCACAATCGAACGGTCTTCATTAAGAATGGCGTTTAGCAATGAAGATTTTCCTACATTAGGTACTCCGATAACACAGAATTCAAAATTGTCATCATCTTTATCAATCGGATTGGGTGGTAAATCAATCACTAGCGCATCCAATAAATCACCAACCCCAACAGAGTGTTCTGCTGAAACGTAGATTGGTTTGCCAAAACCAAGTGCATATAGTTGATTCTCATTTTCTTTATTAATGTTATTTTCTGACTTATTAACAACTAACAAAATCTTTTTAATAGCTGCTGTTTTTTTTAACATTTTCGCAATCATCATATCATTAGCATCAATTCCATCTTTATGAGAGACTAAAAAAATGATGACATTTGCTTCATCAATAGCAAAGTTTACTTGACGAATTATATCTGGTTGATAAACATCGTCGGTTTTAGCTAATAGCCCACCGGTATCAATGAGCATAAATTCTCTTAATAATCAGTTACCAAGCCCATAAATACGGTCACGCGTAATTCCTGCCTGATCATTAACAATAGATTGTTTACGTCGAATAATTTTATTAAATAAGGAAGATTTACCTACATTTGGTTTTCCTACAATGGCGATTGTTTGCATATATTTTCTCCTTGTTGAATGAATTAATTAAAGTAAAAAAGAGCAAGTAGACGTTAAATGAAATATGCATAATATTTATTTAAACAAAACACATCAGTATCACTATTTTTTATACTGAGCAATTTTATTAATAAGTGTGATTAGTAGTGTGGCTACAAAAACATACTACGCTTTATTATTAAACGCGTTTGTGTTAGCTTTTTTTATTTATTATAGGTTTAATTATAAACTAATTATCCTTTATGTTTTGAGCGGAATCATAATTGGCTTGTACACACATTATTTAAGTAGTGCTTTTACATATCAAAGATTGTGCCATTTGATGAACGAATACAATTCGCAAAGTTTAAAAAACAAAATTATTGTATTAGTAAGTAGAAATATTACTGATCAGCAGACTCTAATTTTCTGCAAACTGCTGATTTTTAACGTTAAAACACCAGGACAGTTTCTAGAGTCTTTATATAATTTAAACATCGCCCACTTATTTATTGTTTCAGGTTTGCATTTATCATTAACGCGCAAATTGATTAAAAAAATTCGACACAAACAAATTTGTCGTCTTTTTGATACCTTATATTTTTGCTTAGTCCTTTTTTATGCTTATTTATTAGATTTTAATCCGGGTATATGACGGATTATTATTAATTATTTCATAAATTTTTTGAGCAAATTTTTGGATAAAGAAAAACAATTGACCCCATTAAACAAATTGGGTTTAAACGCTTGCATTAATATATTTTTATGCCATGCACATGCTTATAGCTACGCATTTTATTTTAGTTATGGGATTTTATTTATTTGACACACTTGCCAATTGTATTTAAATCCTCAGGAAAAAATTTTTAATTTTCTTTGTTTAAATTTTTGCATCTTTATTGGTTCATCATTGATCGCTGCGACAATGGTCTTACATATTAACCCCTTAGGTTTAATTTATGCTCAGCTTTTTGCTTGACCAATATTATGTTTACATCAAATATTATGCTGATTAATTTTTATTCCCCATGCCTGAATAATTTTTTATGAGGTTATTAAAGTGATTTATTCATCGATTGCCTACATTAATCAAATCGACGCATTGATTGTTTTTACTAACCACCTGCAAGTTTGCTTTAAAATTTTAACTATCACTTTTTTTAGTTTTTTCGTTATAATAACTAAAAAATATAAAAAAGTCGTCTTTTTTGCTTAATAAAGCATAAAATATAATTAGCCAAGTTCTATGTTTTTATAACGTATTTGATTAGTTAGATCAAGATTGTTAAAAAACTTAGATCAACTTACATTTTGTAAAGTTTAGCTTGGCCTTGGAGGATGATTTAATCACCTTAGGTTGTTTATGTCTTTCAAGAAACAATTAAATTAAAATATCATGGGATTATGGTCAATAATTGGCGAAGAAAAGAAGTGTTATGATTTACAATGATCATATTAGTGTCTTATTAAAACCTAGTATTGATGTTCTAAACATTAAACCAAATGGTGTTTATGTTGATTGCACTTTTGGCCGTGGAGGTCATTCACGACTGATTTATGAACAATTAAATCAGGATGGTTTATTAATCTGCATTGATCAAGATGAACAAGCAATCGCTTATGCTCAGAAGATTTTTGCTGACAAACCAAATGTTAAAATTTGTAAAACCAATTTTAAAAATTTAAAATCAACCTTAGAAAACTTAGGGATTCAGGCGGTTGATGGATTTATTTTCGATCTTGGTGTATCAAGCCCGCAATTGGATGATAAATCGCGTGGTTTCAGTTATACACATGATGCGTATTTAGATATGCGCATGGATCAAAAACAATTATTAACAGCATATGAAATTGTTAACACATCTAACCCAATCGTGTTAAATAAAATTTTTAAAACTTATGGCGAAATTGCACAACCCGAAAAAGTTGTTCAAGCAATCATAAAATACCGTACAACTAAACCAATTGAAACGACCTTAGAATTAGTAGCAATTATTAGGGATTCTGTTCCTAAAAAAATGCTTTATGCTAAAAAACACTTTGCTCGTTTGTATTTCCAAGCTTTGCGAATTGCTGTCAATGATGAATTTCAGGTTTTAGAAATCGCATTGCACGACGCGATTAGTTTGCTTGCGATACAAGGAACAATTAGTTGTATTAGTTTTCATTCGTTAGAAGATAAAATTGTTAAAAAGATATTTAAACAATATCTTGACCAAAAAGTACCTAATGAAATTCCGTTAAAGGAAACATTAGCCAAGTACAGTTTAAAAATTAATAAACAAAAACCAGATATAGAAGAAATAAACGAAAACTATCGCTCGCGTTCTTCAACGTTAAGAGCGTTAGTTAGAAATTTTTAATTGTAATAATAAAATCATGATCTTTTAAATATGACTGCAATTACTTTTTTGCTGAATTTTGATTTACTTATAAAAAAATATTTTGTTGCTTTTAAACACAAAATAAAAATATATATGTCGATCATGTGTATGCAAATTTGTGAAAAAAGGATTATTTATAAGTTATAAAGTTGCTAATAATAAATTTTAATGCCACTGTAAAAATTATTATTAGTAATGGGTGATTAAATACTACAATACTTATATAATTGGCTTTAATTATTAAGGATTGAACCGCGATATTATTAAAATCATTTTAATATGACTATCATTTATCAAACGAAACTTAAATATTGCAAAATTAATCCTATCAACATAGGATGATAAACTTGTTTCTGTTGTTTATTATCCTAAAATTAAACAGGCAATATTTGTCTGTTTTTTTATTTACCTAAAAGTTATAGAAAGTTAGAATCTTATGAACAATAACCAAGCTTTACAAAATAAATTATTTAATCTCTTATCTACAGATAGTCGAGATCAATGTATTAGAACGAAAATTGATAAAAGTCATGCTGATCTTTTAACATTTTTTCAACTAGAAGATATTAAGGCCTTCATTAACAATGAAATAAGCGAGTTAGAATATAAGATTTTTATTGATACTCAGGTGTTAAAAAAAGAGTTATCAGAAACTTTTAATGTAACAGAATTTAATAATGTTTTAAAAAAATACCAACTGCTATTAGCAGATGTGGCAACCAAGGCAAAGATTAATGCTTTATACGATGATTTCGATGAACAGCAAGCTAGTATGATCGAATACATAATTAAAAAAGTCGATGGCATAATTAGCAAGTTAGATGCAATTAACCATCAAGCTCAAATTATTTATAAGCAAACCGGCATATGACCATTATATATTGCTTATGACTATATTATTGGTAATACAATTAAACCGAACGCTATTAATGCCCCAATTAATTTGTTGCCCGTTAATTTAGTTAAACGCGCTAACAAACTTTTCTTAGAACATAAGAAAGATATGTACACTGTCAATCAAAAGCTATTGTTATTTTTAAAAAAAGATTACAACAACTCTTTTGTTGACTTTAAAGAACAAGCTAATATGCTGGATGATGTAAAGAAATTAACGAACCAAAATTACATCACCTCATATAATTCTCAAAATCGTTTCCTGAATTTATCAAGTACAGAAATTAAGGAAAAGTTTGAACAATATTTCATCTACAATGCTTATGTGATCGGGGTTTTTCAACCGCACGGAAACGCAATTAAAAAAGATTTGGAAAAATTAATCAATGACCAAGTAGATGTGTTCGCTGAAAACTATGACGATTGTCAGGAAGTAATTGCTGATGATTATCATTTAATTCGTGCCCAAGACCCTAAACCACTAGCTCAATTAAAAAAACCATTAAATCTGTACCAATCATATGCGATTTATTCAGCGTTAGTTAAAAATACATTAATTTATGGTCCACCTGGTACAGGGAAATCACAAGTTATTTCCAACATTATTGCGAATGTTGTTTTACAACAAAATAATGTTTTAGTTGTTTCTGAGAAAAAAGCGGCCCTGGATGTTTTAATTGATCGACTTTATAAGCTAAACAACTTTACTTTATATATTGATACTGATGAAAACAAATTATTCTTTTATCGTAAGATTAATGATTTATTATCTAGTTTTGGGCGTTTTTGATTGATTAATGACGCTAGTACAAATAAAAACAATACACCCCAAATTTATTCATCAATGGAAGCTCGTAAAATTATCAAAACAAATTTATTGATGCAAAATTTGAACCGCTTAGTAAAAAACTTATATACAAATGGTTTTGATAGATTTAAAACAAAATGATTGAATCTAAACACCATTGAGCAAGAATTAATCAAAAACGAACAGGTTTATGCTGTTTTAAAACAATATGTAGAAAGTAAAATAGCATTTGAAAGTTATTTTGATTCATACATTATTTTAAATGAATGAAAACAACGTCGTCAACTTGAGTCAGGTTGATGTAGTTTATCTGAATTGATTAATAAACAAAAACGTTGAATAACACTAACAAAACAACATCCAGAATGATTAAAACGAGCACAACAACAAGATGCAAGTTATCAATATGAACGCATGCAATCGTTCATTAATGATGAAACAAACCAAGCGTATTTTCAAAATATGACAAACTACACATTATTCGAAGAATATTTGCGCGTGTTTAAACAATTAATAGATTTATTGCAACCTGCCGACATCGCTGCACTATTAAAACAGTTAGCATTTTATCAAGAACACTTTGTGGCCCTTAAACCACATATAGAAAAACAAAAAAATAAACAAAATCAGCTAAAAATTTTAGATTATTTTTTAGTGAATAAATCGATAGGTCCAAAAAACTTTTTGTTCTATCGTACAACTAATCACCCTGATGTTTTACAAACTACATGAGAGACTTTTAATTTAATTAATGAAAATCAATGATTAATCACTCACGATGAAGCGATCTTAACTATTTTCTATGAATTATCACTAGCTGATAATATAACTAGTTATGATCTATGATTATGACAAGTGTATCTGGATATCCAAACACCGATTTTAGATGAATTAAATCATGTACCCCTAGAAAATTTACAAGAGCCTGTTTTTGACTTCTTAAAACAAATTAATTTTGATGCTCAAAAATGTACTCAGCTTTATGAACTACAGCAATTTTATTTCGAACAATTGAACGATTATGCAGGTTTATTAACATTGCGAATCAATGATTGATTTGGCCAATATAAAAAAGATTTAAATGAATTCTGTGCGCACTTAGACCAACAAATTCATGGAGCTTATTGAGATTATTTAAATAACTGAATTAAACAGCTGCCCAACGAAAGTAAAGAACAACTGAAAAATATGTTGAGTGTAGCTAAATTATCGCGACAACCAGATATCGCTACATTTATTAAAGAATATTATCCCTTTTTAATTAAATTGTTCCCTGTTTGAATCGCCAAGCCAAATGATGTTTGTGATATTTTCCCTTTACAAAAAGATTTGTTTGATTATGGTATCTTTGACGAAGCCAGTCAAATGTTTTTAGAAAATGCATATCCGGTATTACACCGAACAAAAATCAAAATTGTAGCAGGGGATGATAAACAATTAAAACCAACTAATTTCTTCTCTTCGCGGAATGAAGATAATGCGGACTATGCAATTGATGATGTCGATGTGGCCGAAAGTTTGTTAGATAGAACTAAAAGTGCTTTATGAACAACTTATTGGTTAAAAAACCACTACCGTTCACAATGTGCTGACTTAATTGCTTTTAGTGCTCATCACTTATATGAGGATGAATTAGTGTTTGCTTCATACAACCATGAATTGTATGCAGGGGTAGAAGTTATCAATACCTTAGATGGTGTTTATCGTGAAAATACAAACGTAATTGAAGCACAAAAAATTATTGAACTTTTAATTGCACATCACGAACAATACCTAAGTATTTTAGTTATTACTTTTAATTTAAAGCAAAGTGAACTAATTGAAAATTTGATTGCTACTAATTACTTTAGTCATGATATTTATCAAAAATTATTAGATGATGAAATTCAAGTGGTTAATTTAGAAAATGTTCAAGGGAACGAAGCTGATTTAGTGATTTTAGGCGTAACTTATGCCAAAGATGAAGGTGGTGCTCTTCGTAATCAGTTTGGACCAATTATTAAAGCTAATGGTATGAATCGATTAAATGTAGCTATTACAAGAGCTAGAGTGAAGATGTTAGTTGTTAAATCATTTATGGCTAGTGAATTAACTCTTAATAAAAGCAATGAAAACTTTATGGTCTTTTATCATTTCTTGCATTTCTGTGATGAACAAAATGAACGAGCGAATAGTTGAACTGAGATTCAAGTTCAACCAGAATATACTTTTGATAATCTCTTTGATCAACAGATGTTTACTTTCTTAAAAACTTTAATCAGTGAAGATCAGATTATTATGTACCAATATGAAATTTTAGGATCACATATAAGTTTTGCCATTTATAACCAAACAACAAGACAATTTGATTTAATGGTTGATTATGCTATGACTAATACGCTAATTGAAAAAGAGAATTTTGAAACTCTTTATGATAAATACCAATTCTTAGTGGATAGAAAATATAACATTCTAGCATTTAGTATTTTTGAATTAATAGCAGATTTAGAGGGTGTTTACGTACAAATTAAGCAAAAATACGACTCTCTAACAACTGATATTTAAGTTAATAAAAGATGGAAAAATACAAAAATAGTGTCTAAGAACACTATTTTTTTGTTCCAATTATTATGAAAAAAATAAAAAAACGGAACAATCAGGGGGATTTTTGTGCGGAGTAGGATTGAAAATACGAAAATAAAAAGATAATTAATCAAAGAAAAGCATAAAGGAAGATAATGAGTTTTATTTTTAAAAAACAAACCAAAAAAATAAGCAAAAAACAATATACGTTTCAATTAGCCTTATTAAGACATATAAATTTAATGAGTAAACGCAAGATTGCCGCTCTAATTATTTGCTATTTAGTTTTATCGTTAGCTGTTTTTTGAATTTTTATTTGAAATCTTACTTATGCCACAACAATTGACTTTGCCTCACACGGAACGCCAAC
This sequence comes from Ureaplasma miroungigenitalium, assembly GCF_025780085.1. GTDB lineage: Bacteria > Bacillota_I > Bacilli_A > Mycoplasmatales > Mycoplasmoidaceae > Ureaplasma > Ureaplasma miroungigenitalium. The sequence continues at coordinate 102,149 of NZ_JAOXHL010000001.1, read as the reverse complement.
GTCGATTAATATGAGTTTTCATGAAATTATGCACAAAGTGTTTAGTTTAGAATTCCTAGTTCGTGACAAATTTAATTCTAATGGGAATTTGCAAAATACGGTGTGGTCTTCTTTAGCGATTATTTTAGTTGGCTTTGGTTTATCTGTAGCTGGATCTATTACCCAATCATTAACTAAAAATCCCTTGGCTGACCCATCAACCTTAGGAATAGTACAGGCAACTGTTTTCATGGTGGTACTCGCCATTTCGTTTAATTTTCGTTTATATTCTTTCCGTTTTGGTTTCGCTTTTATCGGTGGAGCTATTGCTGCCATGATGCTGATAATTTTAACCTTTTTCTCTAAACAAAGAAAATCATATATCCAGATGACTTTAGCTGGTTTAGCAGTTGGAGTGTTCTTTAATACAATTACTTACTTTCTACGTTCGAGTGATGAAAGTGCGGCTAGTGCAAATATTTTCTATGTTTTAGGTGGACCCGAAAACATTTTAAAAGCCACAGGTTTTGCTGATTGAAAAACTTTATGAATATCAGCTATTCTCATCGGGATTGGATTAATTATGAGTATGTTAATTGCTCACAAATTAAGTCTGTTAGAACTAGGAGATGAAAAAGCTAAGAATTTAGGTTCGGCCATTATTTACATTAAGCTATTAGCTATTCTAGCTGCCATCTTATTAATTACTCCCTCGATTTTATTAGCAGGGAATGTGGCGTTTGTGGGTTTATTTACCCCACATATTATTCGTAAAGTTTTTGGTGTCCGCGATTTCCGAGTCCTAATCCCGTTATCGGCTGTTTTAGGTGCTACATTAACTTCTCTAGGGTTAATTCTAGCACGTGAAGTTCCATCAATTAATTCATCTATTTGAATGCAATTTATTGGTGCACCAACACTGGCTTGAGTTGGATGAATGCATAGAAAGAATTTATAGTTATGAAGAAAAAAATAATAAAAAAAGTCTTTGGAATAATTAGTTTATGTGCTTTAGGGGTTAGTTTAAGTGCTTGTGCTTTTGCTTGTAAACCCAAAGTTGGTACAGTCTATAGAATATTTCCCACATATGTATCCCAAGCAGATAATTTATTAGCCTTAGGTATTGTTCCAGATTACTATCCAACACAAGTTTTTTGAGATAAACACGAACCATATCCATATATTAACGCCTTAAAACCACACACCTTTCAATCATTCATTTATCAGGACGAGCCATTTAAAAATGGTTTAACAAATAAATTGGCTAGTTTAGAAAAACGAATTAAGGTTTTTGCCCCTTCTTGATTCTCATTAAGTGGTAATAATGATAATGAAAACCGGAACGAAGAATTTTGGTTTTTTAATAAAGGTAATTTTATTTTATATGATCAATATTTATTAGAAGATACGAATAATGTTATTGGTGGTGCTGTTTTAGATATTAAGGGTGGACCGATTAAAAATGATTCGTTTGTAACCGGTGTTGATTATAAAACATCACGAGATTTATTCTTAAGTTTACCCTTTGAGTTAATTGCTGCTTTACATGACGCTGATAAGGCTGCTGATCCTTTAATTAAAAAATTAAAACAAGGTTTAACCTACGAGGATCCAAGTATTAATAAACTATATCAATTACACAATTTTAGCCGGTATGCTAATGATATTAACCAATATTATTTCCATAATAAGCAAAATTTAACTATTACAAACAACAACCAACAAACACCATTTAATTTTTGAACATCGAACTTTGCCAAATTTGTTTTAGGTGTGGAATATGATACGCAAACACAAAAATTAATTAATCATCAAAACGAAATCCCCTTATTTTATCCCGAATATAATTGGCGTGAATCATCAAGTTTAAATTCTAAAATTTACCATTTTTTTAACGAGATTTTATTAACTGAAAAAGATAAAAAAGCGGGCATCAATAATATTAATTACCATCCACAGATGTGTGATTATGATAATTTCACTAAAGACTTGCCACTTTGTACTTTTGATGATCAACCTTCAAATACTTCTTCAGTATTACACCATCACCCGGTTTATGAGCAAAATTTAAAACTCAACGATAGTTCACAAATTTATTTAGGATCAATGCGCGAGAGTATGTTGTATTTATATAAAATTGCATACGCTGCAACAAGTTTTATACAGACAAAACAAGGTCAAGCTTTGTTTAAAGACAATCCTGAACAAAAAAGTGCGTTAGAAAACGCCTTAAGCAACGCTAATTTAATAGCGGGTAATTTGTACGAGCGATTACGTTCGATGCGTTTATTGTTTCAAAAATTAGGTTTAGTAGATCCTAATTATGATCCTCAAAAATATAATTTCGATAACCGCCGATCAAAGGTGTTAGGGCTGCTGACCACTTTTGAACGTAATGGGACAAATACTTTACAATCGATTTCTAAGTATGGTTTCTTATATTACGATTTAGGTTTTAGAGGTCCTAAACCCCGTTTAATTGGCTATGACTACCGCGCTTTATTAGATCCTGTGGACAATAAGGTACCCGAAGGTTGTCATAAGCATGATGATGGTACAACACACTGTGTGAATGAAGACAACGAAGAGTATGAACTAAAACGGATTAAACCTAAACTAACTAATTCAATATTAAATATGGATGCCCATGGATGATGATGGAATTTAGGGGATGGAGGTTTAACAGAAACCAACTTTGCTAAATTTAAAGGAAATTTTGATTACATTTTTAATTTAACAAAAAATAAAGCCCAAGTGTTTAGTAATCCCAGCGAAAATGTTCAAGTCAACCTACTTTTAAAATCACATATCCAGAAAAAAACGGTAATTGACCCAGAAGTTTTATCAAATCACGTATTTTTACAAGATTATACGCTTTGAACCGAAGGAATTCGTTCCCCGATTGGTTATAATCAAATTCTGGACGCTGTTCTAGATATGTTATGAAATACTGATGAAGTGCAAGGACAAATTAAAACCATGTCACAAGCACAACAAACTCAATTACACAACCAATATAAGCAAGCGATGCATTGAGGTAGTTATTGAGATCAATACATTATGCCAACAACCAATACTAGAAAGGGTTAAGATATGAAAATAAAAACTAAAAAATGATTAACATATAGCATGATCGGTTTATCACTTACTGCAGTTGGCATGGTTAGCATGCTAACTAGCTGTACTAAAAAGGCGCCCAAAAAACCAGGAAAAACTACAAATAAAACTGGTGGATTTGTAGAAGAAAAACCAAATGCTAAGCAAGCAGAAGATTTTGCTCACGGTATTATTTATGATGCCAAACAACCATTACCAGTCCCTAAGGAATTTGCTAATTCCAACCAAACACAAAAGATTGTGGGAAACCAACAATTAAATGGTAAAATATTGAAATTAGATGATGATAACGAATTAATGTTTTTCGGTTATTATCTAGCGGTAGGCGATGCGAATGGCAACGTACATGTTCATCCGCATATTATTCAACCAATCGAACTTGTATTATGAGAAAACCAATGGTATGACGAAGATTGAGATGAAAAAAATCCTTACATTCAAGTTCCTAATAACCCTGTTGTTAAGATTAGTGAAGGTGGCATTTTAAAAGGTGTTCGAATTTATTATGCTAATCACAATAATTTAGGAAATTTAATTTTTGATGATTTTATTGTTCGTGTCGATGGTATTGGATCATCATCAGCCTTCATCAAGAAACCTACAAATTTCGATGATGACTGACGCTATGTGCAAGTCGACATCCCTTTTGATGTGGACTATTTACAATCAAAACTAGCAGAAGCTAAACAAAATCAATTAGACTCTAGTGCCATTCGCATTACTGGCTTATCATTTGTTCACACCCATGGAAACAACATCATTGGTGCAGAATTAACAATTCAATTTAGAACCCCGATTTATATTAAGGTAGTAGATTAAAAAATATGCATAATGAAGATATTCAACAAAACAACAAAAACAAAAAACCGTTAAAACAGCGCTTTTTTGCTTTAGTGAAAAAAATTGATCACAAACAGACAGCTTTAATCAAAATGATTAGCTTAGCTGTTATTTTGGGGGTCATTATTTTTCTAGTTTTATTTTTGTATCACGACAATCACCAAACGAACTTCTTTATTAACGCACACCTTTATGAAATCCGTTCTAAAAAAGCTATTATGGCAGTTTTCTCGGGCGGAGCACTAGCAGTAGCGGGCTTGTTATTGCAAAAAGCCACCCGCAACAATTTAGCGGACATTTCCTTATTAGGAATTGGAAGTTTAAATATTATTATTATGTCCTTTTATTTGCTTTCAGTAAAATCGAAAATCCAATCTAATGGATGAGAAATGCAAATCCTCCCACTAATTGCTTTTTTAGCATCAATTGTAGGGAGTACGATTATTTATGTCTTATCTCGTTTTGGTGGGTTAAGTTCAGAAAAATTCATCATCGTGGGTATTGCTCTTTCCTTTTTATTCGAAGCTATTTCTGTCGTTCTTGCTAACCCGAATGCTAACGGTAGCAATGTCAATAGTTTATCAAACATGTTCAAAGAAGCTGGAACTTTAGATACAACAATTAAAGTTATTCAAAAATATACCTATGGAATTATTCCTAACTCCAATTATATTCAATGAAATATTATTATTCCATCAGCTGTAATGATTTTAATTACCCTAATTCCTATTTGATTCTTACGTCGAAAAATTGACTTATATGAAACAAGTGAAGACTTAGCGCGGACTGCTGGGGTGAATGTCGAACGTTTACGTTTAATCATTTATCTATTAGTAGCAATTTTAGCTGGGACGGAAGCGGTGATGGTCGGCTTTGTGGCTTTATTAGGAGTCTTAGGTTCTAACGTTGCTAAACAAATGTTTGGTAACAAAACAACATATACAATGTTTGGAGCCTTCTTAATTGGTTCGATTCTAGTGACTTCGGCGTTATTTATTTCTTCTAATTTAAATACCAATGTGCCGGTTGGTTTCTTATCAACAACCATTGTTGTTCCCTACTTTATTTATTTAATCATTCGAGGTAAATAGTTATGTTTAAGTCTAAAAAACATTTTGATCGCGACGCTATTGTTGCTTTAAATCCTGAAAACGTCATCGAAGTACGCGATTACTTTTTTAAATATTCACGGCGTGGTGAATTCATTTTAAAAGACATTAATATGAATATTAAAAACCACTGTTTTACAACTATTTTAGGTCCTAATGGTTCAGGTAAATCAACAATGGCTAAGGCGATGGTACGAATCAATAATTCCAAAATCGGTCAAATCCATTTATATAATAAGGAACATACAAAATACACCACAAAACAAGCTAGTCAATTAATTGCTTATATCCCTCAATCATTAGATATTCCTGTGGGAACAAGGGTGATTGATTACATTACTTTCGGACGTAATCCATATTTAAATATCACTGGAATTTTAAGTCAAAAAGATAAAGATATTATTCAATCGGTTATGCATGCTATGCAAATCGAACATTTAAAAGATAAGTTTATGCAAGACTTATCAGGTGGTCAACGTCAAAAAATTGTCTTGGCTTTAGCTTTAGTACAAGATACACCAATTATTTTATTGGATGAACCAACCACTTACTTAGATATTAAAAATCAATACGAATTATTAGAAACGCTGAAACAATTACAAATCAAACACAAGAAAACTATCATTGCCATTTTACATGATATTAACCAAGCTATGCAATTTTCAGATTACATCTATGTTTTAAAAGACGGAGAAGTTTTATTTGATGGTACACCAAGTGCAATTATTAATCAAGAATCCTTAAAAGCCGCTTATAATATTGACGCCTCAATTATGCAAACACCTAATAATGAACGAGTGGTTTGCAACATTAAAGTAAATAGTTATATTGAATAATGGTTTATGTTTTTCAAAAAGAAAAAAATTAGTTTAATCAATACAGCAAAACCCTTTGTTTTTGATTCGCGGACATTAAGGTATCAAAAACTAATCTCTCCCAAAAAAATTGCGATGATTATTTTTGCATACATTATTTTACTCTTTGTTTTATTTGGTGTTTTTATTTGAAATCTCTCTTATGCCTCAAAAATTGATTTATACACAAACGGTTCACCAGTTAGTGTGCAAATGCATTTGAGAGATATTTTAAAATTAGTTTTCAGCTTACGTTTCTTAGTTATCGATGATTTTAATACATATGCTAACTTGCAAAATACAGTTTGATCATCGATTGCCATTATGCTTGTGGGTGTAGCTTTAAGTACAGCTGGTTGTATTACGCAAACACTAACACGAAACCCCTTAGCGGACCCATCAACACTAGGCATAGTTAGTGCCACTGTCTTTATGGTTGTCTTAGCAATTTCTTTTGATTTCCGTATGTATCAGCAAAAGATTGGTTTTGCCTTCATTGGTGGGGGTGTAGCCGCATTAATGCTTTTAGGTATGGTCTTTATGTCAAAACAAAAGAAATCTTTCTTAAAGATGACTTTAGCTGGTTTAGCGACGGGTGTATTCTTTAATACGGTTTCTTACTTTATTCGTTCAAGTGAAGAGTCGGCTTCTTCAGCAAACATGCTATATATTTTAGGTGGGCCAGAAAATATTTTGAAAGCTAATGGTTTTGCTGATTTTAAATTATTATGAATCTGTGCTGTAACTATTGTTATTGGCTTTGTCGTTAGTATGTTAATCTCTCACAAATTAAGTTTGTTAGATTTAGGTGACGAGAAAGCAAAAAACCTAGGTTCATCAGTTGTTTATATTAAAATGATTGCCATTTTAGCGACAATTTTATTAATTGCACCATCTATTTTATTAGCGGGGAATGTGGCCTTTGTCGGTCTATTTACCCCACATATAGTCCGAAAAGTTTTCGGTGTCCGTGATTATCGGATTGTTATTCCATTATCCGCTTCCGTTGGTGCTTTAATTACTGCTCTAGGATTAATTTTAACCCGTGAAATTCCAAGTATTAACTCATCAATCTGAATGCACTTTATTGGTGCACCTACATTAGCATATGTGGGCTGAGTTAACTGAAAAAACGCTTAAAATCACGTCAGATAGGGCGTGTTTTTTTATTCGTGTGCTACTTAATTGATAAAAAATAATTTTTTTAATATAATAATGGAATTAAAAAGTATATAAGTTTTATAAACAAGAAAAAGGTAAAGTTTATGAAAAAGAAAAATCAATTGAAATGATGTCTTTTATCTTTAGGAACCGTAGTACTGGCTACTACAGCTATTAGTTTAACAGCTTGTGGTAATAAGTCAGCTATGGACCAAGAATTTGCTAATTTAGAGTCGAAATTAAATCAATGATATAAGAATACTACTGCGACACAAAAAATAACTTATGCAGATAATCTGCGCCAAGAATTTATTAGTATTCAAGTAGATTTTAAAAAAAGTAAAGATGAATCAGAAAAAGAAAAATACTTAGATAAAGCTAAAGCAATTATCACTCAAATTGAAGCTATTGCCAAAGATCCTGACCACTATACACCAAACCAACCAAAAGAAGGGGAAGAGGTTAACGAAGTTAATGACGGGCGTTTTAATAATTTAGAAACTAATCAACAATGAGAAGAACAAAAAACGCTTGAACCGAATCAACACCTCAAAGGTAAGAGTTTAAAAGAGAATGAAAAATACCAAGGTTTAATGATCTTTAACTGAATTGCACACAAAGATCATAATAGCGCTTTAGTACATACACACAACCACAAATATGTGCGTGAAGAGTTAAGACGCCAAACTAATTTACAAAAAGATGGCTACAAGATTATTGATGGGCACGATTTACACGTGAGTGCTGAAACCGGTCGATTAAATGGTGTTGATGTATATTACACTCTTTTAGAAAATATTAAAAACACAGGTTTTAATAATATCCAATTACGTTTTGATGGTATTGGGGCAAGTAGTGATAGTTTACCTGCTAGCTTATCTGGTAGTCAAGAAGGAAGTCACAACCCTCACTACACTTTAAACTTTCAATTGCCAGTAGAATACTTAGCAAATAAAAAGACGGTAGCCATTACTGGTATTTCATTCCAACACATGCATGGTGAATACATTGGTGACCAATGAACTGTACAATTTAAAACACCAATTATAATTCCTATTCGTTAATAAATAAGACAAAACACCAGATTGAATCTGGTGTTTTTTTAATTGCTTAGTGTTGCTAAGCTAAAATCCCTTCTATCTTATATAACAGACTTTGCCTGCATTCATCTACTAAAAGGTATTATTTAATGATTATGATTTTATTAATACCAATGTCTATTAGGGAGTTAAACAGGAAGATTAAGGGATGAAAAAAATAAGCTTTTTAAGCTTATTTTTGTTTTTCATAAATATTAGGCTTTTTTATTTGAAATAGGTTGATCAAATAATACTTGAAGAACGTATGGTTTGTTTTCTTTTGTTTTAAGTTCTTGACCGTTTATAAATAAAGTAACTTCCATTCCAATGATTTCGATAGTATCACTTGCTTTAGTGTTTTCAAGAGCGAATGTATAGCTTTGCAAGTGATCATTACTGAATTTTAATGGATCGGGTTTACTCATTGTTCCCCCTCGAATGATGGTAGATGAAGTTAATTGTTCTCCACCATTTTTTGTATAAATAAGTTTAATTGATTGTAAAGCTGTGATTTTAGTTGGTGTACTTGGTTTTAAAATAGTTTTTCTATCTTTAAGAATTTGTTGTTCAATGATTTTAGTGAAATTAGCATTTGTAGCATTATCCTTTTTCATGTAGAAAGCAAAGTTTTTAACTTCTAAGCTTTCTTTTTGACCAGCTTCAATTGTGATAGTATCTGCTGAACTAACACCTAAATGCTCTAATGAATATTTTGTTACAACTGGGGTTTCTTCTTCTTTTTTGAAGTTAGATTCCGCTGGGATATCCTTAGTTACTTGTTTTTCTTCATTTTCACTACTTAATTTATAAGTTACAGTAATTTTTGAATTATCAGCAGCTTTTTCAGCTTTAATAAATGTAGCTGTGATATCAGAAGGTGTGCCAGTAAATTCAAAATTATTTTTATCAGCTAGTTGCGCATCAGTCACATCTTTTAAAAACATTGAACTAGAATTTTTGAAAGTCACCTTAACCTTTTGATTAATTTCATTGAAGTTAATTGGATCAATAGGGACTGGGACTGGTTTAAAACTATCAGTTGAAATTTCGGCAGTAAATTCTTTAGATTGTTCTTTTTGGCTTAATTTATAATTTACAACAATCTTCGAATTATCAGCTGCTTTTTTAGCATTGACAAATGTAGCTGTAATATCAGCGGGTACATCTGAGAATACAAAATTATTCTTATCAGCTAGTTGTGCATCAGTCACATTTTTTAAAAGCATTGAACTAGAATCTTTGAATGCTACTTTAACTTTTTTATTGGCTTCATCTAAATTAATCGGGTTAGCAGGATTAACTTTTTGTTTAAATTTACTTGATAAAATGTTGTAAGTAAAATCTTTTGATTGTTCTTTTTTGCTTAATTTATAAGTGACAGTAATTTTCGAATTATCAGCAGCTTTTTCAGCTTTGATAAAAGCAAAGCTAACATCTGTTGGTAATGCAGTGCATTCGAAATTGTTTTTATTAGCTAATTGGTCTGCAGTTATATCTTCTAGGTAATATTCACTAGCATTTTTGAATGACACTTTAATCAGTTCATTAACTTTTTCTAATTCACCAGAATTTTCTGTTTTGAAATCTTTAGCTAAAATTTCTTTATTAAATGATTGTTTGTCCTTGTTTTTGACAACATCGTAGCTCACAATAATTTTGTCATCAGTTTTTACAGCCTTAACAAAAATAACTTGATATCCTGTAGTACTGATTTTTAAATCGAAATCAATAGCCTTTAAATCTGTTGGCACTGATTTAAATAAAATTTCACTTTGATTTTTAAAGTTGATAGACACTGTTTTATTAGCATCATCAAAACATTTTTTAATAATATCAGTTACGTCTTTTTCTAATTTCGTAGTAACGTTTTTGATTAATGTGCTGGCATTTTTGCTGTTTTCTTCTTTTAACTTAGCAACTTCTTTTTCAGCATTTTTAATAACGTCTGAAATTTCTTTACCAAAATCTGCCTGGTATTTTTGTTCTAAGGTTTTCTTAACGTTGTTGAATTGTACAACAGCATCAGCTACATCATTCTTATCTGTTTTAGAACATGCTGTTACTGCGGTTACTGCGGTTACCACCATCGCAGAAGTAGCTGCGAAAGCTAATGATGAGAATAATATTGTTTTAGTCTTTTTCTTCATAATAATTATCATTCTTCTTGATCGTGCAAGAAGAAGCTCCTTTTAAATAACATACATAAATAAATAATTATGTAATAAATGGATTATTTTAATTATATAAGAAAAAGCAAAAATGAGATGTAACCAGGTACCTGCCTAAAAAATAGATTTTTTTATTTTATTTTCTGCTAAAATGAAAATTTAGAGAAAAAAACCTCTCAGTTGAGAGGTTTTTTTGAATTTTAATGGGGTGATTAACGGGACTCGAACCCGCGAAGTACCTGAGTCACAGTCAGGCGTGTTAACCAGCTTCACCATAACCACCATGTAAATACACCATTAAATTATAATATTAAGTTTTAAAAAAAGCAAGTTTTTTTAATGGTGTATCTTAAATTATTAATTAAATTATTAAATAATTTTTACTTCATCATTTTGTGAATCATAAGTTAATTCATATTTTTGATTTTTAACAATGGCATTAGTCATAATTAAACGTGCAATTTGGTTTTCCATGTGATGAACTATTCAACGTTTAAATGGACGTGCACCATAGTTAGGGTTGTATGCTGAATCTAATATTGCATCGTAATTAATATTATTAAATGAAATTTGATAATCGTTATCGATTAAACGTTCTTGTAAATCGTTCAACATTTTATGAATAATATCAACCAGGATTTTGTGTTTTAATGGGTTAAAGACAATGATGTCATTAATTCGGTTTAAAATCTCAGGTTTTAATGTTTTTTGTAAACTTAATAATGCTTTATTAGGTTCGTTATTGATGATTTCTTGACTACCGATATTACTTGTCATAATAATGATTGTATTTTTGAAATTAATATCATTATTATGACCATCCTTAATACTACCTTCTTCAAGAATTTGTAATAAAGTATTAAGAACATCGGGGTGCGCTTTTTCAATTTCGTCAAATAAAACAACACTATAAGGGTGACGTTTCACGGTTTTTGTTAATAAACCAGCGTCTTCATAACCAACATATCCAGCAGGAGCACCAATTAATTTAGCGACTGTGTGTTTTTCCATATATTCTGACATATTGAATTGAATCAACGCCTTATCAGTATCAAATAAGTGTTTTGATAAAGCCTTAGCTAATTCAGTTTTCCCAACACCTGTTGGTCCTAAAAATAAGAAAGAACCTAATGGTTGTAATGGGTTTGCAATTCCAGCACGTGCTCGCATAACAGCATCAGCTACCGCTTGCACAGCCTCGTCTTGTCCCATCACTTCCTTTTTTAATTCATCGGCAAGATGTAAGATTTTTTGCTTGTCATCATTCAACAGATTTTGTACTGGAATCTTGGTAGCAATAGCAATGACATCGGCAATTTCCTTATCAGTTAAAGCATCAACAATTAATTTATTAGTTTCGTTATTATCGATTAATTGTTCTTGTTTTTCTAACTGCTTTTTCAGTGCTGGTAAATCATAATATAGTAATTTACTAGCTTTTTCGTATTTACCATCAAATTGCAAACGTTCTATTTCATGGTTGGTTTCATCAATTTTTTGTTTAAGATTTTTTAAATCATTAATTTGTCGTTTTTCTTGTTCGTATTGTTGAGCTAAATGGTCTCGTGCTTCTTGTTTTTCTTGTATTTCTTGGTTAATAGTTGCTAAACGAGCACTTGATTTGGCATCCTTTTCATTTTCTAAAGCAGCCTTTTCGGTTTGTAAATATTGTAATTCACGGGTTAATTGATCTAATTCAACAGGTGATGAATTAATTTGTGTTTTAATTTTGGCTGCAGCTTCATCGATTAAGTCAATTGCTTTATCAGGTAAAAATCGATCTGTGATATAGCGTTGTGATAAATTAACAGCAGCAACAAGTGCGCTATCGTGAATTTTGATTCCATGGAAGGCTTCTCAGCGCGCTTTTAAACCACGCATAATAGTTAAAGCTTCGATGGTTGTTGGTTCATTAATATTAATGGGTGTTAGCCGGCGTTCTAAAGCGGCATCTTTTTGAATGTATTGGCGATATTCATCATAGGTTGTAGCACCGATCACTTTAATTTCACCCCGAGCCATCATTGGTTTAAGGATGTTAGCTGCGTCCATAGCGCCTTGTGTTTTACCTAAGCCGACCAATTGGTGTATTTCATCGATAAATAAGATAATATTTCCATTAGCCTTTTTAACTTCATTAATGATAGCTTGTAAACGTTCTTCAAAGGCCCCTTGATAACTAGCTCCTGCGATTAGTGATGTTAAATTTAATTCTAAAATGGTCTTGTCATAAAGATTCGTAGGGACATCTTTATGAACAATTCTATATGCTAAACCCTCGACAACGGCTGTTTTACCAACACCCGGTTCACCGATTAAAACGGGGTTTGATTTGGTCTTTCGACTTAAAACTTCAATAGTTCGGCGAATTTCGTCATCTCGCCCAATAATGGGATCAATTTTATTGTTCTTAATTTCCTCATTTATATTTCGTGTGTATTGCGTGATATCATTTTTTTGTTTCATTTCCATAAAAAATAACCTCCAATAAGAATATATAAATTTTAGCACTTATTAAGGTAGAGTGCTAACTATTTATTTTTTTATTTTTTAATTTTAAAGAAAAAAAGCCAAGCAGAATTGGCTTTTTAGATATTTATTAATCGAAAAAAATACGAATTTTAGAAAAAATGATAAAAATTCAGACAACAACTTGGATGTATGCTCTATACAATATGTTGCTTAGATGTAACATAAAACCACGGTGTTGATTATCGGGATTAAGGGCACACGTCAATTTAACGTGGCCGATATTAACAATTAAGCCAAAAACAATTCCGATACAAAAAGCAATAGCTATCAATAAATCGATGATATGTGGTCCTTTGGTGCTTGCGTATTGCCGGAAGCCAATAAAATAAGCTATGAAGCTAATGCCTAATAAGACTAAACCTGCAATAATAGCGGCTGTAGAAATACGATATAGAAGGATTGAACCTTTTCTTGATATGATGAAACCAACCACCATCATGATAATATAAATTAATATACTTGAACCCAAAAGCACTAAAAACGTATAGTAATATAGATAACCAATCATTAAGGATAAAAGAAAGCCAAAACCCAAGGTTAAAAAAATTGAATAAAAGACATTATAAACAATGCTATATTGAAATTTACGTGTAAACATGTTAATTAAATACATGATAAATAAACTAATTAAATTAGCTCCAGCAATCGCAGAATATGTGATTACTAGAATATTATAATCAAAATTAAAAAGGCCATACTGGAACAAAAAAACCAGACCGGTTAGTAAACCAGTAAAGATCAATGTTTGGATTAATGAAATTCCTAAAACCCGCATAAGTAACTTTGATTCTTTTTGATTTAATGGCTCTTTTTGTACTTTTCAAAAATTCATAAAGACCTCCATTTTTAATGGATATGTATATTTTAACCGATAAATGTTATAAAATATAAAGATATAGATTTAGACTAGTGGTTATATGAACAAAAAAAATATTCGGAATTTTAGCATTATTGCACATATTGATCATGGTAAATCAACACTTTCTGATCGGATTATCGAAATTACGAACACGTTAGACAAACGTGAAATGAAAGACCAAATTCTGGATTCAATGAGTATTGAGAAAGAACGGGGCATTACAATTAAATTGAATGCTGTGCAAATCAAATATCAAGCCAAGGATCAACAAGAATACATTCTGCATTTAATCGATACACCAGGTCACGTTGACTTTACATATGAAGTATCTCGCTCTTTAGCTGCGTGCGAAGGAGCGATTTTAGTCGTGGACGCCTCGCAAGGAATTCAAGCACAAACATTAAGTAATGTATATTTAGCATTGGAAAATAATTTGGAAATCATTCCAACTATTAACAAAATCGACTTGCCATCAGCTGATGTTGATCGAGTTAAAAAAGAAATTGAAGATGTGATTGGTTTAGATACGACGGACATTCCTTTAATTTCAGCCAAAACCGGCTTGAATATCGATGATGTTTTAGAGGCTATTATTAAACATGTACCAGCACCTTTAGATAGTCGTGATGAAAACCCACTACAGGCGTTAATTTTTGACTCTTATTATGATGCTTATAAAGGGGTTGTTTGTTTAGTACGAATTAAGCAAGGTGTTTTAAAAGTACACGATAAAATTCGCATGATGGCAAATAATAAAGAATATGTCGTAACCGAAGTTGGTGTGCGAACACCTAAAATTGTTAATAAAGATCAATTAGTAGCTGGGGAAGTTGGCTGAGTTGCCGCTTCTATTAAAACAGTGAAGGATATCCATGTCGGGGATACGATTACAGCGGTTGATAAACCAGCTAGTGAACCTTTACAAGGTTATAAGAAAATTTCGCCGATGGTTTTCTGTGGTTTATACCCAGTGGACACGGCTCAGTATGATGATTTTAAAGAAGCAATGGAAAAAATCAGTTTGTCTGATGCGGCTTTAATTTATGAGTACGAAACATCAAAAGCCTTAGGTTTTGGAATTCGTTGTGGTTTCTTAGGTTTATTACACATGGATGTTATCCGTGAACGAATTGCTCAGGAATTTAACATTGAATTAATCCTTACAGCACCATCGGTGATTTATAAAATTACCTTAACAAATGACGAAGAAATTTACATTGATTCGCCGTCAAAAATGCCCGAAGTAACTAACATCAAGATGATCCAAGAACCATTTGTTCGCTTAAATATTATTAGTCCAAACGAATACGTTGGTTCGATTATGCAATTATGTCAAGCTAATAGAGGGATTTATTTAGATTTACAAGTAATTGACAATACGCGTCGAAAATGTGTTTATGAAATGCCTTTAGCTGAAATTATGTATTCATTCTTTGACCAATTAAAATCTGTAACGCGTGGATATGCGAGCATGGATTACGAATTAATTGGCTATACAACAAGCAAACTAGTTAAAGTTGATATCATGTTAAATGGCCTTAAAGTAGATGCCTTAAGTATTATTAGTCATAAAGATTTCGCATATGAAAAAGGGAAAGTAATTTGTGAACGTCTAAAAGACGTTATTCCTCGCCATCAATTTGAAATCCCTGTGCAAGCTTCAATTGGTTCAAAAATTATAGCGCGTGAAACAATTAAAGCGATGCGTAAAAATGTCTTAGCAAAATGTTATGGCGGGGACATTAGTCGTAAGAAAAAATTATTAGAACAACAAAAGGAAGGGAAGAAACGTCTAAAAGCAATTGGAAATGTTTCAGTACCTCAAGATGCTTTTGTGAAGATATTGAGTGAGAAGTAATGTTTTTTGGTGATCAGCAAAATATTATAAGTTTTAGTGTTAATATTAGTGTTTTAGTTGTCGTCTTAGTTGCCACGATTGTTTTTATTTGCCGGGTTAAACGCAAAATTAACAACAATTCGTTTATTATTGCCTTTATTTATTATCTTGTCTTATGAACACCAATTATGTTGGTACGAAGTCAAAATGCACGTTTGCAAGTCCATTTAGAAGAATATCATTTAATGTGGATTGTCATGTGTGCATATGGTTTTGTGGGTATTTTTATCCGCATCTTTGCTGATTATTTATATTATTTAGTTCGTTATCGTAAAGCCTTTTTAATGTTCGCTTTAATTGCTGTCATTGCAAGTTTTGTCCCGATTTTAATTAAAGTTGACACAATTGGTAATATTATCCAGAGTGTGGGTGTTGGGATCGCTGCAAGTTGTATTGGAACATACCAGCTATTATTTAAGGAACAATATGTTAAGGATCGAACATTTTTATCAGTTTCATTATTATCAATCCCCCCATTATTAGCTAGTTTTATTACAACACCTATTCGATCTTTGATTTCTGTTTGATCAAATGATCGGATTCACCATGTGATTAATTTTGATGCTGTACGTGTCTATTGAATTATTGCCACAATCTTTTTTGTGATTGCCTTTGTTTTATGATTCTTTATTAAAGAAGTGCGTGGTGTGGGTTTAATTCGTCAACACAATATGCGTTATAAGTCAAAGAAATTAAATTTCTTAGGCTTTATATTAATCGCCTTAAGCGGATTGTTGATTTTGATGATTAAATTCTCAAACAGTGGTTCAATTGCCACAATTCACATTATGATTTTAGACAAACACCGTCCTGAGAACGCCTTATTTTACAAATCATATTTATCTTTAATTCATAACTTTTTCCAACTAGTGGCCAGCATGTTTTTACTTCATTATTTAGTGAAAAAAATTGCTATTCATAAAATCATTTTTATGGGTCTATTCTTATTTGCTATTTACCATTCAGTGATCATCTTTATTACTTCGCCGATCGCTTTTATGAGTGTCCACTTTATTAATGGGTTAGCTTACGGGATTGTTTATAATGGTCTGATTTCCATTGTTTTAAAGATTCATTTAGATAATAAAAAAATAACGACAATGGGAATTTATCAATCGATTTTATCAATCGGAATTACTTTAGCAGGATTTATTTCTAACTATGTTAAATTTGGTTTTAACAATCACCAGAAGACTTATAATGATTTTTTCGATCATAATTTAAATTATAATTTAGTTATGATTGCATCTTTAGTCTTAAGCGGCATCTTTTTATTAGGGGGCTATTATTTAACTAAAAAGAACGCCTTTGAATTTAAACGTCCGCGTTTCCAATATGCATATACAAAGGGGTTATAAAGATGAACAAGACAAGAAAAAGTTGATTGAAAAAAATTACTGGTGTAGTTATTGGTTGTGCTGCAGGATTGGTGGGTGTAGGTTGTGTAGGTTTTTTAACAGCCTGCAGTCCGTATAAAAAATATCAATTTGATACCAAAAATGTTAGCATTCAAAAAATTAATGAACGTTATGTTTTAGTTGTTAACAACGCTTTATTAAATCCAGATAATAATAAATTAAGTGAAGCTATGATCATGAAAACCACTTGAAAAGTGGCTTTAGAAAAAGCTGGCGAACAAACTTATGAAGTGCGTAGTCAGCCAACTAATGTATCTGTTCAACAAGTTAACGGCCATTATTTTTTATCATGCCAAGTTGATTTAGGAGCTGCTGCTCAAATCAATCACCATCTACAATTATTAAAACAAGCTAGTCCTGATAAAGAACAATTTATGTTGATCGTGCCTGACCAACATTTTATCAGCATGCAAATCGCTTTTAATTATTATGAATAACTCTAAACAAAATGTTTTTTCGCGAAAAAACATTATTTTTTTTACTTGTAGTTTTTTATTTGCTTGCGTGATGGTTGGTGTGAGTATTAGTTTTGTTTTAAAAATTGATTTTAAAACATTACACCAAACTTTAGAGTTGTGGGCTAATCAACAGGATTATTTTGGTTGATACATTTGTTTGTTATTGATGTTTTGCTTTTTTCGAGCGATTATTTTTGTATTGGTCGTTCGTTGACATGCACAAAAAGTCAAGGTTAAATTACCGTTTTATCATTATTTGGGTTTAGGGTTTATTATTATTTTTTTATCAAATATTACCCCCTTTTCCATTGGTTCTGAACCATACGTGATTTATTTTATTAACAAATATATTTTCAAAAACTTAAAACAAGCTAGTGCTTTTTGATTAGTCAATAATACGTTTGTGCAAGTAGCTCAAGTACTGATCACATGACCGTCATTCTTCTACATTACTCACCAGTATTTACAAAATAAACATACAGATAGTAACTTTAATTTTCCCTATCATTATTGATTAAGTTTAGCGGGATTATTATTGGATGTAGTGGTCACAGGTTTATATTTTGTTTTAGCATTTAGTAAAAAAATCCATATTGCTTTTCACCGTATAGTTTTATTTATTAAACGCCTTTTAAAAATTCAAAAACAAAAGCCCTTGAACTTAAATACTAATTTTTATTGATATGTTCATTATTATTACAAAGAAGCCTGATTAATATTTATGGGTTTATTGGTAGGGTTTGTCTATAACTTTTGTCTTTATGCTTTGATTTTCATTGTCTTTTTATGCAGTTCAAAAACAGCCCCGAGCGCCTATCATTTTTTCAATTGGTATAACATTACTAATGTTGCGGTCACAGCTACTAATTTCGTCCCCATTCCCGGTTCAGAAGGGGGAATTCAATTTATTTTAAAGACATTATTACAGGCATATGAAAACCGGAGTAATTTAGAACAAAAAAACATAGATATTATTGTGTTTTTATGACGTTTCTTTAGTGCTTACACTGGTACTTTAATTGGATTAGGAGTCTTTTTGATTTACTTTCCATTGCATATGGTGCAATATTACCGCCAAGCTAAACGTCATCAACGAAAACTTTTCCGTTTTAATTTTTAGTAAAAATCTTTTTTATCTCGTTTAGTATGATGAGGTGAAAAGAATGAATTATATAATATTGAAAATTACCCAATCATATAGTAGTTTTTTATTAGGAGAAAACGGATTCGTTGGGTATTTAATTAAAACGCCCAAGGATTATAATTTAGAAATCAATAAGTATGCACGTATTTACATTTATCAGCATTTAATTCAAGTCAATAATAAAAATATTTGACGGCAAGAGTTATATGGTTTTAAAAATCTATATGAACGTAATTTGTTTGTTGATTTATTAAATGTAAATGGCATTGGGGTGAAAAGTGCTCTAATGATTTTACGGCAAGATTGCGAAATGGTGATGAATGCTTTGGCTACCCGTGATTTAGACACACTTATTTCGATTAAAGGATTTAATCAAAAAGTAGCTAGCTTGGCTATCAATTTGTTAGCTGAAAAATATTTAGCACGACTAGATTCACAAACATCGGCGAATAAAAAAACATCGGTGGCTAAAGAGTTAATCAGTGGACTTAAGAGTCTGGGATATGATAAGCAAGCCATAGATTATGCTTTAAGCAAACTTGATATCCAAAAAGCTAACACAGAAGAATTAATGACTCAGGCCATTCGCGAAATTAGTTTACTAAATGAACACTAAAATTGATTTAAGACCACAGAAGTTAGCTGATTTTATTGGGAAAGATGTTTTGATGAATGATTTAAAAACAGCTATTTATGCTGCCATACAGCAAAACAAACCTCTAGATCATATTTTGTTTTATGGTTATCCTGGGGTTGGTAAAACCAGCTTAGCACATGCTATTGCTAACGAGTTGGGAGTGCAAATTCACCTTACACAAGGGAATTTATTAACTAAAACAACTGATATACTTAATTTATTATCGTTAATTAACGAAAAAGACATTGTTTTCATAGATGAAATACATTCATGTCCAAGCATCGTTTTAGAAACGCTATATTCTATTATGGAAGACTTTGCTATTGATGTCCATTTAGGCAAGGATTTAAATATGAAAACAACTCGTTTAAAAGTTCCGACTTTTACTTTAATTGCTGCGACCACAGCCTTTGGAAAAATTCCACAACCACTAGAAGAACGGTTTGGCCATCTCTATTATTTAAGTGAATATAATAAAGATGAAATGAGTGCGATTCTTTATCGAAATGCTCAGAAATTAAAAACATCATTAACAGTTGAAGATTGCTGATTAATGGCTAATTATGTAAAGGGTGTGCCGCGATTGGCTAATCGGTTATTAAAAAGAGTTATTGATTATCAAATAGTATATCCCAAAACACCAGTCGAAGAAATATTAAAACACATGCAAATGTTTGATGATGGTTTGAGTTTAGAGGATGTACATTATTTACAGGTTTTATTTGCCCATGAAGAAGAAATGGGTCTTAAAACACTGAGTCAAATGTTAATGACCGATCCACAAACTATCGAAACCAAAATTGAACCCTTTTTGTTAAAAAACCAGTATATTATTAAAAATTTAAAAGGACGTAAAATTAGTGCGAAGGGTTGCGCCTTTATCATTAATAATCAATTGCAAAAATAAAACACGCAGGTATATCAGCGTGTTTTTTGTTATTTATTTTTCATCATTTGGGTTTAATTCTAATTCGAAAACAGTTGGTGAGTGGTCAGAGACCATACTACGAATTAATTCATAATTTTCAAATGACCCTCAGCTAATGTATGGATATGTTTGATAAGCTAAGTTCACTCAATCTTGTTGTAGGATTTGATCGTTAAAAATATTTCAAATTGGATAAATGTATGGGTTGGTAGTCTTTAAATTTGTTTTAACAAAAATCTTATCGTACGGGTTGGCGTAAGTCATGTTTTTGTTTGACAATGTAGATTTATGTAATTCATCATCAGCAAATAAATTATTGAAACCAGAATCAATGAAATCCTTAAATGCTCATCATTCTTGATTAAATTTAATATTCGTATCACCCATAAAAATGAAATCATCGTCTAAGTTATTATCAATAGTTTGAACTTCTTTAATGACATCAAGCATGTCACGCGCATTGTCTGCTTCACGTGATCCTGTACCTCAACGATCAGGAATAAATTTAGTTGTATCATACCCCTTAGCTTCTAATAATTCCTTAGTAACTACGACTTCGTTTTGGCTTTGTTTAGCACCCGGTGAATCAAAGTGAGCAACTACTAACGTAAAGTCATTGACAATTTCGCCGATAGTACTAAATTTAACGCTATAAGGAGGTCGTGAAAAGTCAATAGATTGGTTTTCACTAAAGAAACCAGGATGCATTGGGTTTGAATAAATATGACCGATTTGGTTATTTGCAAAGGCTTTAGGTTGTACTTTATTTGTTTTATAAATTACAGCAATACGTTCTGTTGAAGTATGTTGTTTAGTAGCTAAAGCAGCGTTTTGTGAACCTTCTAGATTATTTGAAAGCACATAAGCATATTGCACGTTTGGATCAAAGCTATTTAGGTGTTTAATAATGCTGTCTACTGGGAGGTTGTTTTCCTCTTCATCAGCTTTTATTGGCATAATTTCTGTTAATGCAACAACATCGTAATCCATTTGCCGAATCATTTGGGCAATAGCAATATTTTTGGGTGTTTTTAGTCCATCTTGGTGTAAGATGTTTCAATGACCGACTCTTAGTTTAGGAGTATTATTGTCGCTAGTTTGTTGTTGTTTAATTTGTTTAATTGTTCATAGACAATCGATTAGTTTATTTTTTAATTCTACATCTGATAATGACGTATTCGGTTCGATTGATTGTAATTCATTAAATACTGCTTGTATTTGTGTTTTTTGATCAGGAGTAGAACACGTTTGTATATTAGCACTTTCAGTGTCTAAGAGTGCTTTAACTTTTTGTAAATAAAACTCTTTATCATTAAAATTGTTTGAAACAGCACGAGTTTGTAGTGTGTTAAAAATAGCGTGATCATATAATCGGCTAATTGGTTTAGCGTTTTTTAATAAACGAATAATAATTTCACGGATAGGTGCTTTATCATCATCATTTTTAGAATACTTAACACTAGCTTTCATAAAAGCTAAACTATCTCTTTTTTCTGTTGGGAAAATAAAACCTGTGTATAAAATATCAGGCACTAAAATAGTTAACACATCATCAGGATTTTTAGGAACGTATTCCCCGTTTTCATTTCGAACAAGTAGATTAATAGCTTGGTGTTGATCATCAAAAACTACACGAATTTTGTTTGATCATGAAAAAGCGTCATTTTCAGCTTGGTACAAGTTAATTTTTTCTAATAAGTTGGCTACACTGATTTCTAAACTAACTAAATGGTTACTAAAATAAACCATTTGATAAATATCGCCCTTTGTTAAAGTTTTTTGTTGCAGAATATTTTTGTAAATCGTTCCGCTATTTAAGAAAACACCATCATATGATTTAGGTGTGAATTCGAATTGATGAGGACCTTTAAAATTAAATTCATGACTTACATAATTGTCTTGAATCAAGTCGGCAAGAAAACTATTTAATCCAGCGACATCTTTTTGATTTTTCACTAAATCAATTACATCAGCATTTTCAAAAACAACTTCGTTTTCAATGGCTTTTAATTCTGTTCGTAAGAATTTCTTCATTGTGATAGCAAAATCAGTTAGTGAGTAATGGTAATCAGCATTTTTTTCGGGATTTAATAAATCATCTTCATAAACAAAGTCTTCACGCATTTTTTTAGTTTTATTGTAATGGCCAGCAGTAGAAACGTCTGTGAAAGCTTTTGGATCGATATTAACACGCGGTTTTTCGTTTGGTGCTAAATTTGTGAAATCTAAATCAATGACTAACATTTCATCATTATATTTAGTGTAGACGTAAGGGATATTTTCTTGGTTTTTTGTTTTAATAAAATCAGCATTTCGTGAGTGTTCTAAACCATAAACCAAATCAATTGGCTCTGTAATCTTAGCTGCAATTTTATCAATTTCGCTTAACTTACCTTTAGAACGTTTATTTTCACTAGATGTCATTCAAATGATATATTCGGCACCATTAGCTTTTAATTGAGCAATTTCTTTGTCAATGGCCTGTGCTATTTCTCAATAGCTTTCACTCTTTAAATCTTGGATAGCATCATAACTATTTGTTCGATTTAGATTGATTGATGAAGAACCAACAATTCCGATTTTGTGATTTTTAAAGGTAATGATTTTACTACCATCGGTTAAATGTTGGTTATTTTTGTCAACTAAATTAGCACTTAAAAAGTTAGCTTCTTGTGGATTAGCAAACATAGCCTTCGTGTACTCCTTAAAATTACTAATTTCATTATTATTAGAAACTAAATCATAAGATCATAATAAGTCACGATCATTAATAGTACTGGCTTGTGGTTTTAAAAATGATAAAGCTAATGCAGCATATTTACCTTGTGTTAAATCACTTAAATTATCTCCTGCTAAGTGAGTTTCACCTGTCAAATTAATACCATTTAAAAGTACGGCTGTATTCGTATAACCTTTGGATGCTTTAACTTTATTGACTTCATTTAATAAACGTAGGAATCCAGGTTTCTTTAAATAGATTTTTTGATCGCTTCAATCGTCATATGTTTCTTCATTAATTTGTCCATTAATGTTACCTAGCAAGATTAATGAGAAGACATCTGAAGACTCAATAGTCTCATTATGAGCTTTAATTTCACTGAAAGTTTGTTTGATTAACTCTTTAGTGTTTTTAAAAACTGGTTCCAAATTACTGATTGTTGTTTCTATCTCAACAAAAACTGCTGACTCTTGTTTAACATCTGCTAGACTTAACAGTTTTTTATAAGTTTCTAAATACGCTGATTGAGCATGAGCAAGCTTATCAAAATTTTCTTTTATTGTTTGGGCTTGTGCTAAATCATAGTTTGCCCCACTCATTAAGGCGTTTTGTTCATGAATAAAAGCATTTAGCTCATCATTTAAACTTAATAAAACACGATCATAAGTACGAGCACTATATGAATTGATTAATTCAACTTCGTTTTTTTGTTCAAGAATAACTTGCTGAATAGCATTCATTTGAACTTGATGTTCTGAATTATCTGGGGTGTTAGGCTCTGATGGGTTTGTTTGGTCATCAGTGTTTTCATTATCTGTAGTGCCTGCTGTTGGGTCTTGATCATCTTTATGATTAACTAAATCATTTTGATTGGTATCAACAGTTTCAGAACCTTGCGTTTTTTGCTTTAACAGTTGATATTCAGCTTGTGTTTCCTTAATTAATTCCTTTAATTGGGAATTAAAAAGATGAACATTAGTTTGGTTTTTGTATAGTTGGTCATACGCTGTTTGAGCTTTTTGATACAACATACTTGCTAGTTCATCTTTTTTAATTTCATTTAATAAATTATTGAATTGATTAATTAATTTAATATCTCTTGTTTCGTTCGCACACGCAAAACCAATTGATGCTACAGCTGAAACTAGCATCAATGAAGAAATTGCGCCGATAATAATTTTTCTACGCTTCATTTATTTCCTATCCTATAAAATCTCTAAAAGTATAATATAGCATAAGCAAACATACTCCTCCAACTTTTTTATAAATATTTTTTTCATCCACATATCGACTAGAATAAAGGAGAGAAAGGCTATATAAATAAAAAAATTGTTTTGTAAAAGAAACGTGAATATTTTTTGTTCCAGTCTTTTTTTCGCCTTTTTGTAATTAACCCAAAATGTGTTATTTTTTTTCGTTTTTTTAACCTTTTTTTATTTTTAAGGGTCCCAAAGCACTATACAAGCCAACATAAACGTTTAAGATACTATGGAATTGCAAAAATATTTTATAGGAGGGTTATATACCTTGAAAACAAACCATGCAGGAGTTTCTGAAGCATTTAAAAAAAGTTACTCCTATTCGTCATTTTTAGGACATTTAATTTTTAAGAAGGTTAGTACATGATGTTTTGTATTAATACTTTTTTTAATTATGATTCCATTTACTTTAATTGCGCGCTTTGTCGCTACAGATTTAAACCAGTTTTTGATTATTTCATACGTTTATATTTTCATTAACTTATTACTAACAGTGATTTTTAGTGTCATTAAAGCATTAAACCTTTTTAAAGATTTATCAAGAAACGGGATTGACATCTTAGTTTTTTCTAAATCTATTTCAAGAAAGAACATTATTTTAACAAAAATTGGTTTCCTAGTATTCTTAGGAACAATTTGAAGTGTGGCAACATTCATTTGCTTTATCGTGTTCTATCTAAGTAATTTTACATATCAAAAAGAAGTTAACTACTGATATGTTTCTGGCTTCTTTAGCGTTTTCTTTAGTTTTTTAATTTTCGGATTCATGACTAGTGTAATCGCTTTAAAAGCTTCTTCAAAAGTGGCTATTATTGCCCCAATTATTACTTTTATTCCCCTTGCAGTGATTGGTTCAATTGCTTCAATTGTTTCAACACCAACAAATAACAAAATGGCCGAATATTTAAATTTACAAAAGGCCAACTACCATAGTGGAACATTAGGGAATGTCGAAACTTTTTATTTAAACAATAACAAGGACGAAGTCTTTATTATTCCTAAATTAGAAAATGAAAAAGACACAGAATTCTCTGAACGTCAAAAAGGTTTTTTGAACAGTGTTAATGATGCTGCACAAAAAGCACCAAAACCATGACAAGCAATCTCATGATTATCTGTACCATACCAATTCATGGATGTGTTCAGCATTCAAGATCATGATCCCATCGGTTTAAACGTTAGTTTACAACCAAATAATCTTAAAAAATATTTATATTCTAATCCTTTGGCATCACAAGAGTATCAATACAAAATTATGCCAACCAAAAATCATTTACAAACATATAAGGTAAGTGATGACTCAATGATTGCTAAAAACATTCATGAAAACTATTTAGTACCTGGTTTATTAAGACACTATTCAGTGGTTTCAGAAAATAACAGTGGTTCTTTAAAAGATCGTGAAATTATTTATGCAAGAATGAATGCTGACAATATTAATGTGGAATTTAAAGAAGATAATAATATTTTTGCTGATCCAGCAAATTTAGTCGGAAAAATCTCATGAAGTGTTGTTAAAAATACATTAGATTCTAAAGTGTTTAATGCCAAAGCCGAAGCATTCTATAACCAATATTTAAAAGATCTTCCAACACAAAAAAAAGCGACAGCTAACGCGTTAGAAATCAAACAAGAAATCATGACTTTAATTAGTTATATTACACGTTATGATAATGATAAAGACCAAACGTTTAACGCTTTAGGAACTTATTTAGATAAGGCCAATAAAGCAGCTAAAGTAACTATTTTTGATCAAATTAAAAAAGCAAATCAATACCTTGACCAATACCAAGAAAATATTCAAGAATACAGCAAAAATCCTGAAATAGTTGCTGCACAAAAAACATTAGAAACAGCTAAAAATAATGCTGAATCAAACACTAATAAAGATCCAAACAAATTAAGTAATTTAATTCAAGCTAACAAAAACTTCGCAAAAGCTATTAAAGATACTTCTGAGTTAGATGCTGTGAAAGAAAATGTAGAATTCATTTTAGAAAATGAAATTTATAACTTAGTACGTGTTAATGAATTGCAAAAATTAATGAGCAAAATTAAGATTAATGAAACAACTGAAAAAGAAATCTACATTCAACAAATGCGTATTTTATTAGCGTTGTTACACAATAAATACAGTTTCGCTAATCCAGCATTAAATGATACTTTAATTTACTTAGCAGAATGCTTAAATAACCAAGTAACAATCGATGAATTAACTGACCATATCAACCAAATTGTTAATACTTTACCAGCAAACGAATCTACAACAAACTTAAAAGATGAATTAGCTAAATTAAATAAAGATAATAGAAACACTTATATCAATAATGTAGTTGAATTATTCAACTTATGAATTGATAAAAACCATGAAGAACACGAAAGTGTATCATTCTTAAACTTACAAGACGATGAATCAATTTCCCCTTTATTGAATAATGATTATTTAGCCGATTTAGAAAACCAAATGCAAAAGAAGGTTTACTTAATCACTTCATTAATTTACTGAATTTACTTTAATAAATCAGATTCTGATGTTTTAGATTACATTTTAAAAAATGATACACCAAGCCTTGAATATACACCGTCTCAAATCCAAGTTAATATTGATGGATATATCTACTATATCGGTGGTTATGAGTCTTATTTATTAACTCAACACAGTAAAGAATTACCTTCTGGATTGAGAACAATTGTTCACCGTTATGAACTTTCAAAATCAAATAACTTTTTATTCCAAAACGTTGATGAAGTTTATTCTATTCAACGAATAAGTAAGGTAGTTGTGAAACCGGCTTATAGTGTTATTTGAATTTCGCTAGCAACATTATTGATCTTGGGAACATACTTTGGATATGTAAGAAGGGATTATAAATAATTCATGATTTTAAAATTTAAAAACTTACCTAATACAAAACAAGGAGCATGCTAAAAATGAACGATAATTTATCTACTTTAAACAATCCGAATGATTCGCCAGCAACATGTTTAGCTAAAGATTCTGCTTGTTCAAGTGAAATGACTGATAAGTCAATTCAAAAGACAACACCACATGATCCTAATGATATTTTAGTAGTTAAAAATTTAACTAAAATATATAAAAATTCTGACCGTGGTGTTTCTAATTTAAACTTCGTAGTTAAAAAAGGTGAAATGCACGCTTTTATTGGGGAAAATGGTTCTGGAAAAACGACAACTATCAAAACCATTATCAATGCGTATACACATTATTCAGGTGAAATCTTAATTGATGGTTTTGACCACCGTTTACCAATTTCTCGTGCTAAATTGGGTTATGTTCCCGAAATCGCTTTATTTCCTGAAGAAGTGACAACTTTTGAATACCTATATTCACTAGCGATTTTATCAGGAGTAAAGAAAAAAGATGCTAAGGAAAAAATTCGTTACTACTTAAATAAATTCGAAATTAGTCATTTAGAAAACAAAAAACCTGTTTCTTTCTCATCCGGTCAAAAGAAAAAAGTGTTGTTAATTCAAGCCTTAATTCACGATCCGGAATTAATCATTCTGGATGAACCAACAGCCAACTTAGACCCTTCATCACGTCATGAAGTCTTCATGATTTTAAAAGAATTAAATGACAATCACAAAACTGTCTTCTTATGTTCACACATTCTAAGAGAAATGGAATCATTCGCTAATTCATTAACTTTAATTCACCGTGGTAAATTAATTTATACTGGTCCTAAATATGACGAGTTAGAAAAAATCTACTATGAATCAGTGATTAAAGTTGAAAAAGAAAAAAAGGGAAGTGATCATTGTGAAAATCAAGAATAAAAAACTAATTATTCCTTTAGTTTTAGGTTCTATCGCTGCTGTTTCTAGTATTGTATCCCTAGCTGTTTGCTTAGGAGTTAAACAAAAATCGGAAGAGCAATATCAAACAAAACTACAAAAAGCTCATTCCTTGCTATCACCTGAATATGAAAATTTAATTGATTCATTTTTTAATCAAGATACAAGTCAGGCTGCTCAATATGCCTTTTCACAAAAGCAAATTAGTACAGCCCACATTCAGGATTTAAAGTTAGCCCTTTCTTTCTTTAATCCGCACCGAACAAAAGGTTATGATGATGCGCAAAAAGGTGATTTAAACTTTAATAAACGTTACAAACGAACGCGTATTCGTTCTCGTGATCAATTGTTTAGTAGTATGACTACCGATTGATTATGAACCCTTCTAAATATTAATAAGTTTGAATTCTTATTCAACCCTTATGGACACGATGGTTATCGTTGATTCAAAGGTGAAGAA
The DNA here is from genome assembly GCF_025780085.1 of Ureaplasma miroungigenitalium. Lineage (GTDB taxonomy): Bacteria > Bacillota_I > Bacilli_A > Mycoplasmatales > Mycoplasmoidaceae > Ureaplasma > Ureaplasma miroungigenitalium. Next base: position 73,715 of record NZ_JAOXHL010000001.1, on the reverse strand, counting down.
GAGTTGTTTGTACAAAATAAAACACAAATAAAAACAACAATTCAGCAAATTGATAACCGCCAAATCGCTTTATTTGATACAAACCAATTACCTAAAGGGCACTTTTACAATTTTATTGGAGTTGATCAAACAATCGATAAAATCGATATGGTAAAACGTGTTTATAATTTGAATAATGACCAACGGTTAATTAACAAAGTTTATATGTATGAAAATGACCATTTAAATCTTTATGTTGACATTGCCAATGAAAAAATTAATCAACCGATTTATATTGATTTCAAAGATCAACAAAACCATATTATTACGCAAGCTATGCATCAAGAGCAAAATTTCCTATCTTTAGATCTAACAAACACCCAACTTGATAAAAACAAACGTTATGAAGTAGTTAGTTTATACACGATAGATGCTAAAAATCAAAAAAAATATTTAAACAAATACTTGTCTGCGATGCATTTTCAAGCTTTCACAATTAACGATTTAATTTTCCAAATCAAAAATACTAAACATGAAGAATTTTTGAAATTCGATTTAACACATGATACTAATTTAGGGGATTCTGAATTGTTCCAAAATTACCATGTTGGTGATGAAGTAACAGGTATTTTTGAAATTTGAAACGAAAATAACAATGTTATTAGTATTAATGACACAACGTATAACGAAATTTATGAATATAAATGAGAACATACACCAGATGATTTTTATCAAGAAAAATCAGTTTATTACATGGTATATGATCATAATAAAATTATGCGTTTAACAAAATTAAAAGATGACCAAGAATTATTCTATGGTCGTTTAGATTGGGATTTATTTGTTTTTGATCACGAAATTCAACACGACGAACTAGTTAATTTTGCAAACACTTTTGAACAAAAAACAAAAGCTTTATATGATCAAGAGTTCAATGATGAATTACAAGGGATTTATGATGAAATTGATGAATATGGATACACAACAGATCCTGATCAAATTGCTAAAATTAAAAAGAATGAACGTGACAATTTACGTAAAGAATTTGAACAATCTAACTATCATTTCAATCTAAAACCGCGGATGCTAACTTATAACTACCAAGTAGCACAAGAATTACAGCAAACAACACCATTTAAAATTTATACTTTACGATCAGTTAAAGCAGATATTTTCTTAGATACTATTGAACCAAAAGATAAACAAGTAATTACTAAAAAAGAAACAAAAATTCCCGAATTTTTGAGTAAATACAACAACCATGATTTAGATGTTGTATCTAAGAATGAATCAGTTGAACAAAGAATTTCAAAAGAAATCATCAAGAGTTTGTTAAACGAAATATACGATTATGATTCAGTCTTAATTAACGACTACGTCAAAGAACAAAACGACCCAGAATACCAAGCTAATTTAATTGCAGAATTAAAAGCTTATGCAAAAGAATATCACAAGAAATTTGATCAACCAGCTAACCCTGAAGATAAAACCATCTTTGATTCGCGTGCCGATGCTTATTCTAAATTGTTATCTAAAAACTGATATTTTGTCTTTACGCACTTAGAACACTTTGAGTTCTTATTTGTAGATTGATTTAAATTACCGACTAATTTAGATACAGGTGCTCACCATAGTGAAGAGTATTTAACTAACCTATCGTTATCAGCACCATATAAACCATTTAGATTTGGGGACCATATTTATGAAGAATTAAAAGAAACTGACGTGTCTAAAGCACATAACTCAGATGCGTTAAGTCGTGAATTAATGTTAAAGAAAAACAATTCATTATTCTGATTTAATATTTATACAAAAAATAAAATCAACAATAATATGGGAATTAAATTATACCCCTACACCTTAACATTTAAATCATCAAAATTAAGTATCTCTATTTCTACATTAACAAACAATTTCCACTTATCATACATTCATGGTGACCAACGTCACTACGACATTTTTGAAAAGAAGCTTGTTAAGCAATACGGATTACCAGCTAAGATGGTAATGGTTTGAAAGGATTAAGCAGACTATGGCAATGAAAAAAAACCAAAGTTTATTAAAAAATAAAAAATGATTAGCTTGATCGCTAGCAAGCATTGCTGGAATCAGTGCTCTAGGAGCATGTGCAACTGTTATTAGTAGTTGTAAAAATGATAAAGGCACAAGTGTTAGTTCAAATTTAAATTTAAAGAAATTTGAAATTCAAAATGAAACCCAATCCTATGAATGATCATTATTTTTAAAAAATACACCAATTAGTCTAATGCTAAAAGATATTTTCCCAAACCCAGATGATCGTCAAAAATTTATTAGTCAACAAAAAGCGATTGATAATGGTTATTTAACTGAGTTACGTGATGCTTATGCTTATGCTAACCCATTAAATAATGAAAATGATTCTAAGGGGTTTAACCCTTTTAATGAATTCACGCCATACATGGCTAAACGTCAGAGATATTTAGCGACTTATGGACCTTTTACAAATAACTGATTGTGATTCTTATTTAACATCTCAAACTTTGTTTATGTACTAAACCCTGAAAAAAGTGATGACCCCACAATTTTAATTAAGCAAAGTTTATCAGATTTAATTAGCGATAATACACTAAATGAAAAGTTCTATCGTGCTAAAAATAACCAGTTTGTTGAATTAGTTAAAGTTGTTAACACTAATGATTTAGCTTCAACAAAAGAAACGATTATTGATCCAGACACGAAAGAAAAAATTGATGTGCGTGTCACTGAAGTTGAATATTATCTTTTAAATAAAGATGGTTATTGAATGCGAATTTCAACAACACAAGCTTTAGATGATAAAGATCAACAACACGGTTTGCGTTCAATCACCCTTTATGAAAGATTAACGACCTTGCCTAAACTAAAAAGTTTCAAAAAAGATTTATTAAAGAAATTTAGTTTAGCCAAATATATGGATGCAAAACGAGGTAGTGAATCGGGTACAAAGCTAATTGCTAAGTATTCAGAACTACATATTAACAATATTAATGATTTTTATGGCGGAGAACCTATCGATTATTTAGTAGTAGAAATCCTTGATTCGAAGGTTAATAAGAAATAACATTAATACTTAAATGAACTATTTAAGTTCCATGAACTACTTTAAATAAAATGGAATATATTGATTTCTAAAATTTATATAGAAAATCAAAAAAACGGAGTAAATATGAAAAAAATAAATAAACGCTTTTTATTAGCTAGCGTTGGATCACTAGCTATGATTACCGCTGTAACAGCTGTTGCAGCTAGTTGTAAAAAAGAAAATTCAGATGATACAAAAATTGACTGAAAAGTTTTAAACCGAAACACAATAATTAGTTATAAAAATAATCACGAAACCAAGTTTGAAGACGTGCCAACAACTCTAACTAAGGATTTGTTTATTTGTAAAAATACTTTAGTTGGTGTAACAGTAGAATTTATTAGTGCTAAGAAAACAACTGATAGAATTACAATTGATTATAAATTAACTAAAAATAATGAATCATCAGAAATTTTTACAAAAGAATTAGACATTGAACACTTTTTACACGACCACGCTGCTCATGAGAATCATCACGATCACGACCATGGCCACGATGATCATGATCATGACCATGACGAACATGGTACAGTAGATTTTGAAGCCTTAAAAAAGACAGTAACAATTAATTATGTTGATGCAAGTAAAGTTTCGTTTGCTGATGCTAAAACAACGAACGAAGTTTATACATTAACTTCAACTGATAAAGGAGCAACAGTTATCTTCGTTTCAGCTAGCAAAGAAGCAGATAAGTTGGTTGTTTCTTATAAACTAACTAAAAATAATCAAACATCTACAGTCTTTACTTTTGACATTCCTTCTACGGTTTTTGCAAATGGGAATGGAAATGAGAATCCAAATCCTAACCCTCAAGCATCATCTGCTGAATTAAAATTAACTTCATTTAAAGGTGATGCTAATGCAAAATTAGAAAACAAATTCTTAGCTCAAACAACGATTAGTTATACAGATGCTAAACATGGATTAGTTTACCTAGGAAAAAACTATAGTGAAGAAGATGAATATGGTTTACATTTAAGCATTACACGTCGAAGCGGTGCTATGGCTAGGGTTTTCATTCAAGAAGTTAATGAAGCAAATGAATTAGTGGGCGAATTAATAGGTAGTGAAGCCAAAGAAATTGAACGTTCAACGCTGATGGCTAAATTTAAAACGCCTATTGATAAGTCAAAGAAATATAGTTTAGTAAAAGTAGAATTATATAATGAAGTTGGTTCAAATCCTTTTGAAACAATTCTAACAAACGGCATGAAACCATTTAGTCTTTCAATTAATTCAACTGATTCAAATAACACTGACACAAATGTTTATTTAGATGAACAAAATAGCCATGTTTTATCTTTAGGAGACAATCAATACGAATTAAAATTACGTGTAGATAATCCGATGATATTAAAAAACAAATCTTTTAAAGTAGTAGCTACACCAAACGCTAATTTAATTGGATCACCTCGTGAAAATGAAGATGATGTTTATGCAGAACGTGCTAGTTATGATGATGGTTTCTTAAAAGTTGTTTTTACAACACGAAATGGAGGTTTAGCATTCAACTCAGCACCTGAACGATACTACATTAAAATGATTCAAGTAGAATCTGGTTGAGGGGATGAATCATCAAGTAAACCTACATTAGCTAAAATCGATACAATTAATGGAACACCATTTTATTCACCAGTATCACTAAAAGATAAACAAGCAAAAACACAATATGAATTAGAGTATACTAAATCAGATTATCAATGATTTGATTATGAACGTCTACCAGCCTTACCATTAAACAAAATGGGTGATATTTTTACTAACAATTTAGATGGTCACTACGGTACTAAATATACTATTTTAACGATATTACCACTTTATAGTGGAAATACATCTAATGAAGATTTACAACAAACAGGTAAAACCCATAGTTTTAATATCTGATTACACTTTTTAGATTCTAATGGTAAAAAATTAACTAAAGTTAAACCAGGCACATTTGTTGTTTTTGAAGTCGAAGAATATGATTTAAGTGGTCACAAAACCGACAAAGCATTAATTAAATCAGAACCTAACGAAGTCGATTTTGCTGGTCGTTTATATCTAGAATTCAGAGGTAAACGATCATATGATGCTGTTGATACAAAATATATTACAGCCAATATGTTTTACAAATTAAAAGCTGTTAGATTCTATAGTGATCCGCAAATGCAACATGAAATTGAAGGTGTACAATTCAAAGCACCAATCGGTACAATCTTTACAACATTAAATACTTCTAAAGATGTTCAAGAATATGATGGTATTGATTTTGGTGAAGGAACTGGTGGTTCTAGTGGAACATCTAACCCAGAAAAACCAGTTAACCCAATTTCAGGGGATGTTACACCGGAAACATTGCTTGGTAGTTCATATAAACAAGCCACTTATAAATTTAACGAAGATAAAACAAGCGTTACAATTACATTTACTAATCCAAACATTAGTAAAGAAATGATTTTAAAAGCTTTTGCTAATGATGATTATGAATTAGATGACATTACTTTCCCAATCAAATTTGTTTTTTCAGGTAAATATTTAAATGCTGATGGTAATTTCGCGAAAACATTTGATTCTGAAGGTGCGATTATCAACAGTGCTACAGACAGTTTCTCTGTGACTTTCAACGTTGAAAATCCAAACGAAAACTTTGAATTCTTACTTGAAGGTATTTTAATCCAAAGTAGTATGGATGAAGACTTAGCAGAATGAACAAATATTGATATCAATTCAAAACTACGTTTAACTCCTGCAGCATAATTAAAAAATATTCAAAAAGAACCAGTGCTGGTTCTTTTTTTTGTCCACTTTTTGCTGATTTTTCAATGAAAAGAAGTAAAGTCTTGTTTTTTAAAAAAATAAGCAATTATTTTGGAGTAAAATAATAGAGACAACTTGTTATGTTGTTATGTTATATAATGAAAGGTTTTTTGTTATGAGTGTTCATCAATATCAAACGCCATTACAGAATCTAGCATTTGATAGCTCAACCAAAAGTGTTATTAAACGATTTTTACACGGTTCGGCCCGCTTCATTGCTTCTTCTGTTTTAATCTCCTTAGCATTAATCCTTGTTGTCGTGAGTATGGCAACAGGTTTAAAAGATGGTGCTTTTGGAGTTCAAAGTATTAGCTATATTACGGTCTTCCAATTAGCTTTTGCACAATTAGGGGGGATCGTCGGCGTTTTAATTGCTTTGTATTCGAACAATTTCCATGCTAGAGATAAACATCAATTTAGCTTAAATAAGTCTTCTCAACAAGCAGGGAGTATTTATGCTTTATTATTTGGGATCTTTTTATTAATTATTTATTTCCCAACAGCGCACGTATATAATCAATACGCGAATATTCACGTTAATACGTTATATACTCAAGAACAAGGGATGCTTTATATTTATGCTTCTTGCGGATTAATCTTATTCTCTTGTTTAAAACAATATTGATTATCAATTTTATACAAATCTCGTTTCTTAAAGAATCGAATTATGTATTATGTTTTTGAAATTAGTTTATATGTTTGCGGTTTAGGATTAGCATGTTTAATTGGGTTATTATCTAATTTAACATATCCAGGATTCGGAATCGGTTTAAGTATTGCTAGTTTTGTAGTTAGTATGAGTATTTTTGCTTATATTAACGCAACCCACTTATATTTACGTGATAAACTAGTTCTATTACGCACACAATTTATGGCGATTTTAAAAGCCACATGAGACTATACATTAGTTTCTGTCTTCACATCTGTTATCAAGATGTTTACAATGATTGCTTTATTCCATGTGATTAATGATAAGATGGTTGGTTCAACACCATTATACATGCAATCAGCGCGGATTATTTGATATCAAGCAATGATGTTTATGCAAATGTTCTTGTTTGGTATTTCGGATTATTTAGTTTATTTATTTGATAAACAAATGATTCGTCAACAACGTTTCCACAAACCAGAATTATTCTGAACAATCGTGATTTATGGATCATGTACTACAATTATTTTAGGAATTATTTTTGCTTTTAGTATTCAAGGTTTTAGTAACTTGTATGCACGCAACCAAGATTTAATTATTCCTGTCGAAGAAAATGCTCCACCAGCTTATTTATATGAATTGTTTAGAAAAAAACTATTAGAAGATGAAAATAATGTTCATAAGATCATCGATGGTTTTGCTCAAACACCAGAAGGACGAGCTTTATTTGAACAAGCAATTCATGTAAAACTATTAACGCGTTTAAATAACGACCAACCTCTAGACCAAAACATTTTAACAATGTTAGAAAAAGAAGGTTTTGATGCTACTTTAAATGCAATGATTAAGAAAATTGCAGCAGATAAATTAGCTAATGATCCGAGTGTTCTTAATTTAGCAACACAAAGTGTACAAATTGAATTCTTAAAACGTTTAACAAAACAAACAACTCTTGATCCTCAATTAGTTCAAATGGTCCAAGCTAATCAATTTAACCAAGCAGTCAATGTAATTATTGAACAAATTAAAGCAACAAAACCAACTGAATTTAATGAGTTGATCTTAAGTTATCAAGTTGATGTAATTAAAAATTTAATGAAGACACCAACTTTAGACCCTCTTGTATTCCAAATGATGCTAACTAATCAAACAACCGAATTAGTGAATACTTTAGTTACACAAAAAGCACAATCAATTCATCAAGCAAATCCGCAATTATCTTTGGAACAAGCAACAGTTGCTGTTCAAAAAGAAATCTTACAAGGTTTATATCAATCAGCTTATAACGATAGTTTACTAACTAATTTCAATGAGGCTGTAGATAATTACTTTAGAAATTTAGCTGATAAAAATTTAACTATTTTAGTGCAAGCAGAAATTACTAAAAAGATTTTGAACAAGGATGTACTTAACACTGAATTCTATGCACTAGTTAATCAATATATTACTAACCAAGTTGAAGCGTTGAATTTAAGTGATCCCGAACATAAAGCTGCTGCTTTAATTTTAGTACAATCTGAATTGATTAAGAAACTGACAAACCAAACAACACTTGATCCTCAAGTTATGCAAGCAATCCAAAATAATCAATTCAACACAGTCTTAGATAATGTCATAATGCAAGGTATTCAACGTTCAGAATTAATGAAACATAAAGTTGAACATGAAGTTGCTTTGGGAATTATTCAAAAAATTATCGCACCCAACCAAATTGATGGACAAATTACTCAAGGTTTACAAAATCATGGTCTTGTAGCAGTGATTAACCAAATTGTTCAAAAAAAGGCTCAAGCACTTAGTGTTCAACATCCTGAACTACCTTTTAATCAATTATTATTAGGTGTGCAAAAAGAAATTTTGCAAGGATTGTACCAAACTAAATTCCATGACAATTTATTAGCTAACTTTGAACAATCAGTCAATAACGCTTACAAAGGTTTAGTTGAAACTCAATTAAATTCACCAGCAGTATTATCGCAAGCTAAATACTTAGCACAAACTAAAATTTTAACGATTTTAGATAGCCAATTAGTTAATAACGCTTTCGTTAATTTAATAACAAAGACTGTACAAGACCAAGTACACAACAACCCATTAGTTTTAAAGAAAATAATTATGGGCGTACAAACAAAAATTCTTGATAAGTTAAATCTTGAACAAGGTTTATATGCTCAAGGTTTAAGTATGATTCAAAATAATCGATTCAACGATTTTGTCAATAATGCATTAATGAATCAAGTCTTCATTCCACAAGCTATTGATCTAAAAACGCAAGAAACTATTAATAACTTGAAATCACCAGATGCCCAAGTGGCTTTAGACCAAACTAAATACTTAGTAGATCGTCTATGAGTTAAAACGGATGAATTCTTTGTCCAAAAGATTAATAAAGTCAATCCATTTACACGCTTATTTAAACATATTGATGCTAACGACATAGCTAATGAGTTTAGTCACAAAAATGCATTCATTCATATCTTCTTACTAAGTTGATTCTATCCATTAGCATTAATCATTATTCGTTATGCTGATTTAATTAGATGTAAAACACCGTTACCTGTGTTCACATTAATTATTCAAATTGCTGCCATTGCTTTTGTTGTAGGTTTTGGGGTTAATTATCAAACATCAGATACTTATAAAGGTTTATATGCATGATGCATGCCACTATCAATTATTGGAGCCACAATTCTATGTGCAGCCTTCATAATCGTTGGTGTTAACTATTTGAAATATCAAAAAGCTCTCACAAGCAACAAACCACTACTAATTAACTAGAAAACATAAAAACAGATAAGTCAACCGACATATCTGTTTTTTATCTATATAAATACACAAGAGATATTTATACAAATAAAACAAAAGAAAAAAACAACGTGTCACGTTGTTTTTTTATTCCTAATGAATTTTATTATTTATCAAATAACAGCTCTTTTTTCTGGCGCTAAATACATTTTGTCATCTTCTTGGGCATCAAATACTTGGTAGAATTCATCAAAATTACTAATTTGGACATTAGCTCGTAATTTCGCTAATGAGTGTACATCAGATTTTATTAATAATTGTGCATATTGGCTTCGGTGTTTGCAAGCTCAAACGCTAGCTCAACCATAAAAGAAATCTTTAGCATCAAAGTCGTTTTCTTTTTTAGCTGCTTCATAAGCACACATGAAACCACCTAAGTCAGCAATGTTTTCAGAAACAGTTAATAATCCATTACTCATTCCATAAGGAGTCTTAATTTGATCAAACATGTCAATTACTTTTTTAGCACGTAAATCAAATTCAATTCGATCTTGATCAGTTCATCAGTTGTTTAGATTACCTTTTTCATCAAATTGTGATCCATTATTATCAAAGGCATGAGAAATCTCGTGTGCAATCACGGCTCCAATTCCACCATAGTTACGTGAACTAGAATATTTTAATGAAAAGAATGGTTCATCTAAAATAGCTGCAGGGAAGACAATGACATTTTTAAATGGATGGAAATAAGCGTTGACAGTAGCTGGACTCATTTCTCAATAGTCTTTAATTGGTTGCATGTATTGTGCATAATGGTAAGCTGTAATAACTTTTGAATAGGCTTGTATATTATCAAAAATGTTATCTGCTGTTGTTTTTAATTGATCATAGTACGGTTCATAATTATTGGGAAAAGCAATTTTAGGTTCTAAAGCGTTTAATTTACAAATTGCTTTTTCGATAGTTGCTTTAGATAATCATGTATTTTTTTGTAAACGTTCTTTATAAACGTTAATCATTGTTTCAACCATATTTTCAACTTTAGCCTTAGCTTTATGACCAAAGAATTTTTGGGCATAATAGATACCATAAGGCATTTTGAAATATGATGTAGCTAATTGATATGCAAACTTAGTTTTGCTAATCATTTTTTTAGCACCATTAATTAGTGATGAGTAAGCAAATAAAAGGCTACGAGCTTCTTCTGTTGTATATTGGGCATTACTCATTAAGAAATGAGCGAACATACGCGCTTTGAATAGTTTAAATGTTGTTGGATTATAAATCGTATTTAAAGCTTCAATAAAACGCGGATTATCAACGATAATCGTAGTAATATCTGGGTCTTTAACTAATTCTTTAGCAATTTCAGCAATATCAAAAATTGTTGTTTTTACATTAATATCAGCTAATTTATACACGTTATATGATTTAACATAATCGGCATGTTCAGTTGCTGATTTAGCCATTTCAATATTTAAAGCATCGAAAGCGACAGCATCCTTAGCAATGGTTTCTAAAACATCTTTTTCAAAACCAGCTAAAAGACCTAGTTGCACAACAGTTTCTTTGAATTTGTTTAGTAATAAGTCACGTTTTTCATGATCTTCATAATATGATTTTTCAGGCAAGATTAGATGAGGGTGATCCACAGCTAAAACTTGTTTAGTATTGTCCACAAAATCTTGTGTAATACCGAAAGCGAAAGGTAACATAAATCCTTCGTATTCGTAAGTTATATAGTTTTTTTGAATATCATCATAATTTTGAATATTCAAAATCTTTTCCAATGAAGGAACTAATTTAGTTAAACCAAGTGTTTCTTTATAGTTATGATTTTTACATACTTTATAGAAACTAATGAAATTTTCTAAAGTTTCATTAGGAATTAATGCCGGTTTTTTGCATCATTCATTAGCTAATTTTTTTAAGTTTTTTTCAATCTTTTTATCTAAAAGACTAAAACCACCCACAGCTGATTTATCTTGGGGGATTCGTGTTTTTTTAAGTCATTCTTTATTGACTTCGGCATAAAAATCTTGTTTTAATGCTTCTATGTTATATTTTGACTTCATATCCTTTTCCTTTATATCATAAATATATTTAATTATATAAAATTAGGATATTAATACCACACATACTAATAATTATTTATAATATAGATAAGATTAGGATGGATTATATGCACATTTTAGAACAACAGACACATACTTATTTAGATAGTTTAAAAACAAATCAAATGCTAAAAAAGTTTTTTGAACAAACAAAAGTTGAAAAACGATTGCAAAAAAATGCAAAGATTGGTTTATATTCAGTCTTAGGTATTTTTGTTATTGCCGTTGGTTTATTAATCGCGGGTGCTTTTATTAAAAACGGTCAAACATGAGCTAACAACCCATGAGCGATTGCAGTAATGACCTTAGGTCTATTTTTTTTATTATGTTTAATGATTCCTTTTTTTATAGTTATTGTTCTAAACAGAAAAATTGTTAAAAATTTTATCAAAACATATTTAGATCATACAACGATTAATGTTTTTTACAAGAAAATCGGTGCTTATTTAAAAGATTTTAGTTTCCAAAAGATTACTTGAAATGATACGGAAGTCATTTATGATTTTCTTTATCAAAAACAAACATACCAATTAGTAATTAATAAAGACACAGCTTTTTTAAAAATCGCTGACCAATTAATTAATCAAAAGCCATATGATCAATTAAATTATCACGATGACCATTGATTTATTTTCAATAGAATCGATGCAGCTTTTTTTAAAACTTATCCAACTAAGTGTACAGATTATTTAGCGAGTCAAATCAATCACAAGGTGCTTTTAATGATTCAATTATTTGTGCAGTTAAACAAACCTCGTAAGGAGTAAAATATCCATGGCTAACTACAAGAAAAATAAAAACCAACCAACCAACCGGCAAGAAAAAGTCTTGCAAGCTGTGGTGGATGAATATACTAAAACAGCAACACCAGTTTCTAGTATGCTGATTCAAGAAGTATATTTTCCCCAAGTTTCACCGGCTACTATTCGGAATGACATGAAGAGTTTAGAAACGATGTTATTGTTAGAAAAAAAACACCGTTCCGGAGGCCGTGTACCCACTACTAAAGGTTATGATTTTATCAATCATCAATTTAGTGACTTGGATGCAATCATTGACCCCGCTATTAAAAAACGTTTGCATAAAATATTTATGCAACGGTTTGTTTCTATTGATAAAATCATTGAAGACTCAATTGAAATAATTAATCAATTTACCCTGTTACCAGCAATTATGCGTGATCATAAGGAAAATGAATTACTGAAACGAATTCAATTAATTGAAACGGGCCCTAATAATGCTGTTTTAATTGTAGTCACTTCATCAGGGAATGTCCAAAACCACCCTATCGTTTTAAACCAATTAACAAAATATACTGATCTAAGTATTTGTATTGATATTTTGGACGAGTATTTATTAAATACGCCAATGAATGAGTTAAGTAATAAAATCATTGGAGCAGCAGATTTATTATCGAAAAAAGTGCACGCTTATGAACATTACATGAATAATATTGTTTTAAAAATTTTTAAACATTATTCTATGGATAACCAAGATAAAAATACATCTTTTGGGGTGCGTTATTTAACTAGTCACCAAGAGTTTGACAATATTGATAAAATGAACGAAATTTTAAATTTAATCGAAGATACAAGTATTTGAGAACAAATTTCTATTAATAAAAAAATTGATAAAGTAACAACCCAAATCACCTATGGTAACCAAATTGGGCATAATGGAATCGCTATTGCCTCAACTTGCATTGACTTATATAATAAAAATAAAGAGATTGCGGTTATTGGTCCAACACGTATGGATTACAAAAAAATTATTGCTTTATTAGAATATATTAAAAAAGAATTGGAGATGATTGTTTATGAACAAAAAAACTGTGACGAAAACCACTAAGCAAGAAGTGTGCTTTGATGAACAATTATTAACGAATCATTTAGATGATTATCAAGACTTATCACAATTATCATTACACCAAGAAATTATGGTGCATGCTTATAAATTAAATGGTTGATTATATCGTTCTTGAAATAATCCAATGGTGATTGATATCCAAGAAGATTATTTAGTTTTATGTTCAACTAATTCGTTAGTGATTACTTCCGAAGAGTATTCAACACGAAATTTTCCTTCATATACAACAAAAACATCTTACTGGTTTTTCTTTAAAAAAGAATGATTTAATATTATTGCCACAATTGAAAAAACAGGAATGAAATTGTATATTAACATTGCCTCACCCTTCATTTTCGAAGAACAGGCAATTAAATATTATGATTTTGATTTAGATTTCAAAATCAATGCAGAAAAACAATGACGCGAAGTGGATTTTGACGAATTTTTAGAAAACTCAAAGAAATACCGTTATCCAAAGCAATTAGTACAAAAAATTATGCAAGTCGAAAGTCAAATTGAACAGTTGATTCAAGACCGTTATTTTGATCGTCTAATTAGTAAAAATAAAATTATTGAACTAAATAATTTAGTTCCAACTAAGAAAACTGTTCGTTATAAACGTAATGAAACGCCTGCTCGTTTCAAGAAAGTAAATTATGGCCCAAAAGAAAATTAGTGACAGCGAACAAACTTTAATTAATGATTATTTTGCTAAGCAAAAATCTGCTTTAGAGGAATTAATCGCTACACAAAAATATGATGAAGCAATTGAAAAACTGAATACCTTTTTAGAAATGGACTTACTTCCTCTAGAATATGCTGATCATTTTAGTGCTAAACTGAAAGAATTAGAAGCGATTCAAGCGGATTTATTAAGTCAAGAAACAGCGAATTGAAAACGTGAAGATTATTTTGAACATATTGTTGTGCATAATCAAATACACACTCATTATGTTTGTGAATATTTAGATAAATTTATTGCTGATTGATCTATCAATGATGAAATCTACTTCAACAACTTATTTCTAAGTACAGAGATTAATGTATTAGAGAAAGTTAATTTACTCGCTGTTTTAAGTGAATATCAAATCAGTGTCAGTTTAAATTTTTATAATCAATATTTAAATCTGCATGCAAAGGTTATTCCTGCAGATTATTTTCATTTATCAACGCAATCTGTCGAATTGTTTGATCCTAAAATACCAGCTTTTTTTGCTGAATATTTTGAGGAAGCGTTCAAACAAGACCCATTTAAATACGATTATGCGATGAAAATGGTAGATATTTACTGCCGTTTTTACTTTTTAAACCTCGAAAGTTTAAATTTAAAAAGAATTGCTTTTTGCATTGTTCAATACATGAATTTAGTATATGAAGACATCGCTTTAGACTTAAGTGATGACGATTTAAGTGTGCTTAGAGAAATTACATATCTCTTTCACATCCACAACAATTAAAAACAGAAAAAAATTAGAGGCCGTTTTTTACATGTCTATAACTTTTTAAAGGTCAAAAATAGCCCTTAAATAAATGGTTTAGGGACATTTGATGAGATGCTAATAACCCTTATCTCCCTCTTTTTATGACCCAAATAAACTGTTTTTTCTTTGTTTTTTTATACCCTTTTACTTACAATTATTGTAGTCAGTTCAACGACTTATACATTTATTTTAATTCAAAGACACAAGATGGAGGAAATACCTTTATGATTTTTTGCACGCTAAAAAACGATAATTTATCAATTAATAATTACGTTTTGTATGATTTATATACACCAATTATTGGTTTGCAAGCAACAAGTTTTTATGTGTATTTAGTCACACGGACTGTACATCAAGCAAATATTAGTGTCAGTGAGTTTTGTGAAAACTTGCAATTAAAGTCGAATGAACTATTTGATTGCATTCGCGCATTAATTAAAATGGAGCTATTAAGTATTTACAAAGACAAAGAACAATATTTCTTAGTTGTCAAAAAACAAAAACAACCTGAAGAATTATTAAACAACGAAGAATATATTGAATTATTGCAATCTCATACATCAATCAATTATTATGCTGCTAGACGTTTTGAATACGCTCCTATGCATGAAGCAATGAATTTAGTAAATGTTAATAACATTTTCATTAATGATGAAATTGACTTACCTAGCGAAGATAGTAATGGATGTGTTCAAATTAATGCTTTGAATAAAAAACAAACAAATACACCTCCGATGATTAACTTAGAAGGCTTACGCACGCGAGATATTTTCTTTAGCGCCTACGAACTATCAAACTTCAGCTTATTGATTGATAAATATTTAAACACCGATCCCGTCAGCTTTTTAACACACATCTTTATGCACCAAACTGATGCCCAAGAAATAGCTATGGTTAATAACTTATGTCAGGAATACCCAAATAATCCATGAGCAATTAATTTAGTTATTGATTTTTGTTTACATAAAAACATTACAGGAAAATTAAATTATAATTATTTAAGTAAGTTATTACGTTCTTTTGCCGCTAAAAACATTGTTGATGTTTATGCAGGAATTAACCATTTACGTGCTGCTTTAAATGATGATGCTAATAGCTATTTAGAAGTAAATAAAAAAGTTAAAAAGAGCAAAATCAATCAGGAAAGTGAATGAGTTGACGAACGACGCTCATCAAAAGGTCCCAAAAATAATTTACCCGTGTTTTTAGAAAAGGAATTAATTTAGGATAAATTATTATGTCTACTAAAAAAATCAACTATCAAACATGTTTATCAGATCCACGATTTAAAGACTTGGAAATTACGCCCGACGAATTTCATAACTATAAGGATTTATTTGATAAGTTTGCCGTTTTACAAGAAGCTTGTGCTAATTTGCCATATGAACCAATAATTATTCGTAAGTATGGCTTATTAGAACTTTCTTATTGCCATAAAACTAATTTAGTTGAACATAATAATCAATCAAAGTATCTTGATCATTATTTCTATCCAGAATATTTTTTAGAAAAAAACGAAATGGAATATCCTGATTTATTTAACGCAGATATTTATGATGTGCAAAGTAGTGGACGAAGCGACTTTATTAGATTTTTAGTTCAAAATCAAAATAAATGATTGCTTAATCCGCGACTTTATATTTCGGGTGCTTTAGGTAGTGGTAAGACGTTTTTTGGATTACACATTGCTAATTATTTAATTGCTCAAAAAGATGCATTGGTTGTTTGTTTAAAACTACGTAAGCTAAATAATTTAATTCACCAAATTTTTGCAAAAACAAATCCGTTTTTTAATACTACTGATGATTTATTAAATATGCTCAAACAAGGTCAATTCTTCATTTTTGACGATTTTGAAATCGAAGCAATCAAGGAAAATATTTACTATAATATCCTTGAACCATTATTTCAACACATTCATAATGCGAAATTACCAGTAATGTTTCTTAGTCGTTGAGATTTCAACGCCATGATGGAATATCGTGAATATGGGAGCATGAAACAACGAGCTGCAATTATTGAAGAATGCCGAATGTGAATTAATTTGTTAGTTAATAAAACCTATGCTAATTTAGGAACTACTAATTACCTGACTAAAAAACCAAATAGTATTGACAAACTTCCTAAAAAATAATATAATATATTTGACAGTTTAATTTATATGGGTAGATTAAACAATTCTAGTTGTTAAATTCGTTTACAACAATTCTAGATGTATATCTAGCTGGCTATACCCATAAAACAAATGTTTTAGACCTGTGAAGACACAGGTCTTTTTTTGTCTTTTCTTTGCAGAAAAGCAAATAAAAAAAGTATCGACGGATACTTTAGTTTTTACGTTTGGCCTGAATTTTTGTTCATTGATCTTGGTGCAAAGTTAAATATTTACTATATTCTTGCGTTTTTTGTTGATCAAAGTTTGTATTGATATTTTGCGTTTGAGGATTAAAAAATCAATAAATATGTAAAGCGTTTTTAATAACCAAATTAGCTTCATGAGGATTTTTTATTCGGTACATTAGATTTTTATCTAAAATAATTTGATTATTTAAATCAGATAAAACCGGTATTAATGGTAATAAGTTTTCTAAGCTAACTAATTTGTGTAATGATTCAACAATCGTTTTTTGCATGTGTGCATATAAGTAAATAGCTTCATCTAGTAGAGCATTCTGAATAATTTGAGAATAAGTTAACTCATTTTGCTGCAAACCATCATAGTCTTCCATATTGATATAAACTAATAACTCGTTATAAACTTTACGAGTTTCACGCGCTATCTTATTAGAAACATAAGGACTATGAACAATATTTTTTAACAATCCAGCAAATTCTTCGGGACTGTTAGTAATCACATCGATTAAATTAGTTTGGTGATTATAAACCACATAACCAAATAAACTTTTTGTAAAATCGTATTTTAAGTCAAACATAGACGCCCCTATAATTCTTGTTGAATATTTTAACTCTTATTATAATACAAAAATGTTATTTTTTGCAAACAAAGATAATTATTTATTTTGCTACTAAAAAATTTGGAAGTTGTAAAGCATTAGAAAGCGGATTAATTTATAATTAAAAGTAATAATTCTTATTTATGGAGAACATTTTTATGAGGACCTGATCAGTCAAAATTGATGAAAATCAATATCAAATATTACAAAAAACATTGCAAGGATATGAACAACCATATACTCAAATGTTCGTCCGTCAGCGTTTTGGACAAAATGAGTGTTTTACAATTTTTGTTTTTAATTCATTGAAAGTGGTTGTTAATTTACATAAAAATTATGAATGAACAACCTTTTTAAGTAGTTTTCCAACGATTAATTTTCTATCTCCTATTAATGATGAACAAGAGGATCAAAACGAATTACATGAAGCTACCATCGGAAGCGATGAAGTGGGAGTTGGTGATTTTTTTCATGGCTTAGTGGTTTGTGCAGTTTATTTACCTAAGTCACAAATTCCTTTTGTGCGCAGCTTACAAGTAAATGACTCAAAGAAAATTAATGACCGTAAAATTTTAGAATTAGCAAAAATTTTAAAAGAAAAAGTTGATTTCGTTATTAAATTTTTTGATCCATATGAGTATAACGAAAATTATCGTCTTTACAAAAATGCACATGTTTTAAAAACAATTTTACACAATCAAGCGATTAGTCGATTATTACATAAGTACCCTCGAACATACACAGTGATTGACCAATATGTTTCACAAGCTAAATTTAAAGAATACGAGAAGCAAGCTAATCTAGAACCTGTTTGTATTAAGAAAAGTATTAATAAGGCAGAAAGTCAATTTTTAAGTGTTGCTTGTGCTTCTATTATTGCTCGAGCATTTTTATTAAATTTTAAATCAAGCGTGGAACGGAAATACCACATTGCCCTGCCACTAGGGGCTGATAACGAAAAAATTCGTGAGGCGACTGCTTTTATTTTACATAAATATAAACCCGGTTTTTTATATTATTTAGCTAAAGCACATTTTAAAAATTTTCCAGTAGTAAAAAACCATAAGGTGAAGTAAAAATATGATTTTTCTCGTTTAGTTTTACAAAGGAGGAAAATCATGCAAAAATTATCTATAAAAATGAAACAAAAAATTACCAGTGGATTTTTTGGTAATTACATGTGGAATACAGCTATTATGACCGGCTTGCTAGGTCAAAATATTACAGGAGCTTTAGGGTTAGTAGCTCAATTAGTTCACGTCTTTAACCCTGCGCCCCGTTTCACACGCCATCAATTCATTGATAACCCAGCTGCGCGTATGTACACTCGTATCGCTCAACACCCTTCACGAGCGACTTTAAGTTTTGGCAGTCCGTTCTTTTAATATGCTATTATTAAATAGACGAGAAAAGGATCAAATATCATCAGGTTTTGCGATGTTATTAGCTAGTTCATTAAATATTTGAAATAGTTTTTTATTCTGATCAACGATTGTTTCCATGGGGATACAAGTCGTTTCAGGAGTTACGAATATTGCCTTAGCAGCATTACCGAAAAAACCAGATCCAGCTGCGCAGGAATATATTAAACAAGCTCATGAAGATATTATTTTTAAAGGGCCTTATGCTCCAAGTCAACATATTTATTTTTTAGGACGGTAATATGAAAAAATTAAACTTACGAGAACTCATTCAAAAAAAATATCCACCAGTTAATTTTGGTTATGATGCACGAGAAGTGGATAAGGATTTTGATAACTACATTCAAGCTTTACAAGATGCTTATGCTGAAATTGAACAATTGCAAAAAATGCAACAACAAACAATGCAAACGGCAATTGAATTGCAAAAATACAAGGATTTTGTGAAAGAACAAGATGACTTTATCGATTTAATTAGTAATTACGTCAACTTTGATGATAACTTTAATTTCTTTGAAAAAAGGCCAAAACTATCATGCAAATAGTTCACGGAATTGATTTATTAGATTTAAAACGTCCAGTATTGAAAAACAAACGTTTAGCCAGACGCATAATGACAGATTATGAATACGCTATTTATGAAAAACATACTCAACCAGAACGTTATTTAGGTAGTCTTTTTTCGTGTAAAGAAGCTGTTATGAAAGCCTTTTACTTACGTTATTTATATGATGACATTGAAATTCACATTGTCAATGGTATTCACTTTGTTTATTTACAACAACAAAAAACCGACTTAGCCTTAACACTCTCATATGAAAGTGATTTAGTAATGAGTTCTGTTGTGGGTATAATATAAAAAAACAAACACATTATTTGTGTTTGTTTTTTTATTAAAATAGCTCGGTTTGAGCAGATTCATCAAAGTCATCTAAAGCTCCAATATTCTTAAGAACTTCGATTTGTCGTGTAGTAATTGCACTGCGGTGTACAATGTCTTCAATGGTACTAAATGGCTTGATATTTCTTTGCTCTACAATTGATGCTGCCACTTTTTCACCTAAGGAAGGGATGCAAATTAATGGAGGAATCAGCGCATTTTTTTCGCGATCGATTAAAAAGTCGGTCGGATGAGAATGGTTGATATCGATATTTAACAATTTAATACCCCGAGCGAGAAATTCAATAATAATTTCATAGGTTGTTAAGCTATCTAATTCCTTGTTAGAAGCATTTTTATCGCGTTTAATTTTTTTATAAATATCTACGATTTCTGCACGAGTTTTATTAACGGCTTCTAAATCAAAATTTTGACTACGTACAGATAAAAAAGCAGCGTAGTATTCTAGTGGGTAATACAATTTGTATCAAGCGAATTTTCAAGCGTGCATAACATAGGCTGTGGCATGGGCTTTGGGGAACATATATTGAATCTTATTAGCTGATTCAATATATCAATCAGGAATATTATTTTCACGTAACACTTTTTCGTGATCAGGTTTAATTTTCTTACCCTTTCGCACGTCTTCCATAACAAAGAAAGCAGTTGTAAAATCGATTCCGTTTTGAATTAAATAACTCATAATATCGTCCCGACAAGCAATGACGTCTTTTAGCTTTTTATTATGTTGTGTAATTAATGTTTGTGCATTATTTAAATACACATCGGTTCCGTGTGATAAACCAGAAATTCGAATCAAGTCAGCAAAACTTCGCGGTTGGGTTGCGACAAGCATTTGGCGAACAAAGCTGGTTCCAAATTCGGGAATACTAATTGCTCCGGTTTTTTCGTCTAAAACATCCGCTGATTGAATATTCATCACACTAATGTCATAGAACATCTTCATAGTTTTTTCATCGTTGATGGGAACGTTTTCTTGTTTGATGTTTGTAAGATCTTCTAGCAGTTTTAAAATCGTAGGATTATCGTGACCTAGGATATCAAATTTTAGCAGGTTATTGTGGATATATTCAAAGGCGAAGTGGGTTGTTTTTCAACTTTCGTTTTCATCATCGGCTGGAAAGTTATATGGGGTGAAATCATAAATTGATAAGTCTTTAGGGACAATAATAATTCCACCGGGGTGTTGTCCTGTGGTTTTCTTAGTGGCAAAACAATGTTGGACATACAAGTTAATAGTAGAATCCCGGATGATTTCGTCATTTTTTTCTTCAAAGTATTTTTTAACCATTGCATAAGTTGTTTTGTCTTTTAATTTAGAGACTGTACCAGCACGGTATGAATGATCATCACCAAATACGTCTTTAATGAATTGGTGCGCAACTGGTTGATAAACTCCAGAGAAATTAAGATCGATATCTGGAACCTTATCACCATTGAATCCTAAGAAGGTTTCGAAAGGGATATTATGACCTTCGCGCAATAAATCAGTTTGACATTGCGGACATTTTTTTGCGGGTAAATCGTACCCATCTTCAGCTTCTGGGACAAATTCATAATATTTACATGCCTGACATAAATAGTGTGGCATTAAAGGGTTAACATCTGTAATGTTTAAAAACGTTGCGACTAATGATGAACCAACACTTCCTCGTGAACCCACTGAATACCCATCTTCATTCGACTTCTTAACTAGTAAATGTGAGATTCAATAGACAACACTAAAACCATGTATAATAATGGAGTTCAACTCTTTATCAATTCTTGCTTGAACGATATCGGGTAAATTTTCACCATATATTTTCTTAGCTGTTTCGTAAACAAAGTTTTTAGTAAGTTCATCAACGTTATCAATTTTTGGCGTGTATAAATCTTTTTTCAACGGCTTGATGTTATCAGCAAATCAACTTAACACTACTTGCACATCGTCTGTTAGGATTTTTTTTATATCCTGCGGATCATTTAAATAGGTTAGTTCCTTTTGGAACTCTTGTTGATCTAAATAATGAAGATCAGGTACATATGTTTCATTGGCAAAACGGTGCAAACGACCATTTAAACCTTTGGAATTAACATACACATCATAGTATTTTTTATCGCTTGGTTGTAAATAATAAACATGACTAGAAGCAACAATTGGTTTACCTTGTTGTTTAGCTAAGAAAACTAATTGATTTAAAGCGTGTTGTAGATTACTCATGCTTAATTTTTCGTTATGAATTTGGTTTTTAAAACAATTGATACTTGGTAGTGTAATGAAATCATATAACTTAATTTGCTCAATAATTTCAGCATCGGTTTTGTTAAATAAACTATTTATTAATTCATTGTCATAAACAGCGTTTGTAATGATTAAATTGTCTTTGAATTGACTTAAAAAATCGATAGTAATTGTGGGCCGATTATTATATAAATCCGTGTGAGCTTTAGAAACCAGTTCATATATATTTTTAATACCATCTTGGTTTTTTGCGTAAATAGTAATCTGATCACCAAAGAAACGGTTGCGCAGACTACGATTCTGAATACTTGGATTGACTTGATCTCATTGTTTGATTTTGTGTTCATTAATTAATTGACTAAGCATAATGTTAAAAACACTAACTAAGACTTCAGCATCATAATCGGCTCGATGGGCAATTAAATCATCATATGGAATATTATTCTTTTTACAAATAGCTCCTAATCGGTGACTACGGTAAGTGGGATTTAAAGAACGTGATAGCATCAGGGTATCAACATACATATTAGTTAAAACCGGTATCCCATATTTTTGTAAACGAATATTAATAAAATTAATATCGAAATTAATAGCATTATGTGCGACTAGAATACGATCTTTAAACCAATTCAGCATGGTTTTTAATCCTTCTAGTTCGCTAATGGCATGTTTCACGTGATCATCGGTAATTTTCGTTAGTTTAATAGTAGTTTGGCTTAATGGTTTGCTAGGTTTCATAAAGAATTGTTTACGCTCTAGAATTTGCCCATTTTTAACCAAAACCCCACCAAATTCAATAATTTCATCGTAATTAGGATATAAACCAGTGGTTTCTAAGTCAAAAACAATATACTCTTGGTCAACAAACAAACTTTCATCAATATTATAAACAGCATCAATTTGCGGAGGTAAGACTTCACATTCTAATCCATAAATGATTTTTAATGTTTGTTCATCAATTTTTTTAGATTCTAGGTATGTTTGGATTTCTGGGTAAGCTTGGACTACGTAACGATCAGTAATACCAATGCAATTGATTTTATTTTTTAAGGCAAAGTCGACCAATTCTTCTGTTCCAATAATGCAATCACTACTTGTCATTTTAGTATGAAAAGCTAGTTCTGTTCGAGGAATAATGGTTGCGTTATCACCCTCGAGTGTATAATTATCAATTTTTCAAATTTTCTTGGCTTTTAGCACAGGGATAGTTTTGGTCGGATCATTAAAACTACTTGTAATTTCACCTGATGCACCAATGTAATCATTGACCTTAAGACCTAAAAAATGTTCCTTAAATCGATTATTAGCATTCAGGTAATAAGTAACGTTTAGGGTGTCGGTGTCATCTTGAATATAAAAAGTTAAAATAATATCTTTATTATTACGTTCGCGTTGTTCGATTAGAAAAATTTTCCCAATAACATTGACTTGGGTCATGTTAATGTTAATGTCAGTTAACTTGGTCACAGCCTTATTATCTTGTTTGTTATAGCGATTTCAATTTTGTGCATCATTAGAAACTGCGGCGTTATTTTGTTGCTCTAACTCGTTTAGTTTAGCTAACCACAATGCAGCTTGATTTTGTTGTTCGATGCTTTGTTCTTCAATTGTGGCAGAACAATCAATAAAACTAATTACTAAATTTTCATAAATTAAACCACATTGTGCAAAGGTTGTTTTAATCTCTGCTTGATGGTTTTTTAAAAAGACTAATTGGTTGCGAGAACTTGTGGTTAGGGTAACGACTTCGTTTTCATATTGCAAATTAACAAATTCTGGATTTAACCACTCGTGTTTCATAAATAAATGATTAACCAATGCTTGTAATTGTTCTGGTTCATTAAAAAGATTGTGTAAGACTAAAACACAATTATGGATACGTGGATGTAAAGGTAAACAACTAATTTGCTCTAAAAGTTGAAAATCAACAAACTCACTAAAACTAACATGTAAGCGGTATGTCTGTTCGTTGGTTTGTTCCTTTTTAACATCGTAAGTTGGCAACTGCTCATACACAGTAGCTGACAGGGTGGGAATAATTTTTAATAAAATATGTTGCTGCATAAACACTCCTTATATTCGTTTTAATAAAAAATAAGAAGTTACCTTCTTATTCATTGATTTATTCTTCAAAATAAAGCGTAACATAGACATGTCCGTCAGCGTGAATACAGTCACCATCTTTTAGTTGGTCGGCTTGTTGGACAAAATTTAAGTTAAATGAGTATTCGTCATGATTAACAGGTGATTTAGTAATTACCCCTTGTTTTAATTCATCACGTTGTAACAAAATCTTGTATTCATGTACATGGTGATGACCATGATGATGTGGAGGATTTGCTAAGATATTATCGACAATTTGATTATATTCTTTTTTGATTTCCATAATTTGTCTCCTTGGTTCAATATTAATATTATACTAAATATAAAAATAAGAGGTTGAGATTCCTCTTATTTTTCTAATTTATTTCGTATTTATTTACTTGCTTTTTTTATTTGCTGAATTTGTTTTTTCAAAAACGATTTGATAAACTTCATCGTAGTGTTTTACTAAATGAATTTCTAAGTCCTTACGTACTTCTTGCGGTACATCTTCTAAGAAACGTTCATCATCAGCTGGTAGGATAATTTCACGTACACCTGCTCGGTGGGCAGAAATAACTTTTTCTTTCACTCCACCAATAATACCAACTGTACCACGTAACATAATTTCACCGGTCATTGATAATACTGAACGAACAGGGCGTTTAGTTAAAGCAGAAATAATAGCAGTTGTTAATGCGATCCCTGCACTTGGACCATCTTTTGGTACACCACCTGATGGAACGTGTACATGGATATCAATTTCATTGAACTTCAATGTTTCATCGATGCCATATTTTTGAGCATTAGCTTTTACAAAACCTAAGGCTACACGCACTGATTCATTCATTGTTCTTTCAAGATTTCCTGTAATGGTAATATTACCACCCTTAGGGTTATGCGTAAAGTTGACTTCGATTGGTAAAAGGTCACCACCAGCTTGAGTATAAGCCATACCATTAACAACACCCGGAATACTTGTGGTTTCCTTTTGTGTGACATCGAACTTGATTTTACCTAGATATTTGATAATTAGTTCCTTTGTTAACACTGTTGGTTCTAATTCTTTTTCATTGATTTTTTCTACAATGAACTTACGAACGATATGACCTAATTGACGATCTAGTTCCCGAACACCAGCTTCTTTTGTATAGTGTTCAATAATAAAATCAAGAACTTCATCACTAAAGACTAAATCATTTGAATTTAAACGGGCATCGTCAAAAATACGTTTCAATAAATGTTCCTTAGCAATTTCACGTTTTTCAATAGCTGTATAACTTGAAAGTTCAATAATTTCTAAACGATCAATTAAAGCGTATGGAATTTTTTCGTAATAGTTTGCTGTCGCCATGAACATAACATTACTCAAGTCGTATTCTTCCTCGATATAGTTATCTGAGAAGTGTTTGTTTTGTTCTGGGTCTAAAACTTCTAATAAAGCAGCTGATGGATCACCACGATTATCAGATGTCATCTTATCGATTTCATCTAACAAGAATAACGGGTTGTCTACACCGGCTTTTTTTAATCCTTTAATAATACGTCCAGGCATTGCTCCGACATATGTTTTACGGTGCCCACGGATTTCACCTTCATCACGTACCCCACCTAAAGAAACCTTAACGAATTTTTTATTCATAGCTTCAGCGATTGAGTAAACAAGAGAAGTTTTACCAACTCCAGGTGGACCTACAAGACAGATAATAGGGCCCTTAATATTTTTGTTACGCATACGTAATGCTAAATATTCAAGAATCCGTTCTTTAACTTTGCTAATTCCATAGTGGTTTTTTTCTAAAACTTCACGTACCTTATTTAAATTATTGTTGTCAACACCCATTTTACCTCATGGTAAATCTAACAATCAATCTAAATAAGATTTAATAATTGATGATTCATTTGAAGACATTGCAGCTTCAAAACGATTTAATTCCGCCAAAGCGTGTTCTTTAACTAAAGGAGGTAAATTTAATTCTTTGACCTTAGCACGCATGCGACTAGCATCATCTTCACGCGAACTTAATTCACCTAGTTGTTCTTTAACAACTTTTAATTGTTCACGTAAGTAGAATTCCTTTTGTTGCTTTTGTAAATTATCATTAATAATTTCACTAATTTTAGCCCGCACTTCTGATTCCATTTTAGCTTTATCAATTAGATTATTGAATAAAACTGAAAGAATTCTTTTGAAAGCACTAATTAATGTTGGTTGCGATAAGATGTCAACTCGAGCACGTAAGTTTGCGACTTCATTGCTTGCTCCCGGCACAACTGGTAAATAGTGGTGCGCTGCGTGGTAAGGAAAAGTATCAGGATAAAATTGTAAAATACTGAAACGTTCTTCAAAGTGAATATCTTTTAATTGTGAACGATCACGAATTACTTCGAATATTTGTAAGTTAATATTTGTTAATTGATCTTTTTCCTCAGTTGTTAAAACCTCGTTTTTGATAATTGGATCATAGTGAAATAAGAATTGATTTTTTGCTTGAGAATTAAAATCAATTGTTTCAATTGTTTCAAAATCAATGCTGACAGCTTTTAAACCTTCTACATCGATAACAAAATCACCTTCGTCATCATCGCGCAGATCAACAATTTTCACTAATGTTGCAGAATTAGCGTACAACTCTTTAATAGAGATGACGTTTGCATCTGAGTAGATATCACTTTGCGATACAACTATTAATTGTTGTTCCTTTGAATTGAAGGCCTCTAAAACAGCTGTTTTAGATAATGTTCGTCCGACCGAAATAGTTAATTTTTCGTGTGGTAGACAAACGATGCCATGCGTTATTAAGATTGGTTTTTTGTCCATGTTGTTATCCCATCCTTTGATTACTTTAAATAATTATAACAATAAAAAAGCAAAATTAGCAAATAAATTGAAAGAGTGCTAATTTTGCTTAGAGAACAAACATAAAGTTTTATTTAGCCTTACTTGTTTTTGGTTTGGCTTTACTTGTAGTTTTTTTAACTGTTTCTTTCGCCGTTTGATCTTCCTTATTTACTTTTGGTTTGCAAGTACGTTTTGGTTTGCAAGTTTTTTCAGTTTCTTTAACTGGTTTTTCCTTGGCAGTTTTTGTTTCCTTAGTCGGTTTTGCTGATTTCTTTAAAACTGGAGTATTTTTTTCGTTTAAACCAATTAAGAAATTCATAACTTTTTTCTGTCCAATAAATTCTGTTACTAAATCAATATTGTCGTTTAGATATTTAATTGTTTCTGGACTATTTGAACCATATAAAGCAGCCATTTCAGGGATACCAGCACGTGCTTCTTCTTCTGAAACTTTAATATTTTCACGTTCACCAATATGGTCGATTACTAATGATAACTTAACAGTATCTACAACTTGTAATTTTAAATCAGCGTTTAATTCTTCTTCGGTTTTGTTAGAAACTTTTAAGTATTCTTTTAAATCCATATTATAACGAGCTAATTGTGCTAATAATTGTTGCTTTAAGTTGGCACTTTCTTTATTGATCATTGACTCAGGAATTGTTGAAATTGTTGTACGAGCTAACAATTGTGAGTTAATTTGGTTTTGAGCAATATTGAAACGTTCTTCTTCAGCTGCTTTTTTTGAATTATCTAGAATGAATTTTTCTAATTCTTTTAATGTGTTAACGTTTGGCAATTTGAATGATGCAGCAAATTCATCGTTAATTTCAGGTAAAACAATTGTACTAATTGATTTAATCTTTAATTCAAAATCAGCTTTTTTACCAGCTAAATCTGTTGCATGGTAGTCTTCTGGGAATGTAACTTGGATAGTTTTCACTTCATTGGCTTTTAAACCAATCATTTGGTCTTCAAAACCAGGGATAAATGCGTTTGATCCAACGATTAATGTATGGTTTTGAGCAGATCCACCTTCAAAAGGAACATTATCTATTGAACCTTTAAAATCAAACACTACTTCATCGCCATTTTCGATTGGTTGTTCATCATCTTTTTTAGTACGCTTAGCACGTACTTTTTGAGCGTGTTTTAATTCTTTATCAACAAGAGATGGGTCAACAGTAATGGGTGATAAATTTAAAGTTAAATCGTCATATTTATCTAACGTAATTGTTGGATAAATTTCATACGCTAAACTTACAACAAGTCTTTGATCGTCTAGGTCAATAATCGAAACATTAGGTGTGTCTAATGTTTCTGTTGGATCATCTTTAAAATCCTTAGAATCTTCTAAATCTTTGATTAATGATGGCAAGATTTCGTTGATTGCACGGTCGTACAAGTCGTAACGGTTAATACGTTTTTCAACTTCTTGATCAGGAGCATGCCCTAAACGGAAACCGTCAATTTTTACTTTTTTCTTTAATTGACGAATCATATTTTGGGTTTGGTTTTTTAAAGCTTCTGCTCACTTATTTGAATCTGCAGTAACTTCAAAAGTAATATTTAATTCATTTTTTGTCTTTTTATTTAATTGCATTGTTCTCACTCATTCTTTTAATATTTGATATATGATAGGTATAGTTATTGTTAAAAACTATTTACTTTTATATTTTAACATTTATACATAAATTATTGAGGTTAATCTCAATTTTCTTCGTCGATTGGATTAAAATCTTTGAAATCTTTTTCTAATCGAGGTAGTTCACTTATATTTTTAATTCCGAACAAATCAAAAAACTTTTGACTAACCTTGTATAAAATTGGCGATCCAAGTGTTGGAGCACGACCAGCTTCAATAATTAGATTATGTTTTAATAAAGTATCGATGGCAGATTTTGGATCTTTTTTTCGAATGCTATAAATTTTAGCTCGAGTTGTTGGTTGATTGTAAGCAATGATTGATAAAGTTATCAAAGTTGTTTTATTTAAAATCATCTTGTTTGGTTCATTGACAAAAGCTGTTAAATGATCTTTATTTTTAGGTTTAGTTAATACCTTGTATTTTTCACCGAATTTAACTAAAACCACACCAGAATCACTAGTTTCGTATTCTTTTTGTAACTGATTTAGTAAATCAGTAATTTGACTGTGGGGTAGTTGTACAACATTTTTAAAATCATTCAAGCTAGCACCATCTTCGCCAGCTAAATATAGAATCGACTCGATGACAGATAAGAGATTCTTTTTTTCTTCATCCGATAAATCAGTAGTTTTGAAAGTATTATTGAATTTTTGATTTTCAAAATGTTTGTGTGGTTGATTGAATTTAATATTCTTTTTGTTTTTATTTTCAGCTTTTTTGGAAGTAGATACGTTAGTGTTGTCTTGTGAACTTTCATCATCCTCATCCATTTCATCGTTGTTAAGGAACGGATTAGGGTAAGTGGGTGCTTGTTTTCTTAAACTTAGCTTTTTAGCTGCATCTTGTTTTTTATAAAGCTCTGGGTTAATTGGCGCAAAAATTGATTGTTTTTTTTCTTTATTTGTAGTTGACTCACTACTTGTCTCAGGAGTTTCATCTGCAACAAATTGAACATTAGTTTGATAGTGCTCGTTTTCTACAAGAATCTTGTTTTTTTGGCGCTTCAATGATTGTTTGAATTCTTCATCTTCATCAACATCATCATATGAGAAAAATTGATGATTTTTGAAACCAATATCATTTTCATCATCGTGGTTCTTTTTATATAATTTTTGCAAATCAGTTTTATTACTCATGAGTTTCTCCTATCTTTGTTGTTTGTTCGTCAGTAAAAAGATTGTTTAGGTTAGGATCTAAATCAATTATGACAACTTCTATTTGATCAATTTCATTGGTTTTTAAAGACAGTTTTTCTTTATAAATTAAAGTCAGAATAACCAATAAACTAGTTACTAAGAAACGACGATTTTTATTAATTTTTGGTTGGACCATAAAAAAATCGAAAAGGTTCCCTGTATAGGATGGTTGATTTTTTAGGTAATTAACCAAATTGATCATAACATCATACACTTTGTAATCCGGATTTTTAAAAGATAAATCCACAGTTGTATTTGCTAATTCGTATTCTAGAATTACTTGATCCATCAATGTTTTTAATAAACTAACAGGCATTTGGTCAGGCAATGGTTTATATTGAGCGTTTTCATCAATAAAATCATCATAATTTTTTTGTGGAATATCATGCATTTTAGCACGTCATTGATAACAATCTTGTAAAAAATGAGCTGCTTTTTTGTAATTTGAATACTCAATTAATCGTTGAATTAAATCTTCACGATCCTCTTCTAATTTTTGTCGTTCTAACAATGATGGGTTTGGTAACAGTGACAAAATCTTCAAACGTAATAAATGTGAAGCGTAAAATAAATAATCGCTAATTGTATCAAAATCTTCTAATCTTTCGATATTCGCGTCAACATATTTTTGATATTGATTAGCCAATTCAACAATATCTAATTCTTGAATACTTTTACGACCCATTCGAACTAATTCGACAAGCACATCCAATGGTCCATCATAGCTTTCTAATTGTAAATATAAGCGTTTGTTTGTATTGTTATGATTCATAATTAGAGGCTTTCTTAAATATATTTGTATATGTGTATAATTATATACATAAAAAGATAATTATAATAAAAAACAAACACGAAAAACGTGCTTGTTTTTAAAAATTATGAACATTTTTTAAACGTGTATATTCATCAACAATTTTTTTCTCAATGTTACGCATAATAATTTGCTTGTCAATATTCACATAGTCGTAGCTATTGAAAGGTTTTAAAAATGACACATAGATATTTTTAGCTTTTGCAAAATTACGACGCATACGTTTGTTGTTGTTATCGTATCGATCAATTGTATTAATTGAATTACCGATAACAAATGGTTGAATAGCACTCGCGGTATTATAGGCCGGAGTTAAAGCTGCGGGTTGGAATGCGAAAAATTCGTCACTATGATTACGTTTTGTTTCAGGGAAAACGGCTAGTCCTCGAGAACGAGCTTTTAGTAAATTTTCTTGCTGTTTCATTGTACCAAGAATTTGACGTAGATTTTTACGATCAACATATACAACATCAATTAAATCAAATAAAGGCGCAAAGAAAGATTTTTGTAATTCAATTTTAGCTACAAATGTAACGTTTTGTAAAGAATGTTTTTCTAATGCTAAAAAGAGAGCTAATGCATCAATGTTAGATTTATGATTACCTACATAAAACATGTTTCGATTTGTTAAAAAACGTTCATTTTCCACTTTAACTTTAACATTTAAAATTCACATGATTGCATGTAAAATTTTGCTCACTTTTTTATATCGATCAGCTTCGCTGACTTCCTCAGGATTCTTTTTGTATTTATTTGCTAATAATTTAGCAAAAAGCATTTGTCAAATTACATAAAAAAAGACAAATGGACTAGACATTATTCATCATACTGCTTTTAAGAAATTCATTATATCACCATTATGTTATTGTATCACAAGCACATTTTTAATGCTGAATGTTTTTAGATAACAAGTTCTAATTTTTCGTAATCAATTAAAACAAAGAATTTTTTATCTACCGAATTAACTAACTCTGCTTTAACAATGATTAAATCACCAGCGCGCAAATCATTAATCTTTTGCTGACTCTTAATTTTAAAACTCAACACTTTTGCAGAGCACCGATTATGGGGTTCTAAAATATAAGCTAGTACTTCTAATATAGACATTTGACTAGGATCAGTAATGACATAGCCACTAAAAAAATGATATTTTTTATATAAATTTAGGGTGTATTGAAACACAAAAACCAACTCCTAATTAAATTATGGCAAAACGTTTTTTGTGTTTATACATACTTAAAATGTCTTTTTAAATAATTTTTTACTTGATTTATTAAAGGGCATCTCTTTAATGTTCTAAAAATTTTTATATTATAATATTGATACAAAGGATCGTGATTAAATGAATACATATAACTTAATAATTGGCAGTCATGTTAGTATGAAGGCGAATGACTATTTTCTAGGCGCAGTGCGTGAGGCACTGGAGTACAAGAGTAATACATTTATGATATATACTGGAGCACCGCAAAATACACGCCGAATTAGTATTGACAAATTAAAAGTAGCAGAAGCACATGATTTGTTGAAACAAAACAAGATAGCGTTAGATAACATAATTGTGCATGCCCCTTATATCATTAACCCATGCTCATCAAAACCTGAGGTACGTGAATTAGCTAAAGAATTTTTAATCAAAGAAATTCAAAGAACCGAAGCATTGGGGATTAACAAGATAGTTTTACACCCGGGTTCACGTCTAAATCAACGTTTAGAAATTGGTTTAGAATTATTAATAAATATGCTAAACGAGATTTTTAAAACCATAGATACAAACGTTTGTATTTGTTTAGAAACTATGGCTGGTAAAGGTAGTGAAATTGGAGCTGATATCACAGAATTAGCGACAATTATCAGTCAAATAAAATCGAAAAAAAATATAGGAGTTTGTTTAGATACATGCCACATGTTCGATAGTGGTATTGATTTAACGCGCAGTTCTTTTGACGCTTATTTAGAACGTTTCGACCAATTGATTGGATTAGAATACATCAAAGTTTTACATATTAATGACTCTAAAAATATTCTGGGTAGTCACAAGGATCGCCACGAGAATTTAGGTTATGGTAAAATTGGTTTTAACAATTTACTTTATATTATTTATCATCCAACATTAAACAATATACCTAAGATTCTTGAAACACCATGATATGGACCAAAAAATAGTGAATTACCTCCATATAAAGAGGAAATCGAAATGATTCGCAATCAGGAATGATGAGATTTTAAAGAATCAAATGAATAGGTATTCCTATTATAATTAAATAATATACTTTAAAAAAGAGAACAATTATGAACACCAATAAAAAATGTAAAGGTTGCGGTAGTTTCTTAACAAACGAACTAAACCAACCTGGCTATACTCCAAAACCCTTAGATTCTGATACAAATCTATGCCAACGTTGTTTTAAAATTAAAAATTACAACGTAAAAGAAGACTTTATTAAAATAGATCAAAAAATTAATGACGTCTTAAAAGATATTGATTTTACAAATCTACATATTATGATGGTTTTAGATATTTTTGATTTAGAACACACAATTATTGATGAATTAGTACCTTATCAATCACAAATTACTTTTGTAATTAACAAGATTGATTTATTGCCAAAAAGCTATAATGCAACATTAGTTAAAGAAAATATTGTAGCTATATTAGAAGAACATGGCTTTAAACGTCCTCATATTTTATTTTGCTCAATTAAATCAAATTCAAGTTTAAAGAATTTAAATGAAATTGTTCAAATGCAAACAGATAAACGGAAAAAATCAATCTTTTTTGGACGAACAAATGTCGGTAAATCATCATTAATCAATGGTTTATTAATGATTAATAAATTACCCCCGGTTTTAACGACCAGTTCTTTTATCAATACATCAACTAATATTTTAAAAATTAAAATTCGTAACAATATTGTCTTAGATACTCCTGGGGTTTTATTCCCGGAAAACATATTAAATTATGTGAATAACAAAGATAATAGTAAAGTTGTATTTAAAAAATCACTGGTTCGTAATTTTTATTTAGCACCTCAACAAACTATTATGTTGAATAAATTAGTTTATGTTTCATATTTGGGTGGCGCACAAACGAATTTCAGTTTTTATGTTAATGCAGATGTTGGTTTCAAGCGTATGCAAACAAAATATATTCAAAAAAATCTAGCCAACGAGCTTTTAGATAAAGAATTAAAAGTTCATTATGCTCAAGAAAATATTCGTTGAAAAACACACACGTTCGTTTTGGATCATAATAAAAAACACAATATCAATATTGCTGGACTTGGGTTAATTTCAATTAATAGTGAAGCGCGTGAAGTTAGCGTTTCTGTTCATGAAGATGTAGGAGTAAAATTAAGCTCACATGCGATCATCTAAGAGGATTATTAATAAACAAATAAAATCGATTGTACTTTATTTTGGTGCATTCGATATGTTTCATTATGCTCACAAGGAAATGATTCAGAAAACACAAGAATTGTTAGGCTCAGAAACACCAGTTCATTTAATTTTAGCTGCTAATAAATTTACACAAAAACCATACGATTGCGACGATTTAATTGCTACACAAAAAAATGTGCTAGCGAGCTATGAAGATCGTTGTGCAATGATTAAAATGCAAATCAAAGATTTAAAAAATGTTTTTTTATCTGATTGTGAAATTAATTTAGCTAATCTTAAAAAAACGCAGATTTATAGTCATGAAATTCTTGAAATTTATCAACAACAGTACCCATGTGCTCAGTTCTATTTAATTATGGGAACTGATAATTTAATTAGTTTTACCACATGAAGAAAATACCAAACGCTATTATCACAAACAAAAATTATTGGTTTTAAACGTCTAGGTTTATGTGTTAATCAGCAATGCAAAAACGCGTGTTCTTGTGAAAATTACTTGTTAGATAATGTCAACATTCCACTGTATGATTTGAAATACAACGCTGTATCATCTAGTGCCATCAAAACATCATTTAATTGAGTTGATCAAATGGATAAAGAAGCATTTGATTACTTATTAAACAACGGTTTATATGGTGTTTTTTTGCTAGAAAAACATGTTGTTAAAACGAAAAAAAATGTAACTGAAATTGATTATAAACGTATTAAACACTCGTTTGCTGTGGCTAAATTATGTGCAGAAATTATGCAAAAATATGATCCCTTGCAAACACGTCGAGCGTATGTAGCTGGATTGTATCATGATCTTTTAAAACCGTTAAACGAAAAAATGACGAATGATTTTTATGCGACTTATTCAGCTGATTTAACTGAACTACCATGAACCATTAAACACGGCTCAAATGCTGCTTTTTTATTATATTTTCAATATCATTTCACTGATTATGAAATTCTAGACGCTATAATCCGCCATACAAAGCCGCATTTATACACAGATAATTTAACTTTACTTGATAAAGTTTTATTTGTCGCAGATAAAATTGAACCACACAGAACAATTGATGATCATCCTAATTTACATGCTTTAAGATCATTAGTTTACACAGATTTAGATCAAGTCTTTGAAGAAATAGATCAATATCAAGATCAATGTTTTGGTAAAATAAAATTACCAAACAACGAATTTTTACAAGTCATCAATTATGGTGCAAAAGAAAAGAGTCAAAAATAATGATTGGATTAATTGTCGCATTACAAGATGAAATTAGTTACTTTTTAGCAAATAATAGTCACTACAAAATTAAACGTTTTAATAATACAAATTACTACGTTTTTAAAATGCAAAGTAAAGAATTTGTATTAGTTTTTTCAGATGTTGGTTTAGTTAATGCTGCAATGGCCACAACAGCATTAATAGACCATTTTGATGTTAGTTTTATTATCAATTTGGGCAGTTGCGGTACAAATCACCCAGATGCTAAAGTATTAAAGCCATACGTTGTTAATAGTGCTCAATATATGAATGTGGATTTAACTGCTTTTGGATATGAAAAAAACCAAATTCCACGCAAGCCAGTTAACTTCTTGCCACATAAAAATTTAAGCTATCAATTAGCTCAATTATTGCAAACAACTGAATTACCTTGTGCAAGTAGTGATATGTTTGTCGATCATGAACAACATGCCCTAATCAAGTCTATTAAACCGAGTTTAATTGATATGGAGTTAGCAGCGATTGCGCATGTGGCACACGCTCATTTTATTGAATGAATTAGTATTAAATGTGTCTCTGATTCATTGATTACTTGCCAAAAAACTAGTCAATCACATCAAGAAAATCTGCATGCTATTAACACTTTCTTCCAAGACAAATTACTAGCAATTATCGAAACGGTAGACAATTATGTCGAAGACAATTAATACAAAGAAAATTGTTAGCATTGTGACGGGTGTTTTAGTTGCTTCCATGTTCATTGCTACCATTACAACTGCTGCTGTTTTAATGAACAAATCCACTCGTAAAAAAGACACTAAAGAGGGGGACAAAAAAAATGCTGAAACGACTGAAAAAACGACTCAATAAAAAAGTTTTATTAAGTATAGGATTAGGACTAACGTGTGCTTTACCACTCACCTTAGCTACTAGTTGTTTTTTGACTAAAAAACCGAAAGAGCAAACAAATAATGCCCAAGTAAACAATAACGATATTAACGACGGTG
Organism: Ureaplasma miroungigenitalium; assembly: GCF_025780085.1. Lineage (GTDB taxonomy): Bacteria > Bacillota_I > Bacilli_A > Mycoplasmatales > Mycoplasmoidaceae > Ureaplasma > Ureaplasma miroungigenitalium. The sequence continues at coordinate 37,299 of NZ_JAOXHL010000001.1, read as the reverse complement.
ATCAATCTAACCAAATCGACGATCAAGACATATCAATTGAAAATGAAGACGAAATAGTTGATGAGGATGAAGATGATTCACAGGATGAATCTACGATCATCACAGATGATCAAGGACCGATGCCGTCACTTGACGCAGCAAAACGTTTAAGTAAAAATCCCAATTATTGACGAATTGGCCACTGAAATGTGTTAAATCAGGGTGGCACAAATGAATTAAAAAACTTACTTTTAGCTAAAACAATTAACTATTTAAATTTGGACGTTATAGCATTAACAGAGATTAATGCATACAACGTGCAAGATCAAGCGGTTACCAAAATTATTGATTCATTAAACACATTAAATCCAACTAATCCTTACACGTATATCCTTAGTGACGAACTATATAGTCCTAAGTTTGCAACTCAAAAAGAACGAGTAGCTTTTATTTATCGAAAAAATGTATTTGATGTTAAACAGGAATTTTATTTTCTTAAAGATAAAAAAACTAACACGCCTTATGAATTGGACCAAGTTATTTTATCAGCTAATCCCGCTGATCACGCAAAACAAAAAGCTACAAAAATCACTTATTCACGAACACCATATGGTATCACTTTAATTGATAAAAAACGTGAAAATGATTTTTCTATTTTGGCTGTCCACCTTGATTCTCCGGGTGATTCTAAAAACAAAGCTGCAAGAAAACAAGATTATAAATACGCATACAAGAACGGTACAAAAGAGTTGAATGAAGCTTATCATCTATCCACTGTCATGCGTTTATTTGACAAATTTGATGGACAAAATGAAGACCTCATTTTAACTGGTGATACAAATGTTAAAGGTAAAAATTTTAACATTGCTTTTGGGGCTTTGAGCAAGTCTCCACTTAATTATCGAAGTCTTTTATCAGCTTCCTTAAAAACATCTCTGGGTGTTAGTTTTTCAAAATATACTTCAGCTTATGACAAGTTATTTTTAAGAACTGATTACCAAAGTTTAAATAACGCCGAACAACCTATTTTTGAAAATGCTAAAATGTTTGATTTATGACAAATCGGGAATCCTATTTATAACATTGTAACAGATGAAATTCGTATGCAAGTGTTAAATGAATGGATAATTAAAAAGCCGAATGGTAAAAAAGTTAAGGCTAGATATACAGATGAACAAAAAGCGACTTTAATGGCTAAATGAAAACAATTTGATGATCCACAAATTAGAAAAACGATGAAAAAAGAGGATAGAGATCAAGTGGTTAAGTTTGTGGAATTTCTAGTACGAAAAACTACAAGTGATCATGCACCTGTCTTTTTTGATATGTATATTGACCATGATGATATAAGCAAAGAAACTCGCCGAAAGTAATCAATCTAAGCTATTTTAAGAAGAGTAATGAACTCTTCTTTTTTTATACAAACATGGTTCATAAACGCCTTAAACTTGACTATCAGCCATCACGTAAAGACCAATATATTAGAATAATATATTGAGCGTATTTTAAAAATTTTTTTTTAAAATTGAAACTATGCTAAAATAATAAGATATTAAAGTTGTTCGCAACTTCTCTAATATAAGGAGGTCAAACTAATGACTAAAAAGAAGAAAATTGTTTCCTTAGGATTGACAATAAGCCTGACTGCGACATCACTTGTAGCTGCTGCGGCGAGTTGTTCGAAAACTAATAAAGACAATAAACAACCCTCTATTGACGAGAATAAGAAAAATGTTGAAAAAGAGAAAGACCAATTAGGAAAAAATAAAAAAGATATAATCGAACAAATTGGTGAGGACGACAATGTGGATGATTTAAAACCAAATAATAATCAAAAGGGAATCAAACCTGCTGCTAGTTTACAAACGCTAGAATTGCCAAAGCAAAAACTTAATTATTTAGCTTTAGGTGACTCTATCACAGCTGGTTTTAATGATACTTTAGCTTGTGATTTAGCTGGAGAATTAGTTGATAATAAGATTAGTGGTTTATCATATCCAGCATTTTTAATCGACTATATTCAACGTTTAAACCCGAAAGTAGTAGCTAGCTATGACAATGCTGCTATTACTGGTTCAACAGTTGCGTCATGACTTTATCTACTTAATGATCGTGATAATGAATATGTGCGTGGAGTTGAAAGTAACCACTTGCGTTTCGGTTACGCTTTAGATCAAAATGATCACGCCAAATATAAAAATCGTTTATTGAAATATTTTGATCCAAAAATATTTAATGACGAAATTTTAAGTGCTGAAGAAGTAGAACAAGCTACAAAAAAATTAACAACTAAAATTAAAGAAGCTAACTTCATCACTCTAACTTTAGGGGCGAATGATTTCATTTTAAGCAATAACTTTACAAGTATGATGAAAGAGGTTATGGCTGAACCAAGTCAAATTGTAAGCATTTTTGCTAAATACCAACCATTATTTATTCAAGAGTTAGCAACTTTAACAACTAATTTAACAAAGTTGGTTAAAATTTTACAAAAGATTAATCCCGAATTAAAAATTAACTTAATTGGTTATCCAAAACCAATGCTTCGTTGAGAATCGATTTTTAATAAACTTTTAAATGTCAAAGATCAAGATAACCAAATTTTCTCTGACTTTTTGTTAAACGGATTAAACAACGCTATAGCTCAAGCTGCACAAAATACTCAAGTTAATTACATCAGTGTTTTTGACCACGATGTATGACATAAGAATAAAAGCGTTTTCACTCGATCATTATTTGATATTCACCCAACTGAATTAGGTTATAAAAAGATGGCACAAGACATCCTTTTAAAATTAGCTATCAATACATCAACAGTTAAATTTGACCCACATGATATTGAGGATTGAACAGACGAATATATTGAGAGCGATGCTAAGAAATTTAATCAACAATTATTTTTTAGTGATTATTCAAACAAAGCTATTATTGATCTTATCGTAGGTAATAACAACAGTGGATTATGAACAAAAACCAATAACGAAAATGATTTGATCAATCAACAAGGTTTAAAATATAAAAACAAAACTGCATTAGTAGTTAAAACATGAGTTTTATCACATGCTGAAATTATTGATCAAATGCTTGGTTTTTTCCAAGATGTTTTAAAAAGCATGAAAATGGAAGATGTGGCAGCTAAAACAGAGTTTTTAAGTCACAAGGACGTTCAAGGACATACAAACTTTTTTAAATTAGCTAAATTATTTACTGAAAATCAAATTTTAGACGATATTTTCGTAGGCATCCAAGAAGAAATTGATGAAAAGGCGGCAGCTAATCCTAATTATGATCTTAGCTACCAAGATTTTATTGAGGCCTTTAAAAACAATTTATTCCATCCGAAAAGTCTAGTGCGTGCACTAAAAGCTTTATTAACTTCTCCTGTCTTCATCCAAAATGTAAACGAAACTAAATTGATTATTAAAGCTGTTTTAAAACACTTTTTAGGTTCAGAGTTAGTGACAAAGATGTTAGTACAAGCTAACTTTAAAGAAAATGAACACGCTCAAGAAATTAAAACAGCTTTAGATGCAATTTTAAAACAAATTCAAAGCAGCAATCATTTAAACAATATCATTGATGTTTTAGTCGATGATTTATTTGACCACACATCAATTTATTACAACTATGAAGATTTAGGACAACTTTTAGCTACTTTAGTTAAAAACAATAAAACTCAAATTGCTGACAATGTCAACGCTTTGGCTAAACAACTAGTAGAAAACGAAACTAGTCGGCAAGCGATTTTAGATACCATTAAATTCACTTTTAATCATGATTTTGGTGATATATTAACAAATGAACATGTGCAAACCATTCTTGCTAAGGTTTTGGCACGTTTAACATCATTAGCTAGTTTTGAAAAACTAAGTACAAATATTTTTAATACCTTAACTGATCCCCTATTTTACAACAAAGTTTTCCAATCTACAAAAAAACAACCAGTGGAAGATGATTTTAATATTTTTAAAATCGATTTAGCTGATTTAGTTAATGATCTTTTTGCTATCTTAAGCCAAGAGGATATTAGTGCGCAAGAGTTTGAAAAAGCATTAATTACTATTTTAAGTTCAAAAGTGGTTCATAACGCCTTAAATAATGGGCTAATACCTCTTATTATTAAAATCTTTAAATCAGATAAATTCGAAGTAAATAACTTCTTAGACCAATTTATTGGCGGTTTAAAACAAAAGAATTTTACTCCAGACCAAAAAAACCATTTAAAAACTGTTTTAATTTCAATCATTAAAACGTTGTTTGAAACTCCAGAAAGTGACAATTTAATTAAATTAGTAATTAATTATGTTATTAACCGTTTTGGTGATTTTTTACTAAAACAAAATGACCCCCTTTTAAAGAAAATTCGAAACGATTTATTCAAGGTTGTTGATTTGGGGTCAAAAAAATTAATCCCTTCACCAACATTAAGTAAATTATTAACAAACGTTATTGCCAATTTTATCGATTTCAACGAAGAGTTTAATGAATACAATCATTGATCAAATCTATTAACAACATTAATTAAAATCAATAGCACGGATTTACAACAAGGAATTAGTGATATAGTTGGTTTAATATTCAAAGATCCAGTTATTAATGACCATTTAATTAATATGGTCTTCATTTTAATTGATGATTATGTGCCTTTGAAAAACCCGATGTCTACGGAAGTTAAACAAGCTTTAACTAACGTAATTAAACCATTATTAAAGAACGTGAATGATTTAAAAATCTTTGCCTTAATCCAAAGTAAATTATTTAGTATTATTACAAATCATTTAGAAGCACTAGCTCACAACCCAGATGCTAATTTGGAAGATTTCAAACGTGATGTTTTAACTAATGTTATCGAATTACTTCCAGAATTTACAAACTTATTAGAACTAGCTGAAATTCAAGAGATTAAAAATGTCGATTTAATGAAAGTTATTACTTTTGTAATCAACGAATTAGATTGACAAAAAATTATTAGCAAAAAACCAGATGACCCCAACACAACACCTAGTGGCAATCAAACAAAACACATTGATGTTTTAGATTTAGTTTTCCAAACACTAAAAAAATTATTGAACTCACCATACTTAAATCCATCAGTGGAAAATGCGAGTGTTTTAGTTAAACAAAACCAACAAAAAGTCAAAGAAATCATTATTCATATTGTACAAACAGCTTTAAATGCAACTAATTTAAAACAATTATTAAGCGACCAAATTCGTACTTTATTAACTAATGCTAATTTGTCTATTTTTAAAGATGATCCTGAACAACAAAAAACAATTATTAACAATTTAGTTAATACGTTGTTTGAAAAATCAGATATTACAGCCTTATTAACTAAAATCATTGATCAAACATTCTTACATCCTGAAGCCTTTAACAAAGCCGATAACCTTTTAAGTATGATCAGTACTTTGATCAACGAAAACAAAACAGAATTAAAAAATTGAGTAACGAACTTGTTAAATAATCTATTAAATAACGATGTCATCCTTGATTTTGTATTTGGCTTACTAATTCCGCTTATTAACAAGGACAAAACATGAAAAGGTTTGGCTATCGAAGATCAAAACACTTTAAAAAACTTTGTTAAAAAAGCCATTCATACCATTACTAACTTAGACGTCTTTAATCAATTAATAGATCAATTATTTAACTTATTAGCTGATCCAAACCGGATTCAACAATTATTAAGCAATGATGCAAGTAAATTCGCTAAAGATCTTTTAACAGCTGTTAATCTATCAACTCCACAACAAATTGCTGATTTAATTAACAATATTAATTCCAGCATTTCTGCACGAGAATACGCTGATGTTATTAACACAATCATTTTTAAAGTGCGTTTAAACTTCACTATTAAACCAAAAACTAATAACGAAGTTAGTCATGAAGTTAATGAACAAGAAACGCCTAACCAAGCAATGAATTTCATTGTCGAATTGATTCAAAAATTATTTGTTCAAGAATTTAAGGACACTACTGGTCAAAAAATCAAGGACACAATTAACTTTATTTTCGATGATTTAAAAAATGAAACTATCATTAGTCATACAGAACGTTATGCTGTTTTCAGTGGTTTATTAGAACAAATCACATACCATAGTGACCCTCGAATTAACCAACAAGTTAAAATGTTGATTAAGACAGCTCTTAATGATCACGCCCTACTGGATAACATTACAAATTTATTCAGCACAATTATCAATGATTTATTTGATAACCATGCAGAGTATGGGCAAATTCATGGATTAGAAGACATAATTCACATTTTGTTTAAAAACAAAAAAGTTGAATTGAAAGATAATATCCAAAAGATCATTCAACTGTTTATTACTAATACGAAAATCAATGACAGTTTTGTCGACTTAATTTTTGGTTTAATAACGAAAAAATTAACGACTTTTGCACCAGAAGAAATTGATTTCTTTAAAACAACAATTAAAAAAGTCTTGGCCCACTTGCCAAGTTTAGCTTTATACAATAACCTGTTCGAGAAATTCTTTAATTTATCAGAAGAATTATTAGCTAATTTAATTACCAATAAACCGATTAATGCACAACCATTTATTGATTTATTAATGAATAATTTAGTGGATTTTGTCGAAGTTCTCGAATTAGTTAAATACGATGATCTAAGTGTAGAAGATTTTAAAAATATCATCCATATTGCTATCGCGCATTTAGATCAACCGCAAGCAGATACACCATCATCAGATGACACAACGTCAAATACATCAAACATCAAAAAACCAGATAATTTAAATGATTTAATTTTCCGGATTCTAACAAAATTAGCTAGTTTAGAATTATTTGAACAACAACCAGAAAAAATCAAAACAATCTTAACTTATTTACTAGACGAATTATTTACAAGTAAAAACTTTAAGGCATTACTGATTAGTCCATTATTAAATAACAGATCAATCAGAGAAATTATTACTAGTTTAGATTTACCAATTACTCCACAAGAAACATTAGCTAATGTGGCTGAAGAATTAATTAATGATGATTTAAAAGCGATTTTTATGTCTTTAATTGAACATTTCATTACCGCTCACAATGATTTAAAAAACGCCACAGACTTAGTTAACTTAATTAATCTTTATACGAATAAAGCTGGTCTGGATTTAAAAAACAAACTTTATGCATACATTAAAAATCTGGAAAATAAATCTGATCTTTGATTATTAGCTGCACGTATTATCATTAAACAAATTAACCCACATTTTGATGTTACGCAAGAAGCGCCTGTAATCAGACGTTTAGCTAATTTCATCAAAAATGTTGTAACGAATTTAGATCAATTAACCCTAGTTAATCATGGTCTTGATGAAATCTTGAAAAAATTCAGCGACAAAGAAAGTATGGAAGGTTATTTACAAGACAACCGTACTCTTATCAACTATGTGGTATCGTTAATCGATGTTAGAGAACTTAATGTTGCTTACCAATTATTAGAAATTTTGAAAAACGAGAAAATTAGCGCTCAAGATTGTACTGATTTAATTTTTGGCATTGTCTTTGATGTTAATATTTTTGAGTTCATAAAAAATCAAAAAAAACAAAGACCAATCAGGTTCATCAACATCAGCGACAACAACTGATTACATGGCAGTTATCTTTAAATATCTTAATGCCTTTAATAATTTTAATTTAGACCCGCAAGTCCAACAAAAGCTAATGGTAATCATTGACCAATTATTAGCAATCCTTGAGCCTGCACACGCTTACCATAACCAGTTATCTGATCAGCTGCAACCATTTTATGATCAATTAATTAAAAATTTAAGTGCTAAGAGTGATTTCGTTAAAACAAATGAAGCATGATTCCTTAATCTTTATCATGTTTTCACGAAGAACAAAGACATTAATGTTGCGTTTATTAACCTGGTCAAGAGCTTTGTACACGAGTTGATTGAACATAAAGAACAATACAAAACAGCAATTGATTTAAACGCTTATTTAGCAGCATTCATTAAAAACAGTTTGACTAATAATGATAATGTTCTTAAAGATTTCTTTGTAGCTATCTTTAATAATTTAAAAGACCTACAAGTTTTTGATTTATTAGTTGATCAATTCTCTTTAATCGGTGATCCTTTGAACAATAGTGAAAAGAGTCAGTTGATTAAACAATTAGATCTTGTTGTTAAAAAAATTCCTCATTTAGAGTTTTATAATGATAACTTAACTAAATTATTAACCTTAGTTAAGAATAATTTTGCCCAATTCTTACAAAAAGACGCAACAAGTTTAAAAAACTTCTGAACTAATGATTTTAATAAATTAGAAAATTGATTAAACCTTTTACAAATTCTAACCTTTGAAGATTTAGATGTAGGTGTAATAGAACAAATATTAAGTATTGTTATTCCACACATTGATCTTAATAAGATTTTGAAATTGCTGCAACCAAATACCTCAGAAACACCAAGTACAACTAATGAGTCAGTAAATGTTTCTGAAATTTTAAAACAAGTCTTTGGTGTTTTAAATAATTTATCAAAAAACAAATATTTAACAGATTCAACTGTCCAAAAAATCCATCATTTAATTAGTAAAATTGTAGAAGCGGTGATTGCTAATACTAGTGTTAAGAATTACTTTGTTGATACTATTAGCAAGTTGATTTTAAACGTTAATTTAGATGCTATTATTCAATTAGATGAACAACAAAAAACCGATTTATTTAACAAAATTTTTGAACGTGTTTATAACGATCAAAATGTTCAATCATTAATTGTTCACCTGGTTCAATTCATTGTAGAGAATGCAGTTGATTATCAAAACCAAACAGATATTTACGGTTTGATTAATTACGTTTTTGCTCACCATAAAGAAACTATAAAAACCGATATTAACCAGATTATTGGTAGTGTTTTAGATGATGATGTTATTAGTGAACAATTAAGCTATATTGTCTTTAATGTAGTTACTAAAAAATGTCCAGATCAAATTCTGCACCAAAACTTCGTAGATTTACAAACACTAATCAAAGCGATTTCTAAAAACTTAACAAAAACCTTTATTTACCAAAACATTTTGAACAATGTTTTAGAAATTTGTGCTTCAAGTACTGACATTCATTATATCCAAGATATGATTGAACAAAAAACGCAATCAACAAAATTATTTGCTCAAAAAATCTTAGGTTTTAATAGTCAAACACAATATGCAAGCATGGTGGCTGATGTTTTACAAATTCTAGAAATTACGGATTTAGATGTACACGTTTTAACGCACGGTGTCATCGCGGTTATTAACGAAATCAACTTTACAGAATTATTAAAGAAACCAACTGATAATCCATCACCAACAACCCCTGCTGAACACCAACCATTAAGTAAAGTTAATGAATACTATGCTTATATACATGCTTTATTAGCTTATAATCTTTCAACTGATGCGAAAAACAAAGGAAAACAAATTGTTCATACCTTAGTTGATGTAATGCAAAATAAAGCCATGGGTGAAAACGGCTTCTTGTCAAATATGTTTGATGCTTTAAGCGTTCAATTAGCCAATACTTTAACAACTCAAGTGCCTTTATTAGAACCATTAAAAGCTGATTATGAACATTTATTTGCTAGCATCTTTAAAAACAAAGATTTAATTACTGATCTGACAAATGAATTGAAACGCTTCGTTGATAAGTTTATTGATGATGCTAACTTGTATGCTAACATCAATAGCTTAGGTTCGCTGATTAGTGAAATTATTAAATTAAACAAAACAGAAGTAATTTCTTCATTAAAGAAAATTATTAGTAAACACTTACGTCCAAATAGTCCTATTATTCAAGAATTAAGTGAAGCATTTGTTAAAACGACAAAAACAGCCTTAAAATTACCTGAATTATCAAAGGATGACCACGACAAAATTGCTCGTTTAATTTTAGTCTTTGTACCTCATATTTTTGATTTACAAATTGTTAACAAAACTCTTGATATTGGAATAACTTTCTTACAAGATAACATGCACGCTATTATCGATGAAGATACCAATTTTAAAAACTTGTTTGATCAACATTTTGTTCAAAAAGTTAAACAACCAGATTTCATTGCCGAAGCCATTGAACTAGTTAAATATGACCAATTGAATTTAATTGATTTCTTAGACGTTTTATTACGTTTAATTCCTTATGAAAAATACAAGGAAATTTTCGACCCTGTATTATTAAAACCAACGAATAATACATCAACAACCGAATCCAATCAAAATAACAAAGCTGATCCATTAACATCAGTCTTTAAAACAATCGCTTATATTTTAAAAACTGATGTTCTAAAACAACAAGACAACGTTCTTAAATTAAAAACAACATTAAAAGGGTTAATTAATAAATTCTTAAAATCAGCACCTCTTTCACGTTATGTGATTGATGTTTTACAAAACAAATTCACGCAAACATTAGTTGATAAAACAGGAGTTTCCGATACTGAAACGCGCCGCTTTATTCAAGGGGCTTATTCATGATTCCGTGACTCAGCGTTATTACAAAAAATTCTGAACTCGCTAATTGATGATGTTTTCAAATATAAAAACGTATATGCTGATTTATTAATGAATAAGAACTATAAAGAAGTATTAAACAACTTTATTAGTCATAACTATGAAGCACATTTAAAACAAGATATTTTTGATTTTGTTGTTGATTTTGTTATTTCAAAACCAACTACACGATACTTAGCTTTATTAATGTTCAACAAGCTAAAACTTGAAAATACAAATGAACAAGATATCGAAACCGTAGCAGCTTTTATTGTTCAAGTCATGAAACACATCAAGGAATTTGACTTTTTACGTAAACCAATTGAATTAATCCAAGATTTATTCAAAGAGCAAAAATTAGCTACTTTTGATGAAGTTAATATTAAAAAGATTTCTGACATCATTAGTCTTTATATCACTAGTGATACAACACAATTTGCTAAAATTTTAGCTCACACAACATACGTGCATAATGATGATCGCAAAATCCATGTTATTTATGTTGCTAACCTAATTAATTTAGTGTTCGAAAAATCACCACTAACACAATATGAAAACTTGAGTGCAGACCAACCATTATATAATGGATTACACGAGCGTAACTTAGTTGAGAAAAATTTCCTTAACGAAATTATTGCTAAGGGTAAACCACCTGAAGGAATTACTGGTTCTGACCCTTTAGGAGCTATTACAACTTTAGCTGAACAAATGTGAAAAGCTGATGAAGAATTCTTTAGAAACAATCCAAATCTTACATATTTAGATGAAAGTCCATACTACCGTGCGATGTTCCGTTTAACCCTAACTATTTTATGATATGCCCATGAAACATACTTCAGAGGGGTAACTGGTGGGGTCTGATGAAATGCCTTCTGAGGAGCGAATGGAATCGGAATTGTCGGAAAAGCTTTATCAGGGAAAACAGCATACGGTGAAAACCGTGTTTGAAATAACATTTTCGGTGATTATTCATCAAATAAATCGGTTTATAAGTTTGAACAAACTTACCGTGATTTTGATTATATTTACTTTATTACATGTTGACGTTCTAAACCACATTTACGTCCAGAAATTACAACTAATTACAACCACAACAAAGTCAACTATATCTTCGAATCTATTAAACGAGGACGACCAATTAACCGTCAAAAACGTTAATGGTATTTACTAAGAGGAAGCCTTATGAAAAACCACAAAGATCAACAAAAAATTCGCTATGTAGCCATTGGTGATAGTTATGCCTCTGGTTATGATCCCTCATTAGGATATGAATTATTTGGTAGTTATCATAACAATGATCTCCAAGGACTTTCATATGCTTCTTTTTTAGTCTATTTTTGACGCAAATATAATGTTTGTGATGTCCAATCGTATGATAATTTAGGTTTATTGCATGCTAAGATTACTGATTGATTGTATTTACTGAATAAACCAACAGATTTATATTTACATGAACAAGGATATAACTATTTTAGTTTCCTAAACGAATGAACGAATATTCGTAAACCTTTATTTGATCAACATTTAAAAAACTATATTAATGAATTTTATTTATATGATCAACCGGTATACGAACATACTAGTGATTATCATTATAACAACTTAATCAAAACGATTGAGCAAGCTGATGTATTAACTATTTCGTTAGGGTTATTTGATTTCATTGATTTTGAATTAATTAAGAACATCGGTCATTTAATTAAAACTCGGACTGATAAAATCACAGCGTTTGATTTGTTATTTGATAACTTATATTTAAAAAAACAACAAATGATCGCTAATTATACGCAATTAGTCCAAACTATTCAAAAAATCAACCCTGACACTCAAATTTATTTAATCGGTTATTTAAATCCACTTGGAGCTCTAAGCAAACTAATTGATCAATGAACAAGTTTTGATGAACAAGATGATTTGTCATTACAATTGTGAGATGAGTTGATGAATGTTATCAAACTCACTGCCCAAAATACCAATGTCCACTTTATTAACCCTTTACGTCAGGTATATATCCAACACCTAGATGTCCTTCAGCCAGCCTTTTATGATTTGCACCCTAGCTATAAAGCTTATTTGCAAATGGGTTTTGACTTATTTGTAAAAACAAGCATAGACTTGCACTTTTATCAAAAAATCTGAACCGAACCATTAACTAGACGTTATTTATCATCTGATTACAATTGTTATCAACAATTATTTTCTTTAAGTGAAGAAACACAAACAAAAATCATGCAGACGTTTGCACACCTTGATGTCTTTGACAAGGAAAATGAACTGATTGAAAAATATCAAGATTTCATATATGCCAACGAAAAACAACATGCCTTATTAACACATTTGTACATGTGTTCATTACGACGATATAAAAATGGATTTGTCCATCTTTTAGAAAACTTTTTTAGTTTATTCATCAAAGATTTTCACAATAATCTATTATATGTTTTCTTCAATGCTAAACAGGATAACGATGTTTTATTAGGCTATAGTTTAATGCACCAGATTATTCAAAGTGGTTTATGAGCTGATTGAATGATTATGATGCAAACCAATTTTCAAATCAAAAATAAGCAGCCATATATTGGTGAACAATTATTTTGACAAAATATCTTGCAAACCATTTTTCACGCCCCGCATTTTAATGCTTTAATCGAAATTGTTTTTAAACACCCTTACGTGCAAAAAAACGCTCATCAATGAAAACATTATTTCATGTTGAGTATTCAACACCTAAAGAGTAATCTGCAAATCATTGATTTTATTTTATATATTTTCTTCAATCAAAAATACAATGAAATCATCAAGCAAACATACCAAAGCATTATTATTTCGATTTTAAATAATGCCGGTTTTCAACATTATTTAAACTTGTTTGTTACCCAAACTTTCAAATATCAAAAATACATCTTATCGCAAACTGATATTTACAACAAGATTATTACCCTTTTTGAAGTTAACCAATACTTATTTCACCATAAACATGTTGATGAATTAATTAGCCGTTTAATTACTAATGATGCGTGGTGGTCAAATATCTTTAATCTGTTAATTTTTGTATTACCAGATGACTTAGTTCGAGGTTTAAATACCAGTCCGGTCATTAAATATTTAACAGCTTTAAAACGTTTAGTGATCAACGAGACAAACTTATCTTTATTTCTAGTGCATATTTATAATTTATTAATGCATTACGATTTGATATATTTGCTATATAATCGCCAATTTAAAAAGGCTTGACCAATTATTAAGCAAACTTTTCAACCATACTTCTATTTAGTGGTTCAACACATGTTAAAAAACTTTAGCATGATCAAAAATGATCATGAAGTCGGCTTTAAACTCTTTGATAATTTTCTGATTTATCAAGCTTCACAACGTTATAAAAAAGCGCGCATGAATAATGATCAAAAAAGTTTAGTGCGACCACTAAACCATCCGACTTTAGCAGAAGTTATTTTTAAAGTCTTATTGCAAAAAGACTATGATGTGCAAGCGATTAAAGATAAAATTAGCTTATTTTTAGACCACATTTTTTTGAATGGCAATAAAACAACTAAAAAACAAAACATTCTTCTCACATTATTTTTTAAATACATTAACTTCCACGCCTTAAATCATCCCGGACTAGCACGCAATTTATTAGAAATTTTTAAACATTTAGAGATCATTTTTAATGATTTACTGCTTTTACGTGAAGCAAAAGCTTTTTGTGAGGAAATCATTCTTAAAACCCTGTTTCACAACTCTTATGATCCCCAAATTGATCCATACACCTATGTGATTGATCAAATGCTGCAAAACCTGATTAGTTGAGTTAAACGTCGTTTTAATTATCTGCAACATTTAATTTGCGATAAAACTTCTTTAATTAATGCTAGTTTAACTGGTTTAATAATCCGTATTTTAAAATTATTTACAGCTAATAAAATTGATCCGTTGCTAGATGCTCATCGAGCGGATGTAGCACGTTTTATTGATCAAATGCAGGAAACTAATTTGTGGGCAGATTGACTGATTTATGTATTTGAACACCTGGGCAATACTATTAATCAACCCATCCCTTTATATAAAGCTGATTTATTTAAAAGCGTTCATGAATTAACTTTACAATTTTTAAGTGCTAAAAGTCATATTGACGAGCTGATTAAATGACCTTTCGGCTCTTTACAAGAGTTATTTAATTTGGTTGCTAAAAACTTTGATTTATCTTTAATCAACCAAGATTTTTACTGATTAAAAAATACTGGTAAAATTTTACGCAATTTAATCCAAGTCTACCAAAAAGTCGATTCTATTAACTCACGACGTAAAATTACTAATGGATTTAATTTTTTAGTGCGCAATATTAAAAATTGACGCTTCTTGCATTGAATGATTGTCGGTTTTTTAAAAGACCGTTTTGCATTACCCTCATTTAAAATTACTCAAGAACAGCATTATGAATTAATTCAATTTTTCTCACATAATAATAAGTTTTTAAATTTAATTAAGAAATTTTATCAAGCGGTGATCGTACACGATCCAACCATTTATCGTATTTGATTAGAAAATGATCATAACCAGTTTTTAAAAAGTCTATTTTATTTACTAAAAAAATATGATTTAATTAACGATTGAAAAGCTATCTTCTTTGAATTAATTAATAATGATGCTATCGCTGATTTATTTGTTCAATTCTTCTTCCGTGAACTACAAATCGATTTAAAACATGTTAATTTCAGTATTCAAAAACATTTCTTTCATCAAATGATTACTTTCATGAGTTCGCGTTTTTTTATCAATGAGTGATTTGATAAAGCGACATTAAAATGCATGGAAACTGCAGGGAGTGAATCTTTAATTTATTATTTAGGGATTTATTTAGATGAATTTAAAATACATGCTTTAAGTTATTTAAAAAACAATGTAGACATCTTCTTACATGCTTTAGAGAATCAATCGATTAGCATGTATGGTTTGTGTGATTTATTAAATACTATTGTGCACCATTCTCCACTTAAAAATAAAGCTTCGATTAACCCTTTACAAACACCATGATATGCTTATTTATCAGAAATCTTATTAACCCCTTATACCTTCCGTAAAAAAACGTTTTTAACAAAGAAATTTAAGAATCATCAATACTTAAAACGTTTCTATCAATTATTATGAGTTAAATATGAGGCCAAAGATAGTCATAAGGATGTATATGGTTTATGTTTAAAAAACATGACGTTAATCATCTTTGCTGTTGTTCACCAAAAATTCTTTATGAAGAAAACACATGGTTTATGACATAACAAGACAAAATACTTCAGAGTCACTTATTTTTTAACTAAAACATTGTGTTATACTGAAGGACAAGTTATCTGGATGAATAACTTCTTAAAGATGAATGATCACCCTAAGATCATTCAAGATCAAGAAAAGATTATTTATAACCGTTTGTACTTACATTTAATTTCTGCCTTAACCGACCATATGGATGATCATTTATTCTTATTTTTAGAACTCTTAAAACAAAAAAAATAACACTTTAGTGTTATTTTTTGTTTCTATATTGATTAATTTGTTCTAGATGTGTTTGGATTAAATCCAATTGTTCTTTTACACTGTGGTTGTTAATCGCTGTATAAGTTAAATTGTGATCATCAAAAAAGTTTTGGCAAGCGTTCGCTCAAATTGGTATTTGGTGCATAATCAAATTAGCATACATTTTTGTAAATTCTAGACGTTCACTAATAATTTTTAAATAACTAATAATATAGACAGCATCATCTAAAAAGCTGTAATTCTTAGCAGCTAAATCTTTTTGTATTTTCACTAAAAATTCATAGTCATCTTTTAATAAAACAATTTGTTGGTTTTTTAAAGCATATATTTGTTGAACATAAAACAAGTTTTCGTGTACTTTATGATAAATAGTTTGCATTTGTTGATTTAACTGTTGGATTTGTTCATTTCACTGTTTTCAAGCATTTTGTAAAAGATTAAAGTCATTAATGAAATGATAAATATTCATTAAAGCTGAATATTCAGGAATCCATTGCACAGTTGTATATTGTGTATTTAAACGTTGAACATTAATCATCATTGTTTCTAATTGATTGAACACACGTGGATAATCAATTGTTTGTCATAGAATATGAGCTTCTCGCATTTCTTTTTCAATAACTAATAAATGTTGGTGGATAATCGGAAGTAAGTTGGTAATCTGTTCACTAAAAGCTTGATAGATTTCTTGGGTTTTATAATACTCGTATACTTGAGGTATCAACGTATCTAAAAAGGTTTCTAAACGACATAGGTATTCGCTGAAAATTAATTGAAACTTAGATGTTTTAACATATTCATAGAACTGTTGACGGCAAAAGACGTTTCATTCGTTATTTAACATGAAATACGCATCTAATTGATCACTCTTGTAGGAAGATAGTAAATACTTCATTAAATCATTATGGCGAGTGCACAGATGGCTAATAGTACTAATTAAATAGATTAAGTTCTTCAATAAATGAAATTTATTTTTAATAGTACTAATAATTAGTTTGTTAATTTTGGCTTCTTTTTGTTTTTCGTGTTTTTGTTTGTAAGTTTCTAAATCAGCAATTAGTCCGCGTAAGTTATTAGCTGCTTTTAAATAGTGGTCATTGTTTAAATTGTATTTATGACTGAACTCATTATATATTTGATCAATTTTTTTATTAGTAATGTAGTGGTTGACAATCCGATCATCATTTTCATCAAAAGATGCTCAAAATTGATATAAGGCGTTATCAAATGTTTGAATATTATCAGCTAATAATTGAAACTGTTGTTTTAGTTGGCGACTATATTTGAAGGCTTTAAAAATATAACCCTTGGTAATTAATTGAGCAAAAATAATTAACTGGTCATTTAATAAACTAATTTGATCATTAATACTGAAACGATATTCATTGATAATTGCACTAGAGTGAGGTTTGGCATCTTTGAAAATATTTGATTCAGCTAAGAAGACTTTATAAAAACGATCATCAAATTTTTGACGATTAATAATTAGGGTTTGCAAGTAACGGTGATATTGTTTACGATAATTAATATGCATTCATAACATACTAATAATGGCACATAAACCAGTTAACAAACAAAATGCTAAAAAACCAATAACTCAATACAAGGGCATAAGAAACCTCCACTATGTTATTAATTATAAAATGTTTTTAGGTTTCTAAATATATAATTTTGTGTTAAAATAATATAAGCATATGATAAGCAGGTCAACATATTCTGCAAATATTTAGTTACTTTCGCTTTAATAGTAAGAATTGCTATCATTCTGAAATTATTAAAACTAAATTATGCAAACGGAGTTGACCACCGTTGTTATATGCCTAAACTATGAAAGGAAATAACAAATATGAGTCGTTATACAGGAAGTATTTACCGTAAATCTCGTCATTTAGGGTTTTCATTATTAGAAAACAATAAAGAATTTAATACAGGTAAAAAAAGAACTTATGGACCAGGTCAACATGGTAACAAAAAAGTTAAGTTATCAAACTATGGTCAACAATTATTAGAAAAACAAAAATTAATGTACCTTTATGGTTTAAACGATCGTCAATTCCGTCGTTTATATAAAGTTGCTATGAAAAAAGGTGGAGTGTTAACTCTAGACTTACTACAAGTTTTAGAATCACGTTTAGACTCAGTTGTCTTCCGTGCTGGATTAGCTCCAACACGTCGTGCAGCTCGTCAATTAGTTAACCACAACCATGTGTTAGTTAATGATAAGAAAAATAATATCCCTTCAGCTTTATTAAGCGTTGGTGATGTTATCTCATTAAAAGCTTCAGCTTTTGATATGCCGATTATCAAAAACACACAAAACAAAGCTTCTCCATTCATCGATACAATCGATGCTGAAAAGAAAGTATTTAAATTAGCTCGTTTACCTGAACGTGAAGAATTACCAGCAGACGTAAATGAAGCATACGTGGTTGAATGATACAACCGTTTAATGTAATTTTTCTTTATAATTGCATACATCAAAAACTACCTCAGGGTAGTTTTTTTATTTGTTTTCAAACCCATTTATAAGTTAAAAAACTATAATCATTTGCTTTTTATCATCAAAAATTAATAACTCTAATAAAAAAAGATTGATAACAAGGTTACAAATGTAAAATACAAAGGATAAAACTTAAGGAGTCATATACCATACCCCCAAGTTTCCTACAGTTCAAAACTTTGCAATGAGTAAATAATCCGCAATTAATTTTATAAACTAGAAATAAGAAGCTGTTTACAACATTAAAAGAATAAAAGATAGAAATTTTTAGGTTTTTTTTAAATAACGTGCTATTGTAAATAAAAAAAAGGTACAATAATGAAATTTTTTAATGGAATGACAGATTGAGAAGATAGATTAACACTCGAAGATTTAGATCAAATGGAAAAACAAGGTATAGATGTTAAAGAGTTGAGAAAAAAATTGTTAAAAAGACAAGCAGAAAAAAATGTTCTTTTAGAAAAATTAGGAAGAACAGATTTATCAAGATTGAAACCTTATATTCAAACACCAAGAGATATAAATACAGAGATCTTTTTAGATATTGTAGGAGAACCTTTTATTTTTTAAAAATAAGAAATCAATAATGCGTATGCAAATGCAGAACTAATATTTCCAATGGTGATGCAAGCTTCTCCACTGCTATATGAACCAGGAGATTTATCAGATGCTTTAATGGTTTTAATTTGGGGTAACATAGATTATGATGAATTAGAAACTATAAGAGATTTGTTAGCTGATATGCGTGATGGTGAAGTCGAAGTCCCTGAACAATTAAGCGAAATTGTCGAATCATTAAATGATCCATTAGCTATGGTAGAGGGCAGTTTTAATCCTCACGAAATTGATGATAGTTTTACAAATACAGCTGTTAGATTAGAAACTATATATATTGAACAAAACGAATTACCAAATCAAATGATACCTAATAATCGGATTATTCGGTGTTTAAAACCTGAAGATGATGACTTAGTTATTAATGTTATACCAGGCAAATGGTATTCAATAAGAAAAGCTTAATTATAACTTTTTAAGTTATCAATAGTTGTGAAGGATAACAGAATTGCTTTTCAAGTTGCTTACTTACTGTTTTTTATACACTGCGCACAAGTGCTATAGATGTTATAAAACAAAAGTAGGCAGGTCTTTTTTTCATATATTCCCATTCGATTGAATGATGCATTTTGACCAATGATCGTTTTTTCACATATTTTTAATAGATTAATATATATAAAAAAATAAGCTCATGGCTTATTTTTTGTTTAACTGTTCATCATTAGGCATGTCTAGGTTTGACCCAATGAAAGCAAAGATTTCGGGGTTTTGATTAATAAATTCACCATTCACAATTCTTAGGACACTATTGACTGTATCTTCAAGAGAAACATAAACACCTTTTTCTTTTGTAAAGTGCTCAGCCATAAAGAAATTTTGGGTGAAGAAGTTTTGTAATTGTAAAGCAATTTTGACAACTTTTTTACTTTCTGGATCTAATTCATCAATTCCTAACACC
The DNA here is from genome assembly GCF_025780085.1 of Ureaplasma miroungigenitalium. Classification (GTDB taxonomy): domain Bacteria; phylum Bacillota_I; class Bacilli_A; order Mycoplasmatales; family Mycoplasmoidaceae; genus Ureaplasma; species Ureaplasma miroungigenitalium. Next base: position 17,287 of record NZ_JAOXHL010000001.1, on the reverse strand, counting down.
ATGATAACATCTTCTAAATCCTTATATTGTTTTAAGATACTTTTAACTTTAATGACGGCATCAAAGTGTTTGTGACCAATGATTTCTGGATTGAGAGAAATAGAGTGTGATTCTAAAGGATCAATCGCAGGATATAAGTTTTTAGCCATCATATCCCGTGATAAGACTAAAGCTCCATCTAAGTGGGCAAATAAGGAAACAGCAGCCGGGTCAGAGATATCATCCATTGGTAAGAAGACTGTTTGGAATGAAGTAATGGAACCATTTTCATTCGCATACAAACGATCTTGGATGAATGAAACATCCGAATCTAAGGTTGCTTGGTATCCACCAATACTTGTTTTTTTATCTAAAGACGATGCAACTTCATTAGCTGCTTGAATGAACCGATATATATTATCGATGAATAACAACACATCTTCTTTTTGCACATCCCGTAAATATTCAGCGCAAGTAATTCCATAAGGTACGATATTAGCTCGCGCAGCTGGTGTTTCGTTCATTTGCGCAATAAACATTGTTGAAGAACTCATTAAATTGGCTTGTACTAATTCTTCATACAATTCTAAACCTTCACGTGAACGTTCACCTGATCCAATAAAAATAGGTGCGATTTTAGTGGCCATCTTTTTGGCATTAAAAATAATTTCTTTAATTAAAACGGTTTTACCGACACCAGCACCCCCAAAAATACCTAATTTTTGGCCAACAACAATAGGAGTGAAAAAGTCAATAATTTTAATTCCTGTTTGCAATATGGTTCGTGGTCTATTTAATTGCTTTGTTTTTTGAATCAACGAGTTCATATTGACATATTTTAAATCATCATTTTGTGTGTTTGGTTGTGATAAGTTATGACCCAAAATATCAAAAACCTGATTTTTAGCTTTCTGACCAACCGGTACTTGTAAAAATTGTTCAGTAATTTGTACATCATCGTAAATTTGAATATCCTGAGTACTATGCAAGACGACCGCACGAATTAATTGGTCTGAAATGATTGATTTAATTAATAAATAAGTTGTTCCATCATGCATCGTTAACACATGATCAATTTGCAAATTGTCATAAGGTTTTGATAACTCGATTTCGACTACATTAGTAAAAATTTTAACTATTTTAGCTGACATTTTTATTCTCCCTTCAATCCTTTAATGATAGTGATTAGCAAACTATCTTTAATCCCAATTGTAGGAATTTTACTTTTGATTTGATAATCGATGTGCATCGCTTTATAAAACTGGTTAGTTAAGGAAACAAAATAAGCTTTGCATAGTTGTTCATCAACGCTTTGTTCGCTTAAAATCTTTTTAAATAACTGGTTAGCGCGGATGTCGTTATTAATCACATGTCCAAGAAATTGAATTAATTTATTAGTTTCATATAACGGTGTTAGTAATTCTCAATCAATGGCTTTAGTCGCAATTATTAAACCAGTTTTCGTTGGTTGTTGAAAGTTTCTTTGTAATAAAAAACTTGCAATTTGTTGACCTTTTTGCATTAATGTTTGAGTTCGTTCATCAAATTCATAATGTATTTTTGATAATTTTAATTGTTTACGGTAAGCACGATAAACCTTGGCTAAACTACTAGCGATTTTGGCCATCGTATTCGTTTGTACAGATGAACCAGTTCTTGAAACTGATAAATCAATATCAACGGCTGGTAATTGTCCGTTTGCAAACATGTTAGCATTCATAATAATTTGTCCATCCGTTATACTAATAACGTTTGATGCAATGAATGATGTAACATCATTATCAATTGTTGTAATAATAGGTAAGCAAGTGATCGTTTTAGCATCAATAAAAGCACCTGAACGTTCTAATAATGAAGAGTGGGCATAAAAAACATCAGCAGGGTAGGCTTCTTTCGCAATCGGTTTATTTGTTAATAAAGAAATTTCACGATAAATATTCGCATGTTTTGTTAAATCATCATAGATGACTAAAACATCGTATTCATGTGCTAAGTTTTCAGCATGAGCCATAGCTATATAAGGTGCTAGAAATTGTTGAAAAGGTGATGTGCTCGGAGCGTCAATAATCATTGTGTATTCTAAAGCGCCATGAGCTTTCAATGTGTTATATACATACGATAAACTTTGACGTTTTTGCCCGATACTCACGTAAATACATTTAATATTTTTATTTTTTTGATTAATAATAGTGTTTAAGGCAATGTGTGTTTTACCGGTTTGCCGATCTCCTAGGATTAATTCACGTTGACCTAGCCCGATTGGGTTAAATAAATCAATAGCATGAATTCCCGTATATAATTGTTGATCTAAGCGACGACGGTGCATCATATTACTTGCGATTGAAAATGTTTTATTTTTAACGGGTAAATAAGTCATTTCCATCACATCTTGAGTGTCTAAAATTTGGTTATCAATATTAATTACATGGCCAAAGAAATTTAAAGAAGTTTGCACAGATGAGTATTGCTCATCAGCAATTAATTCGTCACCAATTTGAAAATCATTACTGTAATTATCGATTAATAAAAAGGCTTGATTGACAAAAGCGTTTAACACAATGGCTTTTATATGTGGTTTATTTTTGGCATAAAAACCTTGTCGTTCTTTAAAAGTAAAATTAGCTTCAGCTAAAACAACATAGTCTTGTATGGCAATAATTTTAGGATTATTATTTGACATATTATTTAATTCCTCGCTTTTTGAAAAGTGTTTTTTTGTGCTTTATATATAAAAGACTGCTCATGATAATCAAGACTACAAGAATAATGCTAATCGGTATTGCTGCATATAATGCTTGGTAATTCGGATGTTGATTAGTTTTTCAAAGTGCTTGTAGTTCACTTAAAGCATTTTGAGCATATTTTTCATAGACTTGAAGATCTTCGTTTTCATGTCATCGCAATGTTTGTTCGATGTAGTTTAATTTTAAAAGGGTTTGCTTAGCTTTTTGTAATAAGGAACTAATTTCTGCAAACCATTTGGCATTGTCCATATTATGTTGTAAACTCAAACGTCGTGCTTGATTATAAAATTGATTAACTTGTTTAGTAATTTTTATATACAGATTTTTCAAATCGTTTTGGTATTTACTTTTTTTAAGACTAAAGACGAAATTATATGTTTGTTGAAAGATATTAATACTTTCGTGCATCAAATTATCTTCTGGATGATATGTTTTTGTTTGCAAACGAATCGCCTTGAAATAATCTAGTAATAAATCAGTGCTCTTTATGCATACTTCTTGAATTTGGTCATTCGTTAAATTATCATTTTTATAATATTCATTGATAATAGCTAAATACTTTTGTTGAAAACTTGGTAAATTAACCATTCGGTAGTAATAAGTATTTAAAATATTTAAATTTAGTCGTTCTCGTTGAACTAATTTTTGATGTTCAATTAACTTCTTTTTTTCAAGTTCTGGTTGGTGATCAATAATGACATTTTTTATTTCTTTCTGATAATCAAATCACTGACTAATAGCAGCTACTGATTGATCTTGATGAGTGTTTGGAAAGAAGTATGTACTCATTTGTTGATTTGTATAATAAATTAATTCGTAGTATTGCTTATTTAACTGAGAACTAAAAACATTATTTTTTGAAAGGTATTGTTGAATATGTTTTTGACTCGTGTTTCAGATTACTATATCATATGTTTTATGTTGTTCATCAAATGCTAAAGGCGTTTTTTTAATGTTATTAAAAACACTAACTGTAGCGACGATTTCGTTTAGTTCATTCAAACGAACGGCTTGTAAACGATATTCAATAAAATCATTTAGCGGGTAGTTAACAAGAAAATATTGGTTCAGCTTTTGTTCTTTTTTTAATTGTTGGAAATCTTTGACAAATTCATGATATTTATCGGGAGTAATTTCGGGATGAATGAAAATATCCACCTTTTTTAAATCATTAATGAATTTAGCATCCTGTTTATTAATAACGTCATTTTGATCACTTACAAGATCTTTAATTTCTGTATCATTAATAACCGGCGGATTAACCAAATCATCACTTGGTTCATCTGGTTTGTCAGGTTTTTCGGGTTTTTTTGGATCTTCTTTTTTAGGTTCAATAATTTTATTATTTTGTTCTAAATCAAAGACGCTAAAACGTGTGGTAATTTTTTTAACAATTCATTGATCTCATGTTTCGATAAAGGGATCGTCAGTAATGGGGTTAGAAGCAATGAATGCAGAGGAATTGGGATCATTAATAATTTTAAAGTCCTTATCCATGATGGGACTATCATCATCGTTAAAGAAGACCGTTCGAGCACGATTATATAAATCATTATAATATGTGTTAATATATGTTTTAAATTGAGCTTCGTCATATTCATTTAACATCTGTTGAATCTTTTGGGGATCAGTTTCTTTTATGTATTTGAAATAAGGATTCGTCTGTGCACTATAATCACTTTCTGGTGTATCTCCTCAAAATGAATTCGGGTAGTCTTCTTCCATCAAATGGATATTAGCATTATGAAAATAAGAGTTGTCAGCGATCACGTGTGGGGCGTTAATAATAAAACCAAAAGTTCGAGGATCTTTTAAAATCGTTTCTTGGTTAGCACTAATAAATTCTTTAACTTTATATAGATAAAAACGACGAGCAACTTTGTACTTGTTAAATTCATCAACAGTAGCAAATTTATTTTTGTTTTCTTCATTATCGTAGGTGTTTTTTTCTAACTCTAATAATGAATCATCAGCAATTTTCAATAAAGCACTAATTAATGACTTCAAATGAATTTCATTTTGTTCTTGCAAAAGTTTTTGTAACTTCTGTAGTTCAGCTGGTGTTTTCGGTTTACTAGCTGGTTTTTCATTTGGCTGTTGGTCATTGTTCATCATGACAATTGTTAATCCGGTTAGCGGAATGGCAACCCCTAACAACTGTCACCATTTCTTTTTAATTTGACTCATATTTTAATCCTCATCAGCAATTAAATATAAACGTTGATTCATTATTTGAACATATTTTTCAAAAATCAAAAACTGGTTTTTGACATAAGTAGTATCATCTGTTAATTGATCAGTTTGTTGAACTAAGTTATTTCATAGAAAATGTTCTGCTTCACGTGTAGTTTTTCAACCCTTAGCCATAGCCGCTTTTTTATTAATCTTATAAAAAGTTAGTGCTTGATCGGTATGGATTTGAATTGTATCTTCAAAAAGATAAACTAAACCATAATGCAAGTGAAAAATTAACTCCTTACCATTTGTTAAGACTAATTTATAGGTTCCTATTGATAAACAAGAAGCATTATTATTTTTCAAAGCGATTCATGTATCTTCTTGATATAAATTAACATAAATTAGACCTTCTAGGGGATAAGTGTATGACTGATCAAAGGTATTAATGATGATTTTTCGGTAGTGCTTTGTCATATTTTTTTAATCCTTGTTTTTTATGATCGTGAATTAAATTTAATTCTTGAATTTCTTGTTCACGCATTGATCGATTTAAACTCATTTTAGCCCGTTTAATTCTGACTTCTAAATCTTTTAAAATCTTATTTTCATGAATTAATTTATTTTTATAAACAATGAATGATGATTCTAATAATAAGGTTCGCAGAGCATGCGTTAAAAAGCTAATTAAAGCATTATCTTCAAACTCTTTGGCTGATTCAAAAAATTGAAATTGTTGTTGATTTAATGTTCGAAAGAAACTTTTTTTATTTTCATCTAAACTAAGTTGAAAATTAAAGTCCTCTAGTGGATAAAGCACTGTGTTAATCGCAGGTGTTTTATTTGAACGGATTAAGAAAACGATTTGATTAACGCGTTGAGCCTTTAAATTTCGTTGACTCAATCATGCTAGTTCGCGTGCTATGGAATTTAAATCTAGAACATCTAAATAATGAAAATCAGGATTAGTTGATAACACTGTTTCACTAAAATGTTTAGCATGTTCACCGATAGTAATTAATAAATCATGTTGACTAGAAAAATGATCTTGTAAATATTTTTCGATATTATCATAAAAACCAGATGTAAATTTTTCGTTAACCGCGTAATAAATATATAGCGTCTTTGGTTGATTATCGATGCGTTTAGGCTTTCTTGATAATTGGTTTAAAAAACTCATATGGGCAATTAATGCTTTTTCTTGTTTTTTAATTTTTTTCATTAATTGTTGAATAGTGATTAGTGATAGCGAACGGTTCAAGGAAACAATGTCGTTTAGTTTAATAAAATTATCAACAATTTCCTTTTTCTTTTTTAAATTCATAATTATTCCCTATTTTTTAAAAAGTTTTCGCTAAACAACAACTTTAAAACTTTTGTTTCCTCGTGCTTGTAAACGATAATTTCATCAACTAATTCTAGTTTTTTATTCTCGCTAACAATTAACTGATAAGCTAATTTATCAAAGGCAATCAGTAGACGATTTAAATCACTATTTTTAACGTCGCCTTTAAGCGAAACACTATTACGTGTCGACCCTTCTGAATTCATAATTACGGGATATGTTTTAAATAAGCTTAAATTAGGTTGTTTTTGAAAACTAATAACAAAGAAAGAGGTTACAATATCGTTCTTTTCTTTTAAGGCATTATTGATTTTTTCTTTTAATCTTTGAATTAGTGTCTTGTCATACGGCAATTGTGCATCAAGCATCGCTGTGTTTACAAGTGCGTCAAAGCTAACGTATTGATCTGATTGCACAGCGTCATAAAAACGTTGGTAAATTCCTTGCAAACCAGTCTTATTAGCTTCAACTTGACGATTTTTTTGAAATTCTTTAAATTCATTATTTATTTTTTTTGTCTTGATCATACGAACCTCGTTCTAAACTTTTAATGTTTTTGTATTTTTCACTTTAATTACTCAATTAATATATATTGACCCTCTAATAATTGTTGATGTCAATGCATAAATTAAATAAGGGATGAAAGTCATGTTTCATAAACTTAAATTGTAATCATTAAATATATCGTTATTATAACGTTTAAATCAAGTGTTTAATGCATTTAATATTAATATTGTAATGATGAAAAGTAAGTGCATATTTAGTCGATAACGTTGGTAACGTTTAACTAATGGCATACGCGATATTAGAATTATAAAGTTTATAATGCTAACAACACAGGTCAACCAAATAATATAAAAATTTTGTGCTTCATTAGTTTGGTTGGCAACCAACAAATAAGATAGCATTCAGTGTGTAATAAGATAAATAATATATAAATCTAAGAGCTTATCTTTGAGTTTGTTTTTTGTCTTCGCATAAAAAATAACAAAACAAAAAGCACTAATAAATAAAATGCTAAAAAATAAATTTATATACAATAAATCAAGTGTTTCAACAATGTCAAAAGTTGAGTAAATATTTAATTTATTTTGATTAAAACTAATTGTTGAAAAGAATAAAAAAACACTTAATAAGATAACACCACAAAAACTTAATATAGGCGTATTCTCATGGGATTGATTGCGGTATTTTTTAAAATTTAAAATGAACACTAAAACAATGCAGGCTAAATTAGCTGTGAGTAAGCAAATAATAAAGAATAACAATGTTGCATATCCAGGATTGTTTAAAATAACGTGTAAATTATGAAAAAACTCATATAAATTATTTGACACATACTCATTATTAATCGCGTTTTTATTCGCTTTTAATAAATTAAATGCTTCGTTATTAAAACTAAAACCAGCTAATAATCCAACACCAATACACACAAAGATAATGAAGGCAGCATAGGCGATAAAGTAAAAGATTTTTTTAAAATTAAAAGTTAAATCAATACTGTAGATTTTTGATTTAATAAAAATAAAAACCATTAGGTGTGTGATTGTAATTATCAACACTAAAAAACTTGTATAAAAGACGTCATTTCAATTATGAATACTAAATCCAAAATAAAGTCCGATTGAAATAACAAAAATGCTGAGATACGCAGTGATTGCCCATCATGATTTTTTGATATCAAAAGAATTAAAATTAATAATTTTATATATAAAAAAAAGACTAAAAAACTGGCAGATTAACAGGATTGTCCCCTGTGTGATAAAAGCCACATTTTTAAAGTACATAAAAGAGTTGTTATAGCTTAATAAATGTCCAATATCCATAGCTTTTGGTGTATGGAAGAAGTATTTATGAAGTGTAAAAAGGACGGCTACACTTATAATAAAATAAAGAACTAACAATGAATAACTAATGATTTTTTTAACAGATCATCGAGACTTTAATTCATTGTTTCGGGCATGCTCATTAATCGCTAAATTATGGAGAAGTAAAAGATTGCGCATGTTTATAAAAAAACCTCATCTCACTCGAATATTATTTAATATTATACTAAAAAAATAATTTATTTTTGTATATTTGGTTTTTATTCTTTTGAACAAGTCTTTTTCTCACATGGGTAATATTCGCATATGCTATAATTATTTAGATTTTATTATCCATTAAAAAATAGATATATTTTTAGTTGAGGATTTGTTTTATGAAACTAAAACATAAATTAACAATCGGAATTGTAGCATCTTGTTTAGTTATTGCGTCAGTATCAGCTATTGCTGTTGCTGTAAAAAAACGCCACGCTTCGGAAATTACCCAAAGCGTTTTTGTTTACGATAACGATTTCATTTTAAATAAAGTTGAAGATAAAATAGTAGATCATCCTGTAGTACCGAAAAAGCCAGAAAAACCGAAGGAAGAAGTACAAGAAGAACCTAAAAATGAAGATGATCAACCAATTGTAAAACCTGAGGAACCTAAGGAAGAACCGAAAGAACCTGAAAAACCTGAGGAGCCCATTGTAGAGCCTGAAAAGCCAATTGTCGAACCAGAGAAACCAAAAGAACCTGAAGAACCTAAGGAAGAACCAAAAGAACCCGAAAAACCTGTAGAAGAACCAAAAAAAGAACCTGAAGTAGAAATTAAAAAACACGAGGAAATTCAAGAAGATAAAGTTCCTGCTAAAACAATTACTGAATCTGAATTACCCGCCGAATTACAAGTTATTCCAAAACAAATAACAGTTCCGGTTGAAGTAGATGGATTAACCGAAACGGTAACTTTACAACCGCAACCAAACCGTATTTACTTCAAAAGTGATGTTCAAGCAGGGATTGTTAATAAAAACCCCGATCCTTACTTAGCTGAACGTGTACCTGATGTAGTTAATTTCAACCCATCGAAAGCTTTTATTGATAAACAGGTTGAAAAATCAACAGATTTCTTCAAAAACCGAACTTTTGGTGGCATCACTAGAGAGGATATCCAAAATTTAAAACAAGATCAATTAGAAAATTTGGTAATGCAAAATGGTCATGACCCTTATAATGACAATGAACTGCAACGCCATAATTATTATTTATCAATATCTGATCGTTATTGAAGATTAATTCATAATACTGATGCGTGAAAAAAATATGTTTATGATGGCACTAGTCCAGAAACAATCGCTGAACTTGATAAACTACCAAAAGACCCTAGTCCACAAACTAAAAAATCAGTAGCAAGAATTATAAAAATCGCAGCATATATTGATTTTAGTAAGTTTACGGTATTATCAAAAAATGCCGAAAAAATGATTAAAGACGGTGGGTATTCACTTGATGACTCCAATTCTTATATTGATGAAAATGGAGAAATTAACAGTTACGCATTTACCCCACTACCGGGAACTAACAAAGTTACATCCCGTTTAATATACGATAATGAAAACCGGCGAGTCTTTGGTTATAAATCCGAGTTCAATCGTTCTCCAGATGATTTAATTAGTGGTAATTATCAAGGTTGAGATAAGACCCTTGATTACGAATACATTTATAAATATAATCCTGAAAGTATTACAGGCATTACATTTGAGAAATTAACTCGTATTAACCCTGAACCAGGTAAACGTAACGAAGGTCGAGTATTAACAATTGATCTTTCAAGACAAGATGCTTATGAAGCAACTATAAAAGTCTTAGAAAAACTAGAAAAAGATCACGTTGTTTTAGAAGGGTATCGTTTCTTAAATATCGGTTCAGCTGGGGCCAACCAATCCTTTTATCACATCGTTAAGGCTTTACCAAAAAAACTTTTACAAGTTGAATTTTTCTTTGTAAAAAAAGATACCAGCGCATTAATAGCTTTAGAAGAGAAAGAAGAAATCAAAGAGCTTGGTTTATATACTAATGAATTACCATACGATGATGCTTGACGAATCAACCCTTGAGCATTAAAAAATGTTCACTGAATCAATACTAACGATTACAACACAAGAACTGATGTGCCGACTGGTTATAAACCATGAACACGAATCACGTTTAACAGTTTGATCTTTTATGAAGATGATTTAAATCATAATGCTCCCGATTTAGATAAGAAACTAAATCGTATTAATTACGGTTTACGAATGGCTTACTTTACTCGTAATAATGAACCATTCTTTAACGGCGATATGGGTGGTGGTTTAAAACCAGATCATAACGAGGGTGGTAATTCATACCCATGGGGATTAGACTTATCAAATACTAGCTTAAAATCACTACGTGGTCTTGTGTTTACAGATCATAAAAAGAATACCAATGGAACACGTAAGTTAAAATATTTATGATTAAAAAATGAGAGTGCTGTTTTTGAAATTACGACTGATGAATTAAATAATGCTCAATTTAAAGATATTATGATTTTAGAACAACCTCAAATGCCTAAAACTAAAATCTTTTTCAACAACAAAGATAATACAAAGTTCATCAAAGTTGTCCAAGGAAATGAACCTTTAAACAGCAATGGTTTAGCTAATCTTCGAGTTTTAAAAGAGTATGCTGATTCCTCATATGTTAAAAATAACCCGATTTTAGTTAACGCCAATGATCAACAAATAAGAAGCAAATTATCATCTGGTTTTGCAGTGCGAACAGATGATGGTGCAGCTAGCATTGAGATTGCCTAAGAATTAAAAAACAAGGAGAAATAATATGTTAAAAAGTAAGAAAAAGCATCGCTGATTATGAACTTTATGTGCAATGGGTTTCTTAACTGCAAGTACAGCCATCATTGCAACAAGCTGTAAAAACCCTAACAAACCACAAGAAGAAATCATTGATCCAACTAATCCGAAAAACGAATCATCATCAACCACACCAGATGATTCACAAAACACTAGCACTCAGCATGACACACCTAATAATCCTGCTAACCCAAACACAAACCCGAACCCAAATAATGATCAATTAGTTGATGCTCCTGTACCTGCAGAAATTCGACCAATCATGGATCAACTTGAAGTTGTTATCAGCCAATATAATAATGTACAAACACCACCCGCTAATTTAACTATTAATGATTTAAAAAATAATTTAGATCAAATTAAATTAACTTTAAAAGGTCAACAATTATCACTTTTTTCAGCACGAGTAAGTGAATTAAGACCTGATTATAATAGCGCTCAACAAGATATATCAAGCAAAACAGGACACGCTGTTCTAATTGTTCAAATTGTTCACAATAAAACCAAAACTTATATTACAAAAGAAATTGAAATTCAAGGTTTTAAAACTTCACCAGTTTTAGTTGACGAAAATGGTTTTATTGTACAAGAAGAGAATGCTGATCAAAAGCAAAAACAATTAGATTACTTTACTAAATACACGGCTGCTGAACGGGTAAAATACGATAATGATGATTATATGGTTGGCTTGAAAAACCAATGACATAATGCTTTATTAAGAGATGTTAGACCTGACCTAGCATCAGTCCAAGCTAATCAAAAAAATACCTTCAACACACTTAGTGCTGCTTTAGGCTTAGATACTTATGACAATCAAGCCTATAAAGGCTATACTCTGCCTGTTTATAATCCTGATAACACTGTTAATGGTCTTTCAATTGCTAATAATTTACCACCGCAAGGGCCAGCATGAGTCGATGCATACCATAGAAACGGTTTTAAAAATAAAGGTTTAGCTCGTTTGTTATTAAATAAACAATACCAAACAATGGGAGAACAAACTTTCTCTGTTTCCTTTACTAATAAAAACCCAGACTATAAACCAGGTAACGAAAATGATCCAAGTATTAGTACTGATGATAAAAGTAAATTTTCATTAAGTTTGCATCGAGGAACAATGTGAATTTTAGACTACGAACAACCGCAAGATAATTCGTATCCAACTAAATGATATTTTGCTACTAATTTACACGTTGCTGATTTATTAAATGAAACTACTCAGGGGATTTCATTAACCCGTTTAAACCAAAACCCACCATTGAATACCAAATTCACTTTAACGGATTATGATGATCATTTCACTTCTTTTATTATTTCCAATCAAGAAGAAGAACTAAAGAGCCAACGAATCAATGACATTTGTCATGTCGTTTACCAAGCAACTGATTTCTTAAACAAAGATCCTGTTGACTATTTAGCTGACGAATTTAAAGCTAAATATGCTGATAAAAAAGAATTCGCCGATTTTGCAGTAATTGAAATCGATTTTAGTAAGGTTCAAGCTAATGAATGATCAATCTGAGCTAATAATAAGCAAGCTTTTAATGATCTACACACTAATCAAGAGATTACACAAGCTTTAACTAATGATTATGCAAACCAAAAAGATAAGCAAATTAAATTTATTAATTATGATTATTTAAATCACTTCACTGATCATGATGCACCTTTATTGAAAGCTGATTTTGAAAAATATCCAGGTGATCAATTTTACTTATTAGGATATCCTTTAGCTATTGAGGACTTTTACTTTTCACAATATGATGAAGAAAAAGTTAAACAACTGTATCGTAACTCCACATCATTATGAACTAATGGTAAATACGAATTCTTCGACCAACCATCCATAGATGAAGTTGGTGTTTCACAAGAAACAAAAGAAAAAACACAAAAGGAAATGCAATATGGAGGACGTTTTAGTTACCAAGTGGGCTATCGTTCTTTCTTAAATAAACCAGGAATTTCTGATGCTTTTTTAGCTTCACCATATAATGGACAAAAATTAATGAAAACACATGATAATCATGAATACATTTCTTTTGGCTTACAATATTTACCTCGTGATTATGAACCTTATGGTGGAGCGAGTGGTTCATCAATGCGTAATCAACGCAACGAGGTTATTGGTCTATACCACACAAAAACCCAAAACACATCAACAGGACTAGTTTTAGCTTTACGTTCACAAGGTTTTGATTATAAGGGATTATATGGTCAATATAATCTACCCCAATATGATTTAATTTATGGAACTGGGAAAGATCAAAAAACATCTTATCGTCAAGCCTTAGCTAGTTTGTATCAAGCCAATCCACAAATGCGTACTAATCTGTTCCCAAACGGTTTTGCACAAGAAAACATTGACCCCAAATTTCTTTTTAAAAATTCTTAAAAAATAGTTTAAAATTTAAATATCATAGTTAATTGCTGTTAATATTTTTTGATATTAATAGAGGAAAGTCCGTGCTCGCACAAGGTGTGATTCCTTGTAGTGTTTGTTGTATGTATAATTCATAAAGCATAGCATTGTTGTTCATCAATGACGGCTATAGATTAACCTAAGTTTTTAATATGGTTAATCTATCTAAAAGTGCCACAGAGACGAGCTTTTGAGAAATCAAAAGGATGAAACGTTGGTAAACCCCGCAAGCGAGAAACCTAAATTTTGGTAAGGGAGTCATAAACCATGAAACGAAATGGTTTATGGATAAAAGTGAAAACTTTTATAGATAAATAATTAACACTCATTTGAGTACAGAACACGGCTTATTTGATATTATGAACAAAAACCCCCTGTTCCTTTAATTAAGTACAGGGGCTTTTTTGTGTTCTTTTTCATTAATTTCCTTAATTTTTGAATTTGTTTTTTATCATTAATTAACGATTTTTATTATTAGGATTTAATTGTGATCCTCTATTTCCTTGATTTCTATCATAGGTTTTATTAGTACCACATGTTCCTTTATTAGGGTTGCTAATATCAGCATTGTGATTTGGTCTTTTTGACATATTTAATCACCTCCTTTCGTGTCTCGAAGTTGAATTAATAAATGATCTTAGACCGGAAAGCTAGACATCATTTTTTTCATGTGCTCTATTTGTTCTTTGAGAAGAGCAATCGTTTTTTGTTTTTGTTCATCCGAAAGTGTCGTTGTATGTTCTAATTTATAAAACTGTTCATTGGTCTTTTTAATTAATTCATTTCATAAATCTGCAGAGAATACATCTGTACCTGCATCTTTTTGTTTTTTTCTAAGCTCTTCAATTATAAGTATAAACTCTTGATGGATTTGTTTTAACTCATCGGTTGTTTTTGTTATTTGATTAGATCGAGTTGTTGTTTTTCTTGTTTGTTTTGAACAGCTGGTTACAATTGGTGTAGTTATAGCAACCAAAGCGATTGGCGCTAATACAAAACCAAGAATTCGTTTTTGTTTTTTATTCATCAATAATTGCTCCTTTTTTATAAAGAATTAGTTGTTTTTTGGGCATAATTTTTTCTTTATTAATCATTCATTTTAATTGAATTAGCGTGTAAATTCAGGCAACCAAATATAAAATCGGTACCACACATAATCCAACAACATATAAAATAATCCAAGTTTTAAATTTCTCTTCATTTAATCGAACGATCATAATGATATAGATAATATTGATAGTGATATCATAGATAACACTCATGAAAAATATTACGTAGAAGGCGATTAAATAACCTATAAAAACCTCATCATTTAAATCGAAGTATTCATATATATTTGGACGTTTATAATATGGTTCTGTAAAATGTGGATAATAAGTTGAGCGCGGAATGAAACCGTGCATATTACTATTAATATCAGGTTCATCAACTATCGTAGTATCTTGTTGTGATTTAAATATTCCTACAACAAGGATGATAATAGCAACGATAGTAAATACCAACCCCACAATTGATAAAAGACCAACTAAACGCGTTTTTTGTAATTTATTTAAGTAAGTATTTTTTTGTCCTTCAACAATTTGGTTAGCGTTCACTTGCTAGATTCTCCTTTTTTAAAAATGTGTATATTCGAATTATAAGTTATTTGAAAAAAAAAAAAAAAAAGACGCTTTTTTTCTTCATTTTCGTGCTTTTTCATGACTTTTTTTGCGTTTTTGACAGCTTTTTTAATTAATTTATATCAACTGTTTTTAACAAATACAAAAGCAGGTTATCAAGACAAATAAGGGTTTGCTTGTATTTATATATGTTTGATATTCAAGAAATTATTGTTGTATAAAATAAGTCAATGGCAAATTTATATCATTACCACTTCTTGCTTACTAAAAGGGTTTTTATGTTTTTCAAAAAGATAATTAGCTGTTACCATTTTACTTTTTATTAATTGTGTGATAGTTATTTAATCAATTTCAAATCCTTATACGAACGTTAAGTGTTCGTTTTTAGCAACAATTATTCATAAAATCAGTTTTTTAAGCAACCAGTATGCATTAATATAACCATGACAGCTAGAACTATTAAACTTAAAATAAAACCTAAAACAGTTTTTATTTTTTTCATATATCCTAATCTGTTTGTAAAAAACATTTTTTTTCAAATATTCTAAAAAATAAAAAAACAGAACGGACAGGAACGTCCGAACTGTTTTTTTGCAAAAACTATTAAAGACCTAAAGCGGCATTATTCATTTTTTGCATATTAATTAAATTTTTAATATATTCAATCGCTTCTTTTTTCTCTGCATCGTTTTTTGCGTTTTTGAACATTTCATCAGCTACTTTGATTGCTGGAGCTATTATCATATCGATTGTTGAGTTGTCAATACCCGATTTTTTAAGAAGAGCTTTATATTCAGCTTTTAGTTTGTTGTATTCTTTTTCTAATGGATCTTGTTTTGAACAGCTAGTTACAATTGGTGTAATCACAGCTGCCAAAGCGATCGGAGCTAATACAAAACCTAAAATACGTTTTTGTTTTTTATTCATATATCTTCACCTCCTATGATGAGAAAATAATCTTAATACAATTATTTTTGTTTATTAATCATGTTTTTGATTTCTACAAGTGTGTAAATTCATGCAATAAAATACAGAATTGGCATAACACATAATCCCACAATTAATAAAATAGTTCATAATTTAAATTTATCAACATTTAATCGTGAAACCATAACTACATATAAAATAGCAACAACTAATTCATAAATTAAACCAATACCCATCAATGCGCCGAATGCAGCTAAGTATTGATAATATTCACCGCCTGATGAAACAGTCGAGTTATATAAACTAGTAATACTGAAGTCATTATATGTATACGCTGTCTTAGATTGTCCGACGCAGATTACAATAATCGCTGTAACAATGAAAGCAATACTAATTAAAGATAACAAACCTACCAAACGAGTTTTCTTTAACTTGTTAAGTTGGTTAGAGTTTGTTCCTTGATACAATTGAGTTTCCAAATTTTTTCTCCTTTTTTTAAAAATACAAAAATGATTATAACACCATTGAAAAAAAAAAAAAAGAGCCTTTTTAGGCCCCTTTTATTAAAAAAGTAAAAAATAAACGGAACATATAATGTATTTTGGCGTAATTTTTATTTAGAATCAGTATTTTTATATATTTGTCATATTCAATATATATTTCGTGTTTTTTCAAGCGAGGTATTCATCGTAACCTTCAAGCGCTCCAGTTGGTTGATATTTTTCATCTCTTGAATAAACTCTATCGATTTCACGGAATCGACGTGATGTAAAGGCAATACTTGATAATAAATCTTTATATTCTTCTCCTCAGTTTTGTGAATTTAGAACGTTCCCTGTTTTAGATCATCCAGAGAAACCAGAACCTAAAGTGTTAATGTTTAAACCATAGAAGAATTTAAGGTGTGTATTTGAAAGGTCACGAATGTGTTCTGAACCTGGTACACTTGATGTTCCAATTGTTGGAATTCCATTAATGAAATCAGCACCATATAATTCTTCTAGATATTCAATACTTGATAATTTACCTTTATCAGATGTTGAGATAGTTAGAATTGAGAAGTAGTTAGGGTAAATACCAAGTGATAATGTTTGGTCTAATACGTGGAATGAAGAGGCGTAGTTGTTAATGTCTGTACCATCAGGTCGGTGTTTTTTATAAGGACTCTTACCTTCTTTGAAGACTTTTTTACCATCTGCTGTGGTAGTTAAATCGTCTTCAGTGAATAATGTTAGGGGATTTTGATTCACTTTGAATTTTTCTTTAGCTTTTAAACCATCTAATTCATCTTTTGGCATCCCGAATAATTCAGAATATTTTTGTAGTAATCAGTGAGTACCAGCGATTCCATAAGTTGAACTTCATCCATCATTACCC
>NZ_JAOXHL010000013.1 GCF_025780085.1 Ureaplasma miroungigenitalium | reverse complement strand
ATTGATTCGCAAGCTGTGAGTGTTCTAGAATATGATGCTAAAAGATCATTTACTAACACAATAGACAATGAGAATACCTTAATCATTGGTGAGAACTATGATGCTTTAAAGAACTTAGTTCTCATAGAGAGAGAGAGAGAGAGAGAGCTGCGCTCGATTATAAATATGATGTAATTTACATCGACCCTCCTTATAATACAGAAGCAGCAAATTCGGATGGGAATTCTGTTGCAAACGATTCTTTAAAAATCAACAATAATAAGTTTATTTACCGTGATAAATTCAGTCGTAACGGCTGATTAAATATGATGAATGAAAGATTAATTTTAGCTAAAGAACTGCTCAAAGATGATGGAGTTATTTTTGTGTCTATCGATGATAGTGAACAGGCTTATCTAAAAGTGTTAATGGACGATATTTTTGGTGAAGAGAATTTTGTTAC
>NZ_JAOXHL010000012.1 GCF_025780085.1 Ureaplasma miroungigenitalium | reverse complement strand
GTTTTACCAGAACCTGTTGGGGCTTTAAATTCAACAATTTTATGATGATCAGATTTAGCTTTTTGTTTAATGCTTAAATAATGTGTTAATAAATTATCAACACACTTCTTTTGACTATTACTTAGTTGCATCTTCATCTTCCTCGTATGGTTGCAGTGCTAATAATTGTCTTAGAATTTCGTTGTTATTTACTTCAAAGTGCATGATTTTAAAATGTGCCAAAGATTGTTTTAACATTGTCTTAATCATTTCGTTAGGATTGTTTTGAGCATTAATTGAAATGTCGAATTTTTTAACCTTAAAAACATTTAAATTACTTAGATATGGTAAGTTTTTGTCGGTTCATTTAAATTTCTCATCATGTGTTCCCTTACCATGATTAATCCGGTATAAACGTTCATATGTGATGTTATCGCCAATATCGTTTTCATTATTGGTTATCAAGGTAAAAGTTCTATTTCCACCATCTTCTCTATTTAATTCCAAAACAGCGTGAGCAGTTGTTCCTGAACCTGCAAAGAAATCCAGAATACGGGCATTTTTGTT
>NZ_JAOXHL010000011.1 GCF_025780085.1 Ureaplasma miroungigenitalium | reverse complement strand
GGAAGTCTAGGAAAAATGGGGGTAAACCAAATGGCTTACCCTTTTTTCATCACTTTAAAAGTTATTAGTGACATCGAAGCAAAAGGTGATGCTGAAAAATGATTTTGGAAAACAATCATTATTACCCGCCAAAAAACGCATCATTCTATTAATTTTGCGCATTCAGGCATATTTAATGTTATCGATAAAAACTATGATGCGACAAAGGATAAACAACGAGAAAGTGCAATAGATATTGATAGCAAAAAGATAATTAAAGATAATCCAAATATCACTGGTAATAAGAAGGTTAATCCTACTTTACCAGGTAATAATCAATAAAATAGTCCAGATGTTATTAACTCTTTTTAATTAGTTATAATAAGGCAAAATGCATGCACACATACATACATGCATGCATATTAAAAATATGTATATATCAATTGAAACAATATATTTAAAAAGTGAAGTGAAACTGAATGAAATTTAAATATGAAGTAGTAAAAATTAGAGCACACGGATTGCCAGCGATTTTGTTTGCAGCAAAAACATATGATGAAATTCAAAATTGATGTGATACACATATGT
>NZ_JAOXHL010000010.1 GCF_025780085.1 Ureaplasma miroungigenitalium | reverse complement strand
TTTGAATTTTTCTTTAGCTTTTAAACCATCTAATTCATCTTTTGGCATCCCGAATAATTCAGAATATTTTTGTAGTAATCAGTGAGTACCAGCGATTCCATAAGTTGAACTTCATCCATCATTACCCATAAAAATCATGTGGTCTTTTTTTGAACCTTTAATTAAACGTAATGGTGCGAAACCGGGGTTGTTTACCAAGTGGTCACGGTAACTTTCACCATCTGGACCCTTATATTCGTGTGCAGCACCCTTATCGTTATAAACATAAATTAAGTAATCAAATTTTTCACCAAATCCATCAAGCAAGTCGTTTACAACTTTAGTTTTAGCAGCTGAGTCACCTGAACCGTGGACAATTTGAGCACCAAATGATCATTGACTGTCTAATAAATCTGCCCCTCTTTCATCTGGAACAGGGAATTTAAGTCCTAGACCTGGTAAATCTTCAAAGTCCGGTGAAGTATATAATAATGGGTTATCATCGGGTTGGTAAATACTAATAACATTCATGTTTTGAACGTCTAAATCAGAAGGACCCACACGAGAAGTAAAACCAACAGTTGCTTTTTGTTCACGTAATTTCTTTCAGAATGGTGAATTAGCATACATACGAATGTCGTGTTTTAAATTGGCAATTTGTTTTTCAGCTTCAGCTAGGAATGTTTTTTCGTATAATCCCTTGTCAATTAAAGGTTTAAATGTAGATGATTTATTTAAGTCGATAGCTTCATCTAATCCCTTTGCAAGATTACG
>NZ_JAOXHL010000009.1 GCF_025780085.1 Ureaplasma miroungigenitalium | reverse complement strand
TATCGTTTTCATTATTGGTTATCAAGGTAAAAGTTCTATTTCCACCATCTTCTCTATTTAATTCCAAAACAGCGTGAGCAGTTGTTCCTGAACCTGCAAAGAAATCCAGAATACGGGCATTTTTGTTATTTAAAATATTAACAATTAATTTTATTAATGATAGAGGTTTTATTGTCGTAAAATTTGTTTTCCCGCATATGCTTTCTAATTCCGATGTTCCATCTGATGATCACATACCTGAAATAATAGAATATGGAGTAACTAACTTATAATCGTTATTCTGCGTATAAATCTTTTTAGCAACTAAATGTTTATTATCGCCGTATGAAAACAATTTGTAATTACCTAATTTTATGTTTTCATTAATTTGTTTAATCTCATCTTTAGTTTTATATTGTTCCAGTTCTTCATAAAAAATATTTCTATGCTCATTATCAACTTTCTTTCCGAAGTTTTTTCTTAGAAAATCTTTTTCTCAATAATAAAAACCAGTGCTATCTTTTTCAATATTTTTAATATTAATCTTTTTAGGGAAAAATAATTTTTTCTTTAAATAATTCTTGTGTTTGCCATAACAAATTAAATATTCGTGGCCTTCATAAATATAAGTATTCAATCCACCACCAGACTTTTTTTGCCAAATAAAGTTTGTAACAAAATTCTCTTCACCAAAAATATCGTCCATTAACACTTTTAGATAAGCCTGTTCACTATCATCGATAGACACAAAAATAACTCCATCATCTTTGAGCAGTTCTTTAGCTAAAATTAATCTTT